>JACQDB010000029.1 GCA_016201275.1 Acidobacteriota bacterium
ACCACGGGCTAATTTCCGCTGCGCCTTTGGCGCAAAAACGAATTCCCGTGGCGTTACTACAAGCTATTCTCCTGTGCGCCGACGGCGCAAAAACTAAGCGACCGGCAATTTTCAAACCGGCTGGGTAGATACAAATAATCACAAAAACCCTCATTTTTCAGGCTTTTTAATGATTTTTTTTCAAAAGATATACGCAAACCTACTTAGAGAATATCTTGTTCGCACTTCTATAGACAGGTCGCTTCTGCGGAGTGCATCAAAGGCGCGCTCTCTCATCCTTCAGTATTAATGCGAATCAAGAGTTGAAAATTGTCCGTGTTGAAATCAAAGGATTTATAAACACAGCTTTTGGGGTTTTGCCCAGATGTCGCCTGTAAATCGTTGATTCTTTATTGCTGATTTCAACTCTTGATTCGCATTATTACTTTTTTAACGCTGCTCGGTTGGTTAATGCTTTTCTGTTGGGTCAACGAAGCGCAGGCCGAGTCGTTCGATGCCGTCTTTGCCGACGAAGCGGGTGACCAGGGTGGCCAGTTTTTCGACGCCGCCTTTGGTGACATAGACCTTGACTAGAGAAAATTTGCTGGGCGGATGCGAAACGCACACGCGCATCCCCAGTTCGCTGACATCTTCGGTGGTGCCGACTTCGCGGGCAATCAAATGTTTGTCGGCGTCCAAGTATTCCAGGTTAATCAATTGACTCTTGCGACGACGCGGCGCTTTGCGGCGCTCGCTGCTGGAAATGGATTCGCTTTGAAAAATGCCCCAGGGCTTTTCAAAATAGGCGGCGGGTGGTTGTTCGCCTAAAAATTCCAGCCCCACCAGACTCACCTGATTATCGCGGTGCGTCACTCGGCGCACGATGGCATAAACATCATAGGTGCTTTCAAAAAAGCCGTGACTTCTGAGCGTTGCTGGCATCGGCATCGAAAGGCTTAAAATCATGCCGCCGCGCACCGGCATACTGAGCGGCAACTGCGTGCCGGACACGCTGACATCTACCGATTGCGTCATCTCCTGCCATTTGCCGCCGCCTTGACTGTAGCCGCTGACGCGCACCGGCAAAGACAATTCAAAGCGCTGATGACGACGATGATTCACAGCTTCGGGGGCTTCATCCTGTGTCGGCGTTTGCGGTTCTTCCGTAGTCGTTTCTTCGCGTTCAAACAGCGAATCGTCATACTCGGCGCGCCGCGAAAAATTCACCAGCACCGAAAAAGCGGTGGAGACTTTTTCAAAGGCGCTGTCTATGGCGAACAACCATTCAGCGGGTTGCGGCAAATTCAAATCGTAATAGGCAGGATTGAGCAGCGCCGAGGCTCTGGTGTAAGCCAGCTTGATCTCTCCGGTGGTGGACAGCGGGTCAACGCCCAACACTTCATAATGCGTTTGCGCTGCGGCAATCTGGTCGAGCAGAGCGCGCAGTTCTCGTTGAAACGCCGCTACCTGTTCACTCGAATAGTTGCGCTTGATCGCTTCGCCGGAATTCGATTTGAAGTCTTCACCCAAGGCTGATTCCCCAATGTGTTCGTGATCCCGAATCGAAATAGGTTCGGATGATACGGCAACAAAATCGTTAGGAGGCTTTAGGATAGTCAATGGCTGACGGTTTTGTAAAGTGGGCAAAGCGAAACTTCCACCCTTAAAATTGAATCCTTATAGATAGATTCGCTTGCCATCATCAAAGTGATTGACCACAAAAATGAATGACCGCTTGCCGACGCAGAAAACTTTTTTCGCGCCAGAGGAGAAGCGCGGACATCCTTGTCCACACTCCTCCTCTGAACTTGGGGAAGGGGAAGAAAATATAATCCCAAATTCCCGTTGAGCAGCGGTCTCTGACCGCAAGTCCAGCGGCCAGAGACCGCTGCTCGACGCTATGCTATTTTTTTCCGTTTCCCTTGCAAGAAACCGATCAACCATTGGTACGCTCGAACTCCTGCATGAATGACACCAGTGCTTCGACGCCGGTTTGCGGGAAGGCGTTATAAATCGAAGCGCGTATGCCGCCCACCGAGCGATGCCCTTTCAAGCCGTCCAGTCCGGCTTTCGTAGCTTGGGCGACAAACTGTTTTTCCAATTCCTCGCTGGGCAAACGGAACGTCACATTCATACGCGAACGGCTGTCGGCAACAGCGTGCGGACGATAAAATTCGGTCGCATCAATCGCGGCATACAACAACGCGGCTTTCGCTTCATTGCGTTGCGCCATCGTCGCAAGACCGCCTTCGGCCAGCAGCCATTTCAACACCAACCCCATCACGTAAATCGAAAAGACCGGCGGCGTGTTGTACAACGAACGCTCTTTGACGTGGGTGTTGTAATCAAGCATGGTGTGCATACCCTGCGGCGAACGCGCCAGCAAATCCTCACGGATGATAACCAAGGTGACGCCTGCCGGAGCCAGATTTTTCTGCGCCCCTGCATAAATCAATCCATGTTTTTGCACCTCTAGCGGGCGGCTGAAAATATCTGAAGAGGCATCGGCCACCAACGCCACGTTGCCGACTGTGGGCGTCTGTTGCCACTGCGTCCCGTACAAAGTGTTGTTCGTGGTGTAGTGAACATAAGCCGCTTCGGGGTCAAGTCGTAGTTCATCGGGCGTAGGAATGCGGGTGAATTTTTCGCTTTCGGTTGAGGCGGCGACGTTGACTTGACCGCATTTTTGCGCCTCTTTCATAGCCTTTTTCGACCACCCGCCAGTGATGATGTAATCGGCTTTGCCGTTGGCGGGCAGGAGGTTCATAGGAACCATAGAAAATTGCAGCGACGCGCCGCCCTGTAAAAACAGTACGCGATAATTGTCCGGCACGTTGGCCAATTGACGAATGTTGCTTTCGGCATTGACGATGATTTCATCAAAAGTTTTCGAGCGATGGCTGATTTCCATAATGGACATTCCGACGCCCGGCAGCGCGAGCAAATCACGCTGCACTTCTTCGAGTACCGCTAAAGGTAAAACGGCGGGGCCTGCGGAAAAGTTAAAAATCCGTTCGGTCATGACTCCCTCTCCTTTCAAGATTGGTTAGAGCTTCAATAAACTGACTTCGATAATATCACGGGACTTCGTTTGAATCGCCGCCACGGTTGCCTCGCTTGCCGCTTGGTCAAGATGTATGCGGGCGACGGCTGCGACGGCTCCTTCAAAGACGATGTTTTCGGTCTCCTGAACATTGATGCCGGCTTCTTTCAATTGATCGAAGACGCTGGCCAGCACGCCTACGCGGTCGAAATGACGAACCACCAACATATGCGTAGCCGGAGTTTTCTTTGCCAGATTGACGACATTCGGAGCGCGCCCCTGGTCTTTGTATTCGGTGATGACGCGCACGGTTTCATGGGCGATGGCCTGTTGCGCCTGATCGGTTGAAGCGCCGATGTGATGCGTGCCGATAACTCCATCGAGGTGAAAAATATCGGCCTCGACTATGCCGGTGCCGCCCGCCGGTTCGCCCACGAAAACATCCAATCCGGCGCGTATGCCTTTTTCTTTGATGGCGTGTTCGAGCGCTGCCTGGTCAACCACTTCGGCGCGTGCGGTGTTGATGAAAAAAGCACCGTCTTTCATCGCCTTGAAAAACGCTGCGTCAATCAGGCCGCGAGTTTCATCTTTGAGGGCGACGTGAACGCTGATGAGGTCGGCGGCGGCGGCAATTTCGAGTGGCGAATCTTTGCGCTCAACGCCTAATTCTTTCGCGCGCCCCGGCGTCAACGAACGACTCCACGCGATCACCTTCAGGCCGAAACCGTGAGCGCGTTTGATGACTTCCTGGCCGATTTGCCCAGTGCCAATCAGTCCCAGCGTCGCGCCGTATAAGCCTTTCGCCTTGCTGTATTCTTTCTTGTTCCAGCGGCCTTGTTTGAGGTCGTGGGTGTTGTGCGGGATTCTTCTATCCAGCGCCAGCATCAAAGCGAAGGCGAGTTCGGCCACGGCTATAGCATTTTTGCCGGGGCAATTGGCAACGTAGATGCCGCGTGCCGAAGCGGTCTTCACATCTATGTTGTTGTAACCGGCTCCGGCGCGCACCACTAAACTCAAGCGCCCGGCTTCTAGCATCGCGCCACTGACCACCGTGCCGCGCACCACCAGCACATCAGCTTGTGAAGATTCGATGGCTTGTAACAAGGCGTCGTCTTTGGCATCGGGTTCATAAACGACTTCACAATTGGCCTGCTTCAAAGCGTCTATGCCGCTGCCTTCAAATTTATCGGCGATGAGAACTTTCATTTTTACCTCACGGGGAGTTACTGGTTACTGGTTACTGGTTACTGGTTACTGGTTACTGGTTACTTGCCATCCGCAAATCACAAATCACAAATCACCAGTAACCAGTAACCAGTAACCAGTAACCAAGAACTAAATCAAATGACTCAACAAGCCATCGCGCAGCTTTGGCTCGAACCAGGTAGATTTGGGCGGCATGATTTGATTGGCATCCGACACCGCAATCAATTCATCGAGCGACACCGGATAAAGCGAAAAGCCTGCGGCGGCGCGGCCTTCATTGACCGCTTTTTCCAACGCCTCGGTGCCGCGTATGCCGCCGACAAAATCTATGCGCTTGTCGGTGCGAACATCTTTGATGCCCAACACAGAGTCCAACACATATTCCTGCAAAACGCTGACATCGAGCGCCCGTATAGGGTCATCCTTATCCACCACTTCGGGTCGTATGGTTATCCACCTCGCGCCGATGTACATACAGATTTCGCCTTTATGCACAGGCCGATTATAGCCCGGTTCGATGACCACAAAATCTTTTACCAAAGCGTCGAGGAACTGGCCTTCGCTGAGGCCGTGCAAATCTTTCACCAGCCGGTTGTACGGCAGAATTTGCAACTGCTCGGCGGGGAACAACACGGTTAGAAAATAGTTGTACTCTTCGTCGCCGCTGTGATGAGGATTTTGTTCGCGCAAGGTGGCGCGGGCGCGGCTGGCGCTGGCGGCGCGATGATGACCGTCGGCAATGTAGAGCAGCGGCACGGCTCCGAAAGCTTGCACAACCGCTTGAGTGGCGGCATCCGTCATACGCCAGATAGTGTGTTTGACGCCATCCGGAGCCGTGAAATCAAAAAGTGCGTTCGCCTCTTTGCTGTCGTCAACCAGGCGGTTGAGGTCGTCGCGTCCGCGATAGGTCAGAAACACCGGCCCAGTTTGCGCTCGCAATGAAATCATGTGGCGAGTGCGGTCGTCCTCTTTATCTTTGCGCGTGCGTTCGTGTTTGCGAATGGTGTCGTTGTCATAGTCGTCAAGCGCACAACAGGCGGCGATGCCGGTTTGCGCGTGCTTGCCCATTTGCAAACGATAAACATAGAGGCTGGGAGTTTCTTCAACGACGAGCGGCGCGGCGGTTTTCAATTTCTCGAAATTGGTTACGGCTCTTTCATAGACCGCATCGGCATAGGGATTGATGTCATCCACAAGTTCGAGTTCGGGGCGCGAAACGCGCAGAAAACTCAACGGATTGTTAGCGGCCAGCGCACGGGCTTCCGCCGTATTGACGACATCGTAAGGCACAGCGGAAACTTGCGCGGCCTGGTCGGGACGTGGAAGCAGAGCGCGAAACGGGCGAATGGTTGCCATAATCATTTCTCCAAAAAAATATCATAACGAGTGCCGCTCACACGGCAAACAAGTCGCGTTGTGAATCAGCAGGTTTGAAGGTGAATGCTATGCCGCAAGCGCAGGGCTGTCAACTGTGTGACTTTCGCCTGATGATTGGCAATGGCGCGAGTCGGCGTGAAAAACAGCGGCGCATTCTATGGCGTTCCAGAAAATCTCTTGGTCAAAAATCAGGCAAGGAGTTTGGCGATTTCGCTTACTGGAAGCGCGTACCTACTTGTTCGCCTGAATTCGCAATGCGGATGAAATCAAGCGCAACCCTGTACGGGCGACCCTGCGGTGGTCGCCCGTACAGGGCATGGGAAAATCACTCAAGTCTTGCACTTGATTTCATCCACCATCCTGAACTCGACTTTGTACATTTTCAGAGGCGAACCAGTCTTGCCAATCCCCCCGATGGCAATCGGGGGATGCTTAAAGCCCAACCTACAAAACGCCGCGCAACATCTACTAATCCCCCCGATGGCAATCGGGGGATAGTTAAAGTCCAACCTACGAAACACCGCCAACGAGAAACGAATCCCCCCGATGGAAATCGGGGGATGGTTAAAGTCCAACCTTGCACTTTGCTTGCTTGGTGTGTAGGCTGGACTTTAACCATCCCCCAACTGCCGTTGGGGGGATTCAGACGAATGGCCAAACCGCCTCGGCTCCCGTTGGGGGGATTCAGATGAATTGCCTCACTGCCTCGGCTCTCCATTGGTAGATTTTTTAGTGGCGAAGCAGCCTGATTTCATTGGCTTTTTCAACCCTTGGAATGATTGAACCTCAGCTTGTTGAGGTGAGGTTCAATCATTCCAAGCGCGCACCGCAACGTCAGCCCTTGATTAGTGTTGTTCAATCTGAAATTGTACAAAGTCGAGCTTAACGGCGGTCACGCATACCTACGATCAGGCGATGCGTTATCGGGTCATCACTTTGACGGCGTTCAAATAGTCCGCGAGTTTGTTATTCCAGAGCAGAATTTCCGGCGCGTTCTGCTCTTTGGCGGCGGCTTCGATGTGTTTGCCAATCAGCGAAATCTCTTCAAAGCCGTAGCCCATGCCGCAGCCTTTCATATCGTGTCCCAGCGTGTAGAGGACCGAATAATTATGCTCCTCAATCATCGCCCTGATCTTCTGCACATCATCGCGGCGACCTTCCAAAAACTCTGGCACCAGATCGGCGATGTCTTCGTCCACATAGACGCAAACCTCGGCGGCGGCAACTGGCTCGACGGTCTCGGCCAAGGGTTCGCAGATTGGCATTTCAACTTGCACGGTTGCCGCGATGTCGGCCTTCTCTACGGCCTTGATGTCGGCCTGTGGCAACGGCGCTGGCACGCAGGCGGCGCGCAAATTGCGATCAATCACTTCCAGAATATTCTGTTTGCGTAGAGGCTTGGCCACATAATCGGAGCAGCCGCTGGCCAAACATTTCTGCTTTTCTTCGAGGCCATCGTGACCGGTCATGGCAATCACCGGCAACTGCTCGAAGCCGCCCAACTGACGTATGGCGGTGGCCGTCGCATAGCCATTCAGCACCGGCATTTCCATATCCAGCAACACCAGCGACACCCAATGACGTTTCAGAAACTCCAACCCCTGTTGGCCGTTGTGCGCGAAGAAGAGTTGATATTCGGCCTCTTTCAAATAGTTTTTAATCAGGATGTGACTGGGCGCTGAATCATCCACAATCAACACCACAGGGCGTTTGTCCAACCACTGGTTGACGATGTTGAGCAATAACTTGCGATTGACCGGTTTGGAGAGATATTCATTCATGCCATTTTCGATACATTTTTCGCGGTAGCCTTCGATGGCGTGCGCCGTCAAAGCGACGATGGGCGTCGGGCGCTGATGGCGCTGCTTCTCCATTTTGCGAATCTCGGCGGTGGCGGTGATGCCATCCATCAAGGGCATTTGAATATCCATGAGAATCAAATCATAAATCCGCTCGCGGCTGTATTCGACCGCCAGCTTGCCGTTTTCGGCAATCTCGACCGCGTAACCGGCGCTCTCCAAAATGCGGCGTGCAAGATGTTGATTGGCGGGATTGTCTTCGACTACCAGAATCGCGTAACGATGCGGTTCGGCGTGCAATTGATTTTTCGGCGCGGCTTCGACGATGGTCGCAGGCGGCGCAGGCGGCGCTTTCCGGGTCGGCAGCGCTTGTGTCAACGCCTGCTGCAAACGCGCTTTCAATACCGGCTTGCTCAACGGTTCGCCAATATGTAATTCCTGCATCAACGCGGCGTCTTCCATACCCAGAGGCGACATCAAGATCAGTCGCGTATGAGCATAGTTAGGCAGCCGACGAAGCGTTCGGGCAAGCTCGACGCCATCCATACCGGGCATTACTTTATCCAGCAGAATCACGTCATAGGCCGCCCCTTCAGCCTGCAACATTTCTAACGCCTGTGAGCCTCGGCGCGCACTGGCGACGGTCAATCCCAAAGCTTGCAGCAGGCGCGTCAGTTGCGTCAGGCTGCTGGAATTATCATCCACGACCAGTGCGCGATAGTCGCAAAACGCTTCAACTTTGCCTGACGCTTCGCAGCCTTCGACGAGGGCAAAAGGCAGGCGACAATAAAATGTGCTGCCTTTGCCGCCTTCGCTGTCAAACCACAAACGCCCGTTCAGTTTTTCGGCCAGCAATTTGGAAATGCTCAAGCCCAACCCGGAGCCGCCGTATTTGCGCGTCGTCGAATTGTCGGCCTGATAAAATTTCTCGAAGACTTTATCCCTATGCTGTGCAGCGATGCCGATGCCGGTGTCGGCAACCGTAATGGCCAATTCAACGGTTTCAGCGTCCGCCGATTCCAACGCCTCTAGGGTAATGACGACTTCGCCGACCTCTGTAAATTTGAGCGCGTTGCCGACCAGATTCAAGAGTATCTGGCGGAAGCGATTGGGATCGCCCAGCACCCGCAAGGGCAAGGCGTCACCGATATTGCAGACCAATTCGAGGCGCTTGGAGACGGCGCGCACGCTCAACATTTCCGCCACTCCTTCGACAATCTCTGCGGGATTAAAGGCGAGTTTATCTAGGTCCATTTGTCCGCCTTCGATCTTGGAAAAATCCAAAATGTCGTTAATCAGATAGAGCAGCGCTTCGGAGTTGGTTTGCACGGTCTTCAAATATTCATACTGTTCTGGCGTCAGTTTGGTATGCAAGGCTAAATCGGTCATGCCGATGATGGCATTCAAAGGAGTGCGAATTTCGTGGCTCATCACGGCGAGGAACTGGCTCTTGGCAACGCTGGCGGCCTCGGCGGCGACCATCGCTTGACATAAGGCTTCCTCTTTATTCATGCGCTCCGTAATTTCGGTCTGCACGGCGATAAACTGTAGCACCTCCCCGGCTTCGTTCAAGACCGGAGAGATATTCATAGAGACCCAATGCGGCTCGCCATTTTTCCGATATTGCAGAATTTCTACAGTAAAATTAATCTTTGCCTGTAGCGCCTCATCCAAGTGCCTCAAGGTTTCGCTGTCGGCATCCGGGCCGATTAAAATCTCTCGCGGCATTCTGCCGCGCATCTCTTCCAAGCTATAGCCGGTCATCCGCGTAAAGGCATCGTTGACCCACTCGATTTGCTGCCGATGATTGGTAATCAACACTGCATTGTCCGTCTTGCTGGCGACCAGCGACAAGGTCGCCACTTCCTGCTCGGCCTGTTTGCGTTTCTGCTCGTTGCGATAAGCCTGCAACAGATTGCCGCAGGCCGCTGTGAAGGGCTGTAAAAATTCCAACAGCGCATCATCGAAACCGTCGGCGCGGTCGGCCAAGCCCAACATCCCTATCATCTCGTCGCCGCAATAAATCGGCAACGCCAGCACCGCTCTGAATTCCAAAGCGCCTCGGATAAATTCAGCCACCGGGCTTACCAAGGGGGAAAGTTTTTCACCCGGCAGCGGTCTAGGCTTCAGCAATTCCTGAAAGCGCGTCTGGAGAATTTGCATGGTCTTGTCGGTCAGCATATCGGCATCATAGACTTCACAAGTCTGCGCGTCCCAATCCCGACTGACGGTAGCAAGCGTTTGCAAACCCGATTCGTGGTGGTCGCCGCGCACAATTTCGCTGAGGCAACCATAGCGGCTGCGCGTCAGCACCAGTAAATCTTCGAGCAGCTTGCTGAACAAAACCGGCGGTTGCACTTCGGTCAGAAATTCGCTCTGCGCTCGGCTCAACGCCTTCAACAAATCATTGCTCTGTTGCAACGCCTTCTGGCTGTGTTTCGAGTCGCTGATGTCGCGCAGAAAAGCGGTGAACATGGGCGCGCCATCCGTGGCAATAGGCGCAATCGCCAAGTCGGCGGGAAACTCGCTGCCATCGGCGCGCAGGGCGATGACTTCTATGCGTCTGCCGGTCGCCTGTTGATCGCCCGCCGCGAAATAGGGATCGAGCAACAAGCGCTGCTCGAATGTCATGGCGTGTTGCGCCATCAACTCGACAAAAAGTTTGCCGACGATCTGCTCGCAGCGATAGCCAAAAGTAGTTTCGGCGGCGGGATTGAATTCCACGACCTTGCCTTCGTGGTCAATGGTGATGATGCAATCGAGCGCCGATTGCAGAATCGCGCTCTTGCGGGCTTCGCTTTCGCGCATCGCATCTTCGGCGTGTTTGCGTTCGATAAACTGGCCGATTTGACTGCCGATGCTGGTCATCAAATTGAACAACTCAAAATCGGGAGGACGCACCTGCGTGCAGAAAAACTCGACCACTCCCAAGGGCACCTCGCCCAGAAAAATCGGGAAGGCAAAAGCATTGTGCAGATTGGCCTTGGCCGCCTCTGATGCTCGCGTAAAGAAATGCGTATCTTTGACATCATCTATCCACAGGGGTTTGCCGCCCGCCAGCACGCGCCCCGGCAAGCCTTCGCCCAAAGGCAATACGGCGGCCCGCGTCACGGTGGCAAACTCTGCTATCGGCAACTCCACATCGCTCCAAAAAGCCCTGCACTCCAAGGCCGCAGTCTGACGATTCAATTTCCAGAACGCGCCGACTTTCCAATGCAAGGTTTTGCAGATGGTTTCCAGCACTTGGGGAATCGCTTCACTCAAGGAAACGGCTTTGGCCATAGTCTGGGTGATGGCCTCTTGCGCGTGCAGGCGATTCTGTATGGCCTTCTGTGCGCTGAGGTCACGCGCCACCCAAGAAATATAGCGTACATCGTCGCTGCGCGATTTATGGGCGATGACGACTTGCGAGATCGGCAACGCTTGGCCATTGGCGGTACGCAATCGGCTTTCGCCGCTCCATACGCCTTGCGTGATGGCTTGCGGGATGGCCTCTTTTTGCAGTACGGCGGCAGCCTCGCGTCCCAGAAAATCGCTGAACTGCCGATGCTTTAAATCTTCATCGTCGCCGATTCCCAAGGCTTTTTTCATGGCGGCGTTGGCGTATAACAACTGGCCTTCAGGAGTGGCCGTGATAACAAAGTCGGTGGTCGCTTCGACGATGGATTTCAAACGATGATTCAAGGCTTCGGAGTCACGAAACTCGGTCAAATCCTGAGCGTGACCCACCACATAAGGTGGCTTCCCCGGCTCTTCATACAACGAGTTGCTGTACACCCATATGCGCTGCTGCCCTCTTCTGGTGACCACAATTAAATAACCGCTGACGCTCTTCTCTTTCTGTATGCGTTGCAGATAGTCAGCCCATAAATGCCGCACCGAAGGGTGCAGCAGGTCGGTCATTTTTTTGCCCGTCAGTTCTTCCCGATCATAGCCCAGGCTATTGGCCGCCGCCGGATTGAAGGAGAGCAATTTGCCTTGTAAATCGTGTATGCAGATTAATCCTTTGCTTTTGGTCACCAATTCGCGGTAGCGTTTTTCGCTTTCGACGAGGGCTTTTTCGGCAATCTTGCGCTGCGTCACATCGCGAAAGATGGCGCGGATGGCAATGGGTTTGCCGTTGCGGAAACTGCAATTCATCGTGCCTTCGACAATGATGGTCTTGCCGGATTTGGTTACCAAAGAGGCTTCTTCCAAGCCGCTCTTTTTGCCCGCCATCAGGGTTTTGAGAGTACGCAGACAATCATCTTTGCAGTCGGGATGAAGAATGTCGAACAACGACAGGGCGGCGAGTTCTGTGGCCTTGTAGCCCAGAGCTTTCAGCCACGCCTGATTGACATAAAGAAATTTGCCGCCCGGCGTCACGCTCTGAATCAAATCGCTGGCGTTCTCTAACATATCCCGATGGCGCTCTTCGCTCTCGCGCAAATCGGCTTCGACTTCCTGACGCTCGCGCAGATCGTTGATCGTCCAGCGATAGGCAACAAACAGGACGAACAGCACGAAGGCGGCAGCGCCCAATAAGGCAATGCTGTCAAAGAAAGTGACCGACAAATTCACAAACAGCATCAGCGTCATGAAAAAGAACAAGACCAGATAGAGGCCAAAGCCTATCCACATCTTTTTTTTGACAGAGGTTTCCATGTGCAACCCTTCCGTTGGGTATCCTGAAAATATGTGGTGGCCTAGTGCAGGGAAGAACGGTCGGACTGCCAATCAACACGGCAGCGGTTCTTCATCGCCTTATCATGTACACAGTTTCGCTTTTGGGGAAGACTTTTATTAAAGATTTTTTCAATCCCCCCAACGGCAGTTGGGGGATACTTAAAGTCCAGCCTACACCACAGGCAAGCAAAGTTTTTTGCAATCCCCCCAACTGCCGTTGGGGATACTTAAAGTCCAGCCTACACCACAGGCAAGCAAAGTTTTTTAACAATCCCCCAACGGCAGTTGGGGGATAGTTAAAGTCCAGCCTTGAGCCTCGGGCAAGGCTGGACTTTAACTATCCCCCGATTGCCATCAGGGGGATTCATTTATCGTTGACAGCGTTGCGTAGGCTGGACTTTAAGCATCCACTGACTGCCATCGGGGGGATTGGCAAGGTTGGTGCGCCTCGTTTTGCCGCTTCGCAGAAAAAAAATTCGCTGAAGTGAGTTTTTTGTATTGACTGTTTTTCCGCTTGCCTCATAATGAACTCGCACTGCACAAGGCCACATAATTTTTCATCACACCTCATCCACACCTTAGTCCCGTAACGCTCTCACGAAGTATGCAAAATCAAGATGTAAAACAGGGAACCGTTATTCTGGTTGATGATGACAGTACCTTCTGCCTGCTGGTCAAACGCTGGGTTGAGCTTGCCGGATATAAGGTTGAAGTATTCGGTGATGGCGAATCCTGCTTGGCCGGTTTGGGCAGCGTATTGCCTTCGGTGGTCTGTCTGGATTTAACTTTGCCCAGTCTGGGCGGCCTCGAAGTCTTACAAAAAATTAAAGAGCTTCATCGTCATTTACCCGTCATTATTTTGACCGCCAATACCTCTATAGATACCGTGGTCACCGCCATGCAGCTTGGTTCTTATGATTATCTGGTCAAGCCGGTGGACCGCACCAAACTGGTTACCACCATCAAGAACGCCGTCGAGCATTACCAGATGTCGCTGCGTCTGGCGCAACTCGAACGCGAAGTGGGCGGCATCGGCTATCCCGGCATTATCGGCAACTCTCCGGCTATGAAGCGCATTTATCGGCAGGTGGATCAAGTTGCCACCAGCGACATCACGGTTCTGGTGCATGGCGAAAGCGGCACCGGCAAAGAGTTGATCGCCCGCGCCATTCACAGCAACAGCGGACGCGCCAAAAATGCTTTTATCGCGTTGAACTGCGCCGCCATTCCTGAAGCCTTGCAGGAATCCGAACTCTTCGGTCACGAGCGCGGCTCGTTTACCGGAGCCCTCAATCGGCGCTTGGGCAAATTTGAACAGGCCGATGGCGGCACTTTGTTTTTAGATGAAGTCGCCGAATTGAGTTTGGGATTGCAGGCCAAATTGCTGCGCGTCCTGCAAGAAAAAAGTTATCAACGGCTGGGCGGCTCTACGGAATTGCGTTCCGATTTTCGCCTGGTCGCCGCCACCCACAGAAATCTCGCCGACGAAGTTAAGGCCGGACGCTTTCGCGATGACCTCTATTTTCGCATCGCGGTATTCGAGTTGGAATTGCCGCCGCTGCGCGAGCGCCGCGAAGACATCTTGCTGCTGGCGCAGAATTTTCTGCAAACCTTGAGCGCGCAGTACGGCGGCAAGCAATTTTTTCTTTCAACTGAAGCCATTGACTTGCTGATGAATTATGCGTGGCCTGGCAATGTGCGCGAGTTGCAGAATTCCATGCAGCGCGCCTTTGTTACGGCAACCGGCGAGAACATTTTACCAAGCGATCTGCCGAGCCGCCTCTTCCAGAACAACGTCGTGAACTTGTCCAGCCAGGAGCGCTCCATACGCCTCGAAGCCATCGGCAACCGGCTGCCCAACCACGAGGGCAGAGCGGCAGGCGAAACCCCGTTTCCGATTCCCTACGCCATGCCGATCACTGCAACTCCCGGCGCGCCGTTGAAATTTCCGACCTTCAATCTTGAAGAGTTGGAACGTCTGGCTATCGAAGAAGCTATCAAACAATGCGGCGACAATATGTCGGAAGTCATTCGTCGCCTGGGCATCGGTAGAACCACCTTCTACAGGAAATTGAAAGAATACAACCTCTGCGATAGACGCCGCTTGAGCGCCTGAGACAGAACAAATTTTATTTAGGAAAAAGGCAGGTAACATTATGGAAGTCAACATGGAAAGCAATCGGGATGTCAACTATGAAGCGATCTTAACCCCGGCTTGCAACATTCTTCTCATCGAAGATAATCAATCACAATCCAAACTGTTGAAGCGCTGGATTGAAGTCACCGGCAACTTCAACGTCACGATTGTTGAAAACGGCCAGGCGGGATTGAAGTCCATACAGGATGGCAATTGGGATTTGGTAATCAGCGATATTCATGTGCCGGGCATCAACGGCCTCGAATTGACCCGGCACATCAAGACCGAACAACTGCCGGTGCCGATTCTGTTGATTTCGGCTCACGATGGACTGGACGCCAACAGTCAGGCGCTACGCAATCAAGCGGATGATTATCTGGTCAAGCCGTTCGCCAAAAATATCTTTGTGAGCAAAATCGAAAACCTGCTCAGTCGTACCCGTATGGAAGGCTGATTCGTTTAGCACACCATGCGCGGTTTGATTGAGTGCGATGATGGGTGATTGCCAAGCCGCTAACGGCGCGACAGCGATCCGTTGTTGCACTCGCAAAACCGTTTTCCATGATGTGGTAACCGATTCGCCTGTGCCGGTCAGCGCGGTTGACCAACCGCCTGACCAGGCGTGCGGCGCGGCGGCAATTTTTTTCCGTCGCCGCGCCGCACCGCCATTTTGGTTGCAAGCCCGGTGGCCGTTGCCTTCTATCAAGTCTTGACGGTGGCCTTGCGTTCCAGTTTGTTCCAGCCGACCGCGATGCCGCGCAGCGAAGCAAAGGTCGCTTTGATGGCGACGTAATACATCAACTGCCGGTAGAAAAAGCGCTGTAAAAACAACCACACCAGCAGGCGTTTATTTTCCGTCCGCTCCAACCCGAAGGCCAGTGCCGCAGCGATAAAATCTATGGCCAGAAACAGAGCGTAAAAAAACATCACGCGCCAGAAAGTGTCGGCGGAAAAATCGGTCGGATGTTGAAAGCGATTCCACAACACATTGGCCAGCGACAACACCATCAATAAGTCCATCGCCGGAGAGATCAACGGGAACAGTACCTGAAAGATAAAAATATTGGGCAAGGCCACCAAGCCCAAAGTTCCATAGCGCGGATTGAACAAGGCGTTCTTGTGATTCCAGGCCGCCTGCAAGGTTCCGTACATCCAGCGATAGCGCTGCTTGAGAAAACCGCGCACGGTGTCGGGGGCTTCCGTCAAGGCAATGGCTTCATCTTCATAGGCGACGCGATAGCCGCGTTTCAAAATCGCCATCGTCAAGTCGGCATCTTCGGCCAGCGTCAGATGCGTAAAGCTACCGGCTTCCAACACCAGTTGTCGCCGCCACGCGCCGACCGCACCCGGCACCACCGTGATGCAGTTCAACACATTGAAAGCGCGACGATCCAGATTTTGACTGGTGATGTATTCCAGCGCCTGCCAGCGCGTCAGCAGATTGATGCGATTGCCAACTTTGGCATTGCCCGCCACCGCGCCGATTTTGTCGTCGGCGAAATGGCGCACCAGCTTGCTGATGGTATCTTTAGCAAAGACCGTATCGGCATCCAGCGCGATGACGATTTCGGCATCGGTATGCAGAACGCCAAAGTTCAGCGCTTCGGGTTTGCCACCATTGGCTTTGGCAAACAGGCGCACTCGCGGCTCATGGGCGAAAGCTTGCCGTACCACTTCAACCGTGCGGTCGGTCGAGCCATCATCCACCACGACAATTTCAAAACCGGGCAAGTCCGACGCCAGCAGCGAGGCGATGGTTTGCGTGATGACTTTCTCTTCGTTGAAGGCCGGAACGATGACCGCAACAGTCGGTTGATAATCGTCAGCATAAACGGCGTGGCGCTCGCGGCGATGTTCGATGATGGCCAGCGTGCCTATGAATAACAAGCGGATGATGCCTAAAATGATTCCGGCTAAAAACATATAATGCAGCGCCTGGGCGGCAAAGTTGATGACCGCAAAAGCTATGCGGGTTGGCAGCATTCGCCACTTCTCGTCATCGGGAACCGGCGGCATCACTTCGTCGCGTGATTTGCCCATCAATTCCGAAACCGAAACCAACTCGAAGCCTTTGGCCCACAATCCTTCAATAATTCGCGGCAAAGCTTCTAGGGTGCGGTGGCGGTCGCCGCCGGAATCGTGCAGCAAGATCACATTGCCATCGCCGGTGCTGGCTTTCTTCATCGCTTCGTCAATCGCACTGTTGACGATCTCATCGGTGCTGACTTCGGGCTGTCGCCAGTCGTGCGGGTCTATCAACATTCCGACATCCACATAACCACGGTCGCTGATAAAGCGCAGCGGCGTGATTTCGGCAGGCGTCGTCGGTTCGGCGTCTTCGGCAAAGGGCGGGCGAAACAGCGTCGAGCGCCGCCCTATAATGCTTTCCAGCATCACGTCCGTAGCGCCCAATTCCAGTTTGAATTGGGTTTCGGAAATTCTGGAGATATTCGGATGAGTAAAGGTATGATTGCCGATGTCGTGACCTTCAGCATACTCGCGCCGTAATAAATCGGGCTGCAATTCGCCATTAAGACCGATGACAAAAAAGGTCGCGTGCACCTGATACTGCTTGAGGATGTCGAGAATCTTCGGGGTGTATTGCGAGTCGGGGCCATCATCAAAAGTGAGAGCAACTTTATACGGTTTTCCGCCCAAACGATCAATCACCCACGGCGAAGGAAATTCCTTGTAGCTCTGCTGCGTAATCAAGCCGCGCTTGTCATCGTAAGTGATGGCGCGGTCGCCAGGACTCGGCTCCCCGGCGATTTTCAAGATGTCGCCCTGGCCTTTGTACTCCAGATTGTAGCCATACGAAAAACTGGAGAGCGATTCGGCCAACGCTTTATTGGGTTGAATGCCTTTGCCGAAAAACGTCCACAACGACGGGTCTTCGCTGCCCAAGCGCCACAAGGCAAAGCCGCGTGTAGAATAATTGCGCGCCACTGCCATTTCATTAAAGGCGGTAATGGCATCCAGAAACCACACGCGATGCACGTTGTCATCATCATCGGCGTACTCGTAATAAGGGTTTAAACTCTCTTCGTCCATCTGCACTTCGACCACATCTTCGGGGTCGTCGGAAGCTTTGGGATAAGAGGAGTCGGCAATGTTTACCACGGCGTCTTCAAAGGTCATGAGGTTGGCTTCTTCGCTGACCTTGTGGCCTTTGCTGTCGGCAATCTTCCAGTCGTAGGCATAGTTGCCGATGGCGACGATAGTTTTATCCGTAGGTATATCGGCCTGATGTTTCCGCAGCGCGTTTTCAAACCAATCCAGTCCGGCAATCGCGCCGTCGGCTTTCTCGGTGGAATCGTGTTCGTCGTAAGCCATGAGGATAACGTAATCGCTCACCTCGGCGAGTTTGCGATAATCGAAAGAGGCTTCGTCATCTACCGGAACATTGATGGAAACCTCCAGCCCCGCCGGATGAAAGCGTGCCGCCAACTCGGTCATAAATTGCACGAGTTGCTCTTTGGCCAACGGTTCCAGATTTTCAAAGTCTATGCTGACGCCATCGAATTGATGGCTCTGCACATAATCAAAAAGTTGCTCGATACAATTTTTGCGCGCCTCCGGATTGGCCAACATCGGCAGCAGTCTGTCTTTGTGCCAGATATTATCCTGGGCGTTGTTGACCAGCGCGTTGAGGCGGCAGCGCGGCGTGCGGGAGCGCATAAAATCAAAAGTATCCTGTAGGCGTTTTTGGGTCTCCGCAACATCCTCTTGCGCCTCGCGGTTTTTGATCGTCAGTTGTCCCGTGGCATCTTCCAGGTGTAGGCTCTCCATGATTAACATATCGAGTTGGACGCCGCGCTTTTCCACATTCTCGCGCAGCGACGTAGCCGAGGATTCATCCCAGTTGACATAGAAAGCCACGGCGAGCGGGGCGTTGTCGTTGTGCGGTTGGTTGGCCAGTTCGCGCACAGCGGCTTTGCGCCGATTGGTCTCTTCTTTTATCTTTTGTTTGGCCTCGCGGATTTCCGCTTTGCGTTTATCGGGCAAGGCAAAGGTTGGCGGCGCGGGCTTATATTTTTTCGGCGGATTGCCCAACCCCAGTTTTGGTAAAATCGGGTTGAAGATGACGCTGAGAATCAACGCGCCAAAAGCTACAGTAAAAAAGAGGCCGGTCAAATAAACGCCGCGCCGCAATCTAGGCCAGCGTTTTTTTTGGGGGTCGAAAAATACAGGATGAATTCTTTGTTTGCTCATACGGACACACCAACCCCATGCAAACGGGAGGCTAAAGGTTTATCATTTTTTTGTTTCACGATGCTATACATCACCAATGCATGAAAAAAAAGATTAGCATAGCTCTACTTCTAACCATAGGCGCGTTGGGCTTTCGCTTCTGGTTAGCCCTGGGTTTCCCCAATGACACGCCTGGCGATACGGTCGGTTATGCGTGGCTGGCGAAAAATACTTTGAAGCATCAAGTGTATTCAAAGGATGAAGACGAACCATTACAGCCTACGTACTATCGCGTCCCCGGTTATCCGCTGTTTCTGCTGCTGGTCTATGCCGCCTTCGGTGAAGACAATCAGCGCATGGCGCGTATCGTTCAAAGTGGTTTAGACACCCTGAGCTGCTGGTTGGTTGCCCTTCTGGTCTTGGCGTGGTCGCCGCCGGCGTGGGAGGAAAAAAGACGGCAGCGTGCCATGTTCATCGCCTTGGGATTGATGGCGTGCTGTCCCTTCACGGCAATCTATACGGCGGTGGTGCTAACCGAAGTGCTGGTCACTATGCTGATGTTGGGCTGCGCCCTTTCGGCCACGCGCGCCCATTTGTCGGCAACACCCAAACCAAAATTTTTATGGTGGCTGGCAGCAGGAGTCGCCGCCGGTGCGGCAACTATGGTGCGTCCCGATGCCGGTTTGTTTGCCGCTGGCGTAGGCGTCTGGCTGGTGGTGTTGGGAGTGCAAGCAAGCTTCCGTCAATGGCGCACCGAAAAATCGCTTTCGTTAAAAGTTCAAACCACCGGCGAAAATCGCACGCAGCAATCCGCCGCCCTTGAGCAATCCGGCAGCGCTGCAGCAACGCCTCAATTGCCTGCCGCCTCCCTGTCCTGCAACCAAGCGCCGCACGACCTGACCAAACGCACAGCGCTGCAACGCTTCGCGCAAATGATATACAGCGGCGCGATATTTTCTGTTGGCTTCGCGCTGATGCTGACGCCGTGGACGATCAGAAACGCCCGTGTTTTCGGGGTTTTTCAACCTCTCGCTCCGGCTTCGGCGAATATGCCGGACGAGTTTGTACCGCAGGGTTATAACGACTGGCTTCGCACCTGGGTTGACCGCGAAGCTTATACAGAGAAGGTGGATTGGCCGCTTGGACAAAAACGCATCACCGTCAAAATGATGCCCGCTTATGCCTTCGATTCGCAGGAGGAAAAAGCTCGAGTCGCCGCTTTATTAGAGCGCTACAACCATCCGCCGCAAGCCTCACAAGCGACGACGATGGGTGAATCCTCTACTGCGAATCAGCAGCACAGCAGCGCTCAAACTACAACACCGGCAAGTCCTAACCAACCTGCTTCACCGTCTTCGCGGAAAGAAAAAAAAGTTTCCGCAGCCCCGCATAAAGCGAAGCAATCGGAAGACCCTCGCGCCGCTGCCTCAAGCGCTGCGGCCATCAACGATGCCAACGATAACGACCACGATAACGATGACGACGACAGCGACGCCCCGGATGAAGAGGAAGAAGAGGAAGAAGCGCCGCAATCACAACCGGCAACCGTGATGATGACGCCGGAAATTGACGCCGGGTTCGCGCAAATCGCCAGCGAGCGCAAAGCCCGTCATCCGTTTCGTTATTATGTCATCACGCCGCTCAAACGCGCCCGCTATCTGTGGTTCTCGACGCATTCCGAGTATTACCCGTTCGCCGGTGAACTCGATGAAGAGTTCGACACCGAAATTCATCAGCAATTCTGGCTGCCGCTCTTTTTGGGCATCCTGTGGTTATACACGCTGCTGGCAATGGCTGGCGCAGTGGTCTTGTGCGGCACCCCAAAGACGCGCCGCTGGTTGTTGCTGGTCGCGCTGTTGGTGGTGCCGCGTTTCGCTTTTCTAACGACGATGCCAAATCCTGAGCCGCGTTATGTCGTAGAATTTTTTCCGCTGACCTTGGCGTTGTGCGCTATCGCTCTGGCGGCGGTGCGCTGGCGTCGTCGCACACCGTAGGGCTTTCGGTTTCTTGAATGCTCAAGGGTTTGTGTTAGGATATGGATGATTGAATTTGCAAACGGCGCAGCAGACGAAGCGGCTCACTCCGAGTGAGCGGAGACAGGGATGACGGTCGAAGAATTCCACAAGCTATTTCAACAAGAGATAGTGGCAACGCTTGAGCGCATCAAGACGCGCTACAGCGTCAGCGATGCAGCGATGGCGGCGGCGCTGTTGGCATCGGCAAAAAAATATCTGTCCCCGATCTTCGCCGCCGACCACGGCGAACCGAGCGCCGAAGAACGCCAGGCCGTTGCCGATTATTTCGCTTCGTTAAATTGCGATGAACTGTGTCTGGCAACCGCTTGCGCCAAAGGCGATGACCAAGCCTGGGAAGATTTTTTCAAGGATTATCGCGGCTATTTGATTAATATTTCGCGCACCATGACGCAGGACGGCGGCGCTGCCGAACAGTTGGCCGATTCGACCTTCGCAGAATTATACGGAGTGCGTGAAGTGGAAGGCACCAGGGTCTCGAAGTTCACCTTTTATTCGGGGCGCGGCTCATTGCGCGGCTGGTTGCGCGCCGTCGTCTTTCAATTGTCCGCCGATTCGCATCGTCAGACCAGTCGCTATGTGCAGACCGAAGAGCCGGAAGATATGGAGCGCCTGGCGCACGCCGCAGAGTTGCAACAGGCGACGCCGACAACCGAAATCACGTTTATACGCGAGCGCTATCGCACCGCTGTGACCGAAGCGTTGCGAAACACGATTGCCGCTTTAGACGAACGTGAGCGCTTGTTGCTGGCTTATTATTATTACGACGATTTGACCTTGAAAGAGATCGGTCAGATGTTTGCGGTTCACGAAGCCACGGTCAGTCGCTGGATCACCAAAGTGCAGAAGCGCATCCGCAAACTGGTCGAAAAGAGTCTGGCGCGTGACCACAATTTCAATCGCCAGGAAGTCAACGAAGCGATTGCGCTGGCGGCGGAAGAGATGGACATCAGCGTGCAGGAATATCTGTATGAATCTGCCGACCGCAAGACCGATAAAGCCGCTAGCCCCGGCGATGCAGTGGCGCAAAATTGAGCGAAAAAATTTCGCAAGCGAAAAACTCGAAGGCGTTCTCTTTTAGGAGAAGCAGTAAGAAAATGGAGAAGTCAAATCACATCGAAGACACGGCAATCAATCAACTGCTGCAAAGTTATTTCAAGCAGCAGCCCCCAACAGAATTTCATTGCGAAGGGTTTGATGCCGATATAGCCAGCCTCTATTTGGAGCGCGTATTAACCGCGCCCGAAACCTCGCGCTACGAGATTCATTTGTTTCAATGCTCGCCCTGTCGCTTCAACGTCATCGCGCTTGCGCGTTTGATGGAACAGGAAGTTCCCGCCATCATCAGTGCAGCCGCTGAAGAACCAGCCGCTATTCATACGACCATCGCAACCGAGCAAGCCTCTTCGTCTGCAACGCGGAACGGTTTTGCCGAACGCTTGAAGGGCTGGCTCGGTTTGTTGACGACGCCTGGATTTGCGCTCGCGGCAGTCGCAACCTTGGTAGTGGCCATCAGCATACCGTTACTCATTTCACAGAAGCGTAATTCCTCGCCTAACGCTACGGCGCAATCTCCTGCGACCACTTCATCAGCCGACCACGACAGACAAAGCGCGCAGAGTCGTGCGGCTAACAGCGAGGAGTCCGTCGGCAACACAGCAACAAAAGAAACAAATCCGGCAGCACCCAAGCCGGAAGCCTATGTCGGCGACAATACGAACAATCAGCCTGCCCGAAATAGCGATGAGGGCGCGGCTGCGGCTGGCGCGGTCGCCGGATTTACACCACCGGCCACCGAACCCGCTCTGGCAAAAGATGCCAAAGAAGAAACTAAAAGCGATACTTCAACGGTTGCCGAAAACCGCGCTCACGCCGATGACCGGCAGGCACGCGCCAGCGAACCTACGGCCATCGTAGCGACTGCGCCTCCTGCTCAACCGGCAAAACCAGCGACACCCGAAAAAAAAGAGTTGGGGCACATAGACGCTTCCAAAGCGTTGCGCGTTCCTGAAACCGACAAAGAGGTGGCGGCCAAAACCATCAAACCCGGAGTGACGAGCGGCGACGTGACTGCCAGAAATAATCACTCGAAAGGCGCGACCATACGTCCCAGCGATAACGACGCGCAACCGCCTGCGACCGCAACAGGCGACGCGAATCGCCCTGCCGGGTTAGCTGAAAAATCCACTTCGCTGCGCGATGAACGCGATGTTCGCAAAGAGAAATTGCGGGCTTCGGCATCGCGCAAAGTCCACGATAAAACCTTCTTTCTGCTTGATGATATTTGGACCGATCAAAAATACAGCAAAGATAAAGAACTGCCTTTCGTCACTGTCATCAAAGACAGCGAGGTGTACAAAGGGCTGCTGGAAAAATATTCCAGCCTGCAAAAATTCTTCAACGGTTTTGCGGCCAATGAAAAAGTCATCGTCGTTTATAAAGGCACCGCTTATAAACGGATTCCGCCAGACGGCAACTAATCATTTACGACACGCCTGGCTTGATACTAGAAAAACGCGACGCCTTGACGATTCAAGGCGTCGCGTTTTCTTTATCTGTAGTCATCCGGTATGAGATAGTTGCAGCAATGAAGACGAGGAAATTTATCAAGCAGACCGAATTGGAAGCCGCGCCGGAAGTGGTCTTTGCTTTTCACGAACAGCCGCAAGCCATTAGCGCTTTGCTGCCGCCGTGGGAACGCACAGCGGTGATACAGTATCCGAACGATATTAAAGTCGGCGCACAGACGATTATCAAAACCTATCTTGGCCCCTTCGCGCAGACCTGGGAGGCCGAACACACCGAATATATTGCCAATCGTCTGTTTGTTGATGTGCAACGCAAAGGCCCGTTCGCCTACTGGCAACACCGGCATCGTTTCGAGCCGACCGCCAACGGCACGACCATGATGATTGATGAAATCGAGTATGCGCTGCCGTTGGGCTGGTTGGGCAATTTAATTGGCGGCGCGTTGGTGAAAGCCAAACTGCAAAAGGTCTTCGATTATCGCCACCAAGTGCTGGTGGAAAAATTCAATGGAGTCTGAAAATTGATAAGGACTCGACCAAACCCGCGAAGCGAGTGACAGCACAAAGCCCCGTTCGTCAGAGCGAAGAAAAGCAAGCGCAAAACCTTTGCAGTCCGCGACACCAGCGATAGACGACGCGAAACTGGCTCCTGTCGCCCGTTTCACGGGTTGAAGAATTTATAAACGCCCTCTCCTACCATGCTCGCGCACAGGATTTTATGCTGTCACCCAACTTCGCAGACTTGATAAGGCTGCCGAACTTCTCAGGGAGGCGGAAAGCAATAGCATACGGTTGAGAAGCGGTCTGTGGCCGCTGGGCTGGCGGTCACAGACCGCTTCTCAACCGGCATTAGGAGAGGATACTGTCTTCCTCTTCCCTTAACCCATGAAGGTGAAATGGGTCGGCTCAATTTTGTACAGCACGCGAACTTCGCCGTCTCGCGCATACGGATATTTATCCACGCCCATATACTTTTTCGCCATTTTATCAATGTGCTGTGCTGCGCCTTCTTCGGTGATTTCGGCCACTGTGCCGCGCACCTCCAGATAGCGATAAGGATTTTCGGGATCGAGTATGGAAAGTGCCACCGTCGCATGAGTTTTCATGTTCTTATCTTTCTGTCGCCCCCGCGCCGAGTTCACCAACACATACGCGCCATCATAATCCACCCACACCGGAGTCACTTGCGGAGAGCCATCCGGCATCACCGTCGCCAGATTGGCGAAGGCTTTTTTATCAAACAGGTCTTTATACTTTTCGGGAATCACAGTTGCCATCGTTGTCTCCTTTCGCGGTCAAAATTTTCTCTTCTAAACTTTAGAATGAAGCGTCGGGTTTGTTAAGCGCAAAACTCTTTATCAAGGCTCTCTAGCCGCCTCTGTTTTTGGTGTTATACTTGCAGGCATGGAATCCGAGAAATTTGCAATGCCGGATGAAATCCCGATTTTTCCTTTGGCAACGGTTCTCTGTCCCGGCGTGATTTTGCCGCTGCACGTTTTTGAACAGCGCTACAAAGAGATGATGCGTTATGCCATAGAGAACGGCGGATTATTTGGACTTTCCTTCCACGACAACGCCAACGTCGGCAAAGAGAGTGTGCCGGAACCGGGCAGCATCGGCTGTCTGGCAAAGATCAATGCGGTGATGCCGTTGGAAGAAGGCCGCTTGAATTTAATCACCTCCGGCATCGTGCGCTACAAAGTGATCAGCTATACCCAGACCTTGCCGTTTTTGATTGCCCGCATTGAAGCCTTTGCCGACGAACCGGAACACGATGAAGAGTTGACGCGCTTGTTTGAGAGTCTGAAAAAACCCGGACAAGAGTTAGTGACAGCAGCGCAAAGCCTCAATGAAACCGGGGCGCTCTTTGATCCCGATCTGCCGGACGACCCGGAAGCCTTCTCGCTTTACATGACTTCGCTGTTGCCGGTTAACAACGAGGTGAAGCAAACTTTTCTAGCGATGTCTTCGACCCGCAGCCGCCTGATCCGCTTAAAAAGCTTAATCCACGATACGCTGGCAAAATTCACCACGCGCTTACAGATGCAGGAACGCGCCAAGACCAACGGGCATGGGAAACTGCGTCAGACAGAAGAGGGTGGGAGAAACGGGGAGACGGGGAGAAAGGGAGTAAGGGAGTAAGGGAGACCGGGAGACGGGGAGACGGGGAGATATACGGTGACTCTTTGATTTTATCGTCATAAATTGTATCAAAGCTGATTCCAGAATTAAGAAAGAGGTTAGTGAGAATCGCATCTAATTTTCCCGGTCTCCCCTTCTTCTCTTCTCCCGGTCTCCCCGTCTTTTTCCTCAAGCCTTTTGCAAATATTTCCGGATCGCGTCACCGGCTTCCGTGGTCAACAGATTGCCGCCGATGTCTTGCGTAGTTTCGTCATGCTGTACGGCTAGTTCTACGGCATTTTCGATGGCGACCGCTGCTTCTTTGAAGCCCAAATAATCGAGCATCATGGCAGACGTTAAGATAGCGGCGATGGGATTGGCGACATTTTTGCCAGCGAATTGCGGGGCGCTGCCATGCACAGGTTCAAACAGCGAGACTTTGCCGGGATGAATATTGCCCGAAGCCGCCATCCCCAAACCGCCCTGCAAGGCTGCGCCTAAATCGGTCACGATGTCGCCGAATAAATTATTGGTAACGATGACATCAAAGCGCTCTGGGTCTAAGACCATCCACATTGCCAACACATCAACGTACAGATGATTGGCTGCAATATCGGGATAACGCGGCGCTACTTCTTTGAATGTGCGTTGCCATAAATCGTGTCCGTAAGTCAACACATTCGATTTGTCGCTCATGGTCACGCGCTTGCGCTGGTTGGCTCTGGCGTATTCAAACGCCGCTGTGATGATGCGTTCGACGCCTTTGCGGGTGTTGATTTCTTCCTGCACGGCGACTTCATCCGCCGAGCCTTTTTTGAAATTGCCGCCCATGAAAACGTACATTCCTTCGGTGTTCTCACGAAAGACGACGAAGTTGACTTTGTCGCGGCGGTCGTCTTTGAGTGGGCAAAGTTTAGCGGCTATTAATTTAATCGGGCGCAGGTTGATGTAGAGGTCTAGGCCGAATCTCATGCCTAACAAAATATCGGCAGCGTGTTTGTTGTCCGGCACGCGAGGGTCGCCGAAAGCGCCTGTGATGATGGCGTCGAATTCTGTGGCCAGCATCTCCAAGCCATCTTCCGGCATAGAGATTCCGGTTGCCAGATATTTACTCGCGCCCCAATCGAATGGCTCCAAAGACAATTCAAAAGCGAAAACTTCTTTTGCCAGGGCGATGGTTTTGACGGCTTCGTTGATGACTTCGGGGCCTATGCCATCGCCCGCTATGACTGCAACTCGTTTCATCGGATGGTTGATGTTCCTTTTGCTTGTCGGCTTAATTCCCTGCCGCGTGGCCACGGTTGTCTAACTGTTTGTAAATTTCCGGCAACGCTTGAATCACCACATCGCAGACGATTTTGACGCTGTCGCCGCTCACTTTATCGAGCGTGTCCTGATTGCTGTGCCAGTACGCATTGTCCGGCCCGTAATTGAAATCAATCAAATCCACCGCCGCAATTCCGGCCTCGCGAAAAGCGATATGGTCATCGGCAATCGCCGTATCGTTGCCGAGAAAATATTTCTGTTGTCCCATCTGCGCGGCGGTTCGCCAGATTACATCCACCAACCACGGCGATGACGAATCATCGCGTTTCAAGTCCAAGCCTTTGTCGCCCATCATATCGTACAGAATCATGGCCTTGACGCGATTCAACGAGCCGTCGCCTTTCATCTTCGCAACCAAGTGGCGGCTGCCATAGGTGTTGTCATTGCCCTGCCATTCGATGACCGCTTCTTCGCCGTCAAAGAAAACGAACCACAGAGTGTATTCCGGCTTGGTCTTGGCCAACACCCGCGCCGTTTCCAAAACCGCAGCGGTCGAAGAACCGCCATCGTTTGCGCCGACAAACCCCGGCATCAATTTGGTGTCGTAGTGGCCGCTGATGATGACGATCTCCGGCTTCTCGCCAGGCAGTTCAGCGATGATGTTGTTCATCGCAATTTTTCCTTTGGGCGTCACGCCGTCGAACTTGTCTTCCATGACTTTCAGTCCGTAACTGCTCAACTCGCTTTTAATGTACTCCTGCGTCTTCTTGATCGCTTCCGATCCCGAAGGTCGCGGACCGAATTCGACGAGCTTTTTCATATACGCCTGAGCGCGACCGGCATCAATGCCTTCACTTTTATTGGCGTTGAGATTGGCGCTGGCAGCATTGGCATTTTTCGTATTGGCGTTGGCCACCGAAGCCTTCTGCTCCTGACAACCGTTGGTCAAGACCAACAGCAAGGTCAGCGCCAAGGTCTGCAACGTCGCTTTGCATAAACGATAGGGATTGGACATGAATTAAGACTCCGTTGGTAAATTGCAACAACTTCAAATAAATTTCACCTGCGACAAAGTCTTGGGCAAATTCTCTTCATTCATCGCCGAGGCGAACGAATGCAGACCGGCGGTGCGTTTTTCCGCCGCCAATTCATCGAGAGTGATTTTTTCGGTTTTGATGAAAGCCACGTCATTCAAATTGATGAGCGTGACCGCCGTGCATTCATTGGGATTTTGCAAAGCAAACGACGACACCAACGCATAGCGCGTATCGGCAGCGATGTGGTGCGCGGCGATCAGTTCGTCGGTGATGAAGTAAAATTTTTCGCCGTTGTTGAAGCGGATGATGAGCTTAAACAGGGGGTCGGGAAGTTTCAAACTTTCGGACATAGCCTCTCCGTTGGGTATTGAATGTGCCGTCTCGCTTTGTCAATTCAATGAAAGTGCAGCGCGCCTATCGTTGGCTACCGCTGCGATGTTGAACTACAAAATATCGAAAACCATGCAGCGCCAGGAGTTGCCGATTCTAAACGGTAGGGTCTGCGGAATCGGGCGCAGGATGGTCAGACGAGACTACGCAATTGATATAGTCGGCGACCTCGTCCACGGTATTTGACACCGCCGCCGCGACGTTTTCCACGACATCGGCAACTAAATCCAATTCAACCTTAAACAAGGTGGCGAGGCGTTGCTCGAACGGCAGCGCCGCAAACACTCTTCGGACTTCATCGGCTTCGCTTGAGGAAGCCGTCGTAGAGTTTGTGGTTTCGTTAAAAGAACTCATAAATCATCCCTCCCAATCAGACAAAGGCCGCCGCTTTTCACCATAATTTACGCATCAAATCGCGGCACTTTTGAGGCTACCTGAAAGGCAAAACAGGGTCAAGGGAATTGCGGATGGCGGATTGCAGATTGCGGATTGGAGGAAATCCTACCATAATCATCACCTTACGAAAGAGCGCGTTAAACAGCAGTTTTTTATCTCCCTTACAATCCGCAATCTGCAATCTGCCATCCGCAATCGGATGGCTTTGCGATAGTCCGTTGATAAGCTAAAGTTACTGTCTATTTTTTCATAGAGGTTGTGTTTTTCATGAAGAGTGGCGCTGTAAAAATTCTCACCATCACGGTTTTACTGCTCGCGGTCGCCCTGTCCGGCAATTGGCGCGCTTCATCTTTCAGCGATAAAAAATCGTTGTCGCAAGTGGCCGATGAACCCTTGGCCAAACGCCTTTCGGCGAAGGCCAATGTCGAGCCGCTTACATATCGCAGCCCCGGCACGGCGCATAAGCTGTTAGTGCCGCACCAAGAGGCGGCGCTTGCAGAGCGTTTGCTCGCTTCCAAAAGCGTAAAAAAAGCCCGTAAATACGGGGCTTTTACCCTGCTTGAAGTTTCCGACGAAAGCTTTACCAGGCTCGACCCGCAGGTGCTTGAGCGCCTGCAACTGCGCGACGATTTCAATCTCATTCTGCTGCGCCGTGGGCAGCTTGATACGACTGCGCCGGAGCCATCAATCACGCCCGCGCTGCGTCAGGAAAAGACGCCTGCGCCAGCCCTTCATTTGGTGCAGTTGTTTGGTCCGCCGACCAATGCTGCCATCAACACGCTGAAAGCGACCGGCGCGCACATCGTTTCATACATTCCCAATAATGCTTATTTGATTTGGGCTACAGCAACGCAACGGGCGCGTGTCGAAGCCTTGCGCCAGCAATCGGGTATTATTCAATGGGACGCGCCCTTTCATCCGGCTTATAAACTTGACCCGCGCCTCAAACTTGATTCGGTCGAACAACTGCCGATCTCCATCGAAGTGCTTGATAGGCCACAGGCGGCACAGACCATTGCCAAGATCAAAGCGCAAGCCGTGAAGGTATTGATGCCGGAGTTCAAAGCTGCCGGTACGGTGCAAATCAAAATCCTCATCGAATGTTTGCGGCTCACCGAACTGGCGCAATTGCCCGACGTGGTGTCCATCGAAAGCTGGTCGAAATTCAAACTGCACGACGAACGCGCCAATCAAATCATCGCCGGATCGCTGGTCAATGAATCCATCAACAACATCTTGGTTACACGCCCCGCCAGCCCCGGTTATATGACCTTTCTGAACGCTCTAGGATTCAATGCCACGCTCGATTTCGTCATTGATATAGGCGATACCGGATTGGATAACGGCACGACTTCTGCCGCCACTTTGCACCCGGATTTTCTCGACAACCAGGGGCGCTCGCGCATCGCTTATCAACACGACTTCACGCACAATTCATCCGCCACGCCGACCCATGACCCGTTCGGCCACGGCACCATTAACGCTTCGATTATTGCCGGTAACAACAATGGCGCGACCAGTGCCTTCCGCGATGCGTTGGGTTATCAATACGGGCTTGGCGTCGTGCCGTTTGCGCGCCTGGGCGTCTCGCGTCTGTTTGACGACAACAACGATTTCGTAGAGAACCTGTCGTTGTCGCAATTCTTCGTTTCCGCTTACAGCGAAGGCGCTAGAATCACCAATGATAGCTGGGGATTATGCACCTTGGATTTGGGGTTCTGTAATGTCTATAACAGCGACAGTCGCGCTTTCGATACCTTTGTCCGCGACATAGACCCCAACACGCCGGGCTATCAACAGATGGTGGTGATTTTTTCGGCTGGCAATGATGGCGCAGATGCGCCGCAATCCATAGCCATGCCCGGCACTGCCAAAAACGTCATCACGGTTGGCGCAAGCGAAGGCTTTCGCCCCAGCGATGCCAACGGCGTGCCGCTCAAAGATGGTTGCAACGTCGGCAGTACGCTTGCCGATAACGTACAAGACATCGTGGATTTTTCATCCGGCGGCCCGGTGCAGGATGGTCGCGCCAAACCTGATCTGGTCGCGCCCGGCACGCACATCACGGGCGCGGCAACGCAAGACCCTGCCTATGCGCCCAAAAAGAATGAAGACATAGGCGTGTGCGATCATTATTTTCCCAGCGACCAAACGCTCTATACCTGGTCATCGGGAACCAGCCATTCCACGCCATTGGTCACCGGCGGCGCGGCGCTCGCTTTTCAATGGTTGAAGACGCGCTTTGCGACTGAACCCAGCGCCGCTCTGGTTAAAGCGATGCTGCTCAATTCAACCAGCTATCTGAGTGGCAAAGGCGCAAACGATAATTTGCCGGGAGCCAAACAGGGCTGGGGATTGTTGAACATTGCGCGAATGTTTGAGGCGACCGACCGCATCATTTATGACGAATCGCCGACTCGCACTTTCACGCAAAGCGGCGGCCAGCCTTTTGAAATCACCGGCGTCATCACCGACCCTGCGAAAGAGTTTCGCGCTATGCTGGTTTGGTCCGACGCCCCCGGCACGCCGTTGTCGAATGCGCCTTATGTGAATCAATTGAATCTTGAACTCACCATCAACGGCGTGACCTATAAAGGCAACGTCTTTCAAGGTCAATATTCAAAAGCCGGTGGCCAGGCCGATTTCTTAAATAACGCGCAAGGCATACGGCTTCCGGCGGGAACTACAGGGCCCTTTGTGCTGCGCGTCAAACCGACGATCATTGCCGGTGATGGCGAGCCATTCAATGGCGTCGAGTTGGATCAAGACTTCGCGCTGGTGGTCACCAACGGACGCGAGATGCCGACGCCGATTCTCCACGTAGCGACAACGCGAGTCGGCAACATTGAGGTTGACGACATCAGCGTAACGCACAGCAACGGCACGACCGACCGATCTTTTATTCCCGGCGAAACGGCATCGGTAAAAATCGCGGTTCGCAATGCTTCGGCGACCACTGCGGCAAATGTCTCTGCGGCCACTTTGTCTTTTGTCGGCTTGCAGAATCCCACGCCGCTCAGTTTCCCGAATATTCTTGCCAACGCGACGATGAGCAATGAAAACGGGGTTGCCGTGCAGGTGCCAGCCACGCAGCGTTGCGGTGCGCTTGCCGAAATGGTTCTGACCTTGACCACGCCACAAGGCAATATCCTTGTGCCGTTCAAAGTACAGATCGGACGCCTCACTTCGTCGCTCACGTTTTTCAACGATGACGTAGATTCGGGCAACGTGCGCTGGAAACCCAAGAAAGGATTTTTCACCGCCAGCGGCGTCGCCTTGAGCGGCACACAGTCTTATCACGTAGTTGATCCGGGCTTAACCAAAGACGATTTTCTGTTATCTACTTTATCCTTGAAAAAGCCCGTACACATTCCCGCTACTGCCGCGAATGTGCGCCTGTCGTTTTATCACATCTACAATTTCGAGCCGGGCTTTGATGGCGGCGTGATGGAAGTATCGCTCGACGATGGCGCAACCTGGGAAGACTTGGGCGCAAGAATCATGAGCGGCGGCTACGATGGCAAAGTAACCGGCGTCGTGACTTCCAAAAACCCTTTAGGCACGCGCTCGGCGTGGACTTCGAGAGGCCGCGCCGGAGTCTTTTCGCAAGTGGTAATTAATATGGACGAGTTTGTCGGCAAAGCGATTCGCCTGCGCTTCGTGGCTGGATTTGACGGCGCAACCGGAATCCTGAACGGCTACACTGGCTGGTACATAGACGACATCAAGATAACCGCCGACAGCGCCTCTTGCCCTTGAGGAAGGCACAAATTATTAGGTCTTTTAAGTAGGCTAAGAAGTAGCCTTCTTTAGCTAACTTTGATAATCTAGCGCGCCATGGAACTTAAAGATCATATCGAACAAATTCGAGATAACCTTAGGCTTGGCCAATTTATTAATGAAGCCTCTGTCTCACAAGGGATAGTGCTACGTATTCTACAGATATTAGGATGGCCCATCTTTGATTCACAAATAGTTTCACCAGAATATGCCTTAGAAGGGCGACGGGTCGATTATGCTCTCTGTCATCCTGCCAAGAAACCCCTGGTATTTATTGAAGTTAAACAGGTGGGTCAAAGTGAGGGAGCCGATAGACAGTTATTTGAATATGCCTTTCACATAGGAGTTCCAATGGCTGTATTAACGGATGGACAAGAATGGCATTTTTATCTGCCTGGAGAGCAAGGGCAGTACCAAGAACGACGGGTATATAAACTCGATCTACTTGAGCGGAGCATTGATGAATGCCTTCTGCGGCTAACTCGATACCTTGCGTATGATTCTTCTTGCTCTGGCAAAGCTCTTGAAGCAGCAAGAAGAGATTATCAAAATGTAGCTAGAGATCGTTTAATAAGCGCAACTTTGCCACAGGCTTGGAGTACTCTCATACAGGAACCGGAAGAACTTCTCATTGAGCTATTAGCGGATAAGGTAGAAAGTCTCTGCGGCTATAAACCTGAGCCTGATACGGTTGCGTCATTTCTCACCAACGGCTCACCTATCAGGCATCTTACTGAAGTAAAATCTTCCGGCTCAATACCAGAAAAACCAAAGCACTTGAAGCAGTATTTACCACAGGAGACTAGCCCAAGGCATATTGCGTCCGCACCGTTTCGATTGCAAGGTCGCGATTATGAGGCGAGGAGCGCACGCGATGCGATGAGTAAAATCTTTGAGGAGCTTTCAAAAAGAGACTCTAGTTTTCTTGAGCGTTTCGCAGCGCGCCCAAAGCATGGGAAGAAACGGCGCTTTGTGGCTCGTTCCAAGGACGAGCTTTATCCTGACCGTCCAGATTTAGCTGAGTCAAACTCGTATCAACTCTCTGGGGGCTGGTGGATTGGTACGAATTACAGCAGGAAGAATATCGAAGATATTATCAAAATGGGTTGCGAGGTGGCTGGCCTAAATTACGGAACGGATTTGGTGGTGAAATTTGATTGATAGGCCGTCAAGCCTCGCCCCCAAAAAGCGTATGCAGTGGAGCGTAGTAAACGGATTCCTTCTGATGTAAGGCACTGGGCAGGTTGATATAGCAAAACACGAAACCGGCTACCAGAGCCAGTTTCAGGGCATCGCCTTAAATAATTGAGGACCAATTATCTATCGCCCACTTTGCGGACTAAAAAGATTTGCTGGCTTTTTCTTCCCCGCTCTGACGCACGAAGATTTATGCTGGCACTCGCTTCGCATTTTTTTTCACGCGGCATCAATGCGGAAAAGCCTTGTACCCGCACGACCATCGCTGGCCTTTCACTTCTCCAGCAAGCCTGAAATTTCATCACTTCATTAATTCGATTTCGCCGAGGTGCGAAGTTGCTTGATTAAATCGCCTATGCTTTTGGCGTCTTTGGCATTGGGCGACAAGGCCAGATATTTTTCTAACTCCTGAGCGGCGCGTGCGACATTCTTTTTTTCGATATAAACCGCGCCCAAATAGCGATGCGCTTCGATGGCTTCGTCTTTATCATTGCCGTAGCGTACTGCCAGCAATAAAAATTTTTCGGCGTCATCAAAGCTGTTTAACATCACCAGAGCGCGACCGATATAGAGATGTCCGGTTGCCGATGCCGGATTGAGTTTCAACGCCTTGTACAATTCATCTACCGCTTTCGGATACTGTTTCGTCTGCACCAGCAGCATTCCATAATTCAGGCGCGGCGTGAACGCTTCAGGTGCGAGTTTGATGGCCGCGTTCAAGGCCTCTGCCGCTTTATTCAGGTCTTTCTGGCGCATCAACTGCACGCCTTTTTCATTGAGCGCCGCGACATATTGCGGAAAGACCTTCAAAGCGCTGTCCAATAATTCCAGCGCTTTCTTCTGGTCTCCGCTTTTCACTGCCTCCAACGCCTGAGTGTAAAAATTCATCGCCGCTTCGGGAATTTTCGAGGGCAGTGCCGACACCGTGCCGACTGGTTGCAGCACCGTCTTTTTCAGTTGCAGAGTGATCTCCAGATTGATCACCATACCGGGACTGTCTCGGCGGCGAGCCGGTTCGATGATGTCCACATTTTCGGTAGCCAACTCATACTCTCTTCCGGCATCAACGATAAGCGTATAAGTTCCGCTTTGCTGACGACGAAAGGAAAAGGCTCCGTTGTCGTCCGTCAGCGTGAATTGTTCCCCACCAAAAAGGCTTCGCAATTTCACTTTAGCGCGAATATCCAAGCGCCTGCCGCCGGGATAATAGACATTGCCTTTGATGGTGTTTTTGCCGCCGCTGCCGGGGTCGCCGGGGTCTGAATCAATGCCGCCGATCTGTGCTTGAGCCACGCCAGCGACCAGCGTAGCGAACACCATCAGGCAGGCGCAACGCAGCGCCCAACGAGCAGAAAAATAATCGTTTCGCGGAAGGGTTTTCCAGGACGAAAAATTCATGATGTGCGCCTCCTCAAAAAAAACATTCGCACGTTCCTGCCAATTCAATTTGCGTGAAGAGTGCAACAGGTTGCCAGCGCACGCATCATAGCACAACGCTTGACGCGATTGAAGCGTCCGCCAAAAATAGCAGCAAAAGGGAACGACTAGGCCAGTGCTTGCGGCTGTGCCGCACAGAGAAAATCAAGCTCTTGGTCAACATCAAGTCTCACTTTAAATTGCACGTTGCGACGCCAGCGCCAAGATTATTTGCCATCGCGTTGATACCACACGATGTGATCGCCATCGTTCGGCTTGTCAGAATAGACCACTGTGGTGTAATTGAGCGAATGCACATTCGTAGTGGGCAATTCCAATAGCGCGTTATTCGACAATAAAAAACCGCCCGGTCGCAACATCGCCTCGACATTCTTCAACGCCAGACTCTGCTCGAAGACTTCGTAATACACCAGTATGTTGGTGGCGATGATGAGATCAAAGCCTTCGCCTGCCGGACGATTCAGGCGCTGCAAAACGATATTCAAATCCTGCGGCGTGATGATTCGGACAATCTCCGGGCGTATGGCGACGGCACGCACTTTCAAGCCGATGGCTCCGGGCGGCACGGCGACGGGCGTGGCAGACGTACCGATGCGGTCGCCGAAGCGATTCCAATAGGCGATGGCGTCCTCTTTCCACAGCCCTTTTTCATCACGCGGCAATTGCACGATGTAAGGTTGACCGGCAAGGGCGCGCTGGCGCGAGCGCGTCAAATGGTCGTTGATGCGCGGGCTTAAATCAAGCGTAGTGAGTTGCAGGTCGTTGGCTTTGGCCAGCCCTAAACGCAATAACGTATCAATGACCGCAAACGGTTGAATAGTCTGTTGAGGATAAAAATCGTAGCCATCTTGTTTGTCGGTGAAATCAAGACCGGGGCCGACGATGGCGACGCGGCGCACGCTGCCTGCGGTCAGCAAGCCTTGTGCGGTGATCGCTTCGAGAGTTTTTTCAAGAGCGAAATTCGGCAACAGCGAAGTGTCCGACGACAGACCGCGAGCGCTGTAAAGTTTCGAGCGTTCGACAAACTCCTGGCTGGGATCGCCCAACAGGCGCGCCGCTTCCAGAATTCTGGCGTAGCTCGATTGCTCATTCAAGACGCGGGACAGCGTGCCGAGCAAATACTCTTGCAACTGCGTCCGCGCCGTTGCGGCTTGCAAATCGAAGCCTTTGCTGACGGCCAGACGCCGGGCAAACAACAAGCGTTCATTCGTGCCGGGCGACAGTATGCCTTGAATCAAATCGTCGGCGCGCAATTTAATGGCGTCGAGCAAGGCGTTGTTGGCGCTGTTGTTGACCTCTTTACCGGCCTGCGCCAGCGCGTCGAGCGTGATGCGTGGGCGGCGCGTGAAGGTCATGCCAAACAGTAAAAAATTAATCACCGAATCTTCATCGCCCTGTAGCAAACGCGAGCGAATCTCGGCGTCACGGGCGGCCACCCATTGCGGCCAGAGGCTCGGCAACTCGGCAGCGCTTGCCCTTTGCAAGGCCGCAGGCAAAGCGTCGCGCAGGGCTTCGAGGATCGGCTTCGCTTCGTCATAGCCGAGGTAAGCGGCCTTTGTCGTTGCCGCATTTTTTGGCGCGGCTGGTGCAGGGGCTTTGACCGATGGTGCCGATTTTTTCCCGGCCTGCGAAAACGATGCGGCAGGCCAACCGCCGCCGGTCAGCAGAACACCGAGTGCCAGCAGCAAGAGCGTTGAGGCGTGGAAGTGTCGTTTCATTCGATTCATCAGGCGCGCTGTTTTATTGAAATATCTTGCGGTCAATCATCGCGTTATGTTGATAAAGAATTTCTTGCAAGTAGGAAAAGTCAGGCAACGCTCAACGCTTGGTCAGGCGTTTGGCAATCACGCTATAGACCGCAGGATTGAAAGCTAGACCGACGTGGGTGGCTTTGACTTCAAAATTTCTTGACGGGTCTTCATCTATGCAAACGCGCCAGTCCACGATGCCGTCGGTCTTGGTGTAAATCGCGGTTTGCTGGATGGCGTCAAAATCTTTTTGCAGCGAAGTCACCGCGTGGCATTGGCAGAAGCCGGTGTAGCAGTCCGGGTAAGTGTCTGGATAATCCGCTTGGCCTTGGCGATTGATGAGAATTTTATTCCGCACCAGTTTTGCGGTTTGCAGAACTAGCGGGTGCGAGCGCACGCCGCGAAACGGTGCCCCCAGAGTAATCACCGAAGCGACCTGTTCGGCGTTGCGTTCGGCGGCGGAACGCGCCAGTATGCCGCCCAAGCTGTGACCGATCAGATGCACTTTGCTGCCGGTCTCTTGAAACGCTTTCTGCACGGTCTGTGAGAGTTTGCCCACCAGTAGGTCCAGACAATCGGCGTTCCAGCCGATGCCGGAATAATAAGCGTGATAGCCTATGCGTCGCAGCCAATAATACATAGGCATCAGGTAATGATCGGTTCCCATAAAACCGGGAACGACGATGACCGCCGAGCGGTCGCCACGCGGCACGCCCAAGCCGTAATAGACCGGCGAAGCGTGCAGCGCCATCCAATCCAGCCCCGCGAACGCTTCCAGCCAAATCGGGCGCTCTGCCGCTTGCATCTCTTGGTGAAAAGCCTTTGGTGATGTTGCCATGAAATCGTTTGCCCTCTCTTCTCAATCATGATTAACGCCTATTTCAGGCTGGTCTGGCAACCCGAATCGGCTGAAGAATGCGCCATCGAGTGCAAGTAAAAGTGAGACGCCAGCACAAAGAAACTTCCTGTTCGCAGCCCTGCAAGGGCGCAATTCTATAGCCTAGCGCAGCGCGCTAGGAAAGAGCTTCACGCGGTCAACGAGCGCCCTTTCAGGGCTAGGAATGGATGGCTCGCGCCTACCCAGTCCGTTGGACTGGGCTATAGAATTGTGCCCTTTCAGGGCTGCGAACCCGCACGGGCGAAAATAGCTTGTCAAACCAATAGCCGCAACCGAGTCTCACTTTTCATTGCACCCCTCATTAAGTGAGGCGATCCTTTACATAGAGTTGTCCATCACTCAGCCAGACTTCTAGCCAAGGTTCTGCATCACGAAATGTCCACAGTATCAATCTACCTTTGTTACAGAGTGCGTTGCGCTCCTTGCCAAGCTGGCTCAACGATTATGCCGCTCCCAACGATCAATGGCGCTTTTCATCCAGACGAGGCGATTGCCATTCGGATTCTCTACGCTTGCCAATTCGATTAGTCGCTCTACCTGCTCGGCATCACCGAAGGCCTTGCGTAAAAGTTTCTCATACAACTCGCGCTCGCGTTTAGTGGAGCGCGCTTGATTACCGCGCCGTCGCGGCTTGGCAAAAATTCTTATCCCGATAACTACGGCAACCACCACCAAGGCCAAAACCAGAATACGGTTCAATCCGCTCTCCTCCTACCGATAGCTCTCGCCTATGGCGAAACGACTTTCTCTACCTTGCATCACTTTCGCTGTCATTATGAAGTCGGTCTTTTGCATTCGCAAATTTTCGCTGATGAAAACTATCTGGCGACCGCCTTGAACCCCTGACGACGAGTAGCCGTCAAAGCGATTCGGTGAAGGCTTTTGTGAATCGGGCAAAACCATCGCAACGCCAAACCTCTATCGCTGCACGATGCAATGCGCCCGCTTACTTTTGCCTTTTGCCTTTTTACTTTTTACTTATTTGCGCTTGCCTCTGGCGACTTTCATCACTTGCGGTTTGATCTCGGTGACGCCTGCCGCGTTTCGCAATTCGACGAAGGCTTCTTCTAAAAAAGCTTTGAGCCTTTCGACATCGGGCATCGCCACTGTGTCCGAGGTCAACCCGAAGGTCAACTTCTGGTCGTAGCTCATAATCGCGCAGCCGCACCCTATGCCGTAGCCCACAGGCACATACGGGTAATACGCCACCATGCGTTTGCCCATAGCGTAAAGCGGAACCTGCGGCCCAGGCACATTGGTTGATACCATATTGAAGGCCGGAATCGGCGCACTCGCCAACGCTCCTGCCAACGCATGAACCGGCGGCGGCAATATGCCCATCAAGGCTGAAAAGAGATTCAAGCCCTCCGCCACTCGTCCGCTTTTCATCTTCGCAGTCTTTTCGTTGACATAGCGAAAGCGCTGCAAAGGATCGCTGAGGTCCAGCGGAATTTCTACCGGCAACAACGACACCAGATTGCCCAGAGCGCCGCGCTGCTCTTCTTGACGCAGGCTCACCGGAACCATCACGCGCAGCTTTTTGCCGACGATGGGTTGACCATGAAATTGGACATAACGTGACACCGCGCTCGACAACACCGTTAAAACAACATCGTTGACCGTGCCGCCACAAGCAGCGCGTATGGCTCTGGCTTCGGCGAAGGAAAATTCACTCCACACCAGTTTGCGCGCCCCGGCACAGGGCTGATTGAAAGGCATCAACGCAACCGGCGAGGCCAGCGCCGGAAGCAAGCCGCCAGCCTGTTGCATGGCCGCACGCGACTCGTCTTTCGTGAAGGCTTGCGCCAGATTCAACAAACCGTTTTGAAATTCCATCCAGCGCTCCATGCCTTCCTGCATATTGCCAAGCAAGGCGTCGAACAAGCGCCGCGTAGGGTCGGGCTTGGGTGGCGGCGGCGCAAATTTCGGCAGCGGCGCAGGCGCAGGCTCTGGCGTCAAATCCAGCACGATCTTGAGCAAGTCCACCCCCGACACGCCATCCACCATGCAATGATGCACTCGCGCAATCATCGCCGTGCGTTTGCCCTGCAAGCCATAAACCAGAAAGATGTCCCACAACGGTTTGCTGCGCTCCATCATCGGCGTAAAGATTTGCGTCCCCAGTTGAATCAACGCCGCGTCATCGCCGGGTTTATCAAGCTGAATTTTGAAGATGTGTTTTTTGATGTCGAAGTTGGCATCATGCTCCCAAGTCGGATGCCCCAAATTAAACGGGTCGGGTGCGACCACCTGTTGATAGCGCGGCAGCAGATGCAACTTCGCGTTGACGTTTGCCACGAAACGGGCGAAGGGGATTTCACCTTCAAAGACACTGATGCTGCCTATGTGCATAGGACATTCTTTCTTCTCGAAATAGAGAAAGCTGGCGTCCATCGAAGTCAATCGGTGATTCAAAGTCTTTGCCATCTTCACTTTTACTCCGTCACAGAGTCCTTTTTCTCCAGTCCTTCGCCCTGCGCTTTTCGCCTCCCGAAGACGACGGTTATTTCCCTTGCCTGATTTTTATCAAAGACGTGAAACCGGCTACCAGAGCCAGTTTCAAGGTTTTGTTAAGAATTGAGGACTAGGAGCTAAGGAGTACGCACGCGGCTCCAGCCTCAAGGGAAAGTACGCGATAAAATCGCAGCGCGTGAAACGGCGCGTTCACCAATCTGGTGGCGCTTGGTTCACTCCGTCAAGCCGGTGACATCGTAAGACATCACAATCAAATCATGGGTCTTGCCGGCTCTGTCCATCACATAATCGGCGAGCAGCGCTTCGACGCGAAAGCCCATAGTCTCGAACACCTGCACGGCGCTGCGCTGGTCTGCGGCCATGCGGGCGATGATTTTTTGCAAGCCGCTGTCCTGCGCCAGTGCGTGAACTTCGTTCGCCAGTATATGCCCCAAGCCGCGTCCGCGATATTCAGGAACAATCATGATTTGAATTTCGCCCAGATGACGAGTCCAGAACGGTTCGTTGCGCGTCAGGCTGCCGTAAGCGACCACCTGCCCGTTGACTTCCGCCACCACAACTTTCATGCGCTCGCTCTGCAAACTGTTCGCCCAACGCTCGACGATGCCGGGCTGCGTAATGTCCACGGTCAGAAACACCAAGTCTTCTTCCGGCAAAGACTGCGTGAAGGCAAGCATGGTTTTGCCGTCCTGCGGAGACATCAAGCGCAAGGTGACCTGGCCATTTTTGATCGTCGTTGTCCACGGGTATGCGCGTTTCGAGGTTGACTCTTTCGCCATAAATTTCTCCAGCAATGCTATACGATGTAAGCGTCCGCAGAGGCTTGCGGAACGATGAAGAAGGAGGCCGAAACCATCGCCCGACAGCGCCCTTCCCAGCAATGCGCCAACAGTAAATCACCAAACCTAAACGAACGCAAGCGCCTACTTAAAACTATGCGAAACCACTTCGCCTTCTTGATTCATTGGCGTTGCGGCTTGCAGAAATCGCTTTGACCCGGCAATAGCGCAAGAGGTTTGGTTGGCGGCCAAGAGACTCACATCCTTGCCAGTCACGGGCTTGCAGTTGGCTCTCGATAGATGATTCGACGGCCTAGGAATGTGGATAAAATAATCTGCAACCCTGTACGGGCGACCCTGCGGTGGTCGCCCCGCCTTGAAATTCATTAGCTTTCAAGGCGGGGCGACCACCGCAGGGTCGCCCGTACAAGGCATGGGAAAATTACTCACGTTTTGCAGGCTATATCTTCCATATTCCTAAGAAGCAAAACCCCAAGCCTGTCACCGCGAAGCACATCAGGGACACCAAGCGTAAATAGAGACGCCAGGTCTTGGGGGTTCAGGGTGTGCTTTGCGGTCAAAAACCTGATGTGATTTTCAAGCCTTACTTTTTCGCGGTGACGTTGACAAAGGGCATCTGCAAGGCCAGATCGAGCCAGCGTTTCTGCACCTCTACATAATTGCTCATGGCCTGCTGCGCGAAATCAGCGAGCGCGGCGGCAGGCGAAGACTCATCCAGGCCGAGTCCGGCTTTCACCGCGTTGATGGCCTGAGCGTTTTGTTTAGCGGCGAAATCCAGCCATTGAGTTCTGGCGCTCACCAGAGTTTCCAATCCCTGCCCGGCGAAATCAGCAACCGAGCGCATCACATCCGTCGCCTCAAAACCGGCGTTATCGCGCATGGAATCGAACACCTGTTGGCTTTGCTGCCAGGCGACTTCCGCCCAACGCTTTTGCGCTTCCACAAAGCCTTCTATGCCCTGCCGCGCCCAATCGCCGAGCGCCGGCGTTGGCGCAGTGCGATAAAACGCCAGCGCCTCCTGTAAGGCTTTCACCACCAGAGCGTTCTGCTGCTGGGTGATGTCAATCCATTGCTTCTGCGCTTCGACCAAGTGTTCGACCACTTGTTTCGCCCACTCGGTCGCCTGTGTCGCATCGGCGGCGGCGTGGTTGGCGCTCTGAGATTGCCCCTTCTTTGCGCTCGTTGCCTTACGGCTCTTCGAGGTTTTCGCTTTGCTTGCCATATTCTTTACCTTCCTTTCTACTGCTTGAATGATTCGTTTTGCTTATTCGCTGCTCTTGCTACGCCCCCTTAGAATAGCAGAATATCTTTTGCTGTCAAGAAATTTATTTCGCAATTGCGAGAAGTATTATTCAAACGCGCTTGAAGCCAATATCAAGAGATAGCCCAATAGAACTTGAAGTGATCCTCTGCTGATAGGTTTACAGGGCAATCTTTTCTTGCATTTGTTCGCAATTGCGACATAGAATACTTCTGCTATCAAACAGATAGAGGCAGGGTCGAGCGAAGGCTTCACGAACGCACGCAAAGGAGTTTTATGGGAAGAAAAAAACAGCCGAAAGCAGCCGATGACAATACACTGGTGATCAAGCGCTATGGCAATCGTCGCCTCTATAACACCGAAACTCAGAGTTATGTCAATTATCAAGACCTCGTGAAATTGATTCGCGACGGTCACGAAATTCTGGTCATGGATTCGACAACCAAAGAAGACGTAACCAAACTGGTGTTGATGCAGATTATTCTTGAAGAAGAGAAAAGCACCACCAACCTGTTGCCGATTCCGTTTCTGTACCAACTGCTACGCGCCCGCGAAGACGTAGTGCAGGATTTTTTCAAGAATTATCTGGCGACCAGTTTTGCGGCTTACTTGAAGACCAAAGAGGAGTTCGATAAACGCTTCAAAGGTTTTCTGGAACTGAGCGCTTCCGCGCCGCAAATCTGGGAAGCCTTTCTGCCCAACGCAGAAGCCGTAAAAGATTTATTTCGCACTAGCAAAAAGAAACCCGCAAAGAAGTAAGGTTGAGAGGCGGTCACAGATCGCCTCTCAACCAATCGCATACCTCTGCAACTCGCTATAAAAAGGCAAAAAGGACTGTTGGCAGCGCCATGATGGGTTTCTTCAAACCGGCATTTTTTTCTCATCCATGAATTTTTCTGCTCGCTATCTCGCCGCATTTCCAAAACGGCGCTCCGCAGTTTAGAATTTGGCTAGAGGCTTTGGCTTTGTGATAAACTTGGCGACCTTAGCAGACAAAGGCCATTTTGCATCGGGCCTGAATCACTTGGCCATCAGTTCAACAACTTAATCAGCGCCTGTGAGCGCACATCTTTTTACGCATCTGGGAGGTGATATGGCATCTGCGGCAGTTGCGATTCAAGAGAAACGAAAGCTGATTTCCAGCGGCTGGATGATCAGCCGCAAAGACGATTTGGTTTGGTTCATCGGCAGCGTCATCGCCAGTTATATTTTATTGTTCGCCAATCTCAAGCTCGGCGTATCGCTGGCCATAGTGGTGTGGATTTGGGCTTTGGGGTTCGACGGCCCGCACATATACGGCACTATATCGCGCACCTATGCCGATAGCGACGAACGCCGCAAACGCGGCAAATTATTTTACGGCAGCCTTCTATGGTTCGCCTTTGGGCCGCTGATGGTGTGGTTGGCGCGCTTGAATTTTTTAGGCACGGCGATGTGGGCGGCAGGCTTTTTTCTGTTCGCTTCGTTGTGGGCTTATTATCATCTGGTCAAACAACACTACGGCTTCATGATTTTGTACAAGAAGAAAAATCGTGACCTTGCCGAGATGGATAATTTGATAGACCGTGCCTTTATCTTTTTAGGCATGACTTATCCGCTGCTGCATTTTATGCAATACGGGGTGGCGGCAAAAGAGCGCGTTCCCTTCACTACGCAGAGCGGCCCGTTTGCCTGGTTTACCAATCTGGTGCTGTTCGGGTTTATCATTTCGCTACTGCTTTTTCTGGGGCGACAAGCGCAGCGCCTTTATTTGAAACAGCCGATAAACGCGCCGAAATTGCTGTTGCTGGCTGCCGCTTTGCCTGTGCATTGGATTGTCCCGCGACTGCTTGAACCGTTGGCGCAGGGCGATCTGGCCTTGGTAGCGACGCTGACGATTTATCACAACATTCAATATCACCGCATCATCTGGTTTCACAATCGCAATAAGTACAAACCCGGCACCAGTTTTGGGCTGGCCTCCATCATCAACAAAAATGTCTGGCGGTATATGGGGCTGGCGGTGTTGTTCGGCGCGGCCTATCACATACCGCATTACACCATAGTGCCGCCGGGCGGCTATGTAGCGGCGTTCGTGTGGGGCGGCGCGTTCACGCATTATTATCTGGACAGCAAAATCTGGCGCGTCCGCAGCGATAAACAACTCAACGACAATTTGCAGATGGCCGAGGCGAAATCATCGAGCGCGTAAACGCAGAAAAATGCTTGCCGGAAGCGGTGCGGAATTTGTAGAGTGGTCTGGAGGAATGGTTGTGAGAATTTTGCTCACCATCTTAATCGGCGCGCTGGTGTTGACGTTGTATGTGCAGTTCGAGAAGCGCCGCTATCAGCAATCGTGTCGGGAATGCGGCGCAAAAATTTCCGCCGACGAGGATGAAGGCAAGTGCGCGAATTGTCGGTTGCTGGTGGATTAGACCGGCGCGAGTTTTTTTGTACAATAGAAGCATGAGAAGAGCATTGCGTAACTGGCCAAAGCTGGTTCTGGTGATGGTGCCGCTGGCGATTGTTGCCGTAGATGCCGTCGTGTTGTTTGCCGAGTGGCGACAACCGGCTCCGCAAAAAGCCATACGCCTGATCCGCGAGAGCAAGTCCCGCAAAGAGAATTTCACCGTTCAACAATATCTATACGCGACGGTGTATCACCGCCAGAAGAACGGCGAAGCGATAACGATAGACGGCTGGCAGGCCGCGCCCGATGCCGATTCAGCCGCCAATCAATTCACCATCACGTTTACCTACACGGACGCCAACGGCCAGCATCAAGCGTTGTGGACGGCGAACCTGAAAGAGAAAAAAGTCACGCCGCAAAATCAGGAAGCCAGCAATCTATCGTGGCAGTAATCAGGCTACTTGGTTTAGGTGACTGTGAAGCCACTTTGAGGAAAACAATGTCGTGGAAATGGTTTGGGGTGAAAACAGTGTACAGAACAGAGGCTGATGGAAAACCTACTTCACTGGATGCTTCCTACGATCAGAAGCGACACTAATAGAGGAGCGCGTTGTGTTAATCCGCGCTCGTTCATTCGATGAGGCAATATCAAAAGCAGAATCAGAGGCAAAAAGGTATGCGTCGGAAAAGTATCACAATCACTATGGTCAGATCGTCAAGCAAAGATACCTCAAAGCCTGCGATGCATTTGAATTGTATGATGATCCTGATTCTGGGGTGGAAGTCTTTTCGACTACAGAGCTAGTTCCCAATAGTATTTCGGATGACGATGTAATCAATCAGCATCTTGGAGGCAAAGAAAGTAAAGATGAAATTCAAAGAAGGCGAAAATTCTTCAACGCGGAACTCGGACTGGACCCTAAAGGCGGCACCTAACCACGGTATGCACGGAAGTGTGAGCAGCGCAATTCTCATGCGTACTTGCAATACCGTTCCCGCACCCCCTGAACGGGAGCGTTAAATGCCTATTAAATTATCGAGGTACAAAACCATGAAACCTATATTGTCTGGGCTACTTTTGATTATCCTGGTTGCTTCATGCTCAAGCCCTAGTGCAGCACAAACTCAAAACTCTAAGCCGACATCTTCTGAAATAGAGCATGGCGAAATTGGGTATCAGGTACAGTTACAACTGCTCATTGCTTCAAATATCGCTACTGCAAAAACAGACTATCCCCCATCTTTAGAGGCTGTTGTAAAGCAACTCAATTCTTCCTTGCCTTTCAAGCACCACAGTCTGGTCGCCACTTACCTTTACAATGTCGCTGAGGCGAGTAGTTTGGAGGTAAGCGATGTGACCTATGCGGCGTTTGAACCGGGCGGCGGTCTTGCCCCGACTTTTCTTAATCTTTCGATCTCGGGAATCAAGCTGAATGCGAATAGCGACACGATTCATTTGACGAGATTTAGATTCGACATCCGTAAACGGATTTTCATACAGAAAGGACAAAGTGAGGGGGACAATAGCGCAAGACCTACCTATGATTCTGTAGTAACCGGCATAACGACAGAAATAAATGTGAGACCAGGTATTCCAACCATTGTAGGAACAATAACGAACGCGTTGTCTGATGGGGTGTTAGTGGTTGTGTTAACTATAAAGCGTTCAGGAGCGAGATGATTCATTGCAAAGCGCAGCTTCTAACAAGACGTGGCAGCCGAGGCCGCGAAGTGCACGTTATGTAATCATCCACAAGGCTGTTTGTAGCACCGCTGAACGGGCGCAGTAAATTGCTTTCGACAGTGAAAAGTAAATATGCGAACTCCAGCACATGATATAGTCCATACAATTACCGATTGGTATGATGGCGCACGAGGCGGCATTGCTGACCTTGATGGTGTGCCGCATTATTACGAATGCCGATGGGATGACGCTACAAATGACTGGTCGGATGTTTATCTGCTGAACAGAATTGACGAGGAGACTTTTCGATTAGCAATGGAGGACTGGCAGATTTGGCTGCGGTGGAGAAAGGCTTTTGATGAAGGCAGAACCAATCTGGAAACCCATCCAGCATTACCCGAAGACAGACAGAGGCATAATGAACTGGAAGAAGTTTTAGCAAAGAGATTGGTAATCAACGACGAATCGCTTATACAGGCGAAAGGCGAATTTCTATACGGTCAACCAACTTTGGTTAAGTGGTCTGTCCTTCGCTAAAGCGCAATCTAACAATCGCATCAACCGGAGCGTTAGGCGTCTGGTCGAGTCGTAGGAATCTTGGGAGGTATTAAAATGTCAAAACTTGGCTGTGATTGCGGCGGCATTATTTCCGATACCACTGACAATATCCCCTACAAAGGAGCAATTATCCGAGATCAAGACGAGGAAATCCTTTATCAAAATATATCCAAGGACATCAATGCTTTTATAGACGCATTACTGCAAGATAAACGTGCAGAGTGGATACGCAGTTACTTCTCCCTTGGGTATCCGGTTGAGAGTATTAAAAACGAAGAGGTTGTTTCTGACATTCTCTCAGGTCATACGATCCGGGCTGAACTCGACCTTTATCAATGTATGGAATGTGGAAGCATTAAAATACAGGAATCACCAGAATCACATAGGTTCAAGTCGTTTACTGCTAGCGCGTGGAAGAAAGGTAGCACAAGTATCTTGCAGTCTAAAGAAGAAGCTACATAAGCCTGAATACGACGCCCAACAATTGCGTCCAGAAGATAGTTTCATAGTCCCGCCTTCAGGCGGCAGCGTTAGAAGGCGAAGGCTGCCACCTGAAGGCAGGACTACGAAACTCTTTGCCTTCTCACCCCGTTGAGTCACGAACCGAAAATGCTACGGTTTGGGCTGGGTGGAGGGAGTAAACCAATGAGTGAGGATGACTACAAACAACTGGTCGAGCGTATGCTGCACAACGATGCCGCCAGCCCCATGATTTCAAGCGATACAGGGGTGGAGGCGGCGCAGCAAGCCGGTCAACTGGCAGCTCAGGAAGAGATTGAATGGGCGGTAGCGGGCGGACTGGCGATGCACTTTTACGGCAGTCCGCGCATGACGAAAGACGTTGATATTATTGCCTCAAATCACTTATCTCTGCCGCCACAACATCCGTTGAGTTTTGGCGGCAGCAGCTACACCTTGCAAGTTGGCAAATACAAGGTTCAGGTTGATTGGATTGTCCGCAAGGATGGCTATCGAGAGTTGTACCGTAAGGCTTTGCAAGAGGCGATTGGCTTGCCCAATGGTTTACGCGTGGTGACGCCTGAGTGGTTGGTGATTCTAAAATTCAACGCCGGACGGCAAAAAGACCTGGATGACATTGTGTTTCTGCTCAAGCAGGAGAAACTGGTTGATCGCCCTACGGTGAAGCAAAAGGTAGTGGAAACAGCAGGAGAATGGGGATGGCTGACCATGCTGCCGGGGTTTCGCCGTTTGTGTGCTTTGGCTGACGGCACGACGAAAGAGCCGAGCAAGTATTACGAGCAGGAAGAATTGTAGAGGAAGGAAACCGCGCCGGACATCCGTTCCCCCGTGCAGTCGTTTCTATAGCTAGATAGTTGGAGGATGCAGCGGTCGAGCAAACGCCTGAAAAAAGCGCGCCAACTACCAACTCGCTCTTGGTCACTGGCGCGCTTTCACCTTCAAATTATTGGTCTATCACTTCAACCACTATCGCACTACATTAATCGTAATCGCCTGCTGACCGGCGATTAAAAATTGCGAAGGGGCAAGCTCTTTTTCTGATAAGGTCGAAACCGACAGCGGCGCGTAACCGCTTGAGGTGCGTTGCGAGCCGAGCGTCGCCAGCATAGACGGCGGCAAGGTCGGCATCTCTTCGGAATTGATAATCGCCCCTGCGCCAGGTCGCAAAATCTTTACATAGAGTTTGCTGTTCTTCTTCAGTTTATTAATCGCCTGCACCAGTTGGCCTAAATTCTTCGGCACGAAATCCGCTCCGGCCTGCATTCTGGCGTCCGCTTGATTCAAAGACGAACCGTCGCCGATTAAAATCACGATGGGGCCGATGGGCGCATCCTGGGGAATCTCTACCGGTATGCGCTCGACAAACTCTGTACCATTTTCCTTGCGGGCAAAGGCTTGAATCTCGACCTTCTCGCCGCGTCCGACTTCGGTTTTGTCTATCCACAAACGATTGATGATGCCTAGCGAACGAGTGTCGCTGGAGGTCACTTCAACATCTATGCCGCGTACTTCCAAACCGTCAAAGCCGCTGTTGAGCAAGACCGCAAACGGTCTTTCGATGCTGGTCGCGGCCAGCACCGTCGCGCCGCTGGCCAGCGAAAAGGCGTTGTCAATCACCACGTCGGGTTGATCTTTCAAGGCAATGCGCCCGTTGACCTTGACGGTTTGCGGTCCCAATTGACGCTCGGTTCCGAGGATCGCTGAAGTCAAAGCGATACGCATCAAGATGGGCGCAAGCATAGGGTCGGAGATCAATTCAAAGTTGTAGGTTTCGGTTTTGTTGCGGCTGGTGCGAACCGTCAATTTCACCGGAATCATGCGCGGCTTATCGCCGAGGTTGCCATAGATGCAGGTGGCGCGGTCTTGATTGATCGCGCCTACCAGATTGCCGGTCGTGGTGATCTTGAATGAGTTGTTGAGATTGGCGATGACGGTGACGACCTGCGATTCAGCCATCGGCCAAGAGGTCGCTCCCGAAGCCAGAAACGGATGTCCGAAAGCGAAGATGCGTTCGCCATCTCTGTAGGTGACAGTGCCGGAAGCGTCGTAACTGAAATCGCCGCGTGCCAGTTGCGCGGTGATGGAAGAACCTGCAGTCAAGGTGTTGTCATCATAGACCGCCATCGGCGCGTTACTGGATGACGAGCCGAGTCCGGCTATCGGTTGAATGCCGACTTTGCGTAAATCGTCGGCGAATAAATCCAGCACCTTTTGCGGCACGCCCGAAAACGTGACCGGCGTGGCGATAGGAATCAACTGCCCGGAGCCGCTGTTGACGGCGCGCAAACTGGCGAGCGTCGCCAGGGTGCTGTCGGTAGATTCGGCTTTGCCCAACAGCGTGTTGAAACTGAGCGGCGCGCTTTGACGCGGCTCCTGGTCGCTGCCTTTTTCCACTTGGTCGAGCATATTTTGAATCGGTTGAATACCGGCAATCGGCTCTTTCGAGAACGGAAACGCATAAGCCACCGCGCCCACCAGTTTATCGTCTATGTAAACCGGGCTGCCGCTCATACCGGCAAAGACGCCGGTCTTATCAACCTGTCCGCCGCTCAAGCGTGCGATGATGATGCTTTGTTTGGGATTGGCAAAACCTTTGACCACGCCCAACACTTCGACCTCGAAGCGTTCCGGTTTCGTGCCTTGAAAGACCGTCATACCGTAACCCTTCATTCCTTGCCGAACATTTTCAACCGCGAAGAGTTTCGGATCATTGGCAACAGCCGTAAGGCTGACGAGGAGCAGCAAGCAAAAGGCAATGGTGATTTTTTTCATAGTGGAATTTCCTAATCGGGGCGCTCTAAAATTTGTCACGAGATACTTCCTTGACCGGGATAGACGAAACCAACACGGGTCGGAAACTTCAAGCTCAGTTAGATGATAGATGGCGGCGAAGAAGGGCGTCAAGATTTTTAATTAGTGTCCTAATCTTATGGCGCTGTTTGGATAGTCCGCGAAGTGGGCGCAAGCATACAGCCACGGGGGTTAGCCGGTGGACGAACGCCTAGCCGTATGGTTAGCCCCCTTCGCGGACGATAGCCAATTAGCTGAAGAGTGTGCATAAATCGGAAAGCGAAAAACACGAAAGGTAGGACTTTTTTCAACTTTTTCAAGCGAGGAGAAAAATTGAGCCTCACGAAATGCGTGTCAGGCTCACCACCCCCGCATGAATAAAGCATTATGCACACTCTTCTATTATCTATCACCCGCTTCGCGGGTTAGGAGGTAATCACGACTCGCCTCCCCAGCGCTGACGCACTGGGCTTTATGCGGTCACCCGCTACGCGGGTTAAGAGGCAATGACGATTAGCCTACCCAGCGCTCACGCACTGGGCTTTATGCGGTCACCCGCTGCGCGGGTTCTCACCGACTACCACAACTGTAGGACACTACCGATCTATATGCCAAATACACCAAGATGTGGATTGTGAATCTTGAATCCCTGCCATTTTTGAAAGCTCAATCGGGATTTTGGCATCCATATCTTGGTGTATCGCCCATATAGGACTCTACCGAATTTAGGACACTACCGATTTTTAATCTTCATTTTCGCCTGCGCCCGATCTGCAAGCGCAGCCCAGGCCGGCAAGCGCTACCAATTCACCGAGGAAACTGTGGGTTGGCGCTACGGAGTGTGCTATGCTTTCAGCGCTGGTTGGATTCACGAATCGAGTTGGGGCGGGAAATTTCATGGTTGATATTCACAGTCATATATTGCCCGAAGTAGATGATGGGGCGCGCTCTATGGATGAAGCGCTGGAGATGTGTCGGCAATCCGCTGCCGATGGGATCACCACCATCGTAGCGACGCCGCACGCTCACGACCATGTGCATGAAACCCATACTCCGAAATTTCTACAAGCGAAAGTGGACGAGTTGAATGCGCGTTTACAGGGACAGCCGAAAGTTGAACTGGGCTGTGAATTGCGCTTCACCCATGAAGTGGTGCGCCATATCTGCGTCAACCATTCCGCGCCGACGCTGGCCGGAGGGTCGTATGCGCTGGTGGAGTTTCCTCACGCTGTAGTGCCATCGGGCAGCGAACGCGCTTTGTTTGAATTGATGAGCCAGCAAATCAGGCCGATCATCGCTCACCCTGAACGCAACATGATGCTGATGAATCAGCCGGAACGCTTTTATGAACTCGTAGAAGCCGGTGTGCTGGGTCAGGCCGACACCGGCTCGTTCACCGGACAATTCGGAGCCAAAGTGCAGAAGGCAGCACACCTCATGCTGGAAAACGGCTTGCTGCATTTTGTCGCCAGCGATTGTCACAACACGCGCAATCGTTTGCCGGGAATGTCGGCGGCAGTTGCCGTGATTGCGGAGATGGTCGGCGCAGAATACGCCGAAGCCATGTCCACAACCAATCCCCAGGCGGTGGTGTCAGGTCTGCCAATCCCCACCTACCCAGTCGCCACGCTGCCACAGAAGCGCAAAAAGTGGCTATTCTTTTAACCCTTGCCGCCGGTGTTGGCGCGGCCTTTCCTGTCCGTTTTTGGCTGCTTGATGGGCTATGGTTTTCACGCAACGCAAGTTTGAAATCGGCACGGTGGTGGCATTCCTGCTGCTAATCTTAATTGGTCTGGTCACCTATAAAAGCACCAATGAATTTACTGAAGCGGCTGAACAGGTAAACCAGTCGCAGGAAATCTTAACCGAAATCGAACGCGTGGAATCAGCCTTGAAAGATGGCGAAGCCGACGAACGCGATTTCCTGCTCACTGGTCAAACGGAAGAGCTTGAACCTTATGAAGCGTCGGTGAAATTGTTTGACCAGCGTTTTCACAGGCTCAAAGACTTGACCGCCGATAACCCGGCGCAGCAAGAGCGCCTGGTCGCGCTGGCCGCGTTGGTGGAAAAACGCTGGGCGATGAGGGCCGAAACCATACGGCAGCGACCAGACTTTGCCGCCGCGCAAAATGCGGCTCGCATCGCGTCAGGCAAACCGTTGCGGGACAGCATTCGCCAACTCTTTGCGGAGATGAAAAGCGATGAACGCCGCCGCTTACAACAACGCACCGAATTTTCCAAAATCACCATCGCCAGAACCAGCGGTCTGTTTGTCTATCTGCTGGTGGTGATGTTGGGATTGTTCATCACGGTCTATTATTTGATTAAGCGCGACAGCACCGCTCATGCGCGCCTGGAACATAAGCTGCGACTGCTGGCCACCCGTGATGGGTTGACCCGCTTGCTCAATCGTCGGGAGTTGAATCATCGCCTGCGCCTTGAAGCGGAACGCTTTCAACGCTATCAGCGCCCGGTGTCGTTTCTGCTTTTCGACGTTGACCACTTCAAGGTCATCAACGATCAATATGGCCATCAAACCGGCGATGAAGTGTTGCGCTGGATTGCCCGACAGGTGCGAAATAATATTCGCTCGGTTGATATAGCGGCGCGTTACGGCGGCGAAGAGATCGCCGTCATCCTCCCCGAAGTCACCAGTCAAGAGGCGTTGCAACTGGCCGAGCGTTTGCGAATCAACATCAGCGCTCGCGCCTTCACCGCAGCCCACGCGGAGGGTAAGCCCGTAAAAATTTCGGTCACCATCAGCATAGGGCTGACAGAATTTTCATTACAAAAAAATTCCGCCGACGCGGTGATACAAGCCGCCGACCGAGCGCTGTATCAGGCCAAACACGAAGGCCGCAATCGCGTGGTGATGGACGCTGAACCCGTCATCGAAGATGAGCGACAACGCAGCGCAAATTCTTAGGATCAACCACCAAATCACTTCGCCACGAAGACCTCAAAGCCAAAGCTCAACTTGGTACATTTTTCAGAGGCGAACCGAGCTTGCCAATTCCACCGATGGCAAGCGGTGGATGGTTAAAATCCAATCTACAAAACACAGCGCAACATCAACCAATCCCTCCAACGGTAGTTGGGGATGGGTAAAGCCCAACCTACAAAACGCTGCCAACGATAAACGAATCCCACCGCTTGCCATCGGCGGGATTCAGGCGTATGCCCAAACTGTATCGGTGAAGCACTCAAGCATCTTTGTGTTCTTGATGGTCTTCGTAGTTGGGAAACGGATAGGCTTTTCAAGCCTGTCTAATAACGCTGGCTGAAGGCAATCAGGCTTTGCAGTTTTGCCATTGCTGCGCCGCTGTCCAGGCTGGCGACGGCCAATTCAATGCCCGCGTGAAAATCTTTGGCTCGATTGCCCACCACCAGCGCCGCCGCCGCGTTCAACAAGACGATATCGCGGCGGGCGCTCGCTTCCCCGTCCAGTAGGCGAATAATCATCTCGGCATTGTGGCGGGCATCGCCGCCTTGAAGCGCCGCCAGCGTGCCTCTCGTCAAACCGAAATCTTCCGGTTGCAGAGTGTAGGTTTGCACTTGTCCGTGCCGCAATTCGGTGACGCGGGTCGTGCCGGTGATGGTGATTTCGTCGAGGCCGTCGCTGCCATGCACCACCAAAGCGCGGCGGCTTCCCAGCCGATTCAAGGTGTGCGCGAACATCTCTGTCAAGTGCGGCGCATAGACGCCTATGACCTGCGCGTTGGCTCCGGCGGGATTGGTCAAGGGGCCAAGCAAATTGAAAATCGTCCGCACGCCGAGTTGCCTTCTGACCGAGGCGACGTGCTTCATGGCTTCGTGCAACAATGGCGCGTGCAGAAAGCCTATGCCGATCTCTTCTATGCAGGAAGCGATGTGCGCGGGCGCAAGTTCAAGTTTGACGCCGAGGGCTTCCATCACATCCGCGCTGCCGCAATGGCTGGAGACCGAGCGATTGCCATGTTTGGCGACCCGCAAGCCGCAACCGGCGACCACAAACGCAGCGGCGGTCGAGATATTAAAACTGCCGCTCACATCGCCGCCCGTGCCGCAGGTGTCTATCAAAGGTGCGCTTTCAAGATCATTGCCCGTAGATAAATTGACCCGCACCGCCGCCGCCTTGCGTCGCATCACTCTGGCAAAGCCGGTCAGTTCATCAACCGTTTCGCCTTTCATACGAAGCGCTGTCAGCAAAGCGGCAACCTGCGCTTCGCTGCACAGCCCGGTCATGATTTGTTCGAGAACCGCTTCGGCTTCATCGGCGGTCAACGATTGGTGGTCAAGATTTTTTTTAAGCGCTGCGCTGATGGTCATCATGATTTCCCTGTCAGAAGGTCTTCAAACCTAGCACGACCACAGCAGAAAAGTTAAGGGCGCAAGGGTCGGAACCGCTTGGCAATGCGCCCAGCAGAAAGTCACTCACCGTAGCGCACAAAGATTTTTTCGCTTCTCAAGGGCTACTTTTTTCGCCTTATTTTTTCAGCGTCACCGCGTTTTTATTTTTGTTTTTTGGTCGAGCGCAATAAATCTCGCGGAATCACTTTGGTCAGGCGGCGAATGTAAGTTGGCGTGACGCCTAAAATCGTTGCGGCTTTGCGGGCGCTGCCTTTCGCCTGGTACAAAGAGCGCGCCCACATCCATTTCAACATGGCTTCGCGGGCGTCGGCCAACAACGGCATACGGGCGTCCGACAACACGAAACAGTGTTCCTGCCCCAGAGCGTTGAGCCGTTTGCGCGCCTCCTGCGCGACCCGCTTCACTTCCCTGAGCGCACGCCCTTCCAGCAGCCTTTCAACTTCGGCAACCAGTTGGAAAGCCTCTGCTGGTTGGTCTTCGCAAAGGGCTTGCGCCAGCAACGCTTTCACTTCCAGTTCCAGCACCACGGCACTGTCCGCTTGCGCCATCTCCAAGGCCAGACGCAAATAGCGGACGGCTTCCTCTGGGCGTTTTTCCAGTAAGCGCAAGCGCCCAAAGCTTCTACAAATCTCCGCCAGCGGCGCGCTGTCATTGGCTTTTTTTGCCTGTTCATCGGCCAACTGCAAAGCGGTTTCCGCCAGCTCGAATTGCCGTTGCGCCAGATGCAAACGCGCTTTGATTTCATAACTGGCGGCGTGGTGCATAGCGGCCTGGGGGGGGTGGTCGGCCAGAGCGCGCTGGAGATAAGTTGCAGCCTGCTCGAAATCCTTGAGCGCAATCAAAGTGGCGGCCAGGTCGTTCCAGGTTTGGCGTAAATATTTGCTGCGAGTTTTCTCGAAGGTTTCCAGCGCGAACAACAGATACTGATAAGCGGTTTCCGGTTCGCCCAGCGTGTTGAGTGATTCGGCGACGATGAGGCGTGCAATCGCCAGCGCGTAGGCGTCGTGCGATTTCGATAACAGCTTGATGCTGCGTTCCAACGTCGTATGCGCCGCTTCAGTTTTGCCTAAGCGATTAAAGGTCGCGCCCAAATCCAGATAGGCAAGCCCCAGGCGATAAGGCCGCGCCTGCTCGCCATACAGCGAAATTGCCTGATGAAAGTGTGCCGTCGCCTGCTCCCATTCGCCCAACGCGAAACAGATTTCGCCTTGCAGTTGAATGGCTTCGGCCTGCGTGCTTTCATCTTCGGCGGCCAGCGCTGCGGTCTGCGCCAGCGTCGCGGTCTGCAACGCTTGCGGCAGCCCTTGATGGTGATAATGATATTGCGAACACCACAACAACACACGCGGGGCAAGAGCAAAAGGGACTTTGCCAACATTGTCCAAATACGGCGCAAGCGCCACATACATTTCGTTGTCGCATTCAGCGCGAGCGGCGAGTTCGGCGGCAAGCAAACGCCAGCCAATGGCAGCGAAATCGAATTCCGCAAGGTGATGCCAGGACTTTGGCAACAGGGCTGCGAGTTTTTCGTATTCGCCCAACTCTCTGAGGGTTTCCGGAACAAACGCTTCAACCTGCTTCATCGGTATAGTACCTCCGTAAGGTCAGTGAAAGCTGTAGAGTACAGGCATTGTCGGACAGCACCGGGATTGTGTCAAGCAAGTCGTGTCCTAATCGTATGGTGCGGTTGGCTAGCCCACGAAGTGGACGCAAGCATAAAGCCACGGGCTAACGCCCGTGGACGAACGCCCATTCACACTGTTAGCCCGCCAAGCGGGTGATAGATAATTGGCTATCACCCGCTTGGCGGGTCAAGGCAATTACGATTCGCACACCCAGCGCTGACGCACTGGGCTTTAGGCGGTCACCCGCTGCACGAGTTAGGAAGCAATCACGACTCGCCTACCTAGCGCTTTATGCGGTCACCGGCTGCGCGGGTTCTCACCTACTACCACAATTTTAGGATCCTACCGTCAAGCAAGGCACAGGCCACCCGAAGTTAAGAAGAGCTTTTCATCAGGAGCGCGAACCCCTTTGTCCGCGCTCCGCGTTTCAACTGGGTTGGGTAACGATTGCAACCGGCAGCAAGAAAAATTTAACGCTGCGCTTGTGCAGGTTGGGGTTTGGTCGCCTCTATTTTTTTCGACCGAATATGCTGAACCACGCCTGCGCCAAGCAACAGGAGCAACAGCAAAGCGCCGATCTGCGTGGCGCGCTCGCCGTGCTGACGACTCGGCGTGTTCAAATAATCCAGCTTGATGTCATACTGACCGGCAGGCAAATCCAGATTAATCTCTTTCAACACTGCGCCGGTTTTAAGCGTGGCAGGTTGCCCGTTGACGCTTGCCGTCCAGCCGGGAAAATTAAAGGTGCGAATGAACAGGGTGTCCGGCTCGCTCAAGACGACGCGCAGTTCTCTGGATTGCGGCAACCATTTCACAATTTCGACCTCGCCCTTTCCCTGCGTCAGCAAGGCGCGGTCGAGGTGCGGAAAATCCAAAGGGCTTTCGGGCGCGGCATAGGGAATCATGGCGAGATTGACGTGTTCCGGGGAAGGAACAAAACTGGGCGCATAAATCATCGGGCGCGCTACGGCGACGATGCTGAAAATGCTGCCGCCGATGACGATGACCCACGCGGTCACGCTAAAGGCCAGACGCTGTGAATTTTTCAAGTTGATTTTGTCGGCACCAAGATGAGCGCACAAGCCAACAAACGCGGCAACAACAAAGGTGCTGATGGCCAACATACGCCAAGTGAATACGCCTATGTCAATCTTCGGTATGTGTCTGCCGAGGGGAGCCGAATATTTGATCATCATAAAACTGACAAAGCCGCCGACCAAACTCCACAACAGCGCCTTTTCTTTCAATTCCGAAGCGGCGAAGCGCCGCGCAAAAAAGAAGAAGAACGCGCCGCACACCAGCACCACTAGAACTCCGAAAATCCATGTCGCATCCAGCAGTCTGAAAAAACCTCCCGCTTCACTATAAGGCAGATGATGGACGAAGATATAAGTGGAATGATAGGGCCAGGTCTCGCTCACATATTCATGATGAATCAAATCCTGTTCGGCGGCTGCCGGATACAGATAGGCCGCCGCCAGCAACACTCCCAGAGCAATGGCGCAGCCCACTTGAAGCAGCCCTTTGAAGTCTTTACGCATAGCCGCCATTATTGTGATGTACAAGCCGAAGGCCAGCGAAAATTGATAAGCCGTCGGCGGGTGCGACCACAAAAAAGCGCTGTAGGTGGTCGCCAATCCGGCCAGCAAAAGCAGCGTATTGATAGTCGGAAGCGGCGCTTGGCCGTTCTCGTCAACCTTGCGGCGGCGCAACAAACGCTCGCCGAAATACAGCATCAAGGGCATCCATATAAAGCCCAGCAATTCGGCCATTGCGCCGCGTTGATACTGGTCGGTCAGGTGATAGGGCAAAAAGATATAGGCGGTCATCGCCAGCAACGCCGCTTTAGGCGAAACGTATTGGCGTATGTACAGCAGAAAGGCCACCGCCGAAGCGATCATCATCAACAGATGAGTGCAGAGCAACGCGAATAGCCAGTGGTGAGAAAGGGCATAAAACGCGGAAGTCAGATAATAAATTCCCGGCGGATAATAACTGGTGGTCGGCGCACCAAAGCCGCGATTGGTATCTTCTTCCCAGCGCGGATAAATGACCCCTGCGGCCAGGCCGTTATAAAACGATTTCATCTGCTCCAGATGCAAGTGCATATCGTGAGTGATCGGCATCTGGAGGTGCCATTCTTTGTTGCCGTGTTGCGGACGACCGAAGAAATAGAAAGGAATCACCGCCACTGCCGAAAGCAACAGACAAAGCACAAGGCGCGTGAAACGGCTGGGGGTTGCGGTTGGACTGGTAGCGGATTCGACAACTTCATTGACATAGACTTGTTGCTGCACGGTTTTGCCTTTACTGCTGAACATTTTTTTCGGTTAAAAATAAACCACGATGCTACCACAGCGCCACACGCGCAGGGAATTTCTTTGAGCCGAATTGCCGAGAGAAAATTTTCTGGCATCGAGGTCTTCTACCGCCTGGCCAAACAAGCGGAGAAACCCTTTGTTGAGAAGCGGTCAGAGACCACCTCTCAACGCTCCTCAATTTATGCTGCGCTTCGATAAAAGCAGCGGCTTCCCCATACCACGTCAAAGCGGCGTGCAGGGGGCGCTGCCGTTTGCCTATAAAACCACAGAGGATGAAAATAGCCCGATTTTATTGGCTATTTTCATCCTCTGTGGTTTTATAGGCCGCCTTATGAAGAATAGGTGCGCGCATTGGAGTGGGGCTGCGAGATCGCTTCAAACTCGTTGAGCGAGTGGCGCGCCGCTTTATCAACCAACAAACGCTTTTCGGCCACAGCGATTAATTCATCCAGCGTATAACCATCCTGCCCTTGATGCGCCTGACCGATGCTGATTCGCAACTTGACCTCGGTGGCTTGCAGCGCGGCGGGACGGAAATCAAACAGCGTGGCTTGCATTCGCACCGCCACTTCGCCTATCGCTTCCCGCTGGATGCCACGCCGCAAGGCAACAAATTTATCACTGGTATAACGCACCAGCACATCGTGGCGTCGCAGTTGGGCGCGCATCAATTCGGCAATTTGTCGCAAGGCGCGGTCACCGTCCAAACGGCCTACGGCTTTGTTGACCTGCTTAAAATTATCCAAGTCCATCATGACGAGGGCTAACGGCTGTCGTTCATCAATCGGCAAGGCTTCCTCTTCGTCAAAGACCTCGCGCAGATAGCGCATATTGGGCAGGCCGGTCAACAAATCGGTCATCGCCTGCGCCTTCAGTTCCTTGAACAACGCGGCATTGCGAAGCGCATCGCTGAACAGTTTGGCCACCTGTTCCAGGCCGCGCAATTGCTGTTCGGAGTACGCGCCGACGGTTTGCGAATAGAGCGAGATCGCCCCGTATTTCTGCTTATGACTGGTTAAGGGTTGCACCGCCAGGGTGCGATAGTCTTCACCCTTGGCACCCAGGAAACTCAAATCCAGTTTCGGATCGGTGTTGGCAAAGGTGGCATTGTTGGCCAACACCCAGCCGGTTACGCCGCCGCCAACCTGGACGACATGATCGAAAAAGTTTTCTGAATTTTTGCCGACCACATAATGCGCTCCGGCGGTGTCGCCGTATTCGTCCAGCAAATAGACGACGCAGGTATCAAACGAGATCAGCGACTCCAACAGCTTGATGGCCTGGGGAATGGTCTCGTGAATATCGAGTGAGGCATTGAACAATTGCGCGATTTCAAACAGCGAGAGAATCTCTTGACTGGATTGATGCGCGGCGCGAATCATTTGCAGATATTCGATGGGCTTTTCGCTTGCCGCACTATCCATCAACCCTGCCGCCGGAAGGGCTTTGCGAATCGCTTCGGTTGCTTCAATCCGCACCGGGCTGAAGGCCAGCGCGCCTTTCTTGATCTTGGCGACCTGCGCTTCAAATCGCGGCAGATTTTCGATAAACAGATCAACGATCTGCGGGTCGTAATGTTTGCCTTTGTCGCGGATCAAAAATTCTATCGCCTGATCGCGGGTTAAGCCTTTGCGATACTGGCGGTCTTCGCGCACCGCATCGAAGCAATCCACCACCGTCAAAATACGGGCGGTGAGGGGAATGCCTTCGCCTTGCAAGCCGTCGGGGTAGCCGTTGCCGTCCCAGCGTTCATGATGATGGCGCACTACCGGAACCAGTGGATAGGGAAAACCTATGCGCTCCAAAATCTGGGCACCGACAATCGTGTGAATCTTCATGCGGTCAAATTCAGCGGCGGTCAGTTTGCCGGGTTTGTTGAGGATGTAATCGGGAACCGCTATCTTGCCGATGTCATGCAATAAGGCTCCGGCGTGCAACGCCTTGATGTCGCTTTCCGACAGGCGCAATAACTGCGCCAGCCCTTCGGCATAAATCTGTACCCGCTTGACGTGTTCATGAGTGATCTGATCTTTGGCGTCAACGGCAGTGGCAAACGCTTCCAGCGTTCGCAAATGCAGGGCGTTCAATTCTTCAACGTGCTGCTTGTTGGCTTCGATATTTTGCAGGTAGGGACGGGCAACCAGGTAGCTGATAAACAACAGCGGCAAGACCGCGCTGACCATCCAGAAGCCGAAATAATGGATCAGCGCGTTGACCGTGGCAGCGGTCAGCAAGCCAAACAGACAGGTGAGCAGCACCGGATTATGATAGGCGTGCCAAATCTTCCAGAGCGCCGGAGAGTCTTTGATTACTTCCAGAGCAATCACCAGTAGCGAGTTGAGGGTTGACTGCAATAATCCCAGCGTAATCAACGCCCCTGCATAGCGGAAAAAACTCTCTTGATGATGCGCCAGCAACTTGAGGTCGCCAAATATCGCCTGCGTAAGGCTCAGGGAAAGATAATAGGAACAGCTAATGATCGAGATATTCACCGCTAAGGTGAAAGCCTTTTTGACATAGCGAACCGATTCACTAATCGTACATAACACCGCCAACAGTACGGCATATTCCAGACCGATAAAGATCGCCGCAAGAAAGACGAAAGTATCGGAGACCGTAATCACATTTTTAGCATCAGGAATTTTAGCGGTCGCCAACCAACTGCTGCCGATTGCCAACATACACAAGACCACCCAACGATGATCAAAAGGATGTTGCAGAACCGCCAGACTGCTTAACCCCAGCATAACTAGCCCTGCGGCTATCAATAGCAATTTATAGACAAGCAAAAACGTGTCGCGCTTATTCTTGTTCATGAGATACCGAATAAAAATGAGCTTTGCTTAGAGATGCTACGAGGTAGGGGCGGTGCTTGTCTGAATCACAAAACTTATTTTCCCTGGCGAGGGCAATAAAAATAAGTTCGTTTCTTCTTGGCGAAGCACACATTGCCAGTCATCAATTTTTACAAACACGAAAATGAGCGAATCTTGTGCCAACCGTTTTCCATCTGCTTACTGCCGTGTTCAAATTGACTAACCTATATGTACTCCATCACTAAACTCGACTCAACAGTTTTTTCCTGCTATCAAGCAGCAGGTCAAGATGACCATATGGGCATGACCGCAACAAATCAATCTGATGGTTTGTCTTGCGGAATTCTTTAACCTTGCCCTCTACAAGATTGTTCGGTACGGCGTGGATCACGGCGGCTGAAAAAAATCAGCAGCCTGAACTCGACTTTGTACAATTTCAAATTGAACAACACTAATCAAGGGCTGACGTTGCGGTTCGCGCTTGGAATGATTGCACCTCACCTCAACAAGCTGACGTTCAATCATTCCAAGGGTTGAAATAGCCAATGAAATCAGGCTGCTGCGCTGCTGGAAAATCCAGCAACGCAGAGCCGAGGCAGTTAGGCCATTCATCTGAATCCCCCAACGGAAAGCCAAGGCGGTTTGGCAATTCGTCTGAATCCCCCCAACGGCAGTTGGGGATGCTTAAAGTCCAGCCTACATACCGCAGGCAAACAAAGTTTTTTTGCAATCCCCCCAACGGCAGTTGGGGGATAGTTAAAGTCCAGCCT
>JACQDB010000033.1 GCA_016201275.1 Acidobacteriota bacterium
TGAAGAAGCACGGACGGCTTGCCAAGAGTATTTTTCGCTACGGGTTGAATCATTTGCGGCGCATTTTATGCAATCTTTCGGAGCCTTTCCAAAGGCTTGCGTTTCAACAAGTTACTCAACTTTTGTCATGTACTTAGGGCTCATGTAATCAATTGGTGCATGTTAAACTTTGGGAATGATTTTCCCCATCACCGATTTGTTGGACGTGCAAGAAAGCATTGAATGGATGACGAGATACTTTCACCCAAATGGCTTGAGGTGCCCCGGTTGCCAAGCAACGACGGAGCAGGCTCGTCTGTTCCGCACTCGCAAACGGGGATTGGCTGATTATCGCTGCCAACTTTGTCAGCAAGTCTACAATCTCTATACGGGCACGATCTTCGCTGGCAGCAACCTCGATGCGCGACGCCTGGTGTTGTTGTTACGCGGCATCTGCAAAGGCGAGCCCAGCACCGTGCTTGCCCAGGAACTGTCGCTCTCGCGCCTGTGTGTGCATCGCTGGCGACAGCGCATTCAGGCCAATGCCCTTGCCCTGTGCACTCAAGAGGCACTGGCAGACGAAGACACAGAGACCGACGAGATGTTTCAGAACGCGGGGGAAAAAAGGCGAAAAGCACAGCAATCCGCTTGATCCGCCACGTCGTCGAGGCAACAAACGACGCGGTCACGGCACCTTTGAAAATGACCGACCGCCAGTTGTTGGCACCGTGGGTAGGCAAAGTGGGCAATGCCGCCTGCGAGTGTGCGAGCATACAGACGGCAAGACCTTGAAGCAGCATGTGCAGAGCTACACGAAACCAAAGGCCATCTGTTACACCGACGAATGGCAAGGCTACAACCAGGTCGAGCGGACGCACCCAACGGTCTGTCACCGCCAGCACGAGTGGGCGCGAGATGATGATGGTGATGGGGTGCGCGAAGTACCTACGAATACGATTGAAGGACTGTGGACGACGGCGCGTAATTTCCTGCGACCGTTTCGCGGCGTTCATAAAGAGTACCTAAAGAACTATCTGGCGATGTGTGAGCACCGAATCAACTTAAAACGCATCACCCCGAAGTTCACGGCTCAACTCGTTGCCAAGCACCAATTGATTACATGAGCCTGTCGGTTTAGCTTCGTTCGGGCGGTTTCAAGCGAGAACTGCCAATGAATTTTGATCTGTTTCTCGCTCCGTTGTTTGACTAAGGTCAGCACTTCTTTTGCCAGTTGTTCCATCGTCGCAATGCGCCGGTCGAGGCATTGAAGCTTCCTCGGCGGGCAAGTGTCGGTAGAAGGAACTCGCATTGTGGGTATTCAAATTGTCTTGGACGAGGCGAATCTTGAGGGCATTGGGATAGCAGGCAACCAGGGCTTGGCAAAACTCTGTGTATTCTTTCATCGTGCGTTGCGGCAACACTTGCGCCAGACGTTTCCCGGTCAAGGGTTCAATGGCCGCCAGCAACGCACAAGAGCCGTTTTTCTCATAGGCATAATGTTCTTTCTTGAGATGTCCATCATGGAAGGGTTCGATGAGTTCGCCGATCAAGAAGCACGGGCGTTCATCAAAGCATACGAGCGGAAACTGTGGGTCGTAAGGCAGAGCATACAACCCGAGCAAGTGTTCCATGCGTGCCAAAAAAAGGCTATTGAGATCGCCGAGGCACCAGGTCTTGTTCAAGTGGGGTTTGACTTCGTTTTTTTTAAGAGGTTGCCGACTTGGGTATGCGAAATGGCGTCGCCATACCCCAGTTCGACAACCTTATCAGCGAGCAAGCGTAAGCTCCAGCGGGCGCGTCCAGATGGTGCCGTGCTACAAGCCAGGGCGGTGATTTGGGCGCGCTGGGTGCCATCAATGACGATTGGGCGACCGCTACGCGGTGCTTCTTGCAAGCCGTCTAAGCCCTGTGCCAGGTAGTTGTCGCGCCAGAGCGCAACGGTGTTGTAATCGACGCTTAAAGTAGCGGCGACGGCTTGCAAGGTTTTGCCCCGATGCAATTCGAGTAATCCGGTAGCACGCTTGAATTGACGTGCAGAGAGCCTGCCTTTGGCAAGCAGCGACTCAAGGTAGAGGCGCTCTGTATCCGAGAGCTTGAGATGTTGTTTTTTCATCTCGACACCTTGCACGAGGTAGAAGTTAAATGCAAGATAATTTAATTTACGGTGTAGTAAGGGATGCTTCCAGCGTGGCAATGGCGGGTGTGACGCTCACCCTGAACGGCTATCAGAACGCCTCCACGCAAACCGACAGTGTGGGCGACTACTCCTTTACCGGATTGGCAGCAACAGGTAATTACACCATCACGCCGACAAAAGCTGGATTCACTTTCAATCCGCAAAGTTCAACGATAACGGGTCTCGCTGGAAATCAGAGCGCCAACTTTACCGCAACCCGCGCCACCTATACCCTCAGCGGACGCCTCAGCGATTCCGGCGGCAGTGCTTTGAGTAGCGTAACAATGACCTTGGGCGGCGCGGCGAACGTGACAACGCAAACGGATGCGAGCGGCAATTACTCGTTTGCGGCGCTGCCTTCTGAAGGCAATTACAGCATCACTCCGGCGCTTGCAAATTATAGCTTCTCACCGGTCAGCAAATCGTTCACCAATCTGCTGGGCAATCAGACTGCCGATTTCACCGGCACACGACTCGCCTACTCCATCAGCGGCAGCGTAACCAACGCTTCCGGGGTCGGACAGGCAGGCGTCAGTGTAGCGCTTTCGGGAGGGCAATCGGCGGCTACGCAAACTGACGCGGCAGGGAATTATTCGTTCAATAATCTGCCTGCCGGTCTCGACTACATCATCACGCCCAGCAAAAATCATTACAGCTTTGCGCCTGCAAGCCGCAGCCTTACGAACTTGAGCGCCAATCAAACGGCAAACTTTACTGCGACCCTGTTGCAACACGACATCGGCGGCAGAGTGGTCAACGCCAGCGGCAATCCTCTGGCAGGTGTGACCGTTGCCTTGAGTGGTTCGCAGACGGCATCGGCGACTACGGATGCCAATGGCGATTATGTGTTTGCGGCGCTTGCGGCGGGCGGCAATTATGCGGTCTCTGCGTCAAAGCCGTATTATGGTTTCAGTCCCACCACGCAGGTGTTCAATGATTTGAGCGCCAACCAAAGCGCTAATTTTACCGGCGCTTTGCTGACCTATGCCATCAGCGGCAGAGTCACCGAAAACGGCGTCGGCGTCCCCGGTGTGGTCATCACCTTGAGCGGTGGCCAAAGCGCTAGTGTGCAGACCGATGCCACAGGCTTCTTCGTCTTCAACGGCCTTGCGGCGGGTAGCACCTACACCATCACGCCATCGCATCCGTTTTTTGCTTTCTTACCGGCCTTCCGCAACTTCCCGGCTTTGAACCAGAATCAGGCTTCCGATTTTATCGCCACACGCTTGACTTATCAGGTGAGCGGTTCGGTTCTTGATGCCTGCGGTCAGGCGATCTCCGGCGTGACCTTAACGCTGGCACACGATGGCATCAATGTCAGCGCCTCAACTAATGCCAGCGGCGGCTATGCGTTTAGCGGCGTGCAGGCAGGCTTCAATTACGCCTTAACGCCAGCGCTGACCGGTTACACCTTCACGCCGACCGGCGCAAATTTCGCGGCTTTGAACAGCAATCAGGTAGCCAATTTCACCGGCACGCCGCCGACCGCAATCGTTACCGTCGAACCCAGCGCCGATGCCTATGTGCGCGGCGGTTCCAATGCCAATCAGAATTTCGGCACCTCTACGCAACTCATCACGCGGTTGGCCTCTTCAGCCGGCAGCACCTATGAAAGTTATCTCACCTTCGATGTAGGACAACTGTGCAGCGTGACAAGCGTGAAGTTGCGCCTGTTCGGCAAATTGAGCAGCAGCGGCAACCTGTCGGTGTCGGCTTACGCGGTGCCGACCACTTCGTGGACCGAGACCGGCCTCACTTGGAACAATAAACCGGCGACGGCTTCGCAACTCGCAACCACGACCTTGGGTGGCACGACGGCAACTTGGTACGAATGGGACATCACCCCGTATGTACGAAGCGAAATCAGCGCTGGACGACGCCTCATCAGCATTGCTCTCAAGGGCGTAGCCAGTACCTCGAATCAGGTCATCTTAAATTCGCGGCAGGCCACCACCAATAAACCTGGAGTTGTCATAACCAAACCCTAATCCACCATCAGGCGCGCACCCCAAGTAGCGTTGGCGCGCCTGACTTTTCCCTCGGAGATTTTATACCTTGCGCGGCTTTAGATGAGACATTTGTAATGCGAATCAAGAGTTGAAAAATGTCCGCGCTGAAAGGAAAGGACTTATCAACCCGGCTTTGGGGTTTTTGCCCAGATGTCGCCTGTAAATCGTTGATTCTTTATCGCTGATTTCAACTCTTGATTCGCATTTGGGTAGTGATACAAGTAAGAATGACAGGTTAAACGATCCGAATTATGATCACCATTCAATTGCAATGTCGTCACTGCCAAAGCCACAATCTGGTTCGCAATGGCTTTGCTCCTAATGGCAAACAGAAATTTCTCTGTAAGGACTGCCGCCGTCAAAGTCGGGAGAACCCCTCGACGAACGCCTATCCTCAAGAGCGCCGCGATGAAATCCTGCGCGCTTATGAGGAGCGCAGTTCGTTGCGCGGTCTGACCCGCACCTTCGGGGTAGCACGCAGCACCGTCAGTGGTTGGATAAAAAAAAGTAACTGCCTTGCCGCCACTTGAGGAAACTTTGCGGACGGTAGAAGCACAGGAACGGACCTTAGAGCTGGATGAACTATGGTCTTTTGTTGAGAAGAAAACGAAGAAAGCTTGGGTGTGGATCGCCTTATGCCGAGCGACGCGGCAAGTCGTCGCTTATGAGGTTGGTGACCGCAGTGAGGCGACTTGTCGAAAGCTGTGGGAGCAGAGTCCCGAAGGCTACCGGGCGGCACCTTGTTATACGGAGTTCTGGCCAGCCGATCAAGCGGTGATTCCGGCTGAGCAACACACGGCTTGTGGCAAGGAAAGTGGCCAGACGGCACACGTCGAGCGCTGGAATAATACCTTGCGCCAGCGTCTGGCACGATTGGTTCGCAAGAGCTGGTCATTCTCGAAGTCCGGGGTTATGCACGAGGCTTGTCTGCGATTATTTCTTCATCGCGATAATCTCGACCAAGCTCTCATTCTTAGTTGAGCCACTACCAAAGAAAGTATGAGAAGGTTTGGAGCAGTGCAGCAGAGGGCGCAAGCTTGCGTCATCGTAATATTCTGCCCTTGGTGTGCTACTCCAAACTCTTTGAATGATTAAGACAAGACCGTTAAAACTTCTTTTCGATAATTTTGCTGAACTCGTCTGGCAGCATCATCGGCGCAGGCGTTGCCACTGCCATCGAACTCGCTTTCAAACTGCGATAATAAACCATCAAGGTCGTCGCCAGCATTAACACCGAAATCGCTGACCAGATCAGCGCCCACACGATTGCCGGTATGAAGCCGTTGGTGGCGTTCGACATATTCATTGCATCGGTCGAGGCGGAACGCGCAAACGCCGAAAGATAGATCAGCGTGAACAGGTCATAGACCGCATTCAACACGCATTGCACGCCCAAAAAACTCATCACAATATGCACAAGTTTCGGCTTGCCTTGCAAACTCAAAGCGATCAACCCGGCTCCTAAAATTAAGCCCGTCAACCAAGCCAGCCAGTTGCCGCCCCACAACACCGTGATGCCTAACAACAGAATGCCGGTGACCAGAGCGATTGCCTTGCTGCTGTTTCTGCGCCGCAAGAGCAGGATTAACATTGCGCCGTAGAGCGTCGTGCTTAAATATCCAGCGCTGGAAATCATCAATCGAGTTCCGCCTATGGTTTCGGTGACGCCGCTGCCGTCCCAATAAATCGCTATGCGGTTGACCGTGCCGAAGGTCAAGAGCGTCGCCAGCGCGTGACCGGCTTCGTGTATGAAGGTCACAAACAGGCGAATTGGAAAGGTGACGATTCCGGCATAAGGGATGAGCCACAAAATCAGTGTGGCCAGCGACGCCCACACCAGAAAACGGAAGGACTCTTTTACATCGTTTGTGCTTTGCATAACAAACACCTGTACGAAGCCCTTGCCTGCCTTGTTCTACAGCTTTTTGAAAAACGGACTGAGGAACGACTCGTCCGCTTTCAAATTGCCGTGGTTGACATACATGGCTTCGCCTTTCATGACGGTCAGCACGCCGCCGGGTTTTAATACGCCGACGATTTTGCCAACCGTATGTTTGGCCGCCAGCGCGTGAAAGTAAAGCAGCAGATGATTGCAGACAATCAAATCGAAGGGGCGCGTGAACGACTTCCAAAATTCATCATCATAGAGATTGGCGCGCCGAAAGGTTACTAGCTTTTTGATCTCCGGTAACACCGTATAAGTCGTCTCGCCGCCATCAACGGTAGCGGCTTTGACGAAATACCGCGCCAGCCATGCGGGTTTCAACAAAGCCAGCGAAGAGGCTGTATAACGCCCTTGCGTCGCTTTGATGATGGACGCGCCGCGCAAATCCGTGGCCATCACATTGACTTTCCATGCGGCATCGGCAGGCAGAGTTTCTTGCAACAGAATCGCCAGTGAATAAGCCTCTTCGCCGGTTGAACAGGCGGCGCTCCAGATATTCAAAGCGCGCTCGGCGGCTCTGGCCTTCACCAATTGCGGCAAGACGTTTTGCCGTATGATGTCGAACTGTTGGGGGTCGCGGAAAAATCGCGTCTCGCTGTTGATGACAAACTCGGCCAAAGCTTGCAACTCGGCAGGGGACTTGATAGCAGTTTGGCAATAATCCCATTCATCCAGGCTCAGGCGTTCAGCTTTGCGTTGTACCGCCGCCGCCAGTTTGTCGTGCATGACTTCGCCGGTCTGCCAGCCGAAGCGCGCCGCCAGCGCTTTTTCCACCAGCTTGATATAAGAAAGGTATTGTGGGTTCAAAGCCATAAGTTTAGGTGTCTATCCGTCTTTCGTCCGGTGTCCGGTGTCTGACGTGAAACTGGCTCCTGTAGCCGGTTTGGTGTCGCAATGACGATTCATGAAGCGTAACAGGAAAGCCGAATGCCGGACGCTGGACATTGAATCTGGCAATCCTCATCCGGTGTCGGACACTGGACACCGGACGAAAGACGCTAGACTTCTTCGAGACGAAAGACACTAGACTTCTTCGGGACGAAAGACGGGAAGGCTTCAGCCTTGTCGTTGATAATCGCCCGACGTGCCGCCGCTTTTCGCTTCCAGGCGAATGTCTGTGATGACCATCGCTTTATCCATCGCCTTGCACATATCGTAAATCGTCAGCGCCGCCAACGAGACAGCGGTTAAAGCTTCCATCTCGACACCGGTGCGACTATCAATTCTTGTGGTCGCGGTGATCGCTACGCCATCGTCGCGCACTTCGAGTTCGACATCGGCGAAATTGAGCGGCAGCGGATGGCAAAGCGGTATCAATTCCGCCGTGCGTTTGGCAGCCATGACACCGGCGATACGGGCGACTTCCAAAGGGTCGCCTTTCGGCAAGGTGTGTGCGCGTATGGCGGCAACCGTAGCCGCCGCCATTTGCACAAAGCCGCTGGCCACTGCCGTGCGCGTGGTTACGGGCTTGGCGCTTACATCCACCATTCGCGCATGGCCTTCGTCGTCCAGGTGTGTGAGAGGCATGGTCTTTGGCCTTTCGTGTTTCGATTGCATGAATACTGCTTGAATAAATTAACGGTTTCGTGTGTCAGGTAACGCCGCCGATAAAAATCAAATCGCGGACAACAGCAGCACATCCACTAAACTGCCCGCCGCAATCTCATGCGCTTCTTCGCGCACGATAATCAACGCATTGGCATTCATAAACGCTACGAGGTCGGACGAGCCTACCCACTTCAAAGACTCAACCACGGCGCGACCGTCTTGGATGCTCAAACGCGCAGGCAGGTAACTTCTACGACTTGATGAATCGTTTATCGAGTTGGCAAGTTCGGCCTGCACCGTTGGCAACAGCGGCTCTGCATCGCCTTGCAACCGGCGCAGCGCCGTGCGCGCAAACACATTGAAGGTCACGGAAGTCGAAACCGGATTACCCGGAAGTCCGAAAAACCACGTCTGCCCACGGCGCGCAAACACCGTAGGCTTGCCCGGTCGTATGCTGACCTTGTCGAAAAAAATCTCTGCACCAATGTCAAGCAAAGCCGCTTTCACCAAATCATAATCGCCCATCGAAACGCCGCCCGAAGTAATCACCACATCGCTGTTTGCAAAAGCGCGCAACAAGGCTTCGCGGGTCGCCGTCGGTGTGTCTATCACGGTGCCTAAATTTTCCACTGCGGCTCCGGCGCGTTCAGCATAAGCCGCTAAACTGTAGCTGTTCGAGTTGCGAATCTGTGCCGCCGCAGGTTTTTCGGCAACTGCTACGAGTTCGCTGCCGGTTGACAGCACCGCAACTTTTGGTCTGTGAAACACCTCGACCTGGGCGTAGCCGAACGATGCCAGCACTGCCATTTCCGCTGCCGCGATTGGCCGTCCGGCGCGGGCGACGATGTTGCCTGCGGCGATTTCGCTGGCGCGAGGCGTGATGAATTGCCCCGGTTTTACAGGCTCTTTGATGATAACCAAGGCGCCATCGCTGGCGGTGACTTCGACTTTCTGCACGGCGTTTGCGCCTTTGGGAAGCGGTGCGCCAGTAAATATTTTGATCGCTTCGCCCGTTTGAATGATGCCGTCAAAGGCTGCACCGGCGGCAATCTCGCCGATAACTTGCAACGTGACCGGCGCAATCAAAGCATCCTCGGCGCGCAAGGCATAACCGTCCATACGCGCTCGGTCGAAGGGCGGCAAATCCATATCGGCAATAATATCTTGCGCCAGCACACGCCCGTGCGCCTGTTCGAGCGCAATCTTTTCGCTGCCGAGCGCCGTAACGCCAGCGCCGATGATGTGCAATGCCTGGTCAACGCTAATCATAAATTTCAGGACTGCAATGATGCGGGAAGAGACCGGATAAAAACAAGGCGGAATTCATGGCTCACAGGATGACATGAGCTTCAGCGTGCCGCCGGTGACGTGAACTTCAGCGCGCAACGAGTGAAGAGGCGGCAACCCCTCTAGGGGCGTGCCGTTTGCGGAGATCAAGAAGCAACCACAGAGGCACACAGATAAACACCGATAGCCAGGGCTGGGAAACCCTGTTCTTTCCAGTAGCAGTGTGCCTCGGTGTTTATCTGTGGTTGCACTTCCTGGTACCGCCTCAGCCGCTGAAATCGGCTTCGCTCTTGCGCCAGCGTCTGCCGTCGCGTTCCATCAATTCGTCGGCCTCCTTCGGCCCCCAAGTTCCCGCCGCGTAATTGGGAAAACTTCTTGGCGGCAAGGCTTTCCAAATATCGAGAATCGGATTGACCACGCTCCACCCCGCTTCCACCATGTCTGCGCGTTGGAACAACGTCGCGTCACCCGCCATACAATCGTAGAGCAGGCGCTCGTATCCTGTGCTTGTGGTTTTGCCGAAATAGTCCTCGTAGTTGAAGTCCATATCCACTTCGCCGAGTTTGACAATCGGCCCCGGCACTTTGGCACCAAAGCGCATAGAGATGCCTTCATCGGGTTGTATGTGAATCACCAGCCGATTGGGCGTCAATTTTTCAACGCCGGTGTCGCGGAACAATACGAAGGGAGCGCGTTTGAATTGAATCGCCACTTCGGTGACGCGCTTGGGCAGGCGTTTGCCGGTTCGCAAGTAAAACGGCACATCAGCCCAGCGCCAGTTATCAATTAAAATCTTGAGCGCCACAAAAGTTTCAACGCCGGAATTCGGATTGACACTGGCCTCTTGACGATAGCCCGGAACGCGCTCGCCTTTAGCGGTGCCATCGCCATATTGCCCGCGTATGGTGCGCCGCAACACCTCTTCATCGCTCATCGGTTGAATGGCGTGCAGGATTTTCGATTGCTCGTCGCGCACCGCATCGGCCTCAAATGAAATCGGTGGCTCCATAGCCGTCAAGGTCACCAGTTGAAATAGATGATTGGGAACCATATCGCGCAATGCGCCGGAGGTTTCATAATAGCCGCCGCGTGATTCAACGCCGACGCTTTCGGCAGCGGTGATCTGCACATGGTCTATGTAGCGGCGATTCCATATTGGCTCGAAGATGCCGTTACCAAAACGAAAGACCAAGATGTTCTGCACCGTCTCTTTGCCCAGATAATGGTCTATGCGATAAATCTGTTTTTCGTGCAGCACCTGTTTCAATTCGACATTCAAGGCTCGTGCCGATTCCAGATCATGGCCGAACGGTTTTTCGATAATCACCCGTCGCCAGCCGGTGTTTTCGTCTTCGGTTGCCAGCCCCGCCGCGCCCAGTCGCTTGACGATTTCGCCGAAATAATCGGGCGCAGTCGCCAGATAATAAAAATAGTTGTTGTGCGCGCCATGCTCTTTGCCCACCTGATCGAGCAGAGTCTTGAGGTTTTGATAAGTCGCATCGTCGGAAAATCCGCCGGGCATATAATAGAGCCGTCGCTGCACCCAGTCCCACAGATCGTCGTCTATATCGCCGGTGGCAAATTCTTTCATGTCGCTGGTAATTTTTTCGCGGAACTGTTCGTGCGACATTTCCGAACGGGCGATGCCGATGACGGCAAACTGTCTGGAGAGCAGATGGCTTTTGGCCAGGTTGTAGAGCGAGGGAATCAATTTGCGTTTGGTCAAATCGCCGGACGCGCCGAAGATGACCATCACGCAAGGGTCGCTTTGTTCGTCGGGTTTCAAACTTCCGTTGGCATGGGGTTCTTCTGATGACATGGAAAATCTCCTCTTGCAAATTTACGGTTGAGCATTGGGGTCTTCAACCCTTAGTCCTTCGGCGATTGCGGCGGCGTCCAGTTCTACGTCAGCCGCAACAAAGGTCAGCGGCGGCGCGTGCGCGACAAGGCGAATATCATTGGCCTCAAGAGCCGAAGCCAATGGCACGGCGTCATATCCCCGCAAGGCATAAGAATCCGCCAACCTTATGGCGCGATCCACCAACTTTGTCGTCACCTCAAGAATGATAAAATCACTAATAAAATCAAAGCGGAATTGCTTGATAGAGTCTGCGGCGTCTTTTGCCGCGATGCTTTTTCCCCGCCGCCGTCTGGCGATGGCCGCAATCACCTCAACACCGGCAAGGCGCGTCGCGTACAACTTATTTCCTGTTGCGGCATTGAACAGACTGTACACCCAAACGGTTCCCGTCTCCGCCATATATCGTTTGACAATGGCACTGCTATCAAGAAAATAAGCTCTCATCTATCGGCGTTCCTCAAGCAAGGTTTCAGAGACTGGTTTGCCCTTTACTTTTACGGGCTTGTAGGTTCTCAACGCTTCGACATTTCTTTTGGGCTTCTTGACTTCTGTAATCAGCCCAGCCTCTAACATCAATTTTTCGACTTCTTTTTCTTCTTTCGCTTTGTTCTCCAACATCTCGTCCAACACGCTTCGCAATTGCCTGATCTCTTCATGAGGTAAAGCCTTCACCTCTTCGATCACTTTGTCCAAAGCTATGTTTTGCATAGAGCCATCCTCCGCTCGAAAAAGTTCAGCGACCTTTCACCCAATCAGCTTATCACAATCTGACGCGCTTACTTCTTCTCGACGTGGCCGCCGAATTTCATACGCATCGCCGATAAAACTTTTTCGGCAAACGTATGTTCCTGACGCGAACGGAAGCGCACAAACAGTGCGGCGGTCAAGACATCGGCGGGTACGGCTTCGTCAATCGCCGCTTGAATCGTCCAGCGCCCTTCGCCTGAATCCTGCACGAAGCCAGTGTAATTGGACAAACTCGGATTTTCCGCCAACGCCATCGCTGTCAAATCCAACAGCCAAGAACTGACGACGCTGCCGCGTCGCCACAATTCGGCGATGTCCGCCAGATTCAAATCATAACGCAGTTCTTCGGGCAAGGCTTCGGAATTGGCGTTGCGGAAAATGTCGAAGCCTTCGGCATAAGCTTGCATCAAGCCATATTCGATGCCGTTGTGAACCATCTTCACAAAATGCCCAGCGCCCGACGGGCCGCAATAGAGATAGCCATCTTCGGCGGTGCTTTGCATTCCTTCGCGCTCTTTGGTCTTGTCAATTTCGCCGATGCCCGGAGCCAGCGTTTTGAAGATCGGGTCAAGGTGTTCGACCGCCTCTTTCGGGCCGCCAATCATCATGCAGTAGCCGCGCTCCAAGCCCCATATACCGCCCGAAGTGCCTACGTCCACATAGTTGATGCCTTTGGGCGCAAGCTCTTTGGCGCGGCGCGCATCGTCTTTGAAATAGGAATTGCCGCCGTCAATGATAATGTCCCCGGCTTCCATTTTTTCGGCCAACGCCTTGACGGTGTTTTCCGTAGCGTTGCCCGCCGGAACCATCACCCAGGCGACACGCGGCTTCGTCAATTTGCTGACGAAATCATCGAGCGAGGTGCTGCCCACAGCGCCTTCGCTGTCCAGTTGTTGCACTGCATCGGCGCTTAAATCCGAGACCACACATTCGTGCCCGTCGCGCAGCAAACGCCGCACCATATTCGCGCCCATCCTGCCAAGTCCTACCATTCCAAGTTGCATATCAATTTGCTCCTTCTTCAATAGAAATTTGAACCACGAAGCACACGAAGAACACGAAGATACTTTATAGAAGTACCCGTTTGATTCCGCCTGCGGTCAACAGTCTTGATTTGAAATTCAAAATCAGACTCGCTCGCAATCCGGTGGCCTTCAGATACGAGATGACTTGCGAAGTATGAATCGGCAAAATCGCCTCCACCGCTTTCAATTCTAGAATCAATTGTTGCTCAACTACCAAGTCCAGCCTCTGACCTTTTATGGCTATGTTCTTGTACAGGATTTCTATCTCTTTCTGTCGCTCAAAATTGATTCTTTGCAAGGTCAGTTCATGGCACAAAGCCGCTTCATACACGCTTTCCAGAAAACCGGGGCCGAGATGTTTATGCACTTCGATTGCCGCGCCGATAACTTTTTTCATTAAGGCTTCCAAGTCCTGCGACAATTCGCTTTTGAGAAGCATTCCCGCTCTACTTTTATAGCCTTCGTGTTCTTGGTGTTCTTCGTGGTTCATAAACAACACTTCAACTCAAGGGTTTCATCGTTCATAAACAACATTTCAAACCAGTGCCTGTTCAATCGCGGCGCGTAATTTTTCCAGTCCACGGCTTACGTCCGCGCCCAGGTGAACCCGCAAGGCGCGGCGCTGGCGGTCGGCCAGCACCTGAAAATCGCCGCGTGCCTGCGCCGCTTTGACGATGCCAAAGGTATAACGCTGTTCCGGCACTGGCAAATCTTCCGCATCATCGGCGGTGATTTGCAAAAAGACGCCGCTGTTGGGGCCGCCTTTATACGCCTGTCCTGTCGAATGCAGAAAGCGTGGCCCGAAGCCCAGACAGGTCGCCAAGCGTTTGTTGTCGCGCACCTGGTGACGCGGCGTTTGCATCAATGCTTCGTGCGCGTCGTTCATTTCTACATAAGCCAGAAACGCTATGTAATCACCAGCCACGGCGCTGTCGAGATGGGCTTTGATGTAGCCGAATAAAGTTTGGTCATCGCCCACCGCCTGTTTGAGTCGAGCCGCGTTCTTCTGATCGGTAAATAACTTGATGCCGTCTTCATTGAGTAGCGCTTCTTCGGCGGGCAAAGCGCCGGTCGCTTCATAAGCCGAAGTCAATTCTTTGGTGACGATTTTGCTCGCTTCGACATCGGGTTGATTGAACGGATTGATGCCGATAACGGCTCCGGCCACCGCCGTAGCGATTTCCCAGCGGAAGAACTCTTGTCCCAAATCGTAAACGTCGGCAAGCGCAATTCGCACCACCGGATGCCCTGCGTGTTCGAGCGCATCAATGGCCGTGTCCTGCAATTCATTGGGCGCGGAGTCCAGTCGCAGATAAGCGAACACGCGATCATGGCCGTAATCTTGAAGGCCACCCAAATGTTCGCGGTCAACCGGAATGATGCCCTTTCCTTCTTTGCCTGTGGATTCAGCCAGCAGTTGTTCGAGCCACGCGCCCAGATCGGCAATCGCTGGCGAAGCGATGATGGTCAATTTATCGCGCCCGTGATTGGCCAGCGTGCCGAGGATTGCGCCCAATACGACACCCGGATTGTCGAGCGGTTCGTCCGCTTTGCAAGCGTCAACCATGCGTTTGGTGCTGGCTAAAAATCGGGGGACATCAGCGCCCATGACGGCGGCGGGAACCATGCCGAAATCCGATAGCGCCGAATATCTGCCGCCTATGGAAGGCAGGCCGAAAAAGATGTGGCGAAAGTTGTCGCCTTCGGCGACGCGCTGCATTTGGGAATTGGGATCGGTGATGGCGATGAAGCGCGAGCCTGCTTGGTCTGCGCCTAGGGTTTGTTTGACGCGCTCGAAAAAATACTGCTTGAAGATATTGGGTTCCAGTGTGCTGCCCGATTTGCTCGACACGATGAAGATGCAGTTGGCCACATCAACTTTGCCTTCGACGGTTTTAATTTGCGCCGGGTCTGTCGAATCCAACACGTAGAGGTCTGGGAAATCCGCTTGTTTGCCAAAAGTCAATTTCATCACTTCGGGGCAGAGGCTCGACCCGCCCATGCCTAACAACAAGGCGTGCGAAAAACCTTCGCGCTTGATTTCGTCGGCAATGCCGGTGAGGTGCGCGATGGTCGCAAGCTGGGTTTCCGTCATGTCGAGCCAGCCCAGCCAGTGGCTTTCATCGGCATTGGTCCAGAGGGTTGCATCTTTCGCCCACAGCTTTTTGACTTTGTTATTGGTTCGCCAGTCTTCGAGTGTTGCATTGACGGCTTGCTGTAAATCTTCCGGTAACGAGTAGGTTTGTGTGGATAGTGGTGCGCTCATGTTTTCATGACTCCTTCCCTGTACGGTCAAATAATTGCCTGCTTGATTTTTCCTTCGGTTATTCTGATACTGAGCATTATGAACATCGAAGTCATCAGTTCATCTCCTGAGGTGATGGGCGGCACTCCGGTTTTTGCCGGAACCCGTGTTCCCGTCCAAACCTTGATTGATTATCTTGAAGGCGGCGAATCCATTGATGATTTTCTCGAAGGATTCCCGACCGTCAAGCGAGAACAGATCATCGCTTTTCTGGACGAAGCAACCGAGCGAATGATTGCCACAGCGAGTCAAAGTGAATCTTCTGCTGGATGAATGCGTTGACAGGCGATTGGCCAAAGAACTGACTGGGCATACCATGAAAACCGTGCCGCAGATGGGTTGGGCAGGCATCAAGAATGGCAAACTCTTGTCACTTGCCGAAGCCCATTTCGATGTCTTCATCACGGTTGACCGCAACCTTTCCTTTCAACAAAACCTGCTCCAATTTTCTATAGCGGTTCTGGTGTTGCACGCGTTGACAAACCGGCTGATTGATTTGCGCCCTCTCGCCCCGAAAATTCTCACGGCATTATCCACTGTCAAAGCAGGAGAAGTTACTCACCTTACCGCGTAACTTCTCCCGACAAATCAAAGCCTTTTATTTTCCCAACTGTTCTTTTGCCGCTTTGACGACGTGTTCACTGGTGAAACCGAAATAGGTCAACAAATCTTTAATCGGAGCCGATGCGCCGAAGGTCGTCAAGCCAATCTTCGCGCCTGTATCGCCAACATAACGCTCCCAGCCAAGCGTCACTCCCAACTCTACGGAAACTCGTGCGGTCACCGCTTTCGGCAACACCCTCTCCTGATAGTCCGCGCTCTGCTGCTCGAATAATTCCCAGCACGGCATACTGACCACACGCGCTTTGATGCCTTCGGCTTTCAAGGTTTCATACGCTTCAATGCACAAGGGAACTTCGCTGCCCGATGCCAGTAACAGCACTTCGGGGTTGCTGTCGTCCGCGTCAGCCAGTATATACGCGCCTTTGGCGAGGCCGGATGCCGGAGCATATTTCGTGCGATCCAGAGTTGGCAACGCCTGTCGCGTCAGAATCAAGGCCACCGGGTTGTGCTTCAAGTTCATCACTACGCGCCACGCTTCGGTCACTTCGTTAGCGTCCGCCGGACGAATCGGCATATAGCCCGGTATGGCCCGTAGCGACATCAATTGTTCTATGGGTTGATGCGTCGGGCCGTCTTCGCCTACGCCTATCGAATCGTGCGTGAAGATGTGCAGCGCTGGCAAATTCATAATCGCGCTCAACCGCAAGGCCGGGCGCGCATAATCGCTAAAGATCAAAAAGCCTGCGCCATAAGGCCGCACATAAGTCAGCGACATTCCGTTGACCACCGAACCCATAGCGTGTTCGCGTATGCCAAAATGGAAATTGCGCCCCTTGTAATGATTCGCTTCAAAATCTTCAGCGCCTTTCAACAAGGTCTTGGTCGAAGGCGCAAGGTCAGCCGAGCCGCCAATCAACCACGGCACTTTTTCGGCTACCGCGTTCAACACCTTGCTTGACGATTCACGCGACGCCAAGCCTTTGGCATCCGCCGGAAAGACCGGCAAATCTTGATCCCAGCCTTCCGGCAATTCGCGGTGCTGCATTTGGTGAAATTGTTGGGCAAGCTCAGGGAATTGCTGTTGATACTCGGCAAAATTTGCTTCCCACGCGGTGCGAAGTTGTGCGCCGCGTTTACCCAGGCCTTCGGCGAAATGTTCGCGCACGCCTTGCGGTACGAGAAATTTTTCGTCTTCCGGCCAGCCGTAAAACTTCTTCGTTAATTTAATTTCGTCTTCGCCCAGCGGTTCGCCGTGCGCTCCGTGCGTGTCTTGTTTATGAGGCGCACCGTAACCGATGTGGCTTTTGGCGACAATAAATGTCGGGCGCTCGGTTTCGTTCTTGAAGGCCTGAAGTACGCTTTGCAGTTTCTCCAGATCGTTGACATCTTCAACGTGCAACACCTTCCAGCCGTAAGCGGCAAAGCGTGCGCCCACATCTTCGGTGAAGGCCAGATCGGTGCTGCCTTCTATGGTGATGCGATTGCTGTCATAAATCCAACAGAGGTTGGTTAATTTCAGATGCGCCGCCAGTGAGGCGGCTTCGCTTGACACGCCTTCCATCATGCAGCCGTCGCCGGTGATGGCATAGACATCAAAGTTGAACAAATCAAAGCCGGGGCGATTGAAATAATTGGCCAGCCACTTTGCGGCAATCGCCATGCCGACGCTGTTGGCGACGCCTTGACCGAGCGGCCCTGTAGTGGTTTCTACGCCGGTGGTCAAATGCGATTCGGGATGTCCGGGCGTCTTGCTGTGGAGTTGCCGGAATTGCTTGATGTCATCGAGCGAGACCGCCAGCTTGCCGGTCGGCTCGCCGGTCGCTTTATCAAGTTCCTGAACGCCTGCCAGATGCAACAGCGAATACAACAGCATGGAGGCGTGACCGATGGAAAGCACAAAGCGGTCTCGATTCGGCCAGGCCGGGTCGGTCGGGTCGTAACGCAAAAAATTTTGCCACAGCGTATAACCCACAGGAGCCATCGCCATAGGCGTGCCGGGATGCCCGGAGTTGGCTTTTTGCACGGCGTCCATAGACAGCGTGCGAATCGTGTTGATGCAGAGAGTTTGAATATCTTGGTTGTCCACTTGCGTGCCCTTTCGATTTGGGATTCAAGATTGCGTATTACAAAACGCAAGGGAGAAAGCTATCGCTATCGCTGCATCTTTGCAATAGCCACAGGTGTAAATTTTCACTAACGGCTTCGCGCCAGGCGCACCTGCGTGCGGTATGCAATGGTTCAAATCGAAAAGGTAGCGGGTTAATGAGGAGAGACGTTTCGCCGTCCATGCGGAGAGAAGCTTTGTCGTCGCGCTTTCCGGCGGTTGTCTTTTTCTCTGAGCCTTGCAGTTTAATTTGGAATCGGTTACGCATTCAACATTTTTCTGTAAGGCATACAGGCAACCACTATGTCTGAAACACACACGGACAAGCAAACCGCCGCCTCGACCTTGCGCCCCGTTGCGGCCAGTCCGTCCAAACCTTTGGTCAGCGTCATCATGCCGACCTACAACAACGCGCTCTACATTGGTGCAGCCCTCGACAGCGTTTTGCAACAGACCTTTCAGGATTTTGAAATCATCGTCATTGACGACGGCTCTACCGATAACACCGCAGAGGTTTTGCAACCTTACCGAGACGCCATTCGCTATCTGAAAAAAGCCAACGGCGGCCCTTCGAGCGCCCGCAATCTAGGCATCGCTCTGGCGCAAGGTGAATTCATCGCCTTTCATGATTCGGATGATACCTGGGTAGCCGACAAACTGGCGTTGCAACTTGACCACTTCGCTCAAAACCCAGAAGTCGGCGTGGTCTTTACCGGCTCGCATCGCTATAACGCGAAGGGCATCGTGGACTCGAACATTCGCAAAGGCCACACCATGCCGACCGGCATGATCTTCGATAAAATTTTGACCGACCACTTCATAGCCATGCCGTCGGTGATGGTTCGCAAAAGCTGCCTCGACCACATCGGCCTCTTTGAAGAAGGCTTGATTGGCAACGAAGACTTCAATCTCTATCTGCGTTTGGCGCGGCATTATGCTTTCGGCTTTGTCAATAAAGTGCTGGTGCATATACGGCTGCACGAACATAATTTGTCGGATAATTTAGCGCAGATGTGTGAAGACGAAATCAAGAACCTCGACAAAATTGCGGCGCTGTTTCCTGATGCGCGCATTCCCAAACGCCAACTCAGCGGACGTATCTATGCGCGTTTCGGCAGATATTATTTTGCCCTCAAGGCATATGTTTATTGAAAGACGCACGAACTTGATAGTAGAATGAGCGCGCTGCTCCCCCATTGGTTTTTCACCTGCACACCAATTGACTTTGGAATTACCCGAACATTGGTATTTTCCTTTTGCCAGATGTATTCAAGGGAGAGCGAAATTTCAATCCTGACAGAAACGATGCAGCCGGAAAGCGCTACGCCGTTGATCTCGGTGATTATCCCGACCTACAACAGCGCGGCATTTCTGCGCCAGTCCCTTGACAGTGTGTTGCAACAAACCGTTCACGATCTGGAAGTCATAGTCGTTGATGACGGCTCCACGGATGAAACCGTCAGCCTGCTCGACGAGTATCAAGACGCCATACGCTACCTGCGCCAAGACCACGCCGGAGCCTCGGCGGCGCGCAATCGCGGTCTGGCCGAAGCGCGTGGCGAGTTCATCGCCTTTCAGGATGCCGATGATCTATGGATGCCGGAAAAACTGGAGATGCAGTTGGCGTGTTTTCAGCAACAGCCCGACAGCGGCATTGTCTTTACCGATGCCCGCCGTTTTCTGGCTTCCGGCGAATATCAACCAAGTTTCAAAGAGCAGTTTGGCAACATCCCCACAGGCAAAATTTTCAATGACCTGTTGGCTTCGCATTTCATCGCCATGTCGTCGGTGATGATTCGCAAAAGCTGCTTTGAGCAAGTCGGCCTCTTTGATGAATCGTTGATGGGTTCGGAAGACTACAATCTGTATCTGCGGCTGGCGCGAAAATTTCATTTTACCTTTGTAGATAAAGTGCTGGTTCACATACGCACGCACGGTAACAGCCTGTCGGATAATTTAGCGCAGATGTGTGAAGACGAAATCAAGAACCTCGACAAAATTGCGGCGCTGTTTCCTGATGCGCGCATTCCCAAACGCCAACTCAGCGGACGTATCTATGCGCGTTTCGGCAGATATTATTTTGCCCTGCTGGCCGCCGTGCCGCACTCCTGGCGCACCTCGCTGCTGGCGCTCATACGTATGCGGAAACGCGCTTCCTGAGCCACTGGAAATGCCCTTTCATTCCGCCTTTTCTGCTGGCGTGAACGATTTCTCTTCGTCCAGCGGCACACGGGCTGATAATGATTTCGCGCCTTCACCAATTCGATTGTTGCTTGAGCTATTTATTCATGCAGACCAATAACCAACAGCGTTCTTCGCAAATCATCAAAAACGTCCTGATGAACGGGGCGGCCTTTGCGGCGACCATCGGCATAGGCTTTGTGATGTCGCCGTTTCTGGTGCGCCACTTGGGCGATTCCATCTATGGCGTGTGGGTGCTGGTCGGTTCGCTGGTCGGTTATCTGGGCTTGCTCGATTTCGGCATCACCCCCTCGACCGTCAAATACATCGCCGAATATCGTGCGCTCAACAATCAAGCCGCCATCAATCGGCTGGTGACCACAAGCCTGACGATTTATGCTGTCATCGGTTGCGTGACGTTAATCGTCAGCGCCATCGTCGCCGTTTTTTTCAACCGCATATTCGCCACCCCGCTGTCGTTTACGACTGCCGCCGCCGTGGTGTTAATCACCGGCTTGAACCTTGCGCTGACCTTTCCTGCAGCCGTCTTCGTAGGCATCATTCGCGGCTATCAACGCTACGATCTGGATTCCAAAATCACCACCATTAACATCCTCATTCGCAGCGGCCTGATTGTTTTTCTCATCCTCAAAGGCTACGGCATACTCTCGCTCGCCATCGTTACATTTGCCTTCGATATGTGGCGTTTGGTTTATCTGATAGGCTGCGCTTATCGGCTCAATCCCGACATCAAAATCAAGCGCGAGTATTTTGATCGGGCGCAAATGCGAACCCTGTTCGGTTACAGCGTCTTCGCTTTTCTGATGATTATCGGCAAGAAATTAATCTTTTACACCGATGCCATCGTCATCGGCATCTTCATGCCGCTCGCCGCTGTGACGCTCTATTCGGTGGCCAATCGGCTGGTGACCTATCTGTTGCAGGTCTCGGAAACGCTGGGCGTGTTGACCCCAGCGGCTTCGGATATGGCGGCGCGCAACGATCACCTCGCCATCAAAGAGACGCTCATCCTCAGCACCAAATATATGCTGTTGATGGCGCTGCCGGTGGCGGCGGTTTTTTTCGTCTTGGGCGATGCGTTTATCACCTTGTGGATGGGACCGGAGTACGCCAGCAGCGCGGTGATTCTTTCGATCTTGACCGTATCGGTGCTGGCGCATCTTTTGGAAATGCCCGCTCATACGCTGCTCTTAGGTTTAGGCAAACATAAAATTGTCGCCAAGTTTACGCTCGCCCAAGCCCTCGTCAATTTAGCCTTGAGCCTCGCCCTGGTAAAACCTTACGGCTTGAAAGGCGTAGCTTTAGGCACGACGGTCCCTATGGTCGCCTTCACCTTCATCGCCTTATTCATCTATGTGAAAAATTATTTACATATCCCGGTCGGCGAATACCTGCGCCGGTCTATGCCATTGGCCTTGCTGATTCAAGCGCCGTTGGTAGGCTTGCTGTTGGTCATACGCTTTTATCAACAACCGGCGGCGCTGCTGGAACGCTACAGCCGCACCACTTCGCTGCTCATTTTTTTCGCGGCAATTCTCGCGGCCTTGATTCCTTATGGAGTGTTGGTTTTTCTGTTCTGCATGAATCGAAGCGAACGCCTTGCGGTTTTGAAAATCGCTGATAAATTCGGCTTGAAACTATCGCCGCGCTTTTCCTGAATGAACTCTGACCTGGCGAAGCTTGGCGACTTGGCGACTTGGCGCGAGACTGCCGATCAGGGAACCCAACCACCGATTTCGCGCCAAGCCGCCAAGCTTCGCCAAGCGTTTTCTTCCTCATCGCCGCAGCAAGAACCGTCGCTGAAGCTGCGAAGCCGCCTTAACCCTAAGTGAGTAGCCAAAAGTTTTTACAAAAATAATGTAACGACGCATCCCTCTTTGCCCCGCCTTACTTTTACCCATAAGTCAGAACTTCATCAACTGCGATAGTTTTTTAGCCCGCGAAGTGGGCGATAGCATATAGCCCAGTG
>JACQDB010000034.1 GCA_016201275.1 Acidobacteriota bacterium
GCTCTAGAATTATTGAATCTCACCTCAACAAGGTGAAGTTCAATAATTCCAAGCGCGAACCGCAACGTCAGCGCTTGATTGGTGTGGTTCAATTTGAAATTGTACAAAGTCGAGCTTAGTACAAGACACAGTAAATAGGCCGCTAGTTAACAACGCCAGGATTTTTCAAATAAGCCAATAAACATAGGCTTTTTGCAGCAAATCAGTATTTTCTAACGAGCGGTGAAGTTGTCGCGCCCTGCACTGAGATGGTGATGGCATCATTGTGAAAGTGGCATGATTTACCCCTGATTCGGTTCGCTGCCGGGTTGATTGCCGATGGTCACGGGGTTAGGTTTGCCTTCTAAAAACGGGCTGATTAAATCGGCGAGGCGTCTTTCTTCGGCTTCGCGGCGCACCGAAAAATCTATGGATTGGCGTTGCGCTTCGGTTGCTTCACTCTTCAAGGCTTCCATCTCGGCCTGCTTCTTTTTCAAATACTCCTCGACCTCTTTGGTCAGTTGCTGCACCTTGTCAGTGTTGCGCTGCTCCACTTGCTGCGCTCGCTGCGCCAGCATCGCCTGATACGCATCTAACGCCCGATCACGTCGCGCGGCGTCGGCAATCGGCACTTCTATGCCGATGCCTTTGGCAGACAGAGTTAAATTGACGGCGATGATTTTGACGCTCAACGGTTGATTGGCAACCATAGGATTTTCCATCAAGGTCGCCAGTTCATCAACGCTGCACGGTGTAGTAGTCACTCCTGCGTCTTTGTAAATCTGCTCGAAAGGTCTTTGCGATAAATCATCGCCCTGCTTGGTTGGCACGTTGAATTTCGGCAGCGGTTCATCAGCAACCAGTTCGGCAACACGGGGGGCGGGGCGCGGCGCGCTCGGCACGGCAGAGCGCGGCACTTGCGCCTGCGGTTTGGTAAATTCAGGCGGTGGCGGCGGCGGTGCGTCTTCGCCTTCTTCCGGCACGACCTTGACGAAAAAATCCATCAGCGACTTGAATGCGCCGCCGCCTTTCGGCCCGCCACCCGCGTGCGCCGATTTGCCCGTGCCTTCCGACATAGCTTCCATCTCGCGCAATATATCTTCTGTGCTTTTCGGTCTCGGTGGTTTATTCGACATAGCTCCTCCAGTTTTTCAAAGTAAAGGAATGTGAGAGTGAGGGAGAAGGCGAGAAAGGGAGTAGGAGAGATTTTTTATCAATCGAAAAATTCTTCATCGCATCTTCTCCCTGTCTCCCTGCCTTCCTGTTTCCTTGTCTCCCCTACTTCACGCGGCGCAGGTGTTCACGCGGTGGGCGGCGCGTTGCGTCATCTGCGACCGGCGCATCGGCATCAGACAAGCCTGGTTCTTCGGATGAGGCTTCAAGGGCTGAAAGATTGTCGGACTGAGTGACCAACACATCTTCGTAAGCCGAGCGAAATTCATCGCTGATGCTCAAATTGCTCAAGAGATTGTCAACCAGATCAGAGATGCCCGCGACGTTGGTGAAGGTATAGACTTCATCTTGAATCAGGCTCAAAGAATTTCTGACCACGGCGAGTCGCGCTTCGAGCAGGCGCACCAGTTCATCGAGTTTTTGAATGCGCGCCTGACGCTTCTTTAAGATGTTCAGGTTTTGCGCCAGGGCTTGGCGCACCTGTACAGACTGCTCGCGTTCGATGGCTTTGTCGGCTTTGGCGATTTCATTGCCGAGCATGGTTTGCAGGTTGCGATAATTGCGCGACGACAACAGGTAATGAGCGCGAAGCATCTTGGCGTATTCAAGGCGAAAGGACGAAAGTTTTTCGACGATGCCGGAAAGCATCATATTGCTGCCGGGGTCGCCCAATTCGGTCGAGCGTTTTTCAATCTCTTCGCACAAACTCCGCACCGAATGAAAGTCCTGTTGATAATTCATGGGCAGCGACAGCACGATGCTCTTTTCGGTGTCCTCTTCTTCAAGTTTGCTGTCTTTATTTTTACGGGCGCGAATGATGCGCTGCACCCGCGTGTTCTGCGCGATGAAGATGGCGGCGATTTCTCCGGCCAGCAAAAGCGGCAAAAAGCCTAAGAAATTCACGACAATCATTAAAAACGCCATCACTCCGATGTACGCCAGATTGAAGTCACTCTTTAATACTTCCTTGACATAATTGATCTCTTCATCAGCCATAATGTTTTCTTCTGAAGGGTTGCGTTGCCTTACAATTTCGGAAACTCAATCAGTTTAATCTCTTTGCGGATTTCGGCAAAGCGCGGCAAGTCTTCGGCCTCCGCCAAATTGGTGTGAAAGGCTATGCCTTCCTGCATCAGATCGTATTCTTTCATCACGCGAGAGCCGGGTATCGCTTTGCCCTCTTCGTTGCGTTCGCGTCCCAGCAGATAAATGTGATTGGAGATCGCCAGCGCCGAGGTGATGTCGTGGGTGATGATGATAAAGGTATTGAGCGTGTGTTGATTGGCGATGCGGCTAATCAGCTTGATCACATTCATGATGTTGACCGGGTCGAGGCCGGAAAATGGTTCGTCGAGAATAATGAAATGACGTTCTTTCATTAACTGCTGTAGGATGGCAACGCGCTGGCGCTGTCCGCCCGACAGTTGCACAGGCCACGCCAGTCCCTGTTTGACCAGATCGAATTCATCCAAATAATGCAGGGCTTTTTCTTTCGCCGCCGCTTTGCTCATCCCTGCGTTGAGGGCTGGAACCATCAAATTATTCAAGACATTCAAATCTTCAAAGAGCGGATATTTTTGAAAGACCACGCCCACGTCGCCAATTTCTACCGCACGCAAGCCTTTGCCGTTGGTAATCAACACACAACCGGAGGTTGGCGCATCAAGGCCGGCGATGAGTCTGAGCGCCGTGGTTTTGCCTGCGCCGGAGGGGCCGAGCAGACTGACGATCTGGGGTTTGTCTTTGATGTTTTTGATGGTGAACGACAGATTTTTCAAGGCGACAAAGGTCGTGCCGTCGTTCATCAGAAATTCTTTGCAAACATCTTCAAGCGTCAGCAGCGGTTCCAGCAAAGTCACGCCATTGACCAGAGGCCCTTCGATGCAAGCGTTATCACCCTTGGCCGTTTCGGGTTGCGGTTGGTTGTCGTTCATCAAGCCCTCTCGGCAATCACGCTGTAGGGAAACAGCAATCGTTTGAGTAATACAAAGAGTCCGTCTTCGAGGATCGCAATCACGCCGATGATGATGAGGTAGGCATAAACTTCGGCGAGTTGATTGGTGGCGTTGTAGGCGAAAAGCTGCGCCCCGATGCCGCCTTCGGTGCGATTCGAGGCTTCAATCATAGGAATCATCACCCAGCCCATCGCCGCATTTTGCGCCACCATATCAATCATCTGCGGCAAGTTGGGGCGCACCACTACGCTGTAAAAAACCTGCCAGTCGTTATAGCCCAAGACCCGCGCCAGTTCGTATTTCAGATTCGGTATAGATTCGATGACAGCGGTCATGCTGGTCACTAAAAAGAACGACATTCCAGCGGTCAGCATCGCCACTTTCATAGGCCAGCCAATGGTGAACAAGGTCAAAAAGACCAGATAGAAGCCGATGATGGGAATGTAGCGCAACCACTGCACGATTTTGTTGAAGGGTTGCAGGATGGGCAAGATGCTGAGGTAGGAAATGAGCAGCGACAGAAGGGCCGAATAGAGCAAGCCGACGAGGTTGAGTTTCAGCGTCGTGTAAACATTATAGACAAGGCCGCCGCTGCCTTGGGTGTTATACATTTTGCCGAACGCCTGCACCACCTCGAAAGGGTTGGGCAGCGAGGGAATCGGGTTGATGAACCAAACCAGTAAAAAGAGCGCCAACCAGATCAGTAATAGACTCGACCGCGCCAAGGCTCCGACCTGCCCATAGACCGTGAGGATATGGCGAAAAGAAGTTTTGGATGTTTTCTCAGGCATAAGAAAATTTATGGAAGCGTGGTTAAAAATTCATCAGGCAACAAGACCTGAATCACAGGCCCTTATTTTTTATCCATCATTTTTGATACATCTGGTTCGGGCGGCTATGCCGCTTTGATGTGCGGAAAGGCTTGGCCTTTCCGTGAGACTTGCCGTTTCATTCTTGCGGCGACGCCGCCAATTGGGGCGTCGCCGCGCAAGAAAAAAACGCCGCTCGGTGAGTCACAGACTCACCGCACATCAAAGCGGCACAGCCGCCCGATCATCGCACTTGCATCATCTGCCATATTTCTCCCAACTACACCTATTTCAAAATGATTACGACGCGGCGATTGGCGGCCTTTTCCTTGTCGTCCTTGTTGGTGTTGCCCGGCAGAGGCCGATAGGGGCCATAGCCTTCTATGGAGTCTTTACGATTCTCATTAATGTTGATGCCCGTCGTGTCGGAATCTTTCAACCATTGCCACACCGCTTTGGCGCGCTCCTGCGACAAGCGCAAATTCGTTCCGACATCGCCAACATTATCGGTGTGGCCTTCAAGAATCACTTTGGTATCAGTGGCGCGAATCAGCAGGCTGCGAATCTCTTGCAGCACCGCCAACTCCGAAGGTTTGATTTTCGCCGAGCCGCTGTCAAAGCTGATTTGATAATTGGCTTTGACGACGGTTCCCTGATTTTGCCCCTGCTCGAACTTCGCCGTATAGACGCCTGTGCTGCTGGCCTCGTCGGTGATCTCGCGTATGAAACTTAAATCCACCACCTGATCCACCGGCACAAAGCTGTCGAGCCAATTCGGCAACAGCTTTCTGACGCGCTTCGCGTGATCGGTGTAGGTGACGCCAAAGATGCTGTCGGCGATGCCTCTGCCGCTGTCCATACCGAAAAGGTGGCGCACTTCGGCGATGTTGTTGACCCGCGAACCGCCCAGCGATACGCCGTTTTCCACCACCGGATTAAAATAGCGCGCCCAGAATTCGCCGCCCTTACCGGCCAGATTAAAGACCACGGCATTTAACACCGCGACGCGATTGCGGAAATAGTCCGGATCGTTTTTGATCTTTTCATTCGAGCGCGCAATGCAGCGCAACAGCGTCTTAACATAGTCGCGGTGTTGATTCATCCAGTCCTGATTGCCGAATAAGATGTGCGGCATCATGTAGCTGTATTCACGGGTCGAAACAATCTTCTGCAATTTTTCGCTTTTGCCTTTATAGGTCACGTTGGGGCGACCTTTGGCCGCCATCACATCGCCCGGCGTCCACGTCGCCACCGCATTAATTTCAACGGCTTCGGTTTTGCCGGTCGCTTTGTTGCGAAGATTGACCGAAGCATTTTGGGTGAACTTGGTTGCCGCTTCGATGTGATCGGAAGCGTTGACGAAATTAATCGCATCCGGGTCATAGACCTGCTCATCGGCATTGACGGGAATCTGATTGTCTGCAGCCCAGTTGACCGTGACGTTCCAATCGCAATACGGCACGGCGGTGACCACCAAAGCACCGCGCGCCAGTTGCGGATCCGCTTTCCAGGATTCCGGCCCCATCAAACAATCTTCGCCAAACGAATAGCCGCTCGACCATATGACTTTTGCTTTGGTGCCGCGCAATAATTTATTCGCGCCGTTGATGTCAACCGCCGATTGATCGCCGGTGGTGGTGACAAACTGCATCTGGCCGGTGGCCAGCGCCTGCACCTGTTTGGAGGTATCGTTTTCGACGATCAATTCGGTATTGGTGATGCCGGATTGACACAAACAACTATCGGTGTGGTCGCCGGATTTGCCGGGGCCGCCCACGGCGTCAATCAAGCCGCTGACCGTCTGCCATGTCCATATGCCGATCTTGACCGGCGGATTATCGGTGGTGCGCGTCGGCGGCGAAACCGTAGAAGGCGGCAGATTGCCGACATCAATTTTATTGAGGTCAACCGGTTTATCAAGCAATTCGCCCGCCTTGTTGCTATTGCGGTTGCTGTTTGGACTGAGCTTGTCGAAAACCCCTAACTGCTTGAGGCTGACCCACACCAGACCGGCAATTAAAAGAACAATCAGAATGATGGCTCCGGGGCCTAACTGTACACGACCTATTCTCATCTTCGTCTCCTGTTCGTGGCAAAGTTTCAACCGAACCTGCGGTTGTGAGCAACCGTTTACCGAAACTGCTAAACGATGTTTTCATCGCGGGGCGAGTCACTCCCTATGGGCAGCCGTATTATATGCGGTACGCCTGTGACTGTAAATAAACTCCGCAGGGTGCGGAAGCGTTACGGCGGACGATGAGGAGTGGAGCAGCGAACTTCGCTTTGCATAACGGCGGGCATTGACGAAGCCCTCGGCGAACTTATGACAACGATTTTGTAACTACCCAGCCTGGTTGTGAAAGTTGAACGCTGGGCGGCGGTGCCGCTTTGAGGTGCGGAGAGTCCGAGACTCTCCGCGAGGCTGTTCCTCCTTTTTCGCGGCTCTGCCGCATCGGAGGCCGCGCCTCAGAAAAACTTGGAGGGCGAAGCCCAAGGACGGCGTAGCCGCGAGAGTGGGGAGCATAGCTTGCGGAAAGGCTGCGCCTTTCCGCACCTCAAAGCGGCACCGCCGCAATCGCTGACTGGGTAGTTAGAGCGTGTCGCATAAATGGATGTTCTGTCCAGATATTGTATGTGATGGTCTAACCATCTACAACATATGGGTAGTTTCTGACATTCTGCGCCACGCTCTAGCTACGATTAATCTCTTCTTTGGCTTCGTGTTCTTGGTGTTCTTCGTGGTGAAGGAATTTCATTGCTGATCTGAAAGGATTGGCGACTCCTCAAACCCATGACGGTTTGTGGCCGTTGCGACGGAGTTTGTCAGGAGCGCGCAACGCCGACGTTTGCCGTCCGGGTGTTTTGCCAATGGGCGCAAACGACGCATAAGGGTTGTGGTATTGCGTTGAACCGGCAAGGTAAGATTGATGAGGCCGCGTACAGATTTGCCAACCGGCGCTGGCAGGCAATCCTTTGCGGATGCTAAGATTTCTAATTCTTTCCCAGCGCGGCTTGCCAGCAGGAAAGAAAGCACACTCAAGGACTGGGAGAGTCGTACCAATTTATGCGAGCGCACGTTGTCACCTTCGGTTGTCAGATGAATGAATACGACACTCACGCCATTCAATCCGAACTGGCGGGGCTGGGTTATTCGTTGGTCGAAGATTATCACGACGCCGATCTGGTGCTGGTCAACACCTGCGCGGTGCGCGGCAAGCCCGTGGAAAAAGCCAACACCTTGCTGGGCGAACTTCGCAAACAGAAACAGCAGCGCGGCGGTCATCTGACCATTGGCTTGATGGGTTGCCTGGCGCAACTGCCGGAAGGCCAGCGCATGGGCAAGAAGTTCAATGTGGATATTATGCTCGGCCCTGGCGCGATTACCGAAATCGTTCCGGCTATCGAAAAAGGCCGCTTCCAATCTTTCGAGTTCAAAAGCGAATTGCAATTTTATTCGCCGCCGCCGCCGCAGGGCGCGATCAGCGCCAATTTGACGATTATGCGCGGCTGCAATCATCGCTGCACCTATTGCATTGTGCCGATGACCCGTGGCGATGAAGTGTCGCGCCCCGCCGCCGACATCATTCAAGAAGCCCGCGCCCTGTACGCCGCCGGTGTACAGGAAGTCACCCTGTTGGGGCAAAACGTCAACTCTTACGGTCTGGATTTGGGTACAGGGATGCGCCGCAAACATCTTGATGGCTATCCGTCGTTCGGCGCGTTGCTGCGGATGGTCGGGCGCACAGGCATTCCGCGCCTGCGCTTTGTCACCTCGCATCCGATTAATTTCGATGATGAAATTATGGAAGCCATCGCCGATACTCCTGCCGTTTGTCGCTACATTCATCTGCCCGTGCAATCCGGTTCGAATCGCATTTTGAAACGCATGGCGCGGGAATACACACGGGAGTTTTATCTGGAGCGGGTCAGCCGGATTCGTCAGTTGCTGCCCGATGCAACCATTACCACAGACATCATCGTAGGTTTTCCCGGCGAAAGCGAAGAGGATTTTCAACAGACCTTTGCGCTTTATCAAGAGGTCGAATACGACACCGCTTATCTGTTCATCTATTCAGAGCGCGAAGGCACGGCGGCGCAAAAACATTTCGATGACATCCCCAAAGCCGTCAAGACCGAACGCTTGGGACGCTTGATCGAACTGCAAAAACAGCTTTCGCTCCAGCAGAATCAAAAATGGGTAGGCCGCGAAGTTGAAGTCTTAATCAATGGCGCTGCGGTTGAAGAGGGCTTTGTCCAAGGACACACGCGAGGCAACCATGTGGTGATGTTGGAAGGCCACTTGCCGCCCGGCATTCATCAGGCGCAAGTGCTGCACGCGACGCCCAATCGTTTGTATTGCCGCGCCGTGGGCGCAGACGCGCCGCTTTCTCAAGCGCACATCAAGGGCGGACGCAGCTTGCCGATTTTGCCGACCAAGGGCTTGTCTTGAGCCGCTAGAGTTGCTAAATTACAAGCCCTGTCTAGTTCTCCACAGGGGCAAAAATCCGAGAGTCATATTCTCCATTTTCATTGGACTGAAGAGTGCTGATTCGCCTTGCTGACCAAGGGTTTTAAGCCGTTGGAGCGCTTTGTCGAAGCCTTTTTTCGGGCGCACGACGACCTGAAATTCGGTAAATCGCCCAGCCATAAGCCTTCGGTGATTAGGCTTGACAGGTAATAGAATACAGGGATAATAGCAAGCAGTAAGTTTACTGAGCGGCAGTAGGCAAATGGAAAAGTGATTCAACGTAAGGCATTCCCGGAAGGAGAATCTCTAAAGATTCTCGAGGGGATTTTTCTACACAAATTTTTAATAGGTATGATCCACTGTCGAGTGGCGGCAGTCTCGCGTTTACTTGATGAAAAAGGGTTAGGAGGTCCACAGTGAACGAATTTATTGATCGAATTTTACCGTGTGTTGATTGTGGTGAAGATTTCGTTTTTACCGCCGGAGAACAACATTTTTTTGCTGATAAAGGATTAAAAAACCAGCCGAAGCGCTGCAAAGATTGCAAAGTCAAAAAGAATGAACGCATACTGGCGGTGTCGCAAGCTTATGCCCAAGGTATTCATCGTGAGTCGGTTGTAGTGGCGGTGAACTGTGCTTTATGCGGCGTCGAAACTACCATTCCTTTCCGTCCGACGCAGGGCCGACCGGTCTATTGTCGCGATTGCTTTTTGAAAATGCGCGGCACGACGACCAAGCTGCATAGCAAAGCGGGCTGAAGTTTTGCCCTTGCTGTGCCAGTAAAACATTAAGACGTTCTGGGACTTGGCGTGAAGGCTCCCTAAATGTTGTATGCCATGGCTAGGTACAACGCTATATGTTGATGCCCTGCACGCAAGAACCGGGAGAGCCAAAATTAATCATTGAGAGTGTTGAGATAATCTCTGACCTTCTTCAAGTCCTCCCACGCTTCACGTTTTTTATCCGGCGACCGTAACAGATAAGCCGGATGAAAGGTCGGCATCACCTTGATGCCCTGCCAATCACGAAACTCGCCACGTGCTCTGCTGATAGTTTCTCGGCTGCGGCATAAACATTGAAAGGCCGGTGATCCCAACGCCACAATCACCTTCGGTTTGATGATGGCAATCTGGCGAAACAAAAATGGCTCGCAGGTTTCTGTCTCGTCGCGCTCCGGCGCACGATTGCCCGGCGGTCGGCACTTCACCACGTTAGCGATATAGACCTCTTCGCGTTTGTATCCGATGGCCGCGATAATTTTATCGAGCAACTGTCCGGCGCGCCCGACAAAGGGTCTGCCGGTGGCATCTTCATCCGCACCCGGCCCTTCGCCTACAAACATGAGTCGGGCTTGCGGATTACCTTCCCCGAACACAATTTTGCTGCGCCCTGCATGAAGTTTGCAGCGTGTGCAATCACCGAGGTCAGCGCGGATAGCTTCCAAAGAAGCATCCACGGGCAGCGCGCTCAACACCGGTAAAGCGTTTGGCGAAGCGCGCATCCCGGTGTCCGGCCTCATATCGCCAAACAGAGTGATGGCCGCTGGAGGTGCGCTGGGCTTGGCCGTTGGGAGGTCACTCGCTGCCGGTCTGTTGCTGGTCTGGCCCTCCGAGGCAAGCCAGCGATTTGGCGGCGCAGTTGGCGCAGGCTTGACAGCGGACGAAGGCTCCTCTGGAATGATAAAAGCTGCCGATGAAGCCGTCGGAGGAAGAACTTTTGGTAGCCCCTGCGGATCGGGAAAGTCGCTGGTGGTAATTTCAGGTGATGTCTTGAAAGTGGCTCCTGTAGCCGGTTCTGTGGCATTGCCTGCACCGCCGATGTTGGTTACTCCGAGGTCACGGTAAAACTTTAATTGCTCTTGAAGCTGTAAGACCATCTCGGCAAACGCTGCTTTTATCTCTGTCGTCACGTAAACGATTTTCCGACAGCGAAAGGCTGCGGTCAAGTCGCCAGGCGGCGGCATCTGGAACCGCACCTTGGTCGGCGCGACTTGGCAAAGCCACTCGCGCAAGGCTATATCTATGATTGAGACTACCATTGCGGAGCGAGGGAACCTTGGCTGAATCGTATGAGAAACCACAGCGCTTCAAATTGGCAACCAGAGCGCTGCGACATAGAAATTACCGGCTCTATTTTTTCGGTATGTTCATTTCGTTCATCGGCACTTGGATGCAGTCGGTAGCGCAAAGCTGGCTGGTCTATCGGCTGACCGGTTCGGAATGGTTGTTGGGTTTGGTGGGTTTCGCCGGACAGATTCCGATTTTTTTACTGGTGCCGTTTGGCGGCGTGATGGCCGACCGTTACAACCGTCATCGCATATTGATGGTGACGCAGACGCTTTCGCTGCTGCAAGCTTTGGCGTTGGCGCTTCTGACTCTTACGCAGCATATCCAGGTCGGCACGGTCGTAGGGCTGGCCTTTACGCTCGGCGTCATCAATGCGCTGGACTTGCCGACGCGCCAATCGTTTCTGGCGGAACTGGTGGGCAAAGACGATTTGATGAATGCCATTGCCTTGAACTCTTCTATGGTCAATGGCTCGCGCATCGTCGGCCCGGCGATTGCGGGTTTGCTGTTGGCGTGGCTTGGCGAAGGGATGTGCTTTTTGATCAACGCCATCAGCTATGTGGCGGTCATCGCAGGGTTGATGATGATGACGGCAGTGCCGCGCCGCGACGACCAAGTGAAAGGCTCGACTTGGACAGCGTTGAAAGAAGGCTTCGATTATGTGCGAACCACGGCTCCGGTTCGCGCTTTGCTGTTGTTGCTTGCGTTGGTGAGCATCTGCGGCTTGCCCTACATTATTTTGATGCCGATCTTCGCTGATAAAATTTTGCATGGCGGAGCCAGCGCGTTAGGTCTGATGTTGGGTTCGGCGGGCATCGGCTCGTTGGCGGCGGCGTTGCTGCTGGCATCGCGCCAACAGGTTCAGGGCTTGGGGCGCGTGGTAGCGTTCAGCGTTGCCGCATTCGGCAGCCTCTTGATTGCCTTTGCCTTTTCCCACAGCCTGTTGCTCTCGACCATACTGTTAGCGCCTATGGGTTTTTCGATTATGTTGCAGATGTCCGGCTCGAATACTTTATTGCAGGCGATGGTTGATGATCGTTTGCGTGGGCGCATGATGAGTTTTTTTTCCATGAGTTTGATGGGCATGGCACCATTTGGCAGTTTGCTTGCCGGAGCAATTGCGCGATGGATCAGCGCCCCGAAAACGCTGATGATGGGCGGCGCTCTCTGTCTTGGCGGGGCGTTGATCTTCAGCCTGCGCCTGCCGCATCTGCGGCGCAGTGCCATCCCTTTGATGCCGCCTGAAGAACTGACTTCCAATCAATAAAGACCGCTACTCTGCCTGCGGCTTGAAAACACGAAGCGAGCGCTTATGGCAAATTTCATATGCCCCTGACTCACCAGACCTTGTTGAGAAGCAGGTCTGTACAACACCTTGTTGAGAAACGGTCTGTAACCGCTGTGCGGCGATCATAAACCGTCGCGCCACGAAGTGTGATGCGGCGTGGGCAAATGAAAGTCGCTATAAGATGGCGAGAGCGATCTTTTGATTGAGCCATATTTTTTTTCGCACTCTCCAGCCTTCTTTGCCCCGCAGGGGCGTAGGAAATTAGCCAGTGCTGCAGGCACTGGAACTAATCTGGGCAAAGTCTTCGCGCCCTGAAAGGGTGCAGGAGATTGATTGTCGCAAGCTTCCTGCGCGCTGTCAGAGCGCGACCACCTCGCAAGCCGTCAGGCGACGCTTGTACAAAATGCAAGCGCCTTGATTTTCCAGCAGCATCAAGGCGCTTTGCGGTTTCAGTTTATGGCTCTGAAGCTTGCTTAACGGAAGTTGAGGCGGAGTTGGAATTCGATCAATCTGCCGCCCGGATCGTTGGTGCCAGACACTGTGAAATCACGATAAGCATTGCGCGTTTGTCCAAAGGTCGAGCCAATGCCGGTGGTGCCGGAATCGGTGCCGACTCCCACGATGGTGAAGTTTGGTCGGTTGAAGGCATTGAGGAACTGCACACGGAACTCGAAGTCTGTGCGTTCGGTGATGCGCGTGCGCTTCATCAGGTTCAAATCGAAACGCGCCTGCCACGGCCCGTACAGGAAGATGCGCGAGCCAAGTTTACCGGCTTCGGTTGGCGGGCCGATGTAGGGCAACGCTTTATTGAGATTGGCGAGAGTCTTGTTGCCGACTTCAAACGCGGCCAACGTATTATCAATCAGCGATTGCGGCAAATAATAAACGACACCTTGACAGCCACCTGCGGTGCAGACCGTGGCTTGGCGAATCTTGACCATTTCCTGAAGCTGTTTGGCGCTCAGGTTGTATAGCACCACTCCCGATTCGCCGCTATTGAAAGTGCCGCGTCCACTGGTCAACAGCACAGGAGTGCCGGATTGAAGGCGCGCCACGCCGCCCCATTGCCAGCCTTCCAATAATTTACTAAGCACCGGGATGTGGTCGCCCAGCAATTTATGGCCTTGCCCGATGGGCAATTCGTGAATCCAGTCAACCTTGAAGGCATGGCGCTGGTCGCGTGGCGCGGGGCCTTTGTCATATTCAAGATTGCGTAGCGTGGTTGGCTGACTAAGCGCGATACTTGAGGTGACATAATTATTGGCTAAAGATTTCGACCATACATAACTGCCTTGCACGAGAAAGCCGTTGGCCATTCTTCTACGCACTTCAACCTGAAGCGCGTTATAGGTGCTGTCCGCGCCGTTGGTCATTAGAAATGCTCCACCGGAACCGGCGCGTTGATTGAGTTGGAAGAAGTTCGATTGTCTAATCGTCACGCCGGAATTATTGGGGTCGGTCAGGGTGACAAAGGGAATCAATCTGGCATCCATCAGGCGATTCATTCGGGTTAAGTTATTGGCGATAGTGGCTGCGGTAGTGCCGACTGTGCCTCTGTCGAGCGCAGTCAAGGTTGTCGAATCAGTCAAGGAGCCGATGGCCGTTTGAAGGATGGGAACATTGACCTGTCCGGCGAGACCTTGATTACCATAATTGCAAGCGGCTTGTCCTGGCTGTCCGCATCGTGGATTCGCGGCACGAAATAAGGCCAGATTATTCTGAGCATTTTTGAACTCTTGCAGAAAACCGTTCTCGAAGACGTTGACTTCGTTGAGGTCGAACTGCCGCCACATCTTGAGCGCGTGGTTGCCTACATAACGAATTTCCACAGCCGTGTTCTGGTTCAGTTCGCGTTGCAGCCCAATGGTGTAAGACTGAGCATAGCCGACTTTGAGATCAGGATTAAAATCGTTGAGTCCATCGCCCGGTCTGGCGGTGAGTGGGAATTTAGCTGTCGGTGTCGGCAGGAACGGCAAACTGGCATCGCGGAATAAACGGCTGCCCGGCGCGCCAAACTCCGCAGGGAAATTGCTGGGGTCAACTCCCAGCGCCACACTAGGCCCTTGATTGGAACCGAACATTGAGAGAAAGGCGTTGAAGCCTTCGCGCACATGGGCTATCGAGTAGCCGCCGCGCAGTACGGTTTGGCCGGAATCGCCGAATACTTTTTTCAGCAAGCCCGTTTTGAAATTCGGCGTCCAGGCAAAGCCTAGACTTGGCGCAAAGTTGCCGTAGTCATTCTTGTAGGCTTTTTCACCTTTACCAAGCAGCGTGTATTGCGAAACGTCGGGGTTCTGAAAGACCCCTGGCGTGAAGAGGTTGCCACGGCCTGAAGCGCCAAACAAGCCATCAATTCCGGTGCGAGTATAAACTTGATTGTCATTGATTGGGGAGGCCTGGAATTCCCAGCGCACGCCATAGGTCAAGGTCAAATTCGGTTTGGCTTTCCAAGCATCCTGACCATAGATGCCCCATTCGTCTTGATGATTGCGTTCGGTGAAAGGGATGCGCTTGAAGGTGCGATCCGTTTCGTCAAGCGTTGCGGTCAAGGTAGTGCTGCTGACTCTGCCGGTCAACAAAGCATAGAGCGCTGCCGCTTCGCTGCGTTGCGCCGAGGTGCTGTTGGGGAAGGCCGCAGGGGTAAAGATGTTGGTTGCGCCGTTGAAGATCGGGTCTGCTGTGGCAATACCGATGCCCACTGCCGGTACGGTCTGGCGGCTGACCGCTTGGGTGAATGACAATACTCTGGTGAAGGCCATGCCAAAGTTCATGGCATGAGCGCCTTTCACATAATTCAGATTGTCGTTGATGGTTCGCAGCGGCGTATTGCGACGCGATTGCGAACTACGCGAAAAGAAGGCTCCGGTGTAGTTCGCGCTTTGCATAGGCGCATAGCCATTGAAGAGCTTGTACAAGCCCGGCGCAAATTCGCGGGTGAAGACCACCGTGCCGTTGCCGGAAGAGGTGAGGCGCACTTCGTTGACCAGTGAATTGCTGATCGTCCAGCGCTCTGCCGCCACAAAGGTAAAGTTGTTGCGATAGATGCTGCCGGTGATGCCGGGAGTGCCGACGACTATGCCGGTGCCAGGAAATTGATTCAATTGTCCATTCACGCCATCCGGGTCGGAGAAATAATGTTGATAGTTGTGAATGAACTCCAGATGATGATTCTTGGTGAGGTTGAAATCCAGACGCACGGTGGGAAAGCGACGGATATTGCGACCGGGGTCCTGGAAGGTTAAATCCAGACGATTATAATCGCCCACCGTATCAATACGGTTTTTGAGTACGCCTTGCTTTGCTGCAGCGCTGATGAGGTCGAGGGCATTGGCAAAGATCGGGTCTGGCGTCGCTGTATAAGTGCGCCCACCGGCTCCGTTGGCAGCAAGCTGATAAAGATTGACGGTTCGCACCGCGCCCGTCGAGTCTTTGTAGGTGTAATTGCCGCTTCTGGCGTTGTCGGTCAACACGGTGCGCGCCGCGTCATAGGTTTGCGGCAATTTGAACTCTTCCAGGTTGACAAAGAAGAACGCTTTGTCTTTGCCTTTGAAAACTTTGGGAATCCAGATCGGGCCGCCGACGTTGCCGCCATACTGATTTAAATTTATGCGGTCACGCGGCAGACCATCTATGTTGTTGAAATAGTAATTGGCATTAAAGGCGGTGTTGCGATTCTGCCAGAACACGCCGCCGCGATAATTGTTCGACCCTTGTTTAGTGACGAACTTAATTTGTATAGCACCTTCGCCGGAACTTTCCGCGCCCGGTGTTGCGGTCGAGACCGTGACCTCTTCGACGGCATCGGATTTCGCCTGTGTGCTGGTGAAGAAACCATCCGATGACTTCAACAAATTGTCTTGAATATTCGCGCCGTCCAATGTGATATTGAGCGAATTTTTCGGCAGACCATTGACCGAAGAAGTGCGCGGTGTGCCGGGAGTTTGAATGCCTGGCAGAGTCAACACCAACTGCATGGCATCGCGTGTTGCCCACGGCAATTCGCCAATTTGTCGCCCAGTGATGGTGGACGAGATATTGGCGCTCTCGGTTTGAATGACGCTGCCGCCGCTGGTCACGGTCACGGTTTCGTTGGCCGCGCCGACTTCAAGCGCAGCCTTGACGGTTGCGGTCGTGCCGGTCTCGACAGCGACGTTTTGAATGACGGTGGACTTAAAGCCCTGCGCGGTAATCGAGACGGTGTAGATTCCGTTGGAAATTGAAGGAATGGTCCAGCCGCCTTCCTCGTTAGCTTTGGTTTTGAATTCCGCTTGGGTTTGAGGATTTTTGGCGACAATCTGCGCTCCGCCCAGTAGCGCTCCCTGCGCGTCGGTGATTGTGCCTGTGAGTTTTCCTGTGGTGGTGGACTGTGCCGGAACACTGTTGACGATGAGTGACAGCACGATGAGCAACAGAGCCACGCGGCTTACTAACCGAAACTTCATAGCATCCTCCTCCATGCCTGTATCCGGCATGATTGCGTTGAATGGAAGTGAGCAAACGATAAGCTATGATGCGCCCAGAAATTCTTCACCCAGCGGAAGACTGAGCTTCAGTCCAAATTGTTTGATGACTTCAGGCCAAAGTTTGCGCCTTGGTCTTCACCTGATAAAACAACTCCTGCATATTCGCTCATAACTCCCTGTCTCTGAATTTCGCTTTGCACCTGAAAAAGCAAGTTGCGGTTCTTGATGCGGGGGAATCTACTCTGCGCCGGACAAAAAGACAAGAGACGGGAAATCATTTCTGCGCCTGCTTTGGCGTTTAGAGCGGTTTTCATATGGGTGTACGGAACCCCCTATCGTTGAGCAGCGGTCTGTGACCGCGCGAAGGTCTTCGACCGCCGCTCAACGGGTTTGATATTTCAGTAATCTCAAACCAAAACCGCTCTAGGAATGATGCCGGAAATCGAACAATGGCAGTTCGATCAATTCAAGCCGGCAAAAACGAGTCGGTGACTTTAGCCAGCGTGAAGACGTTGACACGCGCCGCACCGGCTTGCAGCAGCGTCTTGGTGGTCTCGGCAATGGTGCTGCCGGTGGTGAACAAATCATCTACTAATAACACCGAGACCTTTTCAAGCGCGCCGGTACGAGTGACTTGAAAGGCGCGCTCTACGGATTTCAAACGGTCGAGCGCATCCATACCGGCGCGATGCCTATCCGTATGTTTGGCGCGTCGCAGCAATTTTTTTTCCAACCGCAAGCGGAAATGCGAGGCAATGACTTGTGCCAGTAATTCGGCCTGATTGAAGCCGCGTTCTACACGCCGCGCTGTATGCAACGGCACAGGAATTACCAGATCGCTCACCAGAAAATGTTGCTGCGCGGCAAACCTTTGAATGAGTAGATCGCGCAGACGGCGGCAGATGTGCGGCTGTGATTTCAAAAACAGGATGTTGGCTTTCAACGCCCCGCCATAGGCACCGCAGGCTCTGGCAAAGGCGAACGGCAAGGCCTCGCAACGTCGGCAATAGCGCGCTTGGCAATCTGTCTGCGCGGTTGCGGCTTCATCGCTGGCGCGTTCGGTGGTTGCCAGTTGCTGTGCCGCTAGAGATGCCGCCGGTCTGGTGTCACCTGCAGGAGTGGCAACCGTTGCCTCACGTTCTCTTGCCGACAATGGCGCATCGCATTTTTGACAGGTTTCTGTAGCGTTGAATAATCTGGTAATCGCAGGGTCTTGCCAACAAGCGGCGCACACCACGCCGTCATTCCAAGAGTCCACCGACTGGCTGCACAGGTGACAGGCTTGCGGATAGGTTAAGGAGAGCAGACCATCTCGGAAGGTTTCCAGCGTGTGTCGTAACAAGCGGGTTCCTCCTGCACGCAACGTCGCGCCAACACTTGGTCGGCATTGTCCAGGGGCTTGCCGCGCACGCCCCGGATTGGCGCAACAAGGGGAGCGTAAACATTGAACGGCAGCGGCTCACGTTGGCTAAACGTGAGCCGTATGCAGGATGACTATTCTTCTTTATCGGCGAGCAAGCCTTGCTCCTGTAGCTCTTGGCATTTGATACAGTACGGGGCCCAAGGGATGGCATCCAGACGTTTGGGTTGAATGTCCTCGCCGCAATTCAGGCATTCGCCGAACGAGCCGTCATGGACGCGCTCAAGGGCTTCTTCAATCAACTTCAGCGTATTGCGTTCATTGGTGCTTTGCGAAAAGAGTAATTCTTTGGTGTATGAGTTCGAGGCTTTGTCGGCGGGGTCCTGGCTAACATCACGGTCTGCCTCCCGACCATAATCTTCGGTGCGCTCGACCATGCCGAGCAGCATATTCCGGTATTCGTTTAACTTGGTTTCATATTGTTTCAGCTTTTTCTTGTCCATCCAAAACTCCCAACTCTATTAAATGAAATGTCGCCCTTATTAGCAGCCCGGTTTTTATCATCTGCTCTATTTCTGATACGGCAAACTATGCAGTATAGCAAATGCACGGTACACTTGCTCAAGCAAAAATACACGCGCCAGTTCATGCGGCAACGTCAGGCGCGAAAGTGATAGCACTACGTCGCCGCGTTTTTTGATGCGCTCCGCCAAACCGTAATGTCCGCCCAGCACAAAAGTGATTTGCCGAGTTCCGGCGTTGCGATGTCCGGCGAAAAATTCGGCCAGTTGCAAGGAGTCGAACTGGCGGCCTTTTTCATCCAAAACGACGACGAACTCCCCCGCCTCCAAGCGCCGCAAAATCTCTTCGGCCTCTTTATCCAGTATCTTTGCCCGGTCGCTTCCGGCCTCGTCGCGGTCGCGCAATTCGATGATTTCCACGCGAGCAAATTTTTTCACGCGCTCAATATAATCATCAGCCAATTCTTTGACGGCGGCTTTCCGGGTTTTGCCAATCCATAAAAATTGCAACTTCATTGCATCTGCTTACCGACGACCATTCATCGCCATAATTTTTTCTGTCACTTGAAAGCCTTGGATTCAGGCGCTACGCCTTTCACTCGCACAGCGATTCTACACTCTGCGCTCTGCTGAGATTGATTTTGTAGCGGTGCATCTTCTCGTACAAATTTTTGCGGCTGATGCCAAGAATTTCGGCGGCGCGGGTTTTATTGCCGCGCACATATTCCAGCACCTCGCGTATGTACACCGCTTCGAGTTCAGCAAGCGACGGTTTGTGCAAACGCGATTGCATCAAACGATTTGCCGAACGCAGATAATCGGGCAGATGTTCCGGCTCGATGATTTCGCGATTCGTCCCCAGCACGGCGCGCTCGATGATGTTTCGCAACTCGCGTACATTGCCCGGAAAATCGTAGTCCAACAATAATTCCAATGTGGTCTTGGCCAGTTGCACGCCGGTGCGTCCGTTGCGCGCCGCAAACTGTTTGACAAACTGCTCGGCCAGCACCGGTATGTCTTCGCTGCGGTCTAATAATCGGGGTAATTCGATAGCCACCACCGCGAGGCGATAATAGAGATCGTTGCGAAAAGTGTGTGCGCGCACCGCCTCTTTCATATCCACATTGGCAAGCGCGATGATGCGAACATCTATCTTGATGGCCTGCTTACCGCCGAGTCGTTCAAAGCTGCGCTCTTCAATAACGCGCAGCAGTTTGGCCTGTGCCGCAAGGCTGAGGTTAGAGATTTCGTCTAGCACCAAGGTGCCGCCGTTGGCCGCTTCAAATCTGCCGGGCTTGGACTCGATAGCTCCCGTGAAGGCACCTTTTTCAAAGCCGAACACTTCCGACTCGAATAAGTCTTCGGGCAAGGCCGCGCCATCAATTTTAACGAAAGGCTGATTGCGACGCGGACTTAAATCATGTATGCAGCGCGCAAAGGCATCCTTGCCGGTTCCCGATTCGCCCAGCAACAACACACTGCTATCAGTCTGCGCCACTCGTTCGACGAGTTCGGCGATTCGTTGCATGGCAGGTGAGGTGGTTACCAGCTTCATCATCGCTTGGTAAAAAGTCCTTTTGCATCAGCGGCAAAAAAAGCGGTTTTATAAAGTCAATTCGGTGCGTTTGGCATCGCGCCACAAGCGCTCCAGATCATAGAACCGCCGCGCCGAGTTGCTGAAAATATGCACAATAAAATCGCCGTAATCCAACAGTATCCATTCCGCCGAAGCGTAGCCTTCGATGTGCAGCGGACGTTTACCCGCTTGGCGTAGCTGGTCTTCTATGGCATCGGAAATTGCCTGTACCTGTTTGGGATTCGCGCCGTTGCCAATCAGAAAAAACTCTGTGAAGGAAGCGACTTCGCGCAAATCTAAAATCACCAGAGCCTCGGCTTTCTTGTCACTGGCGGCGTGCGCGGCAAGCATCACGGCCTCGTCCGGTTCCGGGATGCTTGCGATGTTTTGCTCATTTGGAATACTACTCATATGGTCTTGCCTTTATGGGTTTGCCTGCGCTTTCCTATATAAATTGTGTGTCTCTATGTACTCTATGACCGCTGGTTCGGTCAAACCTTCTATGCCGATTCCTTGTTGAACCCGGCGACGGATTTCCGTCGAAGAGACCGGGTAATTAACCAAATCCGTGAGGTAGATCAAACATTGGGGGGCGGTGTTGATCGCGCCCGCAATATTTTTTTTACCGCGCACATCCACCACGCGGTCGCGCCAGTGGGCGGGCAGATGCGCCGCCGACATCTCGCCACCAGCGCGGGTGACCACGATGGTGTTGGTGCTGGCCAGCAAGCGCTGATAGTCGCGCCAGGTGGTGAGTTCGGCAAACGAGTCCGCGCCCATCACAAAAAACAGTTGCGCCGCCTCGCCATACGCCATACGCAAGCGTTCGATGGTGTGAATGGTGTACGGTCTTTCGGGCAGTTCGATCTCCATCTTCGAGACCCGTATGCGCGGCTCATGCTGCAAAGCCAGCACGCACATTTCGTAACGATAGAGCGACCCGGCAATCGCCTCCAGACTTTTGTGCGGCGGTTTGAAGGCGGGAATCACCAGCAATTCATCGAGCGCGAAATTCTTGACCACCGTGCGGGCGATTGCGATATGCCCCACATGAATGGGGTCGAAGGTGCCGCCGTAAGCTCCTATGCGCTGCGCGTTCAGTCTCTACCTCATCCGAATGGTTTAGCGGTTGCCGACGCTTTGGGTTTCCTGAAAATCGGCAGTCGCAGCAACTTCAAGGGCTTTGTTGGCCTGCTGAAGTTCTTCTAGGCGTTGCCCCAGTTTGAAGATCAACTCTTTGATGCCCAAGCCTGTCGCCGATGAAATTTCCAGCATCTCCAAGCCTTGGGCTTCGCAAAACGTCCGCAATCGGGCGACCCGTTCCGGTTCATCCAGCGCGTCCAGTTTGGAAGCAACAACTATTTGCGGTTTCTCTAACAAGGCCGGATTGTAAGACGCCAACTCGTGTTGTATGGTCGTGAAATCTTCAACCGGGTCGCGCTCCGTCGAAGAGACATCCACGAGGTGCAGCAACAGTTTGTTGCGTTCGACGTGGCGCAGAAAATCGAGACCCAGACCGACGCCTTCGTGCGCTCCTTCAATCAAACCGGGAATGTCGGCCACCACATAGGTTTTATAATCGCTGGCCTCGCCGTAAGAGACGACGCCGAGATTAGGCACCAGCGTGGTGAAAGGGTAATCGGCGATTTTCGGTTTGGCCGCTGAGATGCGCGAAATCAAAGTTGATTTACCGGCATTGGGAAAGCCCACCAATCCCACATCGGCGATCAATTTTAATTCCATCTGCAAATGGCGAATCGCTCCCAACCTGCCGTCTTCGTGATAACGCGGGGCGCGATTGGTCGAAGTGGCAAACTGCGCGTTGCCACGACCGCCGCGACCGCCCGGCGCGATGTTGAGGCGGTCGCCTATGGTAGCAAAGTCATGAATCAATTCGCCGGTATCGGCGTTGGTGACCAAGGTGCCAACCGGAACGAGAATAGTGATGTCTTCGCCATCGCGTCCGTGTTTGTTGCTGCCTTCGCCGTGTGCGCCGCGTTCCGCGCGGAATTCAGGGTTGAAGCGAAATTGCAGGAGGGTGTTGAGTTGGTCTGTGGCTTCCATAAAGACCGAACCGCCACGACCTCCATCGCCGCCCGAAGGGCCGCCGCGTGGCACGAATTTCTCGCGGCGAAAAGCGGTTACGCCGTTGCCGCCATCGCCGCCTTTTACTACTATCCTGGCTCGGTCTAGAAACTGCATCGTAGTCCTTAGTCCTTAGTCCTTAGTCCTTCGCAGTCATCAGTCAGTGGTGAAACCCAACTAATGACTAATGACTAATGACTAATGACTAAGATTGTGGATAAACGCTGATGAATTTGCCTCGGCGTCCTTTTTCTTCAAACTTGACGAAGCCGGAGACCATCGCAAACAGGGTGTCGTCCGAGCCACGCCCGACGTTGTTGCCGGGTTTGAATTTCGTGCCGCGCTGGCGAACCAGAATTTCGCCGCCGTTGACGGCCTGTCCGCCAAAGCGTTTGACGCCCAAACGCTGGGCATTGGAATCGCGCCCGTTGCGCGAACTGCCTACACCTTTCTTATGTGCCATAACTCCTCGAAAGCGGCTGATGAATGCCGTAGTGAAAAAAAAATTATGAACCCAGTGATTCGATCTTCACGGCGGTAAAATTCTGCCGATGGCCGTGGGTCTTCTTGTATTGTTTGCGGCGTTTCATCTTGAAGACGATGATTTTTTTGCCGCGTCCATGTTCGACTACTGTGCCGGAGACGCGTATGCCATCAAGCACCGGAGTGCCCAGATGGATGTTGTCGCCATCGCCTTTGGCGAGGGTATCGAACTCGACCGCTGCGCCGACTTCGGCGATCAGTGTAGGAACGCGAACGACTTCGCCTTCGGTGACGCGGAACTGTTTGCCGCCGGTTTGAATAACTGCGTATGCCATGTTGATTCTCCCAAAACGTAACGTAAACGAAAGTCTGTGATTATAACGAGCGAATTTCGCCGCTGTCAACAGCAGGTTGGCGACGCGACGCGGCGGCGCTTGTCACGGTAGTGGACGCGGACGCGGCGCTTGCCTGTTGCCGGTCTCTTTAGTAGTATTCGGCGGCACGGCGACAGCCGGGATTTTGGCACAAAATAATTGAAAGGGGATAACAGATGAGTAATCAACCGCCGTATGGAAATCCGCCGGGAGGCTATCCGCCACCGCCGGAAGGGGGAGGCTATCAGGGTGGAGGCTACCCGCCGCCGCCGGGTGGAGGTTATCCGCCGCAAGGAGGTTATCCACCGCCGGGAGGTGCTGGATACGGCGGCGGCTATGGAGGACCACCGCCGGAAAATAAAACCAAGACCTTGGGCTTGAGTTATAACGTCGCAGCCTTGCTCTGTTATTTGCCATTCTGTTTGTGTTGCGTCAATCTGATTCCCTGTATTCTATGGTTGGCCACGGAACCGAAAGAAAATCGTTTCCTGCGTTTTCATGCGTTGCAGGGACTCATACTTTTTGGTTTCTTTATGGCAATCCTCATTGTCCTCAGAATACTGGGAGCTGTTGTCAACACGGGAGCCAGAATAACCGATTCTGGTGTAGCATTCTTGGGAGGCAACTTAATACTTCTAGTAATTAATTTAGTCTTCTGGGTGGTTGTTTTGGTGGTTCACATCATCGCGATGATAAAAGCGAACCAGATGCAGATGTGGAAACTGCCGATCATTGGCGACATTGCGGAAAAGAACAGCTAATCGCTTCCGCTGCAAACGCATTTTGAAAGAGCCTGTCAGCGGTGTGCTGCATCGTGGGCAGGCTTTTTTTCTGGTGAAACTGAACTGGCTTGCGCCATTCGTCGAGTCGAAAAATTCTCTCGAAGATTATGCCGTTGTCCGCTTCAAGCGGCGCAATTTTTCATTCCCGATGCGCTTCATCCGGCAACGCCGTGATGCTCAACCGCTGATCGTTGCGCTTGCCGTGTTGGATAGCTTGCGCCATCTCTTGCGTCGTTTGAAAAAGTCCGCTCTTCCAAATCAACAACGTACAACCAATCAACGTCACGGTTGCCGCGATGCCGCCTTCCGGCCCGTAGTCCGCGCCGGAAATCCATCTGTGGGTAGATTGTCCGTCCAGCCAGGCGAAATTTTTGAACACCTTGATGCCGCTTACCGGCAAGCCGAACACCAGAGTCATTACCAGATTCCAGGAAAAATGCAGCGCCGTTGCCAGCCACAAACTCCGCGTCATCAAGTACGCGAGGCCTAGCCACACCCCCGCAAGCACGGTGTTGAAGGTCGAGAAAAAGGTCGCGCCAGCGTTTGCCAAATGCATGATACCGAAGATGGCCGACGTGATGGCGACCGCTACACCTGCGCCCAGATTATGCTCCAGCGCTTGAAAAGCAAAACCGCGAACCAACGCCTCTTCATTGGCCGCCGCGATCAAAAAGAAGAGGCAATAAATTACTACTGACTGCACCAGCGCCGCGCCCGTAGTCTGCAACGTGAAATGGGTTGCGCCAGTTGCCGCCGCGATGCCGACCGCTATGGTTAAGGTTACTGCGCCAAGCGCAACACAGAAACTGAAATCGCGCCACCAGCCTTTGTGCAATTGAAACCCTGTTGAGGCAACCGTGCGGCGTTCCAATAATCTGGCGCAGACGCCGTTGGCGATCAACACCGACAACAGGCTTACGCTGTTGAGCAGGCCGAGACGGAATATGTCTATCCAGCCGCCGTTGGCTGAAGCGTCCGGCGGTTGTAAGAAATCGCGCAGTGCTGGGAAGAGCAGGCTGAGAATAAAAACCGTGCCGCCGATGAGTTGCGCCGCAAGCGCCAGAACAAGCAAAAACATGATGACGCGCCAACCGGAACGCCACTCGCCCTCGGCGTTGACGAACAGCGTTTTGAGCGCAGAGACAGGCGATGGATTGGGCGGCATAGGCGATTGATTCATAGCTTGCGAATCTATAATTCGCCGACTATGACAGTCAAGAAGATTTCACCTTTGAGCCGGCAGGCAGAGCCGCACAACGCGCAGAGGATGGATAAGGAAAAGGCAAAATGACGGTGAGGAAAAAAATGTGATTGTTGGTACCGACCAGATAGATGAGAAGAGAAGCAGGATGAAGCAGATGGGGTGTTATATCTTTAGGTTCGCTCCTCATCCATCCAGTCCGTACCAACAATCACTTGAAGAAAGGACGAATCAACAACAACAAACAAAAACCAGAAAGGAAAAACATTCGCGATTCCCAAAATGATGAAGCGTGCAAAGCCACCTTTTTTTACGCCTGCGGTAAACGGCGCATCATCATTGGTGAATCAGTACAACCTTCAAAGAACAAAAAATTGCTATCGCTTTTAAGAAAAATTTTTCCGGTTTAGAGGCGGTCTTTGACCGCCGCGTTTCGAGATTTACCACACGGGCGGTCTTTGACCGCCTCTAAATGGCAGGATACTTTTGCTAACGATTATCAATCACTGGCCGCGACCACGGGCGAGCAATTAGAGCGTGTCGCAAAATTCCAGCAACAGTCCATATGTTGTGGATAGTCAAACCATCGCACACAATATATGGACAGAAAATCCATTTCTTCGACAAGCTCTAATTATCGCCGTTTTTGCGGCGTTGCTTTTCTTCGTGGCGCTGCTGCTGGCGTTGCTGCTCTTGCTGCTGCTCCTGTTGTTGACGCTGTTGCTCCTGTTGTTGGCGCTGTTGTTCCTGTTGCTGACGTTCAGCACGGCGTTGTTCATGCTCTTGTTGTTGACGACGCTGTTCTTGTTGCTGTTGCTCTTGCTGTTGGCGACGTTGTTCCTGATACTGCTGTTCCTGTTGCTGGCGTTCGGCGCGGCGTTGCTGGCGCTCTTGCTCTTGACGTTGCTGTTGCTGCTCCTGCTCCTGACGCTGGCGCTCCTGTTCCTGGCGCTGCTGGCGTTCGTGTTCCTGTTGTTGCTGCTCCTGCTGCTGACGTTCGGCGCGTCGCGCTTTGCGTTCTTCCGCATCGTTTTGGCCGTCGTTTGACGGTTGTTCACGCGGCACGTAGGTTCGCTTTGAAGCATCCTTCGGATGCTCCGCATCGCCATTTGCCGATGGCGTTTCGTTATGGCGCGTTTCGCGTTCACGCTTTCTGGCATTGGCATCGGCGTCGCCTTCGGGATTGGTTGCCGGAATCGAACGCGAGCGCGCTTTCCAATTCGCCCCATGATCCTGATTATTTGCGTCGTTGCCTTTTTGAGTTTCCGGGTGCTCTTCAATGGTGCGGCCTATGCGCTTGCGAAGCACTTCGTCAGTGATGACGCCGTTGGGTGAGCCGTTCGCGCCACTGCCGTTTGCCGCATCCGCATTGCGATTGCGGCGATGCGGATTGACACCCGCATCATTCGCAGAGGGGTTGCCGCCGGTGATTTCTTCACCGCGCCGCGCCTTGCGATTAGTGAGCGAGTCGTCGCCGTTTTGTCTGAACGTGGGAGAACCAATGAAGCGACGCTGACGCGGCACTTCGCTTCCGGCCTGTGTATCCAGGGTGCGTTGGCGCGTCACCACCGAACGCCCTATGACTTCTTCGGGAGGTTTCGCCGCCGGACGAAAACTGTTTTGCGTGTCGCCCGGTTTCACAACTTTCGCGTTGACATAAGCTTTGCCATCCGCACCTAAATCCGGCAAGCCGACGCGAGCGCGAGTGTTCACCCAGTTGTTCAAATCATGATCGGGCGCGTTGGGTTTGAACTTGGTGCGCCCGTTGCCCGCAAAGCCTTCTATAGGAATCACCGTAATGCCGTGTCTGGGGCGTCGTGTGCTGCCATCGCTATTGCCGGTTCGATCATTGAGGCGGCGCGCACCATCACGCGCTACCGGCAATTGCAGATGCCGATGTCCGTTGTTGTCGCCGAAGCCGTTGCCGCCGAAATGGTCTGGCCGACGCCAGTGGTCGCCTGGGGCGAGCGGATACCAGCCGACATAATCGCCGCGTGGTGTGGGACAATTGAAGAAGCCAACCAAGGCCGGTCGCCATTGATAATACGAATACCCGTAGTTGTAATAGTGCGTGTTGAAACCGGGCGACCACGCCCAGCCGATGTTATTCAAAAAGACCCAGCGCCCGTAATGATACGGTGCCCAACCCCACGGCTCGCTTGATAACCAAGTCCAACCGACGCGCGGAATCCATAGCCACTGGCCTGCACGATACGGTGCCCAGCCAGCGCTGACACGCGGCACCCAGCAGTTGCCATAGTTGGAATAGCTTGTCCAATAGCCATAGTTGGTCAATTCGCTTGCGCCATAAAACGAGTTGTAATTGGTTTCGTATTGACTGACATAATCGGGCGCGGCGGCAACCGTAGCGTAATTGGTCTGGCGGTCGCGGTCATAGCTCCAACGGTCCCAATCATCGTTTGAAGTATCGGCAGCGATTTGCAATCTGCCGTTCGCACTGGTGTCTATGGTTAGGCGTTGGCCTTCGCGCACTTTGAAATTGCCGTCATCGGAAAAGACTTCGGCGAGGCCGCGCCGTATGATGACTTCGGAATCGTTTGCGCCGCGCACATTGACGCGATACAAGCCGTCCTGCTTTAAGACCAATGCAGAATTTGGCGTATCTACTTCAAAGCGATCCCAAGCGCTGCCATAGCGTTCCAGCCTGACGATGGCTATGCCTTCGGTGACTTCAAGCAAAGCGGCGGTGTGCGACAGTTCGGTGATAGTCAAGGCGGTCTGTTCCGAAAGTCGTACATAGTTGCCGCGCCCGAATTGAATTTCAGCGCGCCCACGACTGCCCACATAAATCTGATCGCCGGTCAGCAGAGGCAAATTTTCCGTGGCGTCCGACCACTCCTTCACTCCGGCGCGCAGGAACGACACTTCGCCTTGAATATAAGTGATGCGCGCCACCCGTTGCACCGGATCATCATCCACGTCGGCGCTATCGGAAGCGTCGCGGTCATAGGTATTGGGAGTGCGGTCAAGTTGAAGTTTCGGGGTTTGACCGTGGCTGGTGACAGGGGTGAAGAGGACTGCACCAAAAAGCCAAAGTGTGAGAAGTACAGGGAGAGAAGCCTTCATAATATCGCCTCGATTATCAATTTGCATTTAGCCTGTTGCTGATTGTCGCCAACTCTTCAGCAAACCTTATGCCGAGTTGGAAAGGACAACGCACGGCTCAGAAAAGTGAAAAAAAACCTTGAAAATAAAGCCTAAATCGAAGCGCACGAAAAATCTACCGCAGCCAGCGACCACACTGGCTACAGTCAGCCGATGGAAAGGCTACACCAATTAGTGCAGTCGCTACCTTATATCAGGACTTCGCACGGAGTCTATCGTCCGGCGTCCGGCGTCCGCTTGCCGAAGCGTGCGCTTTTATGCAGACAGTGCAAAAGTGTAAACCCGAACGATGTACCTTAACTCAAGAGAACAACAGTAAATTGTTGGACACCGGACACCGGACGCCAGACGATAGACTTCCGATGCAGGACACCGGACGCCAGACGATAGACTTCTGATGCAGGACACCGGAAGCCGGACGATAGACTCTGGACGTTTTAGCGATAGCCGGAGCGGGCGCGGATGTGTGCCTCTTTGCGCGTCACTTCAATTTTGAGTTTATGAAATTTGCCATCGCGTTTTTCGTTCTTTGGGTAATAGCCGACAACGTAGAGATGGCGTAACTCTTCGGCGATGGTTGCAAAAGCCGACCGCGTTGCTTCAAAGTTTCCGGCCTCGAAGAGCGCGCCGCCGGTGCGCGAGGTGAGCGTTTTCATGTACTCGTCGGCTTCGCCATACAGGGAATCCAATTGCGTAGCGATGGCATCTTTCGGCGCATCATTGACCGATGAACGGCGATTGCCAAAACCATCTTCATAAACAATCGGTGGGCTTGGTCGTGCGCCAATTTCAATGCGCGGACGCGGCATTCCAGCGGGCGTCAAATCCGGGCCGCCGTATTCAGGCGGCAAAGGTATGCGAACGTCCACATCGAAAGGCAACTCTTTTTCGGGCTTCTTGGTTTGATGTTTGCGAGCGTCGGCTTCTATCCACCAGCGCGTGTCGAAATGCACAACATAAATCACTGCGCCGACCTCTTCGGCTAATTTGATATTGCTTTCAAGCGACGCTTCTATGCTTTTCATATCCACGCCATCGCTGAATAAAATGACGGCGCGTCGGCCTGTGGTTTCTTTGAGTTGTTCCAGAGCTTTCGCTATCGCTTCATACAACAATTTGCCGTAGCCCGATTCCGTGCCTGTGATGGCCTCTTGCAGTTCGTTTTGATCGGCAGTGAAATCGGTCAACTGGCGCACTTCGTTATCGAAAGCGATGACCATCATTTTATCTTGCGCGCTCAGTTCTCTGGTGAAGCCTGTGGCGGTTTGTTGAATGGCGCGCAAGCGGTCTGCGCTGCTGTTCGAGGTGTCCAAAACCAGCACGGCATTGAACGGCTGTTTGATGGTAGTGAAGAAAGCGACCTCCTGACGTTTACCGTCTTCAAAGACCGCGAAATCTTTTTGCGCCAAGTCGGGAATGAATTTTCCAGCGCGGTCGAGAACGACCGCAGGAATTTGAATCAATGTCGAATTGAGTTTCAAAGCCTCCTGTTCGTCAGCCGCTTTCTCTTTTTGCGCGTTGACGAAAGCAGGCAAGACGACGAAAGAAAAAATGATGAAGAGCATTGCTGCGAAAAAAATATTCTTGCTGAAACTTGGCTTCAGTAAACTTCTCATAAACCCTCTGTTGAAAAATTGCCTGTATGCTTCATTGATAGAACGGGCTTCTTGAGAACGTATTGTAGCGTTGATGTTGCAAGGGTGATAAGCCAAGCGCGACAAATTTATTTTTTGCCTATGGCGTCAACGATGGCTTCGACCAGCGCGGGAGTATTGAAGACGCTCGGTTGAATGATGTTTTGCAAGTGATATGCGGAAGCCGTAGCCGCAGTAATCGGGCCTATGCAGGCGATGAGGCAGGGCTGTAAAAGTTGCGCCAGGTTTTCGCCGCCAAAGAGCGCCGCGAAATTGACGACAGTTGATGAACTGGTGAAGGTGATGACATCAATCGCGCCGGTTTGCAAAAGCGGCAGCAGGGTTTGAGTGTCGCTTGCCGTTGGCATATTTTGATAAGCCTCGACCGTATCAACTTGCGCGCCAAAACTTCGCAGGGCTTCGGGTAAAACTTCTCTGGCAAGGCGCGCTCTGGGAATCAGGAAGCGCAAGCCGCGCAGCGCCGTTTCATCGCCCAGATGAGCAACCAACGATTGCAACAAACCTTCGGCGGTAGCCTCCGCAGCGATGACCTCTGCGTTGAGGTCTGCTGCGGCAAGCGCCTGCGCCGTTGCCGTGCCGATGGCGCACACTTGAGCGCGTGTGAGAGCAGCAAGCGCGGCGTGTTGGTGCTGCGACAATCGTTGCAAGAAAAAATTTACGCCGTTGGCGCTAGTGAAAAGTATCCAGTCATAGCAAGGCAATTGCTTGATGGCTGCATCGAGCGCCGCCCAACTGTCCGGCTCTGTGAGGGCAATCATCGGCGCGTGCAAAACGTGAGCGCCCAATTCTTCGAGCCGTGCGGTCATCGCTTCGGCCTGCTCGCGTGGGCGCGTCAACAGCACGGTTTTGTGCAACAGCGGTGCAGCAGTGATGACGCGGTTTTCCCGTTCGTGTGATTGCGCCGCTGTGGTCTTTGATTCGTTGGGTTTCATAAAATCATTCTCGCAAACGGACTGCCTAACGGTTCACACCTTGCTCGCCGAAAGTATAAGATTTCGCTGAGGCGTCAGGCAATCACACGCCGACCTTTATTTGAATCGCATCAGCAATAGAATATTATGGATGGCATGAATTGGAAAATTGCCTTGCCGATTTGTGCGAGATTTTTTCCTCGATGGCGATTTTCTATAATCCAAACTAGGGCGATGTGCGAGGAATAGCAAAAATCAGCAGAGAAAATATGCTCTGTGAAATGGCACAAGCCTTGCCAAATCATCGTTGTCACCGCAAAGCAGGTTGTTTGGTGAGCGGCCTGCGGCAACGATGATGAACCCAATATGCAGGAGAGTTGAAATAAATTGAAGAATGAAAAAGGCTTTTCGCTAATTGAATTGCTGATCGTCGTTGCATCATCGGCATCATCGCCGCCATTGCTATCCCCAACTTGTTGAAATCGCGCCAAGCGGCCAACGAAGCTTCGGCTATCGGCTCGGTGCGTACCATCGGTTCGTCACAGGCGATCTATCAATCCACCTCTGGCGGCGGCAAGAACTTCGTCGCAGACCTCACGGTGTTAAGCGCGGATGGTCAAGTGGACTCGGCGTTGGCAAGCGGCTCAAAGAGTGGCTATCAGTTCTAAAGAGTGGCTATCAGTTCTTTTGTACTGGTGGAGCGGCAACCTCCACCGTGCCCTCATACTTTGACACCATGACAAGGCCGCAATCGAGCGGCACGTTTGGCACCGGCAATCGTCAGTTTTATTCCAACGAAACCTTCGGGTTGTTCTATTGCCCCACTTCGGCTCCCTTACCCATCGTCGCGCCGCCGCCAGCTTCGCGTAATATACCCACGGGCATGACGCCGATTGAATGAGCCAAGCGACTTAGAAAAATTAACAAGACAAACGGGGAAGCCTTTGGATGGCCTCCCCGTTTGTGCGATTGCCAGTGCCTCTGTTCAAGAGCTATCGTGAGCTTGAAATTCAAAGTCCGCACGTTCGCTCCTTGCTTGTCGCCAGACGATTAGACCGCGAACTTTCTTGCTCATACTTCCTAAGCGATTTCCCCAGCCTCAAGCTTTTCCTTGACTTAATTTTGGTTTGTTGATATAAACCAAGCATAAATTAGAGTTATGCAGGGCTGAAGAGTAGTTATTTTATATCGCAAGCGAGGAGACCATGAGCAGCCTTACTACTAAAGCCAATAAGAGCCGCTCCTCTGCTGCTCCGAAACTTGCCGCTAAAACCGGCAAAAAGACGATTAAAAAAACCGTCAAATCGTCTGTGCAAACCAAATCTGCCAGTAAATCCGCAAAGGCGGTAATCTTGAAAGAGCGAAAACCGCTTGTGGTTGAAAAGAAATCGCCATCGGCTAAGGTTGTTACCAAAGCAACTCCGATAAAAGCGGAGCAAAAAATCGCCCTCAAAACTTCTGCTGCCAAAGGCAAAGCCGCGCCCAGAAGTAAGCCGGAAGGGATAAAAAAACTGGCGCTCAAACCCGCCAGCCGAGCGACCAAACCGGTTGAAGTGCCGGTCAAAAAAGTTTCCACGCCCAATGCGCTGGCGGCTCTCAGTGCCTTTGAGCAAGCCTTGAAACTCTTTAACAAACACGAGTATTCAGCCGCCAGAGAAGCCTTTGTCCGCATCCTGCAAAAGTTCAGCGAGCAGGCGGAAATCATCGTCAGCGTGCGCAAGTATCTGACGGTTTGCGAACAGAAGTTAGCGCGCACTCCGGCAGCGCCCAAAAATCCCGATGCCCTGTACGATCAGGGCGTGTTTGAACTCAACCGCGCCAACGCCCGCGAGGCCATTCAATTATTCGAGAAAGCCTTGAAATCGCAACCGCAAGCCGCCCACGTTCTCTATTCGCTGGCTGCGGCTTATGCGCGCACCGACAACCCACGCAAATCGCTAGACAGTTTACGTCGCGCCATTCAACTGCAGCCCGTCCATCGCTCACGCGCCCGCAGCGATCAGGATTTTCAAAGCCTCCACAACGATGAAGAATTCCAGAACCTCACCGGCTTTGGCCTCGGTTTTTTTGAAGAGTAGGAACCGCGCAGAGGAAATCAGATTTACATGGTCATCACTTCGCAGTCCGGTTTACGAATCGTGTCGGTTGGTGGCGGCACCGGTTTATCTACGCTGCTTTCGGGGTTAAAAGAATTTGTCGGCAGCGACTTCGCGCCAACTGCGCGCGTGGATTTATTGACCGCTATCGTCACGGTGACAGATGACGGCGGCAGTTCGGGTCGTTTGCGCGAAGAGTTTCAAATGCTGGCTCCCGGCGACATACGCAACTGCATCGCCGCGCTGGCCGAAGACGAACACTTGTTGACCAAATTATTGCGCTATCGTTTCGATTCCGGCGGCGAACTCTCTGGCCACAGTTTCGGCAATCTACTACTTACCGCCTTGACCAACATCACTGGCGATTTTTTAGACGCCATCAAAGTCATCAGCGAAGTGCTGGCCATCAAAGGCCGCATCTTTCCTTCGACTATGGAAAACGCTTCGCTCCTGGCTGAACTCGCAGACGGGCGCATCATCACCGGCGAATCGAAGATCACCGGGGCGCGTTCGCACGTCAACAAACTCTGGCTGTCGCACGAATGTCATCCGCTGCCGGAAACGCTGGCGGCCCTACAGGAAGCCGACATCATCACCATAGGCCCCGGCTCGCTGTTTACTTCGATCATTCCGAATCTATTGGTCAATGGCATCGTTGAGGCGATTTGCCAATCGTCCGCCCTGAAAATTTACATCTGCAACATCATGACGCAGCCCGGCGAAACCGAAGGCTTTGGCGGCGAAGACCATCTGCGAACTCTTTTGGCCTACAGCCCGCGTTTGCAATTCGATTATGTGATTGTCAACTCCTCGCCCATCAGCGCCGAACTCCGCGAGAAATATCTAGCCGATGGTTCGGTTCCGGTCGAATTCACCAGCAATGTCGTAAGCGCCCTTGCTACCGGCACGGACGCTATCATCAACATCAATGCCGCCGCGCCGCCGCATTATCGTGTGGTGCGCGGCGATTTGCTCAGTGAAAACTCTCATGTGCGTCACGACCCGCACAAACTGGCGCGCATGATTATAGATTTATATCTGGCCGAACCACGCACGCCGAATCATTCCGCCCGGCCTTGCTGAACATTGACGGCCTAGTAGGGAACGAGAAAAGCCAGGGAACCACAGATGAACACCGATCTACACCGCTAACAGAAAAACTGGAATCTGCTTTTTTCCTATCGGTGTTGATCGGTGGCTGCTATTTTGTCGCCGGGAATTGACTGCCTGCTGCTGAAATTTATCCCTTCGCCTTCCCTCTAACTCTCGCATCAAAGCACGGTGCAATAGTAGAATCTTTTTCGTGAGGCGAGAAAGCCCACGTTCCATAATTTTTTTGCGGATAAACTTATGACAGACGTAATGATTTTAGCCGCAGGGCTAGGCACGCGCATGAAATCGCGGCGCGCCAAAGTCCTGCATGAACTCGCAGGCCGTCCGCTCATCGCGCACGTTATTCGCGCTGCGTTCGCGCTCCATCCTGCATCCCTCATCACCATCATCGGCCATCAGGCGGACGAAGTGGAACGCGCCGCCCGCCAAGCCGTAGCGCAATTGGTTGATGACGGCAACTTGACGCCGCCCGAATTATTTTTTGCCGTGCAGACCGAACAAAAAGGCACAGGCCACGCGGTGATGGCGGCGCGTGAAGTTTTACAAAGCCGCACCGCGCCCTTGATTGTCACCGCCGGTGATGTGCCGATGATGCAGGGCGCTATGCTCAAGCGCTTGTTGGAAACGCACAATCAGGAACACAACGACGCGACAGTGTTGACCGTGAAGATGGACGAGCCGTTCGGTTACGGACGCATCATACGCGACGCCGAAGGCCGCTACCTGCGTTGCGTCGAACAGAAAGACGGCACCCCCGAAGAACTCGCTGTCAAAGAGATCAACGTCAGCATCTATTGTTTCAATCCCGCGTCTTTGCTGGGCGCGTTGGCGCATTTGAAAGCTGACAACGCGCAGCAGGAATTTTATTTGACCGATGTGCCGGAGATTCTGCTGCGTCAGGGCCAACGTCTGGGCGTCTTCTGTTATGAACATACCGAAGAGGTGCGCGGCATCAACACCCGCGTAGAGCTTGCCGAGTTGGAACGTCAGTTGCGCGATCAAAAATTGCGCGAGTTGATGTTGGCGGGTGTCACCATTGTTGATCCGGCAACGACCTACATTCATCAGGACGTAGTGATCGGCCCGGACACCATCATTCATCCACAGGTCATCATCGAAGGCGCAAGCCGTATCGGCGCAGGCTGCGTGATTCATTCGTGGAGTCGTTTGACCAATGTGCAAATGGATGACGATGTGCGCGTGAATAATTCCTGCATCATCGAAAACACCACGTTGCACAGCGGTTCCAGTATTGGGCCGTTTGCACGTCTGCGAATGAACGCAGAAATTGGGGAAAATGCGGTGATTGGTAATTTCGTAGAAGTGAAGAAATCGAAGATCGGCAAAGACACCAAGGCGCAGCATCTGACGTATTTGGGTGACGCGACGCTCGGCGAAAAGGTGAACATTGGCGCGGGCACCATCACCTGCAATTTTGATGGAGTTCGCAAACACGAAACGATCATCGAAGACAACGTGAAGATTGGCAGCGACACCATGTTGGTCGCGCCGGTGCGCGTCGGCAAAGGTTCGGTGACCGGAGCCGGAACCGTGGTGACCAAAGATGTGCCGCCGGATTCGTTAGTCGTTGGCGTACCGGCGGTGGTGAAAAAGAAGTTTCGATAAAGCAACTTATAGAAAAGCCCGTAAATGAGACGGGCGAGGTTCTTGCAATTCGCAAGAGTAACAACTTTCACTGAGGCTCTTGGTTCTTCTCCAATCGCTATTCTCCTACTTTTGAAGGACGCGGTTGAGAATGAAGCAACACCACCTGGAGTGAAAGCAGAGGAAGAAAATTATGTGCGGAATCGTTGGATATGTCGGAGATAAACAGGTCGTCGGCGTCATCATTGACGGCTTGAGGAAATTGGAATATCGCGGCTATGACTCGGCGGGTATAGCCGTGGTGGATGAAAGCGCGCATATGGAAATCCGTCGCGCTGAAGGCAAGCTCAGAAACCTTGAAGAGGTCATACGCTTGAAACCGCTTGATGGCACTTACGGCATCGGCCACACACGCTGGGCGACGCACGGGCGACCAACCGAAGAAAATGCTCACCCGCATCGTGATGCTTCGGGCAACATCGTCGTCGTTCATAACGGCGTCATTGATAATTTCCTGCCGCTTAAACGCAAGCTGCAAGATGCCGGTCATCAGTTTGTCACCGAAACCGATACCGAAGTCATCGCTCATCTGATCGGCAAATATTTCGACGAAGGCGCAGGCAGTCTGGAAGCCGCCACCCGTCGTGCGCTGGGCGAACTGCGCGGCATTTATGCGCTGGCTATTGTGTCGGTCAAGGAGCCGGAAAAGATTGTCGCCGTGCGCCAGGGGCCGCCCATCGTCATCGGACTGGGGCAGAATGAATACTTCGTGGCGTCCGACATTCCACCGATTCTCTATCACACCCGCGATCTGTTTTTTCTGGGCGATGGTGAAATGGCCATCGTCACACGCGCTGGCGTAACCGTCACCGACTTTGAAGGCAACTCGATTACGCCGCACGTTCAGCACATCACCTGGGACCCGATTATGGCGGAAAAAGGCGGCTTCAAACACTATATGCTCAAAGAAATTTACGAGCAGCCACGCGCCATACGCGACACCGTTTTAGGGCGCGTCTCGCAACAGACAGGCCGCGTTTATCTGGACCAGATGGAGATCCGCGAAAGCGAATTTCGCAACTTCACTTCGATTAAAGCGATTGCCTGCGGCACCAGTCTGCACGCGGCTATGGCGGGCAAATATATGCTCGAAGAACTGGCGCGCCTCCCCGTAGAGATTGATTACGCTTCAGAGTTTCGTTACCGCGACCCGATTATTGACGACAAAACTTTGGTCGTAGCGATTTCGCAATCCGGCGAAACCGCCGACACGTTGGCGGCGGTACGCGAATCGAAAGCCAAGGGCGCAAAGATTCTTTCGATCTGCAACGTGCAAGGCTCTATGTTGACACGCGAATCGCACGGCACGATTTTAACTCACGCCGGGCCGGAAATTGGCGTCGCGTCAACCAAAGCTTTCACCAGTCAGATGACGGTGTTTTATTTACTGGCATTGTACCTGGCGCAACTTCGCGGCCTGCTGAACGAAGCGGAATCGCTGGAACACGTTCGCGCTTTGAACAGCTTGCCGGTGAAGATGGAAACGCTTTTGGGCTGCGACGAGCAGATCGAAAAACTGGCGCGTGAATTTCATCGAGCGCAGGATTTTCTTTACCTCGGACGCGGCATCAATTTTCCGATTGCGCTGGAAGGCGCTTTGAAATTGAAAGAGATTTCCTACATACACGCCGAAGGTTATCCGGCGGGTGAAATGAAACACGGGCCGAATGCGTTGATTGACGAGCAACTGCCGGTGGTGGTCATCGCCACGCAGGATGACAACAGCGAAACCTCGAAGTTGAGATTTGAAAAGACGCTATCGAATATGGTCGAAGTCAAAGCGCGTGATGGCAAAGTGATTGCGTTGGTCACCGAAGGCGACACCGAAGCGCGGCAAGTCGCCGACCATATCATAGAGATTCCGGCGGCCAGTGATTTAATTTCGCCGACGCTTGCCATCGTGCCTTTGCAGTTATTGGCGTATCACATCGGCGTGCGACGCGGTTGCGATGTTGACCAGCCGCGCAATCTGGCGAAGTCGGTCACGGTGGAGTAACAATGGATTTTGCGCGGGACATTGATAAAGCCAAAACGCAGGATGCTGGCGGCAAGCGTCATCGTCTCTAGCTCTCAAATTCAAGATGACTGACGGCTCCACGGAGTGAGAAAGGCAAGAGTTTCGTAGTCCCGCCTTGAGGCGAAAGCGTAGGAAAGCGAGCGCTTCCGCCTCAAGGCGGGACTACGAAACCTCTCGCTTCATTAAGTCACTACCGGCAAACTTACTTAGCTCGACTTTGTACAATTTCAGATTGAACCACACCAATCAAGCGCTGCCGTTGCGGTTCGCGCTTGGAATTATTGAACCTCACCTCAACAAGCTGAGGCTCAATAATTCCAAGGGTTGAAAAAGCCAATGAAATCAGGCTGCTTCGCCGCTGAAAATCTAGCAACTGCGAGCCGAGGCAGTGAGGCAATTCATCTGAATCCCCCCAACGGAGAGCCGAGGCGGTTTGGCCATTCGTTTGAATCCCCCCAACGGCAGTTGGGAGATGCTTAAAGTCCAGCCTACACACCCAGCAAGCAAAGTTTTTTTGCAATCCCCCCAACGGTAGTTGGGGGATGCTTAAAGTCCAGCCTACAGAGCATCGGGCAAGGTTGGACTGTAACTATGCCCCGATTTCCATCGGGGGATTGGTTTATCGGTAGCAGCGTTTCGTAGGTTGGACTTTAACTATCCCCCAACTTCCGTTGGGGGGATTCGTTGATCTTTGGCGGTGTTTCGTAGGTTGGACTTTAACCATCCCCCAACTGCCGTTGGGGGGATTGGCAAGCTCGGTTCGCCTCTGAAAAATGTACAAAGTCGAGCTTAGGGAAGGGGAAGAAAATCTCATCCCATCATTCCCGTTGAGAAGCGGTCTGTGACCGCTGGACTGGCGGTCACAGACCGCTTCTCAACCCATCGCACACTTCTGCAAGCCGCTATCGTAGTCGTAAGTTCGGAATCGCTTTGCCTGGTCGAGCATCTGCGAACGATTCACCTCATAGCCGTGCAGTAAAATAAGAGTGCCTTGATGGTTTCCTGCGGGATTGCAAATTTCGCCCAACTCATAACGCCTGAACTTCTCTTCCATCTTCTACAAACGACCGGCGCGGAATTCTTCGACCAGATAATCGCAAGCCCTAGCCGTCAAAGCCATCATTGTCAGCGTAGGATTTTGATTGCTGCTCGAAACGAAGCTTGCGCCATCGGTGACAAATAAATTTTTCACGTCGTGCGCCTGATTGAATTTGTTCAACACCGATGTCTTCGGGTCGTTGCCCATGCGCGCTGTGCCGGTTTCGTGAACGCTGAAGCCGGGAATAGACAAAGGACCGCGCCGCGTCTTGATCTCTTGTGCGCCTGCCGCTCGCAACATCTCTTCCGCCGTGTCGCCCATGTCTTTGGTGATCTCGCGTTCGTTGTCGCCAAACGCCATCTCGATGTGTAACGCCGGAATGCCCCATTTATCCACTACGTTTTTATCCAGGCTGACGTGATTTTCAAAACGCGCCAGACATTCGCCGTACCCGAACAGTCGTATAGACCACGGGTGTTCATCGCGCACTGACTTCTTAAACTCGCCACCGAAACCTTGCAAGTTTTTCGCGTGAGCGTAAAGCGATTGCCCGGAACTACCTTGAAAGCCATAGCCACGTATGAATTTGTCATGCCTGGTCTTGACGTTGCGAAAACGCGGCACATAGATGCCGTTGGCGCGTCCGTCTTGCTCCATAGATTTTTTATTGAGCATAGGCATGACGCCATCCGCGCCGCCCTGTTTGCAGTGATCCATCAGATAATGTCCCAACACGCCTGAGCTATTGGCCAGACCATTCGGATACAGCGGCGACGTAGAGTGCAACAAAATGCGGGTTGATTCGAGCGTTCCTGCACACAGCACCACGGTTTTGCCGAAGACTTCGCGGGGCGTCCGGGTGAGGCCGTCAAGGTACTGCACGCCTCTGGCTTTGCCTGTGTGTGGGTCAACGATGACGTGACTGACAACGGCGTGAGTGATGAGTTTCATGCGCCCTGTGCGCGCCGCTGCCGGAAGCGTTGACGCGGGGCTGCTGTAATAAGAGCCGGTCGTGCAACCTCTGTCGCAATGGCCGCACCAGTGACAAGCGGCGCGTGCATTCGGAGTTCCCTGATGAATCGGTTTGGTCAAGATAGCGGCGCGGCCTATGATGACGCGGCGCAGCGGGTCGCCTAGATGTTCAACGGCCTTTTTCAATTTCAACTCGCCGCAGGTGAAGGCCATAGGCGGCAGAAATTTGCTGTCGGGCAATTGCGGCAGATTTTCTACCGAGCCGCTGATGCCGATGAACTCTTCGACCTTGTCGTAATAGGGCGCGATCTCTTCATAACTGATCGGCCAGTCGTCGCCATAGCCGTCGTGACTCTTGGCTTTGAAATCGTAATTGGAAAGTCTGTAGGTTTGTCTGCCCCAGGGAATCGAACGTCCGCCCACTTGCCGCGAGCGTATCCAGTAAAACGGTTTGTCGGCAGGCGTGGTGTAAGGGTTTTCGATGTCGTTGACGAAGAGGTGTCGCCCGTATTCGTCGCAGGCATAATTGCGGCTTTGAATCGGCTGCGTGCGTTGATATTCCTGTTGATTGCCAAAGCCGCGATACGGCATTTCATACGGCCATTTGTGTTCGGTGAAATCGTTCAAGGGGTCGAGCTTGCGCCCGGCTTCGAGGACAAGCACGCGCAAGCCTTTTTCGGTTAGCTCTTTTGCCGCCCAGCCCCCCGTAGCGCCTGAGCCTACAATTATCGCATCATATATTTCCTGCTTTGCCATCGCTTTGCTCCTGATTTTTAAGATGAGGAAAAGCTTAGACGAAGCGCCGCGTGTTGTGAAGTTGAATGATTAATTTGTACCTCACGATTGCGACGCTCATGGTTTAGAAGTTATTAAATCCCGCTTGCTATTGCACCACGTCGGCGTCGCGCAATGGCGCGGCGCGGCGGACTGCCGCCGAAGGCTCGTTCCTTGAGGTTGCGAATCGCGGCAATAACTTCAGGGGTTTCCGAGCGCATAGTGATTCGATAGCGGGTTGCAGAGGGGTGCGATTGGTTGAGCGGCGGTCACAGACCGCCGCTCAACCAGGTGTTGTAGTCATGGGCAAATGCAATTCGCTATATTTCGTAACTACTCCGCCTGATCGAAAATTGCTGGTCGCTTCGTTTTGCGCCGTAGGCGCACAGGAGATTAGCCGGTGGGAAAGCCAGGGGAAGGCGCAGGCGGCTTGACGGTCGCGCACTGGAAGAGCGCCGGAGGCTTGCAACGTCGCCTCTCCTGCACCCTTTCAGAGCGCGAAGAATTTGACTAAGGATGGTGGATGAAATCAAGTGCAACCTTGTACGGGCGACCACAGAGGGTCGCCCGTACAGGGCATTGGAAAAGCGCTCAAGTCTTGCACTTGATTTCATCCACCATCCTAACTGGCTTCCATTGCCTACAGCACTGGCTACTCTCCTACGCCCCTGCGAGGCAAAAGGGATGCGTCGTTAGAGCGGGTCGCGGAATTCCAGCAATCGCCCATATGTTGTAGATGATTACACCATCACACACAATATCTGGACAGAATACCCATTTATGCAACCCGCGCTAGTTACTATATTTCACAAGCCCCCAAAGTTGGCGTTACATTTTTTGCGCTTCTCAAAATCCCAATTCCTTCATGCGTCTGGCCAGACGCAATCGCGCCGTCTTTCGCAAATTGATTACCTGTTGGCGCTGTAGTCCGAACGCGGCAGCGATGCTCTGATCGTCCATCGGCAAGTGATTCCAAATTTCCGCCAACCAATCGGCGGCCTGGTCGAGCGCCACGGCAAGTTCAGCGAACGTCGCTACGCCGGTGATGAGAAATAAATCAATGGCGCAATTGCCTTGCTCGTCTTTCAAATTCAACAACAACGCCGCTACGTGACGCGGCGTCAATTGCTGAATTTCGCTCCACAGGGTTTGCAGATACAGGCGCTGGTCAAACTCTCTGGCGAGGTTGGTGCGGGTGTCGGCCAATTGTTCAAACCAAGGTTCCGCGTCTCTATGCTCTTTTTCCAACGACTCATCTTTGAGGTTCCAGAGTGTGGCGACTGCGCTAACCAGCGCATCCAGCTCAACCGGCGCAGTCGTCCAATGGAAAATCGCGGTCAGCACTTCCAATAAACTCGCGCCGCTTGCGCTGCCTTGCGGCAACCTCTTATTGATAGCCGTCCGCGCTGCATCCGACCATTCTTCAAGGTGGAGATTGGTTGTCGCCTCAAGCGCCATATCGGGCTGCTCAACTTGCCAATGCGCGAAACCCGCCAGCCATTGCGCCTCGGCGCTTTCCCACAACGCGAAACCCGTTTGATGCGTGAGAAAATAGCGCAGCTTGTTTTTCAGGCTGTAGCGTTGCGGGTACTTGCGGCGCAGATACAAATGGCAAGCGCGATAGGCAACCACGGCAACATAGCTGCGAAGATTGCGTATGCCCACCGTTTCGGGATGGTTTTTGAGGTCGGCAAGGCGGGTCAAAAATTGCAACAGCGCTTCGCTGCATACATCTTCGGCATCGCGGCTGGCGGCGCGAGACGCATTGTGCGTGACATAAACCCGCAGCTTGAAGCCGACGATGTTTTTCACCAGCGGTTCAACGTGGTCAGCGATTAATTGCGCCAGCAGTTCTTGCGCCCGCGCTTCGTCTTCGGCTTGAAGAAAAGGCAGCAACAAAACATCGGACGACGTTGTGATTTCTATGCTCATCGCTTCACGATTTGCTCAGGGTCAAAACCAAATTATTTCACCACGAAGAACACCAAGACCACGAAACCGGAGGATCAATTAATTAGAAGGTGTCGCAGAAATGGATTTTCTGTCTAGATATTGTGTGTGATGGTTTAACCACACACAATATCTGGACTGTTTCTGGGATTCTGCGACACGCTCTAATTATTCTCGTGTTCTTGGTGTTCTTCCTGGTTGAGAAACTCATTTTATTTTCTACCCCCGTTCAATGGGCATCGCCAATCAACACGAATGCCGCCCAATAAAACGGATGACGGTATTGCGGATTTTGTAACAGCTTCAAGGTCGCCTCGCGCAACGCTTCGGCCTTGGCGTCAGCGCCGGGGGCGCGATGCGTTGCGGTTTGCAGATGGCGATGAAATTCCACCATCAAGGCAGCGGTGCTGGCTTCGTCAACCTTCCATTGACTGACCAGCGTGGCCGATGAACCGGCAACAAAAAAAGCCCACGTCAAACCGATGACGCCTTCGCCGGCGTTTACTCGCCCACGCGCCGTTTCACAGGCCGACAGCACCACCAAATCCGCCGCCAGATTGAGTTGGGCGATTTCCCAAGCCTCCAAAAAACCATCGTCTTTGCTGTACCGATGCGCCTGCGAAAACACCAACTGCGAATACATCGGGCTGGCATTATTCAAGATGCCGTGCGTGGCCAGATGCAGTATGCGATAGCTTGCCGCTTCGCTCTTCAAGCGTTCTTCGCTGGCCTCTTCCCGCGTGTATATGGCGCTGCGACGAGCGCCGTACAAGGTCTTGAGCCGCTTTACTTCGGCTTCGGTTTCAGGCAACGGCGCAAATTTGTTTGCGCCGTCGGCGGCGGGCGCAGCCGTCGGCTTTGCGGCTTGCGCCGGGGCGTTACCAGCGTTGGCAATCGTCAGCGCGGGGTTGGCAAAAGCCAATAAATTCGGGGCTTTTTTATCAATGGCCTGACGGTCGCGTTGCTTTGCCATCTCCACAAGCAGCGCCAGAGAGGGCGCATAAGAGATGGCGAAATGCTCGATCAAATAACTTCCGTCATTGGCTTGCAAGGCTTGAAAAGGCAACTCCCAGAGCGTCGCATCCGGCACGATGAGCAAACGGGTTTTGCCTTGCAAGTCGCCTTGCGCGGGTTTGATTAATAAATCGTAAAGCTGGGCTGCCGAGGGGCGAAAGACCAAGTTGTGCGAAGCGAGCAGGGCGCGAAAATCGCTTACCGCTTTGTCGAGTTCGGTGGGCGTGATGGTCAACTCGTAGGCTTTCAAGATTGGTCTTGCCGGGTCAGTGCTGTTGGTCAATACGAACAGATAAACTTTATCTTTGGTTGCGGCATATTCGAGCAGCGCCGTTTGTTTATCGGTCAACAAAGCGGCGGCTTGCGTAGTACGAAAAGGCGGAGGCTGGCCGCGTTGAACTTTTAATTCGGGATGTCTGGTGTACAGCGCCGCTTGGAAAATTTGTTGATTGGCAAGGGTTTTTTTCAACTGCTCCTGCAAATCGGCGAGGCGTGCGTCATCGGTTTTCGGGCGCAGGCGTTGGCGTTCGATTTGATTGGTGAGCGCATTGAGGTGGTCTTTCAAAAGGCGCTCTTCGGTTTTTTCCGCTTCGCTCATGGCTTTGGTGATGGTGACTTTGCCGCTTTGCAATATGCTCAACAGCAAACCGGCTTTGGCGCGTTCGGCATATTCCAACGCCTTGTCGGTCGCCGCTTCGTTGAGGAGCAAATCTATCAATTGATGATATGGCGAAAGTTTTTTCAACATGAAGTTCTGTTGATTGATGGCCTCGCCAGCCGCCTGGGTTCGCAACCGTTCGATCATCTCTACAGCTTCCGCAAAGGCTTGTTGCGCTTGCGAGGTTTGCCCCAACATCTTGTAGGCATGGCCTTTGAGCGCCAGCGAGTACCACAAATCTTCCAGACTGCCGCTATGTTGATCGAGCGCGTAAGCCCGTTCGGCGGTCTGCAAAGCTTCCGCCGGACGCTGCTCCAACAGGTAGTAAAACGCCAGATTGCCCAACGACCCCGACACGCCTTTTTTATTTTGTACGCTGTCGCGCAACGCCAGACTCTCTTTGAAAGTAGCCAGCGCCTGATCGGGATTTCCTTGCTCGTAGTAAATGGTTCCCAAGGTGTTCAACGATTCGGAAACGACTTCGAGGTTGCGCGTTTCTTTGCCGATTTGCAGACTCTCCTGCAAATACTTTGCGGCACGGGCGTAGTCTTGTTGTTCACGATAAATCAAACCGAGGTTGATTAACACGCCGCCCATGCCGGGTTTGTCGCCGAGCGCTCGTTTGCTGTCGAGGCTCTGATTGAGATAGCGCAACGCCTGGTCATAGTCGCCTTGTCGGTAATAGATGCGCCCGATGTTAGAGAGCGTGTTGGAAATGCCCAGCGCGTCTTTGACCTCTTCTTTCAACTGCAAACTCTTTTGATAAAACTCCATGGCCATTCGATAGTCGCCTTTGGCGGAATAGATATTGCCGAGGCTGTTTTGCGCGATAGACATCAAGGATTTGTCGGGTATAGCGGCGCTGGTCGCCAGACTTTTCAGCGCGTATTGCCGCGCCAATTCTTCATCGCCCTGCGAATGATAGACATTGCCGATGTTGGCCTGCATTCCGGCAATGGCGAGTTTGTCGCTGCCCAATTCATAAAGCTCAAGGGCTTTGCGTGCATACGACAGCGATTTGATATTGTCGCCCAGCGCTCGATAGGTCAGCCCCAGGGCGTTGTCCAAAGCGGCTTGTGCAGAAGTTTCTTTAATCTCCGGCAACAAGGCTTCGGCTTCGTGAAGCGCGGCCAGCGACGCATTGATATTACCTAGAAAACGCTGCACCGTTCCAAGGTTTCGCAACGATTCAAAGATAGCCAATTGATCGTTCAGGGTTCGACGAAGCGCCAGCCCCTGTTGAAAAAAATCGAGTGCCTGAGACAAGTGGTTCTGCGAAAAATAGACCGTGCCGATTTTGTGTAGCGCCGAAGCCAGCCCCGCCTGGTCGTTGATTTGCGCGGCAATTTGACGGGCGACTTGATACGCCTTGAACGCTTGCGACCAGTTGCGTTGACTATAAAATTTGTCGCCCTGCGCCAGTACAACTTGTCGCAAGGTTACAGTCAACAGCGTTGGTTCAGCGCGCAACAGAGCCTCGCGTTCGGCGTCCGTAGCGGTTGCCAGCAAGGCCGAAGCGAAGGCTTCGGGCGAGGAAAATTGCGTTGACGTTTGTGCCGTGACGAGCGAGAAAACCAGAAACACAAAGAGCGAAGCACACGACCACAGATACTTGTTGTGCGGCATGAGAACCCTTCAAGCAAACAGAGTTGGTGAGACCTTCTGACTTGCGCCGAGGACAAGTGCTGCTTCTTTTATAGCGCGAAAAAATTTTGCCGAAAAGGGAAATCGTTGTCAAAAAAATGCGCTTGTATCGGCGCATAAAAAAATTACCCGCCGCAATATCCGCTGATTTTTTTCATCGTCTTGGATTGAACCCCGAAACTTCTCAAGATGAGAAACGGAAATTGCTGAAAGCGCGGTTCCGCTGCCCCAACTCAGCAAAGGCGAAAAACTCCGAACGACAACCAGTGAAGCGGTTTCCTGATACGGTTGCCGAGACCATGAGATTTTCGCCCGTCCGTTGGCGTGTTACCCCCAAGAATCGCAGAGTGTGCGTTAGGGGAATATGGTGAGGCCTTACACACTCTGCGGTTCCTATCCTGCCGCTTTCGTTTCCCTGCTGCCGCAAATCTTCGCCAGCGATTCGCGCCATCGCCAACCCGTGTAGTATTTTCTTTACACCTATGAATGCGAAAGCGCAGGGTACGACTTTTGGTATCTATATCTGGAATGGGCGGCTGTGTAGCTAGAGCGTGTCGCATCAATGGGTTTTCTATCCATATATTGTGTGTGGTGGTGTAAACATCCACAAAATATGGGGGCTGGAATTCTGCAACACGCTCTGGCTACAACTGGTTGGGCGGCTGTGCCGCTTTGATGTGCGGAAAGGCTCGGCCTTTCCGTGAGAGGTCTTTCAATTCTTGCGGCTACACCGCCAACTGGCGGCGTAGCCGCAGGGAGGATCGGCTAGGCTTCCGGCGAGGCACAGCCCGCGCCGCACATCAAAGCGGCACAGCCGCAACAACGCCGTGCGAAACTTGTATAGATTCCAATGGTCACGCCCAGAAATGATGTTGTTCACAGGTCAGTTTGTTGATCAATTGAGAGAGCCAAGTTTTCATGCATAATCCTGTTCCTGTCCAACCATTCGATGAAGGAAAATCCGCTTCCTCGCAACGCCAGATTATTTTTATGGTCGCGCTCGGCGTGCTGGTTGTCGCGGCCTGCATCACGGCGTTTTTCATCTGCAAAAAAAAGCCCCAGCTGCCGACGAGTCGCTATGCGGTTGGCAACGTCACCGTATTTGCGGGGGCGGGCTTTCCGGGCGTTCAAGATGGCGTGCGTTTTGAGGCAGCCTTCAGCGACCCTTTCGGCATAGCGGTGGATTCACAAGGCTATGTCATCGTCACCGACGCGGGGGCGAGCAATCGCCTGCGGCGCATCACCCCGCAAGGCATGGTCGAAACGCTCGCCGGTTCCGTTGAAGGCTTTGCCGATGGCGCGGCAACCGAGGCAAAGTTCAATACGCCTTCCGGTCTGGCAATTGATGCCGACGACAATCTCATCATTGCCGACACCTCGAACAACCGCATACGCAAACTCGATAAAACGGGGCAGGTGACGACGCTTGCGGGAAGCGGCGAACGCGGCTTGAAAGATGGCGCGGCAAACACCGCGACCTTTGATGCGCCCGTCGGCGTGGCGCTTGACCAGCAGGGCAATGTTTATGTTGCCGACACCTACAACGACTGCATACGCAAGATTGCCAGAGACGGACAGGTGACGACGCTTGCCGGAAAAGGCGTGGCCGGTTATCAAGACGGGCAGGCGACAGAAGCACTGTTCGACACACCTTGTGGCATAGCGGTTGATCAACAGGGCAATGTCTATGTTGCCGACACCGGCAATAACGCGATTCGTAAAATCACTCTGCAAGGCGAAGTCACAACCTACGCGAAAAACGATGATGATGAACAGAGCAGGGAAGCGCGCTTGAATCAGCCCATCGGCTTGGCTTTCACTCACGATGGGTTTTTGTTGGTGACCAATCATCACAATGGGCGCGTGCAAGTCATCACGCCCGAAGGCGAGGTGAAATTTTTTGCTGGCAGCACGGCAGGCTTTGCCGATGGCGCAGGCGCAGCGGCGTGCTTGAATGGCGCAGCAGGAATCGCTATGGATCAAGCAGGCAATCTCTACGTCGCCGACGCCAATAATTATTTGATACGTAAAGTCGCGCCGGTTCCGGCGGCATCCATTGCCGCAACCACTGACCACAATGCCGAACTTTTCATTCAACCAATAGAGACCAATGCCGATGATGGCGACGCCAACCAGAACGCCGCAAACGCTGTTGCGGCACTGACGACAGCGCCCAAGGGTTCGATGATTCCGCGTTTGGACAAGGAGACGCTGCGCGCCAACGCGCCGTTTTTGTGGCCGCTGCAACCGCAGAATCAATGGCACGAAGTGGCGGGCGTGGTCGGCGAAGTGCGCGGCTGGTTTAACGGCGAAGCCCGTGACCATCTGCACAGCGGCTTGGACATTGCCGGAAAGATGGGCGAAGCGTGTCTTTCGATTATGGATGAAAAAGTCAGCGCGCCCATTTCCACCTGGGGCTACAACGACAGCGGCGAAGGCATACACATAGGCTTGATGAGCTACATACATATTCGCGTAGGCCGCGATATGAAAGACCGCATTCAAATCGGCGAGAAATTCAAACCGCGACTCGATGCTCAAGGCGTGATGACAGGCGTGCGGGTGCGGCGCGGCACACGCTTTAACAGCGGCGATTTTATTGGCACTTTGAATCGCCTCTATCACGTACACATGAACTTGGGGCCGCGTCACGCCGAAGCCAACGCCATACAATTTCCGTTCGTGAATTTCAAAGACACGATTGCGCCGGTCATCGAAGCCAACGGCATAGAGATACTCGATGCCAACGCGCAGCCCTTCAAGGCGAAAGCGCAGGGGCGTTTGAAGATCACCGGCGATGTGATGATTGTGGTGACGGCTTATGATCGAGTGGATGGCAATAATCAAAGTCGTAAGCTGGGGCTGTACCAAGTCGGCTATCAATTGTTGAACGCCAACGGCACACCCGTAAAAGGTTTTGAACAGCCGCTCATCAATATTGAGTTCAATCGTTTGCCAGCAACCGATGAAGCGGTGAAATTGGTATATGCCGAAGGCAGCGGCATCAGCGCTTATGGCACGCCTACGACATTCAAATATGTGGTGACCAATCGGGTGCGGGATGGCGAAGCGCGCCGTGGGCTGTTGCGAACCGCGCTGTTTACAAAGGGCAACTACATCGTCAAAGTGATAGCGGAAGATTATGCGGGCAATCGCGTCGTGGGCAAGGCGACGGAGTTGGCGATCACCATAGAATGAGCGTTTGGCGGCGGTTATCGGGGGGGTGCGGCGGACAAGAAAAAACTCGACAAATAAGAAAGAGGCTGGTAGCCTGTTATCGTTCGTGGCGACAGCGCGCATCACTGTCGCAAGTATTGGTGTTTGGAGCGCGCGTTCTCTGTTCGGAAGTGTCTTGCTTAGACTACCTCACATGACCTTCTTGCCGGATAGCTAAACCGAGTTCCCTTAACAAGGTGTCAATAGGACAACAGGAGAAAAGTATGAGAATATTCGTTGGTAATCTGTCGTATCAGACGACAGAAGATAACCTTACCGCGCTGTTTTCGCAAGTTGGTCAAGTCGAATCAGCTTCAATCGTGACGGACAGAGGCACAGGTCGCTCCCGTGGTTTTGCTTTCGTGGAGATGGACAATGATGCTGGGGCAAAGGCTATCGAACAATTCAACGGCTATGAGCTGGACGGGCGCACCATTAACGTCAACGAAGCGCGTCCGCGCAATGAAGGCGGCGGCGGCGGTGGTCGTGGCGGCTTCGGCGGCGGTCGTGGTGGCAGCGGCGGTGGTCGTGGTGGCAGCGGCGGCGGTCGTGGCGGCAGCGGCGGCGGTCGTGGTGGTTATGGCGGCGGCGGCGGCGGTGGTCGCGGCGGTCGTGATAATCGCGAACCGCGCTGGTAAGCCGGAATCAATACTGAGCAAAAAGGCCGATGCAAATCGGCCTTTTTGCTTTTGCGATGATTCTCGATGAGCGTTAAAAAATGCCCGGTTTTATTGAGTATTTTGCAGTCTCTGGGAGGGGGACGAGACTCTGTTTTCATTTGCTGTTGGTGCTGAAAAAACATCAGGTTTGACCGACGACCAACTTCGCACTCTTAGCTCGACTTGGTACATTTTTCAGAGGTAACCAGCCTTGCTAATCCCACCGATGGGAGTCGCTGGATAGTTAAAGTCCAGCCTACGAAACACCGCAAAACTTCAACCAATCCCCCCGATGGCTGCCGGGGGATGCTTAAAACCCAACCTACGCAACGCTGTCAATGATAAACGAATCCCCCCGATGGCAATCGGGGGATAGTTAAAGTCCAGCCTAGCCCGATGCTCAAGGCTGGATTTTAACCTTCCCCCAACTACCGTCGGGGGGATTGAAAAAAACTTTGCTTGCTGGCTCTGTAGGCTGGATTTTAACTATCCCTCAACTGCCGTTGGTGTTGTCCAATCTGAAATTGTACAAAGTCGAGCTTAGGGTGGTAGATGAAATAACCTGCAAGACTTGAGTGGTTTTCCAATGCCCTGTATGGACGACCCTGCGGTGGTCGCCCATACAGGGCGTTGACGATACCCAGCCTATCATCAACGCACGATTGGCGGTGTAGCTATCGGAATCAAGGCGATGACTTTTTTGACGTTCACAAAGCCACGACCAATCTCGACCGGCCCTTCCCAGGTCTCGCGCAATCGCGCAATACGATTCGGCGCGGAGAGTCCCAGGTGTTTGTACCACCACACTCTGCCATCGTCGAAGATGCCGAGCATCACCCCGTCGCCTGCCGGAACGATTTGCCGAAAACTGTGCCAACCAGTGCCGACTTGTCGCGGCGTCGTCCAAGAGCGTTCGCCCGTCGCATAGCCGATGTGCTGGTACAGCAGCAGCGTGCCATCCGGTCTGACCGCATAAATTTTGCCCTCGCCGGTCGAAAAAATATCTCGAAAACCTTGCCACCCCGAACCCACGGCTCTGGGCGCGCTCAAGGTGTTGGCACCGCCGCCGTCCATATAGCCGTTGTGTTTGTACCACAACAACGTGCCGTCATCTTTGAGCGCGTAGATGATGCCTTCGCCGCCGGAAAAGATTTTCGTGAAGCGCCAGCCGGAAGCGATATTCACCCAGTTCTTCCAGCGAAATGCGCCCTCATTGAAACCATCGTGCTGCGCCCAACTCAAAGCGCCCTCGTTGGTCAACGCATAGACGCTGTTGCCGCCAGCCGGAATCACATCCTTAAATCCTGCCCAACCATTGCCCACTCGTCGCGGTCCTTGCCAGGGAGCCGCGCCGCTGTCTTTGCGATACCACATCAAATCGCCATCATTTTTGATCGCATAGATCCACAACGGTTGATAACCCGGCGGTGTGGTGCCGAACTTACCAATGAACTGCGCGGGCGGCACGAAAGCACCGAGGTAACGATTGATGTCATCCCAGATCGGCGCAATCGGCGCATCGGCAGAACGCGGCGTTGAACTGATCCACGCCCAGTTACTGTTGGCGCACGATTGACCAGCGGGACGCCCCGGCAGGCAAGTGCTTTTGGCTCTGGCGTGAACGCCGAAGAGCAAATCGCCCGAAGCCGTCCTCACAAAAGAGGGGCCGCCGCTGTCGCCTCCGGCAATCATCGGGCCGCTGGAACTGGGAAACCACACCAGATGATCGCCGCCTTGTCCGGTTTGCTGATCGGTGGTGAAGTTGGCTACACGATAGAGGCCATCGCCTTGTGACGGCATAGCGGTCGCCCCTGAACCTTGGGCGAATTGATTGATGCCGCGCCCGTAAGCGGTGATGGTCGCAGGCACTAAATCGCCTTGATAGATTTGACGATTGTAGCCTTCATTCGGGCCGACGAAAGGATCAGCAACGCGAATGATTGCTACATCCATAGGGCGAAAGGAAATGATTCGCATGGACTGTCGCACCTGCGCGCCCTTCGTCCAATTGGCGGTCAGGGTGATGCTGTCTTCGGGGGCGTTGATAAACTGTCCCGGATGATCGGGGTCGGGGCTGTCTATGCAATGCGCCGCCGTGATGATCCAGTTGTTGCGCAGCAAGGAACCGCTACAGCCGCTGCTCAAACTCACCAGCCCAAGTTTTTCCTGATCCGCCGCACTGACCAAGGCCGCGCCTCCGGTCAAGCCTTGTTGTTGTTGCCCGATGCGCCCATCCTGTTGCGCGCCGACAACGCCGACAAAGGTGGTGGCCAACAGCGCCACCACCGCGATGAGCCAAAGTCGGGTGTGGCGCTTGCAGCGGTTGAATAAATTAAGCGGCAGAGGTTTTTCGATTCCTGATCTGTCGTTCGTGGTTGGTGATTTCGATTGTGTAATCGTTTCGTGCTTCATAATATTCTCCATCCTTTATGGGTCATCTAAAATTCAATTCAATCGGTGGAAGCGATCTTTGTGCTTCCACCTCTGAGTGGTCATGCCTGGCAAATCATGTCGCTATGAGAATGGCGGTCTTTTTATCAAGACCGCTTTGGTCGGTTGGTAGTCGTTGATTGCGCTTGCCGCAACCAGCGCCTTATGGCAATGGTCGGCGCGCTCTTACGCGGAAATCACGAACGCTGTCCAAAGCCAGCGAACCGGTGTGATAGATTTTATTTCCCGCCCCGTCCTCGACCGTGATGAGGTAATAATCCACGCGCTTATCCGCGCCCAGATTGGCCGTCAAATCGTGTTCGGTGCGGTCTCCGATCAAGCCCGTGGTGATTACCGGAACCAGCGGTTTATTGGGATCATAAGGCATTTTTTTGAAGCGCGGCGGATTCAAGGATACCGGCGGCGTTTCGGAAAATTCTATGGTTACGGGCGTTGAACAGGGGGTGCGAAAATAGAAGGTATAGCGCCCTGCGCCCTTTTGCACGATGCTCAGGTCGTTGATCTTTTGTTGACAGAAGAAGCGCTTGTCCACTTGCTGTATGCGCGCCGAATCGCTGACAGCGCTTCGGCCACGTTGCTGACCGGGCGCTTTTTCCTGCGCTGTAGCGCTGGATACGAGGGTAACGGAAAATAACGCGAGGGCAACGATCAAGGCCGCTGGCGCTGTGATTCTGGCAATGATTTCTTTCACTTTTTTCATGATTTGTTTCTCCTTCATTCATCTGTTTCAGGCTTGCTTTCTGGCCCTTCACACACGAGTGAAAAAAGCGCACAAATCATGTCGCAGGATTTTTTTCAGAAGCTTATTTATTTTTGACGCGGAAGAAATAGCTCTCCACCGCTTCGACTGCGCCGGAGGACGCGACGCCGGAAAGCGTCAGCAGGTAATCGTTTCTGGCGAGCTTGCTGGCGGGGATGCGTATGGTTACGGTCGCGCCCGTTTTTGTCGGACGCGCTTTCAACCCTTGCTGACGAAAAACCTCTGCGCCGCCAATCGCGCGCACCTGCGCCTGATACAACGGATAATCATGGCTCTCGAATTGGACGTGCAGTTGCACCGTAGCGGTGGCGTGGGCGATGACCAGCGTCTGCGCGTTGGTCGGGTTGCCTCTGACCGAACCGGGCAATAACAAAAACGAAGCGATGGCAGGCGGTTGTATTTCAGGAGTTTGCCGCTGCCCTGGTTGGCGTTCCAATTCTTCTCGCTGGCGGCGCAACTCTGCCAACTCTTGCGCCAGTTCTTCAGAGCGCGTGTTGCCCTCGGCAACCTGCTGCTCCAAATTCTGTATCTGGCGATTGAGTTCCTGCTGGCGTTGCTCGACTTGATCGCGTTGCTGATTTGCCGCCATCAAGTCGCGTCGCAGGGCGTTGATTTTGACGACCGCCCAGAGGCTGCCAATTAATAAAATGACCGCCATAGCCATTGCCATTTGCGGCAGCCACGAAGACGACCGCAAGCTAGACCGCAACGCTTGCCACCACGAAACGGGGTGAACTTTTGACGCTTGCGCTTGGCGCGCTTCTGCCGTTTGCACTTGCGAAGTTGCACGAACCAGCGCTTTGGCAAACGCCACTTTTTGCCGACGCGCCGGTGTGACCAGATAATGGCGTTCAAACAAGCCTTGCTCTTTGTGCGACAGTTGGCCGCGAACGTAGCGGTCAACCAATTGATTTTCGACTTCACAGACGCGCTCAAAAGATTCCGCATCAGCAAAGAACTGCGCTTCTATGGCCGCGCTTTCGGCTTCGGGCAATTGCCGAAGCAGGAACGCGCCGAGCTTTTCATCTGTGAAGCGTTGGTCTTTCATAACTCATTTGGACAGCGCCGCAACTACGGCAACGCGGTTCGGTAAAAATTTTTCTTTTCGGGATTGTCCATCAACAGGTGGAAAAATCTCGAATCCATGTCGGCCTCAAGCGGATTTTTTTTCCATACATTGACTGACGCATTTTTCCAGACGGTCGCGCATACGTTGAGCGCGGCTTCTGAGCGCGTTCAAGGGAATGCCCAAACGCTGCGCCAAGGCCTTGCGATGGTCTATCTTGTCGCGCTTTTCGTCCTGATAATATTGCAAAATCACTTCGCGGCCTTCCGCCGGTAAAGTTTCCAGACAACTATCGAAGCAATCATATTGGCGGTCATCGTTCGGCGGTTCTGTGGGCGCGGCCAGCACCGGCTCCAAGTCCTCGAGCGATTCGCGCTTGCTGTCCGGTCGTTTCAAACTTTCCAGAAAAACCAGTCGCGCCACGCCATAACAATAATTAATGAAATCCCGAATCGCGTCGCCTTCATCAATCTTGCGAGTGACGCGATTCAAAGTTTCATCGGCCAATTCATCAGGCAAGAAAGCCCCGCGCCAGTCAAAAAATTTCACCAGCAGGCGGCGCGCCGTTTCGTATTTTTCGCCAGCGCGCTCTGGGTCGGCATCCAGAAACGACAGCAACTTGGTGAATGCTTCGCCGGTTAAAACCCATTCTTTTTTTATAGATGATGAATTGTCCATGATGTGAATTCCGCCACCAGGCACAGGCTCATAGAACTGCAAGAATACTGGATTCGGCGTTTGATAACCAAGCGTTTTGCGCGAACGATGAAGGGCGGGTCGTCACCGGTTAAAATTGCCGCCGCACTTCTTTTGCTTCCCTTTGCGCGTGGGTGCTATCATTGGAAATTTGCAATCAACGGCGGAAAGCCGACTGAAGTGCGGGGCAATCTCTTTTATGGGTAGGAACGAATGTCAGAAGAAGTAATCCGTATCAAAGGTGCCAGAGTTCACAACCTGAAAAATATTCAAGTTGAAGTCCCGCTCGGAAAACTTACCGTCATCACAGGAGTCTCCGGCTCCGGTAAATCCAGCCTCGCTTTCGACACCATTTATGCCGAAGGTCAACGCCGCTACGTCGAATCCTTGTCGGCCTATGCAAGGCAATTCCTCGAACGCATGGACAAACCCGACGTGGATGAAATTTCGGGCATCTGTCCGGCGATTTCGATTCGCCAGAAAAACGCTACGCGCAATCCGCGCTCGACCGTCGCTACGCAAACCGAAATTTTCGACTACCTGCGTTTGCTGTTCGCCCGCATAGGCAAAACCTTCTGCGCCCGTTGTGGCAACGAAGTCTTGCGCGATACGCCCGATTCCATCGCCAACGAAGTTTTGCAACTCGCCGAAGGCACGCGCTTTTATGTGTTGTTTCCGGCCAGCGCCGGTTTTGAAGAGACCCAGGCAAGCGCGACCGAAAGCAATAAACCGAAGAAGAAGGCAGCGAAAAAATCTGTCAAAAAATCTGCGGCAAGCGAAGACACACGCCTCAAAGCGCACCTGATGAGTTTGATGCAACGCGGTTTTACGCGCCTCTACAAAGACGGGCGCATCATTGATCTGCAAACTCCCGACAGTTACACCGATAAAAATTTCACTGACACCTTCGTGTTGGTTGATCGCTTGGTGGCGCGTGAAGATGTCCGTGCCCGTCTGGTGGATTCCATCGAAACCTGTTATCAGGATGGTCACGGGCAGGCGGTCATCGAAACGGTCAGCGATGCGCCCGTGCGTTTGATTTTTTCGGAAGCCTTCGCCTGTAAATCCTGCGGCATTCAATACGCCGAGCCGGAGCCGCGCCTGTTCAGTTTCAACAATCCCTTCGGCGCTTGCCCTACCTGTCAAGGCTTTGGCAACACCGTCGGATTGGATTTCGATTTGGTCATACCGAATCGTGAATTGAGTCTGGCGCAGGGCGCAGTTGACCCGTTCACCAAACCGCAATACGCCAACGCGCAAAAAGCCTTGTTGACCTTTTGCAAACGCCTGGGCATACCGACCGACGTGCCGTTTCGACAATTGAGCGCCGCGCAACAAAAAATGATTCTGCACGGCGGCAACGGCTACGAAGGCATCAACGGATTTTTCGAGGAGTTGGAAACTAAAAAATATAAACTGCACGTTCGCGTCTTTTTATCGAAGTATCGCGGCTATACGCGCTGCCCCGAATGCGCTGGCGGACGTTTGCGTTTGGAAGCTCGCATCGTCCGCATTCAGGGGAAAAACTTGCCGGAGATTTGCGCTTTGACCGCCGCCGAAGCCGCAGACTTTTTCAGCGCGCTCACCTTGAACGATGCCGATTTGGACATCGCCGAGCGCCTGCTTTACGAGATTCGCTCGCGTCTGCGTTTCCTGTTAAACGTAGGGCTTGAATACCTGACGCTCGACCGTCTGGCCTCCACGCTATCGGGCGGCGAAGCGCAACGCATACAACTGGCTACCAATCTGGGCGCGTCATTGGTCGGCGCATTGTATGTGTTGGACGAACCGTCCATCGGCCTGCATCCGCGTGACAGTCAGCGCCTGATTCACATCCTCGAAAACCTGCGCGACATTGGCAACACGGTCTTGGTCGTCGAACACGAACCAGAAATGATGATTGCTGCCGACAAGATAATTGATATAGGTCCGGGGGCTGGCGAACTCGGCGGCGAAGTCGTATTTCAAGGCACCACGCAACAACTCATCAACGGCAACGGCTCGCTGACGGGCAAATACTTGCGCGGCGATTTGCAAATCAAACTGCCGAAGCAGCGTCGTCCGCGCACCAATCGCCTGCTGCAAATTCGCGGAGCCAGCGAACATAATTTGAAAGGCATTGATCTTGATGTGCCGCTCGGCATGATGACCTGCATCACAGGGGTTTCCGGCTCCGGCAAATCCACCCTCGTGCATGACATTATGTTTGCCGGTCTGAAAAAACAACGCGGCGAGTGGACTGGTCACGTAGGCAGTTTTGCGGAACTCAAAGGCGGGCAATTCGTCAGCGATGTCGTCTTGGTTGACCAATCGCCCATCGGGCGCACGCCGCGCTCCAATCCCATCACCTACATCAAAGTGTACGATGCGGTGCGCGAAGCCTTCGCCCACACACGCGAAGCGCAGGCGCATGGTTACGACGCTTCGCATTTCAGTTTCAACGTGCCGGGCGGACGTTGCGAACGCTGCGAAGGCAACGGCGTAGAGATCAAAGAGATGCAGTTTCTCGCGGATGTCGAATTGATTTGCGAGGAGTGCAAAGGCCGACGTTTCAAGCAAGGCATCCTCGATGTGAAGTACAAAGGCAAAACCATTCACGACGTGTTGAATATGACGGTGCGCGAAGGGTTGGCTTTTTTTGCGGGCATCAATCGCATTGCTACGAAGTTGCAGGTGATGGACGACGTAGGTTTGGGCTATTTGCGTTTGGGACAATCGGCGACGACGCTTTCGGGGGGTGAAGCGCAGCGCGTCAAATTGGCATTGTTTTTATCGAAACGCGAAAGCGAACGGATGTTGTATATCTTCGACGAACCGACTACGGGGCTGCACTTCGATGACATTAATAAATTGCTGGCGGCGTTCCGGCAATTGATTGAAGCAGGCGGGTCCATCATCATCATCGAACACAATCTGGATGTGATTAAGAGCGCCGACTGGGTGATTGATTTAGGCCCGGAAGGTGGCTACGCGGGTGGCCAGGTCGTCGCGCAAGGCACTCCCGAAGAGATCGCCCGCTGCGAAGCCTCGCACACCGGCAGATTCCTGAAAAAGATTTTGGCTAATGGCAATAGCGTTCATAGACAGTAGTCCCCACAGGGAGGAATTCAAGGATGAGGTGGTTGTCAATTGTACTCTTGCTTTTTTCATCGGGTTTTTCCATTTCCCCTCAAGTGTCACAGACCCTAGAGCGGTTTTCATATGGGAGTACGGAACGCGCTATCGTTGAGCAGCGGTCTTCGACCGCACGAAGGTCTTCGACCGCCGCTCAACGGCTTTGAGGTTTCCGGAATCTCAAACCCAAACCGCTCTAGCGGTGCAGACGCTGCGACGGATGAACAGGATTCGGTAGAGTCGTTGCGCCTCTCCTTTTGCCAGGCCGCTCAATCTTCGATGATGAAATATTCGGCGCGCCCACTAAGCGCTTCCGGCGCGACCGTTTTGCTGACGCGGACTTTGTTGCGTTCGATGGGGAACGAGGCTACGTCGTATGTTTTGCTGTCTGGATGCAGCAAGGCGTGCAGTTCATGGTTATCGAAACGACCGGAGGCATCGAGGTATTTCAAGGTGATTTCGCCACGTTTGTTTTTGCTCTGTTCAAACACTTCGATGCCGCGAAAATCACCGACGCGATTGACGACAATCACCGGCACCTGATGGGGCGCGGCTTTGGTGATCGCTCGGCGTTCACTCTTGGAGTCCTGGCGATTGGCGATGAGCCGCGCAAATTGCTTCAGCATTTCGGCGTTGACCGTTTCGCTGGGCGGCTTCGGTTGAGCCAAGCGATGAGCTTGCCAATCACGAATCATCTGCCAGGCGGCGGCGGGAATTTTTTCGGCATTTTTTCTACGCGGCTTGAAGGCGGCGGCGGCGCGTTCGGACTTGGCATAAAGGGCGATTTCATCAGCGCAACTTTGACAAGCGGCGAGATGCGCGGCTGTAGTCGTGGGCTTGGCCTGCCCATAAAAGAATGCCGCCAACTCGCTCGACTCCGGGTGCGAGGTCGTCGCGGCTTCGTGGTTTACGGTGTTGGCTTGCGCTTTCAAAAGCTCGCGCAGGTCGTCGAATAATTGCGGTTGTACTGATGCTGACTTCATAACTGCCTCATGACTTCTGGGTAAAAAATTCTGATTCTCAACTTTGCCTTTTTACTTAGGCCGTATTTTCTTCGGGCGCGCTCCGGTGCCAAGCAAAGTTTCGGATGAAGTGATGCCGCGTTCGGCTAGCCACTTGATCAAACGCACTTTCAAACGCCGGGCGCGTTGATAGATCACGTCTTCCGACATGGCGTATTTTTCGACCAACTCTTTTGCGCCGATATTGTTGATGAGGTACTCGTTGACGATGACGCTGTCTTTCCAGTCGCGGCACACGTCTTCGAGCAGTTGGTCAACCAGTTCGCGTTTCTGCCGATTCAACAACTGCGCCTCTGGTGATGGCTCGTGCGACGGCGCTCGATCAATCGGCGATGGCATATCTTCGTCGCGGTCGCCGACATCGGTCAGGCGCGGGTTCCAGCTTTTGTCGCGGCGCACGCGCCGTATCGTATCAATCATTTCGCTGGTGGCGATGCGAGCGATGAAACTGGAGAGCTTGCCCTCCCTGCGCCATTGCACGAGGCCGCGATAAACTTTGAAAATCACCCGCGCAATCACATCATCCGCCGAATCCCAAGCCGGAAAGCGATAGCGCGAACTTCGCACCACATGGTTAATCAGCCATTGATACCGCGAGATGATAGTTTCAAAGTATCGGTGCGCCAGCGGGTTGTCCGAACCGGAAGAGAGCAAAAATAAATCCACCAGTTCTTCGTCATTCAATTGTTCCGGCGCTGGAGGCGTCCGGGCTGCCGTTGCCGCGTCATTCGCCATGTTGCTCAACCATCTCCCTACAAAATGCGTTACGTAAAGTTGAGCGCATTCTAACATTGACGCCGATTCAGCCGAAAGCCGCTGGCGTTGACGGGGCGAAGCAGAATTGCCTGACCGCTAGAAATGAAAAAGTGGCACGGGCGCGAGTTTTATCTATCACCTTCAGCTAACTTCGCCAACTTTATCGAAGGTCTGAGCAGTTGCTCATAAATTACTCTGGAAATCTCGGCGATGAGTTGATGAGCGCGCTTCTCATCGCTAAAGCCGCGTGTCAAAACCACCAGCACATAAGGCTGGCGCTGCGCTGGAAAGACGATGGCCGCGTCGTGATTGATTTTGGTAATCGAGCCGGTTTTGTGCGCCACTTTCGCAGCTTTGCCGACGCCCGCCGGTATGCCTTCGTTGAAATGTTGCGCCAACATGATGTTGATCATGGCTTCGGAAGCGGCGGCGGAAACGGCGCGACCTGCGGCGATGCGGCGCAGGAGAATCATTAAATCTCTGGCCGTTGTGGTGTTGTTCAGGTTGCGCTCGAACGCCTTGCCATCTTCGACGCCGCGCCGCACCTGAATACGCTTTGCGCCCATCGTGCGCATGAACTGTAGGACATTTTTCGCGCCGACTTTTTCAATCAAAAGATTGGTCGCCAGATTGCTGCTCATATCAATCATCAGGCGCATCAACTGGCGCAGGGTTTCGCTTTCGCCCACTCGTTGATAGAGCGTCGCTTCGGAATCGCTGTTTGCATCAATCGAAAAATGGCTGCCATCGGCGATGCTGATAAAATCGTTTTTAATCGGGATGCGATCATCGAGAGAGATTTTTTTCGCCTGCGCCTGACGATAGAGTTCCATCATCACCGGCACTTTCATGGTGCTGGCCGCATGAAAATTTTCATCTGCGTTGATGAGCAAAGTTGCGCCCGTCGCTAGATCGTAAAACGCTACGCCTACGGTTGTCGCGCCGCTGGCGTTGATCAGCGCGACGATTTTTTCTCGCATCTCGGACCGCGAATTTTTCTTCGGCGAGCGGGCAAGCGCCTGACTTGGCGTGGTCAACAGCGCCATCAACAAGGCGGCGACAACCAGCAGGCGAGCTTGAGAAAACGACTTGTCGTTGGCACGCTTGAGCATCAGCAGGTTTTTCTAAGGGCATTTTTTGCAGGCGCTTGCACTTCCGTTGTGTTGCAAAAACCTCCGGTTTTATTGGTTGTTTTTACCGTGCGGCCAGACCCTTGCGACCGCACCACCAGTTTATCCGCGTCCCTTGAAGGCGCGAGCCATCAACCCCAATCCGGCGGCAAACAGCGTCAACATGATGAGCAGGTTGAACAGACTGGTGCTGCGGAAATAGATGTCGAGATTGGTCAGAATGCCAGCGAAAATAATCGCCAAGCCGCAACCGGCAAGCAGCCAGCCCAAGATGGATTTGCCATTGAAGAACAGCAGCCCTATGCCGATGATGAGCGGAACCAGTGTCAAACCAAAGGTGTGATTGCCAAACCAATTCCAGTATCCGCTGGCCACTTGAGTTTGATTCATAATCAAATAACCGCCCACCACGGTCAGCACCAGGCCGAAGAGAAACATTCCCAACCCGCCAGGGGTGCCGCCCGGCGCGCTCAGGCGTTGCGTGAATTCTTTGTTACGGTCTTCCATATGCTTTGCTCTCTCCTCACCACGGTGAAAAATTGCCTCCACGTTATCACCGCAAATCGCGGCGGTCAATAACCGCTGTGGGCATCTTGCCTGTCGAAGAAAATGGAACTAACCTGACCACAGAGGCTTTCAATTACCGTAGCCATTTCAACCGCAGGAGCGAAAGATGAACACGCGATACCGCCTTCTCATGATTTTTTTTACCTTGATGCTCTGGAGTTTTTCCGTAGCCGCGCAGCAGTCAAAACCGCGCCATCCGAAACCGCAGGCCAAACCGCTTCCCGAAGAAAAAGCTGAACCAGTCGTCGCGCCCGAAAGCCACGAAGAAGCTTTGCGTCGCGTTCTGAGCAAGCTTTCCGAACAGATTGATACACTGGCGCTCGAAGTCAAAAAGATGCGCCAAGAAACCGAACGCAATTCCACGTTGCTGGAACTGGCTTTGCTCGAAGAACGCTTGACGCGCCTCGAAGACAAGCTCGATAACGCCGCAACGACCAAAGCCAATCTTGATATGCAAGAGGTTGAGGTGCAAAGGCGGCAGCGCAATATTCAACAGGAGTTGACCCTGCGCGGCGCGGCGGCGTTGCGACGCGATGAAACGGAAGCGGCGTTGCGGCAGGAGTTCCAACGCATACTGGAGAGCCTTCACGCGCAGCAAAGCACCTTGCAAACTCGCATCACCGATTTGCAGACCCAGGCCGACCGCTTGCGCTTTCGCATTGAAACGCTACGCAAAAAAGCCGACCGGCTGGAATTGAAAAACGACAGCGAGACCAATAAATAAGGATGAAAAATAAAATCAGCTTATAGCGAATTTCATTTGCCCACGATCCAGGACACCGGGTTGAGAGGCGGCCTGTGACCGCCTCTCAACAAATCGCACCCCTCGGCAAGCCGCTATACCAACCACGAAGGTCACCAAAAACCCGAAGGGGCTTGAGCGCTTCTTTGGCTTCGTACTCTTCGTGATGAAGTGATTTCGTTGTCGCTTCTAAAGGTCGCCGCTAGTGAGCGCCGATTTTATCGGCATTCACTGGCGGTTGAGTTGGCGAGCCGCGCTCTTTGGCAAATCAAGGAGCGCAGTTGCGGGAGTTTGATCAAGCAGTCAGCGGCGTTTCGTCAAAATAAATCGGGGGTTGAGTCATCGCGCTTGCGGCTATGACTCAACCCCTGCTGGCATTTTCTATTTAGAGCGTGTTGCATAAAATGGATGTTTTGTCCAGATATTGTATGTGATGGTTTAACCATCTACAACATATAGACGATTTCTGAAATTCTGCGACACGCTCTATTGATCGGACAGGACAATTTTGACAGGGATTTCCAGACGCGGTTTTTGTAGGTCGTCGGTTTCGACAATCAATTTGCCTTCGTAGGTTCCGGCCTTGGGCAACTTCTCGGCAACCGTGTTGATGAGGATGACATAGTTGCTGCCCTCGACCAGTGTCTGGGCTACCGGGTTGAGAAATTCGAGCGTGGAAGAAACCGCCTTCACCTGAAAACTACCGGCGATTTTTCTCAAGCCGAGGCGGGCGACGCGGGTGGGGAATTTCTGTAAATCGCCAAGCGTCAGCGTGCCGCAATCCACTTTCGCAGGCGTCGTGATGATGCCGTCATCCAACACCCGCAAGGTTAAAGCGACGGTCAGCGTTTCGGCGCGTCCGCCCATGCTCTGCAACTCAATCGGCCAAGTTTTGACTCCGGCTTCTGCTATCGGCGCAACTTCAATGTCCAGCCAATAGACATTGCTCTTGCCCTCGCGGCGCAGGTTGTACTTCACCGCTGCGGTATTTTGCGAGAGCAATTTCACCTCGGTGTTGTCCTCAACATTCGGGCGTATGCGAAGCGAGATTTTGCTTGTGGTTTGGCGTGCCACGCTGAGTTGCGGTTTGGCCGTAGGCCACACTTGAAAACTGCCCACCTTGTCGCCGGTGGTGAGGTTGGCATTGCCTATGCCTTTGACATAATCCGGCAAGGGATTGACCAGGGCGCTGATGCGAAACGAGACCGTAGAAGAGCGCGGGTCATTGGTGTAGAGTTTGAAGTTTTCAACGATTAACCCCGGTCTTTCCAGAGCATCAATGCGGATTGCCACAATGCCAGCCTGACCAGGCTGGATCACTTTGTCAAAGACAAAGTTTTTCGAGCATCAGGTGTAAGGCGCTGCGCCAGTGAAATGCGCGGCGGTCTTGGTCAGCGCCGACCAAAGCGGTCGCGCTCCAAGCGGCGCTTCGCGGTAGCGGCCAATCGTCGGCGTACCGGAAAGAATCGGCTGATCGGCTAGTTGCAAAGGCGCTGCGCCGAGATTGCGAACCGTAAAAGTTTTCAGCAGTTCTTCACCGACAAAGACTTCGCCAAAATCATAGTTGGTTACATTAATATCGAATACCGGCAGCGCTTGATTCGCTTTCTGCGCCTGCGCCGTGACCGAGGTTGATAAACCGACCAACGAAACCAGCAGCGTCAATATGATGCTGGTAATCAGTCGCCTTTTGCCGCGCTGCCACCTAGTGGATTGATGAACCTGAAACATAAGTAGATGATAGTAAAGATTGACGGCGAATGTTTCAAGCGCCTTGATGGAAGCCAGGTCGGTCAACGGAATTTCTGTTGGCAAACCATTGCCCCACAAGCGCTGAGGAATTTCCGCTTCGGCAGCCGCGCTTTGCCGGATTCGCCAGTCAATAGCGCCTGTTACACAAATGGATTTTCTGTCCACATATTGTACGCGATGGCTTGACCCCCTACAACATATAGGCGGTCTCTGGAATTCTGCGACACGCTCTCAATCGCGCCAAGGGTGAACCGGCGGCCTGCTGCCGGTTCTGAAAATATTTCTTCAACGAAGTGCGATGCTACAGTCGCGCTTCGTTTTTCTTCTGGCGGCGTTTCCTGCTACACTTTTTCGCGCCTTCCCTGAGCAATTTTTTATCGGTGCGGCTTATGAATATTCTGGTTCTCAATTGCGGCAGTGCAACGCTCAAGTTTCAACTCATCGCTACAGACCTCGACCTCATTTCGCAGAACGCCGACCGGCGTTTCGTGCGCGGCTCCATCGAACGCATAGGCGGCGAAGCCATCATCACGTCGCAACTCGAAGGCCACGCCGTGCAACGCTCGACCGCGCCGCTGCGCGACACCCGCGCCGCCGTTGACTTCATCATACGCTGGCTGTGTTCGCCGGACGCCAACCTCGCCGAGGTGCGCGCCATCGCCGACATTCACGCCGTAGGCCATCGCGTCGTACACGGCGGCGAATTCTTCAAACACTCCGTGTTGATTGATGAAGAGGTGCTGCGCGGCATAGAAGATTGCATAGACCTCGCGCCCTTGCACAACCCCGCCAATCTCAAAGGCATTTTAGCGGCGCGGGAATTATTCGGCGTGGGCTTGCCACAAGTCGCTGTCTTTGACACCGCCTTTCATCAAACTCTGCCCGAAACGGCTTACCTATACGCCTTGCCCTATCCACTCTATCGCCGCTATCGCATACGCCGCTACGGGTTTCATGGCACCTCGCATCGCTATGTCGCTTATCGCTATCGGCAGCTTTGCAATATGGAGCGCGTCGCCACCAACATCATTACGCTGCATCTGGGCAACGGTTGTTCGGCAGCGGCGATTCGTGCCGGTAATTCCATAGACACTTCGATGGGGTTTACGCCGCTTGAAGGTTTGGTGATGGGAACGCGCTCCGGCGATTTAGACCCTGCGATAGTGGATTGGCTGGCGGCCAAAGAAGGCTTGTCGGCGCGTGAAGTCGAGACTTTGCTTAACAAACAATCGGGCTTGTTGGGGATTTCGGGCTTGACCAACGATATGCGCGATTTGCTGGACGAAGCGCGGGAAAACAACGACCGGCGCGCCCGTTTAGCCATAGAGCTTTTCTGCTATCGCATACGCAAATACATTGGCGCATACCTGGCGGCGATGAACGGCGCGGATGCAGTAGTGTTCACCGGCGGCATCGGCGAAAATTCGCCAGAGGTTCGCACTACGATTTGCGCGGGCTTGGAATGGCTGGGCTTGCACCTGGATGCAGAACGCAACGCCGCCCAGACCAACGGGCGCGAAGGCGTCATCAGCACCACGGATTCGCACCTGGCGGCGTATGTCATTCCTACGGATGAAGAATTATTGATTGCCCGCGACACGGCGCGTTGTGTGGCCGGCGTTTCGCTGGAACGCCGCAGCTAAATCGCCCAGCAACACTCGCATCATTAACGCATCCCCACAGCCGTTCACCCTGACTGGTTTCAATGATTGCAAAGCCAAAGAGATTCTAACGCTGCATCGTGTCCTACATAAGCAAAGAGTTAGGGCGTCTTATTTTTGCACTACTTGAAGCTGATCAAATTTTCGGGTAAGGCCCACCCGATCAAAATTCACTCTCCACATTTGATAACCTTTTGCCGGTCTTGCTCAGACCAAACGTCTTTCTTATACGGCGGCTGAAACTTCAACGGCCAGCTTGGCGCGGACCAAAACATTGACGCCCCACGCTCATAGTAAAACGAAAAGGCTACCTAACTGGTAGCCTTTTTCTAAAGTACGCCCGGCAGGACTCGAACCTGCGACCCCCTGCTTAGCTTACCACCCTTGGTTTCCCAAAGCGGAGTAATTATCTTACACCGTTGTGGTCTGGACCATATCTTAGGCATTTCAGCCTGGGTGCGTATGGCCTCTACGCAACAAGATGACCATGCTGATTTAGCTTCTTGACTCTGTTCATCAATTCGGTTCTATCTTGAAGATTCAACTTTCCTCTTTGTCCAGCTAGGCTGACAAACTGTAGCATCACTACAGCCTGGTCGTGTTTGCCGATTAAATAAGGAAGAAGCAACTCAATTAGTTTCCGTAATGAGGAATAGTTTTTCACTCTGATACGCATCACTTTTCGACCTTGCTGATGACTATTTTGGGGATCGTGGTAGAGATACTTGATGTCAAGTTGATCCAGTATTTCTCTACACCGCTCCAGCAGCAGACAATTTGAATTGGTGATGGTAAGGTTAGCCGATGGAGAGGGAGTAATCGCATCTTTTCGCTGAACGCTATAGATTGCAAAACATCCTTCACCATCTATTATGCCGGCCAACCAGGCTAAATCTACGTCCTGCATAATCATAGTGCTTTGCTCGGTGTTGTCATAGAAGTTGTGAAACTTCTTTAGAGATTCACCGATACAGCACCCTCCACCATACAAATTTTTATTCTCTGCATGGGCTCCTACGTTGAAGGCAGGTGCTCTATCCACCTGAGCTACGGGCGCATAAAAAATCAAAGAGCAAATGGAAAAAGGCAAAATTCAATTGCCCTATTGCTTTTGCCTTTTGCCTTTTTACCGTTCGCTGTCAAAGAGTCGGGGCGAGAGGATTCGAACCTCCGACCTCTCGGTCCCAAACCGAGCGCTCTACCAGGCTGAGCCACGCCCCGATGCGAACTTCATTCTAAACAACCCGAAGCCATCGGTCAAAACCTTTTTCAAAATTTCCCGTCGTTTGCGCGCCCTTTTGCTGCTATGCTAGCATCGCTTTTTAGGAGAAAGATGATTCAACAAATAAGTCTTATCGAGAAAACCGTTCTTGCAAACGGTCTCACCATTCTGACCGAAACGATGCCGCACATACGCTCTGCCTCCGTAGGCATATGGGTGCGCTCCGGGTCGCGCCACGAAGCCCCGCACCTCAACGGCATCTCACATTTTATCGAACACGCTTTATTCAAAGGCACCAAAAAGCGCAACGCCCGCGAAATCGCTATCGAAGGCGATGCCATAGGCGGCAATGTGGACGCCTTCACCAGCCGCGAAGTCGCTTGCTATCACGTCAAAGTGTTGGACGAACATCTGCACAGAGCCTTCGACTTGCTCGCCGATCTAGTCACCGCGCCGCTGTTTGCCGATGATGAATTAGACCGCGAACGCAATGTCGTTTTGGAAGAGATCAAGATGGTCGAAGACACCCCGGACGATTTGGTTCACGAAGTCTTTACGGCGCATTTCTGGCCGGACCATCCGCTTGGTCGCTCGATTTTGGGAACCCCCGAAACGCTGGCGACCTTCAATCAACAGCGCTTGATGGAGCATTTCAAAACCGTCTATGTGCCGCATAATCTCATCGTCGCCGGGGCTGGCAATCTCGAACATCAGAGCTTTGTGGAGATGGTCGCTGGCTATATGAGCGATCTGACCGACCAGCCGATGAGGCTCGAAACCACCGCGCCGAGCATCGGCAGACCGCGCATTATTCTCAACAAAGAGTTGGAGCAGGCGCATTTGATTTTAGGCACCGATTGCCCTTCGATGCTGCACGAAGACCGTTATGCGGTGAACGTCTTGGCGGTGATTTTAGGCGGCGGCATGAGTTCGCGCTTGTTTCAAACCATACGTGAAGAACGCGGCCTCGCCTATACGGTTTTCGCCGGCATCAACTCTTATACTGACGCTGGTTGTTTTTCCATGTACGCCGCGACTTCGCCGGAACAGATGCAGGGCGCTATCGAGTTGAGCGTTGCCGAATTCAAAAAGTGCAAAGCCGAATTGGTTGCCGAAGACGAATTGCAACGCGCCAAAGATCAGTTGAAAGTTTCGATTATGTTGAGCCTCGAATCGTCGTCGGCGCGCATGAGCAATCTGGCGCGCCAGGAAATTTTTTACGGCGATCATTTTTCTATGGATGAAATTTTGCGGCGCATCGAAACGGTCACGACAGCAGATATTCAACGCATCGCCAACGAAATTTTCAACGGCAATGGACTGGCCATGACGGCCATTGGTCAACTCGAAGATTTCAAAATCGAAGACGCGCAACTTATTGTTTGAGTCCTTAGAGCGGTTTTGGTTTGAGATTACGGAAACCTCAAAGCCGTTGAGCGGCGGTCGAAGACCTTGGCGCGGTCACAGACCGCTGCTCAACGATAAGGTGTTCCGTACACACATATGAAAACCGCTCTAGTCCTTGGTCCCTGGTTAAAAAATTCGATTTCTGTCAGCGACTTTAACCGGGAGCTAAGTACAGGGCGCGACCAATTCACTGCTAGTTAGAAAATACTGGTTTGCTGCAAAAAGCCTATGTTTATTGGCTTATTTGAAAAATCATGGCGTTGCTAACTAGCGGCGTATTTACTGTGACCTGTACTAAGGACTAAGGACCAGGGACTAAGGACTAACCATGCGAGTGATCATTTTGGGCAGTGGCAGTTCCGGCAATGCGCTCTACATCGAAGCGGGCGACACCAGTGCGCTGGTGGATGCCGGGTTGTCGGCCAAAGAGACGGCGCGCCGTTTGAGCGAGGTGGGCGTTGACGCCACGCGCATCAATGCCGTGGTGGTGACGCACGAACACGCCGACCATATCAAAGGGGTGCGGGTGTTTTCCAAGACTGCCAAAGCGCCGGTCTTCATCTCGCAGGAGACCAGAGGCGAGTGCCGCTGGCAGGGCGGCGAACAGGGCATACGCTGGGGCGAAACGATTTCATCGAGCGCGCCCTTTCAAGTCGGCTCTTTAGATTTTCATCCCTTCAGCATTCCGCACGATGGCATAGATACATTCGCCTACACAGTAGAAGCGGCAGGCATCAAGATTGGCATTGTCACCGATTTGGGCTACATCACGCAGTTGGTTGCCGAGCGCCTGCGTGGCTGCAACCTGATTATCATCGAATCGAATCACGATAAAGAGATGTTGAAGATCGGCCCCTACCCGTGGGCTTTGAAGCAGCGCATTGCCAGCAACACCGGGCATCTGTCGAACGATGAAACGGCGCGCTGGCTGCGCGAAGACTTCGACGGCAAGGCCGAATACATTGTGCTGGCGCATCTGTCGAAGCAGTGCAATCACCCGGAAGTAGCGCGGCTGTCGGCGCTGGAAGCCTTGGATAAACGCGGCTCGCTGTTTTATCAACAGGCCGAGCGCCGCGTCAAAGTCGCTGCCCAAGATCACGCCAGCGAGTGGTTTGAATTTTAAATTTATGCGGCATCTATAGAGGCGACACACCAAGATTCGGAAAAAGAAACTCAACGAGCCGCATAATTATTCAGCCCGTTGCACTGGTCGCACCGAATCTTGGTGTGCCGCCTCTATAGTAGCAATTTCTATTATCATTTTGATTGCTTCAGCAGCCGTAGGGCTTTGGGCTTGGATGAACCATATTCCGTTGATTGACGATTTCATCTTCAATAACGGAGATATAGATGATGAAGTGTTGATGGGCTATGATGAGATGAGGCAAGCGCCTACAATGCTATTGATTTGGTTTCGCACCGTTTCTATTCTCAGCTTCGTATATTTTTTCTGGAATCAAAAAAGAAATGATTGAAAAATAGATATTGGAAAACGTCTGAGTTGAACAATCCAGAATAACTGATGGAGAATAAATATATGCAGTATTCCGTAATCGTCGAAAATAAAAATGGCATTTGGCGGGCTTTTATCCCTGCGCTTGCCGACCTCAGCGCCGAAGGCACTTCAGAAGATGAAGCCGTAAACAAGGCACAGCAGGAAGCCGAGAAATATTTGTCTGCTGTAAAAATCAAAACCATTGAAGTCAATTCAGGGCAGCAGCAAGCGCGACCTTACAGCACTGCACAAGAGTTATTGGAAGCCTTGGGAAATTTCGTCGGTGACGAAGAAGCCTTGCGCGAGCATTTCGCAGAGATTGCGAAAGAGCGGCAGCGCCAACGCGAAGAGGCGCAAAGGCAAGATGCAGCATGAAGGTTTATGTCTTAGACACCGATATTATGGGGTTTGCTTTTCAGAAACACGCGAACGTGTTGAACCGCATTAAAGCTTTGTCTGATGATGAGTTTGTGACAACCATCATCACTCTCGGTGAAGATTTGAGCGGTTGGTTGCCAGCCTGTCGCCGCGCACAAGATGGAGTTGCTCGCGCCAAAGCATACGCTCGGTTGTTTGAAGGGTTTACCTTCTACAAGAAATTTTCCAACTTACCCTTTGATGTAGCTGTAGCAACTATTTTTGACAAGTTAAAATTGCTGCGGCTCCATGTCGGCACCAATGATTTGAGCATCGCGGCAATTACGCTTTCCGTCGGCGCTATTTTGGTGACGCGCAACACCAGAGATTTTCAGCGCATAGCTGATTTAGCTTTGGAAGATTGGACCTTATGATTGAACGCTACACACGCCCCGCGATGGGCGCGATTTGGATGGAACAGAATCGCTTTCAAAAATGGCTCGATGTGGAAATAGCGGTCTGCGAGGTTCACGCAGAGATGGGAACCATCCCGCAAGATGCCGTTGAGGTGATAAAAGCAAAGGCCGCGTTTTCCGTTGACCGCATACATGAAATCGAAACCTTGACGCGCCACGATGTCATCGCTTTCACTACGGCGCTCGCCGAAAACATCGGCGACGCGGCGCGCTTTGTGCATTACGGCCTGACCTCTTCCGATGTCGTGGACACCGCTAACGCTTTGTTGATGCGCGAAGCAGCCCAACTTATTCTTGAAGATTTGGAGAAACTCGGCGACGCCTTGAAACGCCGCGCTCTGGAACATCGCCATACCTTGATGATTGGGCGCACCCACGGCGTACACGCCGAGCCGACGACCTTCGGCTTAGTGCTGGCGCTTTACTTTGCCGACAACGAGCGCAACAAAGAACGTATGCGCCGCGCCAAAGAACGAATCAGTTACGGCAAAATTTCCGGCGCGGTCGGCACCTTCGCGCACCTAGACCCCGAAGTTGAAGAGCGCGTATGCGACAAGCTCGGCCTGCACTTTGCCCCGATTTCCACGCAGGTGATTCAGCGCGACCGCTACGCCGAATTTCTTTCGACGCTGGCCATCATCACGGCCTCGCTGGAAAAAATCGCTCTCGAAGTCCGTCATCTGCAACGCACCGAAGTGCGCGAAGCGCAGGAGCCGTTTTCATCCGGTCAAAAAGGTTCATCGGCGATGCCGCACAAACGCAACCCTGTGACGGCGGAACAGATTTGCGGACTGGCTCGCATCGTGCGCGCCAACGCGCAAGCCGGATTTGAGAACATCGCTTTGTGGCACGAGCGCGACATCTCGCATTCATCGGTAGAGCGCGTCATCCTCGCCGATTCCTGCATACTGACTGACTACCTGCTCAACAAAACGCACTGGTTGATAGACGGCTTGGTTGTCAACGCCGAACGTATGCGGTACAACTTTGAATCTCTGGGCGGGGTGACGGCAAGCGGACAACTGCTGCTGGAACTGACGCGCAAGGGCGTCACCCGCGAAGACGCTTATGCCATCGTGCAACCGCTGGCTATGCGGGTCTGGGACGCGGGCGCGAAGTTCAACGAACTGGTGTTACAGGATGAGCGCGTCACTGCTGTCTTATCGCCGCAAGAGATCGCCGCTGTCTTCGACGTGCAGCATCAATTGCGAAATGTGGATAAAATTTTCAAACGAATTTTCGGTTCTTAGTCATTGGTTACTGGTTACTTGTAGGTTGCAATCGAGTAACCAAATAACCAGTAACCAGTAACCAGTAACCAATAACAGTAAGGATATGAAAGCAAAAATCTACGTCACCTTGAAACCCTCGGTGCTTGACCCGCAGGGCAAAGCCATTCATCACGCGGTGGAAACCATCGGCTACACCGGCATCGCCGACGTTCGCCAGGGCAAGTTTTTTGAAGTTACGCTTGACGAGAGCTTGACGGTCGAAGCCGCCCGCGCTCACATCGAACGCATGGCGCAAGACGTGTTGACCAATCCGGTCATTGAAGATTGCCGCGTTGAGTTGGAAACTTAAACGAAAGCGTGAGACAATCCCTCTTACCGAAAGTCATACCTGAGACGGTAAAACTCTTACGTTTAGATGTGGCTAAGACTTCCAGCCCTCGCGGTGCGCGCACCGCCTCTAAACGCACCACTTCAAGCAGAGAGGATTGAACGAACATGAAATTCGGCGTCGTCGTCTTTCCGGGTTCCAACTGCGATCACGACACCTATCACGTCATCAGCAAAGTTATAGGCCAGCCAGTCGAATTCATTTGGCATCGGCAAACCAGCGTCAATGATTGCGACGCAGTGTTGTTGCCCGGCGGGTTTTCTTACGGCGACTATCTGCGAACCGGCGCGATAGCTCGCTTCAGCCCGGTGATGAGCGCCGTCAAAGAGTTCGCAGCCAACGGCGGCAAAGTGATGGGCATCTGCAACGGCTTTCAAATTCTTTGCGAAGCCGGTCTCTTGCCCGGCGCGTTGATGCGAAACGCCAATCTCAAATTCGTCTGCCAGCATATCAATATGCGCGTCGAGACCACCGACACCCCATTTACGGCGCTTTGTCAAAAAGGCCAGGTGTTGTCGGTTCCTATCGCCCACGGCGATGGCAATTATTTTTGTGACACGGCAACACTCGAAGAGTTGAAAGGCGACAATCGCATCGTCTTTCGCTACTCGAATGCCAACGGTGCGTTGACCGAAGGAGCCAACCCCAACGGCTCACTCGAAAATATCGCGGGGATTGTCAACCGCGAGCGCAATGTGATGGGTCTGATGCCGCACCCCGAACGCGCCAGCGAAGAGTTGTTAGGCAGCAACGATGGCAGAATCATTTTCAGTTCGCTGGCCGCCACCCTCGCCGACCTGGCAAAGGCTTCGTAAAAGTTATATGGTTTTTTGAGGCAGAAGAGAACCCTCCAAAAGTTTCATCGCCAATCGCTTGAAGCATAGTTGAGCCGGAATCGGAAAATGCGGCGACTCAGGATTATCCGCATGGTTGTATAAAAAATCGTGTAACTATTATGCGCGGCACACCAAGATTCGGAAAAAGAAACTCGACGAGCCGCATGACTATTCAGGCCACTGCACTGGTCGCGCCGAAACTTGGTGTGCCGCGCATATAGAGCGTATCGCAAAATTCCAGCAATCGCCCATATGTTGTGGATAGTCAAACCCTCGAGTACACTATCTGGGCAGAAAATCCATTTATGCAACACGCTCTGGCTACTCAGCCAGTGCTTGCGGCACAGCCGCACAGAATTCCACTCTCACAACCAGGCTGGGTAGTTACCTTAAAACAATTTCTATAGCGGCTTGCAGAGGTGTGCGATTTGTTGAGAGGCGGTCTGTGACTGCCGTGCTGCGGTCACAGACCGCCTCTCAACTAGGTGTCGTGGGTCGCAGGCAAATGAAATTCGCTATAAGGATGGTGGAGGAAATCAAGTGCAAGACTTGAGTGATTTTCCCATGCCCTGTAGGGGCGACCCTGCGGTGGTCGCCCCTACAGGGTTGCACTTGATTTCCTCCACCATCCTAAAGGCTTCGTTGTTGATTTGGCTTACCCCATCATAGCGGCTTCTTTTCCCGCGCCTGGACTTGCGAAGTGGCAAAAAGTAGCCGCTATGATGGGGTAAGCCGTAAAAAGGATGCTGCGAATTTATGGCCTTGGGCGGCATCAAGCTGTTGCTATGCGGGTCGCTTTGCCGCGCTGCATAATCGCTGCGGTTTAGTGAAATTTCTTTTTGATTTTGAAGGTGAAATCAACCTGAGCCATCGCCTCATTGGTGTTAATCTCTACATCAGATTCCCAAAGTTTTTCATAAACTCCAAAGCGCGTTAGAAATTGATTCACTTGTTCGAGGCTTTGTTCAAACCGCGACTGTTTGAAAACTTCGCCTTCTCTCAGCACGAGCCTCGTGCAAATCTCCTGCTCATTTAATGATTCATCCGCGCTGATGATAATTTTGTTGATGGAGTATCTCTTCCCTTCTTCTATATTGAATTCCACATCGGCGATGGCTTCCTGTGAATCGGGCGCAGGAGCGTAAAAGGTCGGCGCGAAGTCCACATCAAATTGTATGTAGCCTTCTTCGAATTACTTTTTCTTCAGGCGTGCCATGCCCTCATTGATGACGCTGTAGCCTCTGATGACATCGCCCTTTTTCAGTCCGAGAGTTTCTAAAATCTCATCAGGGGAAAAGAGTTTGGCATCCAGAATTTTTACTTCGCCAGCACGATACTGCACGCCTTCTTCGACCGGAATGGAAATCTTTACGCCCGTCGAGGTGTTTTCCAACACAGGCGTTTTGAAGTGCGCTCGCAAATAGCCGTTGTCCACGTAAACCAGAATGCGAAGTAGGTCGAGTTCGGCTTCCAGACGCGCTTTGGCTTTTGCGCCATAGCGAGCGCCGAACTTCAAAAATTTGAAATTGCTTAAAAGGCTTTCGGTGGAGAACGCCCGATGGCCAGGAAACTCTATGGCGATGATGGGGCGATCTAAAAATGGCAGATCGGCTAGTCCTTCAATCGCCTGAGTGTCTTCGTCATTCGATGCAACTCTTTTTGCGGCTTCCTGGGGTTCTTGAGACTTTGGGTCTTGCCTGACATAACCGCCGTTGGCAAGACCCGTGGTGCTTGTTACCGAGAGAAGCAGTAAAAAGAAGAGTAAGCGTGATCGTCTCATAACGCTGACCTCCTGTGATTCAAAATCGCTTTCCTTACACGGTCGCCGTGCGGATCGCTTTGCCGCGCTGCATAATCGCTGCGGTGATGCCAGCCGTGAGCGCACCGGTTATCAGGGTGAATGGAATCCACAAAAATACTTGCGGCAGGAAGCCGATTTGAATGAACTTCGAGAACCAATCCATGGCTGGGAATCCTGACTGCGCGACATCGTAATGCGTTTGCCAGTTTCCTTTGATCGCCAGGAACATCACGATTATCACCGGTATGCGAGCCGCCAGCGCATAAGCCAGTAACACGTTGGCCAGTTTGCGCCACGGTAGAAACTGCACTACTCCTGATGCCGTCATCAGCAGCAGACCGACAATGATCTTGCCCGGAAATTGCACCTCCGGCGCAAAGCCTACAAAACCACCCAGACCCATCAAGACGAAGCCGAGAATGGCAAAGAGAATGACACGCCCAGCGCTTACCGGCGCTTCATCGTTGTGCAAAAGTTTGCGTGCATAATAGATGCCCAGTAGCGGCGGCAGCCAAGAGATGCCGATGATGGCCGCACCGCCCCCTGCCTCTCGGCTGAACAAGGCGGGAGCCCAATGTTGCAACTCGCCGACCAAGCGCAGCAAGGTGATGGCCAGAGTGATGACTGCCGGAATGAAGATCAGTTTCAAGGTGCTGGTTGCAGAATTTGTTGACATACTTTTTCTCCTCCGAGGATGCAGAGTCATCAGTCGGTTGCCGGTGAAGCGTTGCGCCACTGGCCAACGGCTCTGCACGAAATACGCGAGATGGGTTCTTGCGCTATTTGATAATGTAACGTCCCTGCCTGTCAACCGTGACCACGGGCAGGCGATGATGCGTTTCAAATACTTCGTAGCCGCCTTGCAGATTGCGCCAGAAATTCCAGAGCGCGGGATGCTGTGCCGCTTCGCGTTCCAAGCGTTTCATGCCGTGTGGGTGCATCCGTGCGGGAAAGATATGCACAGGGATTTTCATCTGTCCGGCGGCGCGAGCCTCGACCGCAATAAGGTAAAGCTCTTTAATCTGATCGTCGGTAATCGCCACGCAGCCTATGGAAACGCAGTTGCCGTGAATGAAAATATCGCCGCCCAGATTCCCGCCTGCGCCGAAAATTCTGTCGGCTTGGTTGGGATAATTGACGCCCAGCGATAGATAAAAATTGCTCAACGGATTGAAGCGGTCTATGAGATAAAAGCCTTCCGGCACCTGATTGTCGCCCTGTCGGCGTTTCGGCCCCAACTCGCCCGAAGCGGCGCAGATTTTATACTCTTTCACCAATTGGTAGCGGCCTTTGTGGTTCGCCCACAATTCCAACACGCCTTCGCGTTTGAAGACCCGCAGGTAAATTTCTTTCGCCGGGTAGTCAAGATTTTTAGCGGCAAACAAGCTCTTCACGGCCTCGCCTTTTTCCTCCATCGCCGTTTGTACGCGAGCGAATTTCGCCTGTTGCGCTTTGAAATTCTGCGCCGCTGAAGGGGTGTTTATCATGGTCATGAGAAAAAGCAGAGCGAAAAGTTTACGATTCATTTATCTCTCCTGTCGAACACTGCAACCGCGTCAGCGCAACGCCGTGGGCGCAGCAAGCGAATCCAGGTTGTCGGTAAAATTGAAACGTGGGCAAATAATCTATAGCAGACTGCAATTGCTTGCGTCAAAAAAGACGCGAATGCTAGTATCGGGCTTTGCTTACGCAATAAAAAATCTGTCATCGGGCAGCGTGGCATTTTTCTGTTGAGGGATTGCATTCATGAAAGCTACACGACGAGCGAAGATCACTGCGTTGGGGCGTTATGTCCCACCCAAAGTGGTAACCAATAACGACCTGTCCATGTTCGTGGACACCAATCACGAATGGATTGTCGAACGCACAGGCATACAGCAGCGCCACATGGTGGAAAGAGGCACGGCTACCTCTGATTTGGCGGCCAGAGCGGTTGACGATTTGCTCAAGCAACGCGGCATCGAAGCCGACGAAATCGAATTGATCATCGTCGCTACGGTGACGCCGGATATGTTTTTTCCAGCTACTGCCTGTCTGGTGCAGAATAAAATTCGCGCCAACCAAGCCTGGGGCTTCGATATTTCCGCTGCCTGTTCGGGTTTTTTATACGCCCTGACCACCGGCGCGCAGTTCATCGAATCGGGCGCGCATAACAAAGTCGTGGTCGTCGGCGCAGATGTGATGTCGAGCATCATCAACTATGAAGACCGCGCCACCTGTGTGTTGTTTGGCGATGGCGCGGGCGCTGTGCTACTCGAACCCAGCGACAGCGACGAGGTTGGCATACTGGATTACAAACATGAAATAGACGGCGCAGGCGGCCAGCATCTTTATATGCCGGGCGGCGGCAGCCTTAATCCCGCATCGCGTGAGAGTGTCGAAAAGAAGATGCACTACGTTCATCAGGAAGGTCAGTCGGTGTTCAAGTATGCGGTGCGAAAGATGGGCGAAGTCAGTCGCGGCACCTTGGCGCGCAACGGCTTGGAAGGCAAAGATATTGATCTGTTCATCGCCCATCAGGCGAACCTGCGAATCATCAATGCAACCGCCGAAAAACTGGGACTCGATGACAGCAAAGTTGTCCGCAACATTCATAAGTACGGCAACACGACTGCCGCGACCATACCGCTTGCCATAGGCGATGCCATCGAAGACGGGCGTCTGAAAAAAGGCAGCACGGTGTTGTTTGCCGCTGTCGGCGCAGGCTTCACAGTTGGTTCGGTGCTGGTGCGTTGGGCTTATTGAGCAAGCCTCTTCGCTCTTCGTTCCAGCCCTGATTGGAGTTCGCCGGTGACGCGAAGTTCACGGGCTGGCTGGCATATTGAAAAGCCCACCGACCGGTGTATGCGAAACGACAATTTCACCTCACGCTTCATTCTGTTATCGGCTTGCCTGTTGTGGCTGTGCGGTTGCGCGAAAAATCCCGACGCCGAAACTCAGGCGGCAGTTCACGTCGAGCAGGGCGACCAGTCTTTTGCAGGGAAAGATTATGACAAGGCCGTGCAGGATTATTCGGCAGCCCTCAAGGCCAAGCCCGAACCTCGAACCTATGAGAAACGCGCCAGGGCTTACGCCGCCAAAGGCAATCATCAAGCCGCCATTGATGACTACTACAAAGTGTTGGACGCGGATCAGGATGCAGCGGCAGTGTGGACGGAGTTGGGTATTTCTTCAACTGCGACCGCAGAGTTTTCGGTTGCCGAATCAGCTTTTTCAAAAGCCCTGCGCTTAGACCCCAACTATGCCGATGCGTATTACTATCGTGCGCTGATGTACAAAGCCCAAGGCGATACGGAAAATGTCCGCGCCGACGTGAAAAAGTTTTTAGCGATAAGCCACGACACGACCTTGAAAGCTGCGGCACAGACTTTGTTGCAGGAACTCGGCGCGAAGGGAAGTCAGTAAACGGAAAACGGATAAGCGCTTCGGTCATGCTAACGACTCAGCCCGGTTAGAATTTTTTGGTCAACTGATTCTTGCGCCGGAGGCGCAGCAGAGATTAATTTTCTCGCACCGGAGGCAAGCGGAGATTAATTTTCTTGCGCCGGAGGCAAGCGGAGATTAATTTTCTTGCGCCGGAGGCGCAGCGGAGATTAGCCAGTGGAGAAGCCACTGGGAGACGGATAAGAAATGGATTTGCGCCCTGAAGGGGCGCAGGAAACTTGTCGCATCAAATCTCCTGCGCCCCTTCAGGGCGCGAATCTCTTAGCGCGTGTCGCAGAATCCCAGCAACCGTCTATATGTTGTAGATGGTTAAACCATCACACACAATATCTGGACAAAATATTCATTTATGCGACACCCTCTAATCTCGACTTTGTACATTTTTCAGAGGCGAAGCAGCCTTGCTAATCCCCCCGATGGCAGTCGGGGGATGCTTAAAGTCCAACCTACGAAAC
>JACQDB010000035.1 GCA_016201275.1 Acidobacteriota bacterium
CCACCATCGCCGGTTGAGCAAAGATTACGAAGCCTTGTCGAAAACCTCAGAGGCGTTTGTTTATACGGCAATGATTCACTTGATGCTCAAACGGCTCAAGCCTCCAATTCAGGCTTCCGATTGAATTTCAAAACACGCTCTAAGAGAATGGCCTCGTTCCTTTTGCCGATGTTATACTTTGAGTCAACAGGAGAGCCTATGTCGAGTCAAACCGTGAAGCTTGAGGAAGCGCAACATCATTTTGCCGATTGGCTGGCGATTGCCGCAAACGGCGGCGAAATAATCATCACCCAAAACGGCAAGCCTTTGGCTCGTCTGGTTCCTGTCGCTCAACCGAAAAAGCAGCGCATTGCCGGATTGAATCGCGGCAGCATCTGGACCAGCGAAGATTTTGACGACCCCTTGCCGGATGAATTCTGGGAGGGGCAGCAATGAACTTGCTCCTCGATACACATACCTTCATCTGGTGGGCGGATGCGCCGGAAAAACTCTCAGATACGGCACGGCAAGCCCTAGAAGATGAACATAACCGACTGTTATTGAGCCTAGTCAGCATCTGGGAAATCCAGATTAAAGTGCAGCTTGGCAAAATGAAACTCCACCTGCCCTTGAAAGACTTGGTGGAAAGTCAGGAGCAGGCCAATGACTTGGCAATTCTGTCGGTCACCAAAGAGCATATCTTTGCCTTAGATCACCTGCCCTTTCATCACAAAGACCCCTTTGACCGGTTATTGATTGCTCAAGGCGTCATCGAAAAGACCGCCATCGTTAGCGCCGACACCAAACTGTCTATCTATGCCGTGAACTTGATCTGGTAGTTGTCTCGCGCCACAACCGCCCACCTCTCGCATCTATAACCTCAAAGCCGCAAGCCGCGTTCCCCGCACTACTCTTCGTCTTCGCGCAGCGCCGCCAGCACAGAGAAATCTTCGAGCGTAGTCATATCGCCTTTGGCTTCGCCGCTGGTAGCGATTTCGCGCAACAGTCGCCGCATAATCTTGCCGCTGCGGGTCTTGGGCAAGGCATCCGTAAAGCGTATCTCATCGGGACGAGCGAGCGCGCCGATCTCTTTGACCACCCATTTTTTCAACTCGTCTTTCAACTCATCCGCTGACGCATTGCCCGATTCCAACGTCACGAAGGCGACGATGCCTTGCCCTTTGATGTCATCAGGGCGAGCCACCACGGCGGCTTCGGCTACCATAGGATGAGCGACCAGCGCCGACTCCACCTCCATCGTACTCAAACGATGCCCCGACACATTAATCACATCGTCCACGCGACCCATAATCCAGAAATAACCATCGGCATCTTTTCTTGCACCGTCCCCGGCGAAATAGACGCCGGGAATCTCTGACCAATACTGCTGCACATAGCGATCCGGGTCGCCGTAAATGGTGCGCGCCATCGAAGGCCAAGGGCGCTTGATAACCAGATACCCGCCTGAGCCTGCCGGTACGCTGTCGCCTTGTTTCGTTACTACATCGGCAATGATGCCGGGAAAGGGTTTGGTAGCCGAGCCGGGTTTCGTAGCAATCGCTCCCGGCAACGGCGTAATCATAATCGCGCCGGTTTCGGTCTGCCACCAAGTATCCACTATCGGGCAACGTCCGCGCCCGATCATCTCGCGATACCACATCCAGGCTTCCGGGTTGATCGGCTCGCCGACGCTGCCCAACAAGCGCAAACTCTTCATGGCGTATTTGCGCGGGTACTGTTCGCCCCATTTCATGAAGGCGCGAATCGCTGTCGGCGCGGTGTAAAAAATATTGACCTTGTGGCGTTCGATGATTTGCCAGAAGCGATCCGGCGCGGGATGATTGGGCGCGCCTTCATACATCAACGCTGTCGCACCATTTTGCAGCGGGCCATAAACGATGTAGCTATGCCCGGTCACCCAGCCGATGTCTGCCGTACACCAATACACATCTTCATCTTTCAAATCGAAGACCCATTTCGCGGTCAAGTACGTGCTGACCGCATAACCGCCCGTGGTGTGCAACAAGCCTTTGGGTTTGCCTGTGCTGCCCGAGGTATAAAGAATGTAGAGCGGATGTTCGGAATCCAGCGGCTCCGCAGGGCAATCATCCGAAGCGTTCTCCATCAATTCGTGCCACCAGTGATCGCGCCCCCATTTCATTTTCATTTCCGCATCGGTGCGTTTATAAACCACTACGGTTTTCACCGATGGACAAGCGGCGAGGGCTTCATCTACGGCGGGCTTGAGTTTGACTTCGTTGCCGCGCCGATACGCGCCGTCCTGCGTGATGACGGCGACGGCCTGCGCGTCGTTGATGCGATCAATCAGAGCGGTTGCCGAAAAGCCGCCGAAGATAATGGAATGCGTCGCGCCGATGCGCGCGCAGGCCAGCATAGCGACCGGCAGTTCCGGCGTCATGCCCATGTAAATCGCCACGCGGTCGCCTTTCTGCACGCCCAAGGATTTCAAGACGTTGGCAAATTTGCAGACTTCGCTGTGCAGTTGTTGATAAGTGTAGGTGCGAACTTCGCCGGGTTCGCCTTCCCAAATCAATGCCGCTTTGTTTCTGCGCCAGGTCGAGAGGTGACGGTCAAGACAGTTGTAGGAGATGTTGAGTTGTCCGCCGACGAACCATTTGGCCCAAGGTAATTCCCATTCCAACACCTGGTCCCATTTTCTGAACCAGTGCAATTCGCTGGCAATCTGGCTCCAGAAGGCGTCGGGATTTTCTTCAGCTTCTTTGAAAATGCGCTGATATTCTTCGAGGCTTTTGATATGCGCCGTGCTGCTGAATGCGGCGCTCGGTTCAAACATTCGGTTCTCTTTTAAGATAGAATCAATGTTGGCTTGCGATGACATCGAGCTTCCTCCAAGGGATCTGAAAATTAAGACTGAAAAATTAGCATACAAAATAGTCCTTAGTCATTAGTCCCTTGTCCTTAGTTTTAAGTTGCGGCAGGAAAGGTGGAGGTTTGCGGGTCGTCGGTGCAGACTGACCTTGCCGTACACCTGTCAAAATCGTCTTCAACATTTCGCCGCCACTGGGGCTTTTCCGCGCTAAGGACGAAGGACGAAGGATTAGGGACTTGAAAAGGATTCTTGACAGTCCACAAAGCGCCTTCCTATAATGACAGCCTTTCGTACTGCGGAACTTCAGCAATATTACAAACCGAGGGAACAAACGGAGGCTATCGTGATCAAGCTCGACATCGTCAACGAGGTATCGGATAAAACAGGAGTTGCCAAGATCAAGGCTGAAGTAGCAGTCGAAGCCTTATTTGACGCCATGAAAAATGCTTTGCAGAGAGGCGAGCGCATCGAGTTGCGTGGCTTCGGCGTCTTCGTTGTGAAACCTCGCAAACGCGGCGTTGGCCGCAATCCCCGCACCGGCGAAGTCACCGACATTCCGCCGGGCAAAACCATTCGCTTCAAACCTGGTAAAGAACTGCAATCCTGAAGAGTCTGAAAAGTCTGGTGTCCGGTGTCCGGCGTCTAAAATTTTATAGGGCGAGCCTTGACTCGCCCTTTTGCTTGGCAAACCAAACTTCCGCACCGGCTGGTCATCGGCTCGACCTGAGTCACGTTTCGGAACCGACACGAAAACCGCTTGCTCTCAATTTACCCCGGAAGGCACATTTCGAATCTTCGGACGCCGGACACCGGACGCCAGACACTACGGACAGCAATCCATAGTTGAAGCGAAGTCTTGCGAAGAGGTATGCTGTTGAGGTGGAAAATACGAATCCGCCTTATCTATTTCCGGGAACGCCAACGCCACAGCACAGGCTCTCTGAAGACGCTGCGTTAGTGGGCGAACGGCAGAGCGAATTATCTACGAACCGTATTCTGCTGCACGTCTTTCTGTTGGCTTGCACCGCTATCACCACGACCTTCACCGGCGCTTCTATGGCCTTGAAAGGCGCGCCGGTCGCCGATGATTCAATCATCAGTCTGTTGTTTGCACCCATCACCTCGGTTTTGAAAATGACGCTGGCGGGACATCTGGAGCCGTTGTTCAGCGGACTGCTGTTCACGTTCACGCTGTTGATGATTTTAGGGGCGCACGAACTCGGTCATTATTTCGCCTGTCGCCATTATGGCATACGCGCTACCTTGCCGTTTTTTATTCCTGCGCCGCCGGTCATCAGTCTGTTCGGTACGTTTGGCGCGGTCATCAAAATCAAAGAGCCGATTACCACGCGCCGCGCTTTGTTTGACATTGGCCTCGCCGGACCGCTGGCCGGATTCGCCTTCGCGCTACCGGCTTCTTTCATCGGTTTAATTTCCGCTTCGTCCACGCTGCCTTCCGGTTTGGGCGGCGTACAATTTCATGACCCCTTGCTGTTCATACTCATCAGCAAACTGTTCGGCGTTTCCAAATGGGTGGAGTGGAATCCGGTGTACTGGGCGTCGTGGGGGGCGCTGTTGGTCACGGCGCTCAATCTGTTTCCCGTAGGCCAACTCGACGGCGGCCACGTCCTGTACGCGGTGTTCGGGCGGCGTTTACACAAATGGATTTCATTGCTGGTTTGTCTAGCGGTCGCCACGCTTTCGATTTTGTCTTATGTCTGGTATCACTCGCCTATGTGGTTTTTGTGGACCATAGTGTTGATTTTTCTTTTGCGAGCCGGACACCCGCCGGTCTTTGAAGAAGAGCCGTTGGGCAAAGGGCGTATCCTTTTAGCGGTGACTGCTTTGCTGGTCTTCCTGCTTTGCTTTATGCCGTTCCCGATTACCATTACGGAATGAGAGCGGCGGGATTGCCGGATTAAAAAATCGTGCGTCAATCCGCAGCCTTTGCAGGCGCGTAGTAAAGCAGGAACGCTTGCAAGAAAAACTGGAGACAACTCAATGAATGGAAGTGTAATCGCCGCCTTATCATTAGGCTTTTGGCTAGGTATCAAACACGCTTTGGATGCCGATCACTTGGTGGCCGTCTCGACCATCGTCAGCGAACACAAAAGCCTGTGGCGCTCGTCCATCATCGGCACGTTCTGGGGCTTGGGGCATACGGCTTCGCTGCTTGGCGTCGGCCTGTTTGTCGTTTTGTTGCGAATCACGGTTTCCCCAAGCATCGCCCCCTTTATGGAAATTCCGGTTTCCATCATGTTGATTGCGCTGGGAGCCAATGCGGTGTGGCAAGCCTGGCGCGAACGCGGCATCAGCATACACATTCACGCTCATGCCCACGAAGGCCAAGACGCTCACAAACATCTGCACCTTCATACGCACAAGGAACACGACCACAAACATCACTTATTGCGCCTCGGACGCAAGCCGTTTATGGTCGGCCTCGTTCACGGCTTTGCTGGTAGCGCGGTGTTGATGATCGCCGTGTTAACGACTATGCCGACGGTGGCACTGGGCTTGATTTACATAGCCGTGTTTGGACTCGGCTCGGTCGGCGGTATGCTGTTGATGAGCGCTTTGATCAGTTTGCCTTTCGTAGCCACGGCGAAAAAGTTTTCGTCCATCAATAACACCATACGCTTGCTTGCAGGCATCTTCAGCGTCGCCTTTGGCCTGATGCTGGCTTGGGACTTGTTGCACGAAATTCTGTCCAGACAATCCTGAACGACCAAGAGGAAAGCACGAATGTCCGAATCCAATCATGGAAAAATTCCACCGGTTGCCTATCTCAACGATGAGTTTTTAAAAAGCCCGGATGCACGCGCCCTTCGCATCCTCTCCGAATATATCGAACCAGCGGCGCGTCTGCGGCGCTTCAACGTGCGCGACACCATTGTGTTTTTCGGCTCGGCGCGGTCGTTTCCCCAAGAGATTACCGAAGCGAAGTTGGACGAGTTGAAAAAAATCACCGACGACACGGCGGAACATAAACTGGCGCTCACCAGCGCCGAACAGGCGGTGCGTTTATCGCGTTATTATCACGACGCCGTAGAATTATCCCGCCGCATCACCGAATGGTCGAAGGGCTTGACCGGCCAACATCACTTCATCGTCTGTTCGGGCGGCTCCGGCGGCATGATGGAAGCTGCCAATCGCGGCGCTTCGCTGGCGCGTGGCAAAACCATCGGCTTGAATATTCAATTGCCGTTGGAGCAAGAGGTCAACCCTTATGTATCGCGGGAGATGATTTTCAATTTTCACTATTTCTTCATGCGGAAATTCTGGTTCGTCTATCTGGCGAAAGCCTTGATCGTGTTTCCCGGTGGCTTCGGGACGATGGATGAATTGTTTGAAGTGCTGACCTTGATTCAAACCAAGATGCCGCGCAAGACCATGCCGGTGGTGTTATTCGGCACGGAATTCTGGGACGACATTATTAACTTCGAGGCCTTCGTAAAATGGGGCGTCGTCGCCCGACAAGACCTCGACATCTTTTTCAAAACCGATTCGGTTGACGAAGCTTTCGCTTATGTGACCGCCAGGCTCGAAAAACTTTATCTTTCCGACAAGGGATTGGAAGAGATGAAACTGACGTAGCGGAATTTGAAAAAACCGAAAAAAGCCAATAAAAACAAGGTTTTTCAAAGAGCCGGAGTCGTTTGAGTCCGGCTCTTTTTCATGGTCACGCCTGTTCGTCAACCGTTTGAATGACGCGCTCAAGCAATTTCAGATACGCGCCAAAAGTTTCATTGGTCTCCGCTTCCAGCCAGACTTCTTCATCGGCTGCGTATTCGGCAAGGCGCGCAAAAACTTTTTTATCGAGCTTCAACTCGTCGGCAATCCTGATTAAGGTCGCGTTCTTTTCAAGCGGCGCATCGCTGCCCAGCAGTTCCAGCACATGGCGAAACAGCGTAACAAAGCTATCGAGCGAATCGCTCATCAAGCGTGCAAGGCGATTGGGATTATTCGCCGCCGACACATAGATTGAACGCAGCCGTATGAGTTTGCCGCGCAGTTCATACTCGAGTTGATGGCGCAGATTCTGCGTATCAATTTGCAGGTTAGCGAAAGGGTCTTGCCCGTACAAGACATGGCGTATGCGACTCATATCAAGAAATTCAATGGGGAAGACATCGGTGGAATCGGCGATCTCTTCAGCGCTGAAATAGACCGGCAAGGGGTTGCCCTCTTTGCGCCACCATTCAGCCACCGCCTGCCCGGCACGCAGCGTGTGCGGCGTGATTTCTTTCAACACCACAAGAACTTTTTTAGGCGCGTCTTCATTGAGTTGTTCGCCTTCAACGGCCTCGCCATACAGCACTATGGATTTCAACTCGCTGCCGTGCGCGTGGCTGAGTTTGTCTAGCAATTCTTTGAGTTCAATAGCCAATGGTGTTCCCTCCACTTTTTGATCCTAACCGTCTGCTAAAAACTTACCAGCTATCGCTGGCACCGCCGCCGCCGAAATCGCCGCCGCCGCCAAAGCCGCCCCAACTGGAGCCGCCCTCACTGGAACCCCCGCCACCGCCCCAGCCCGTGCCGCCGCCGCCCCAGATCATCGGCGCAATCCACCAGTCCTTGCCGCGTCGTCCCCCGCCACCGCCGCCGCCGCCGCGTCCTATGCGACTGAAAAAACTGATAATGGCGAAAATAATAATGATGAAAAAAATAATTGTTGATGGCGAGATGCCGCGTGATGGCGAACGGCGCGGCGGATGATAAGCGGCGCTTGCATCAATGCCTTCCATCGAAAGGCCGCGCTTTTCGGCGATGGTCGCCAGAATCGTTTGCACGCCGATGGGCAAAGCGCTGTCGAAATTTCCGGCGTTGAAATCCTTCCGCATTCGCCTGATGAGTTCACCGGCCAGCCCGTCCGGTATGTCGCCTTCCAGATGACGACTGATTTCCAATCTCGTGCCGCCATGATAAATGCCATCAGCGCCTTTCTCTTTTATCGCTACTAACAACAAAGCCGAAGGCTGATTGGCATCTTTGCCGAGGCCCCACTTGCGCGCCATCTCCAAGGCATATTCTTCGATGGCATAGCCGCCCATCTGGTCAAACGGGAGGGTGACGACGGCGACTTCGATTTGCGTTTTACTGGCGAAATTGGTCAATAGGTTTTCCAAACTCTGTTTCGTCGGTTGACTGAGTTTATTGGCAAAATCATTGACGTAGCCTGTATGTTGCGGAATCTGTATCTGCGCGAAAGCCGCAGAAGTGAAGAATAAAATCAGCGCCAGGAGTTGCAGCGGTCGGTTGATGATTCGCTTCATAAAGTAAAATCTCGTTTGCCCCTTCACACTCGGAAATTTCAACTTATCACATTTTGCCGTCGCTTGACGATGATGGCGAATTCAAACCTGACGCCGAGCGCAGGATTTCTCCAGCCGCTCTGGTCCTCGCGTTGGTCGTTTGGTCAATCGTGCGCGGCTCACTTATAATCGCCGCGCAAGACAAAAAAATCATGAAAGAGGTGATTGTGCGATTTCCAAGATTGAGTGGCATCCTGCTGCATCCAACCTCGCTGCCCGGTCGTTTTGGCATCGGCGACTTCGGCAAAGCGGCGTATCGCTTTATAGATTTTCTCGCTGCCAGCGGGCAAAGCCTCTGGCAAATTCTGCCGCTAGGGCCAACCGGCTATGGCGATTCGCCTTATCAATGCTTTTCTGCGTTTGCCGGAAACCCGCTGCTTATCAGCCCTGAGCGCCTCGTTGAAGAGGGCTTGTTAGCCAAAAAAGATTTACGCAATCCGCCTGCCTTTGCACCGGAGCGCGTGGATTACGGCAGCGTCATCGCCTACAAAGGGGCGTTGCTCGAAAAGGCATTCGCCAATTTCAAACGCACCACCGACACCGATTTGCGCGCCGAGTTTTTAGCCTTCACGCAGGAAGCGGCCTCGTGGCTTGATGATTATGCGTTGTTCCGCGCTTTGAAGGATGCCAACGGCGGGGTGGCCTGGAATCACTGGCGCAAGGCGTATGCGCTACGCGAAACGGCAGCGCTGGAAGAAGCCCGTGAAGCCTTGCAGGACAACCTCGAAGCGCATCGCTTCTATCAATTTCTGTTCTTCAAACAGTGGCACGCGCTGCGCGATTATTGCCACGAGCGCAACATCAAAATCATCGGCGATGTGCCGATTTTTATTGCCTATGATTCGGCGGATGTGTGGGCCAATCCCGAATACTTCAAGCTCAACGACGCGGGCAATCCGCTAGTAGTGGCCGGTGTGCCGCCCGATTATTTCAGCCGCACGGGGCAATTGTGGGGCAATCCGATTTACGATTGGGAACGGATGCGCGGCGACCACTTTCACTGGTGGCTTGAGCGTTTGCAGGCGACCTTCAAAGTCGTTGACCTGGCGCGCATAGACCACTTTCGCGGCTTTGCGGCAAGTTGGGAAGTTCCCGCCAGCGATCACACCGCCGAGCGTGGGCGTTGGGTTGAAGTCCCCGGCAGAGAGTTGTTCACCACCTTGCGACAAGCGCTGGGCGAATTGCCGATCATCGCCGAAGATTTGGGCGTCATCACGCCCGATGTCGAAGCCTTGCGCGATGATTTTAATTTTCCGGGAATGCGAATCTTTCAATTCGCCTTTCGCAGCACCACCAATTCCGACCTGCCGCACCATTACATCCCGCACGCCGTGGTTTACACCGGCACGCACGATAACGACACGGCGGTGGGCTGGTTCAACAGCAAAGCCGGTGAAGGCTCGACGCGTAGCGCCGAACAGATCGAAGCAGAAAAGCGTTTCTGTCTGGATTATCTCAACAGCAAGGGCCGCGAGATTCACTGGGATTTCATCCGCGCCGCGCTCGCTTCGGTTGCCGATACGGCCATCATTCCGCTGCAAGACCTTCTCGGCTTAGGCTCGGAAGCGCGTATGAATCTACCCGCCAGTCAACAGGGCAACTGGCAGTGGCGCTATCAGGCCAAGGAGTTGAAAGAGCATTTAAGCGGACGCTTGAAACACTTGACCGAACTGTATGCGCGCCAGCGAGTTTGAAACGATGAAAGAAAAACCTTACGACCAAGCGTTCAAATATCTGGCCGAGCAGGATGCCGAATCGCTGCGAGTTGGGCGGCTGTGCAGAGGCAGCACCGATATGATATATATTTGCTGATTCTGTGAAGTGAGAGAGCAAGCATGAGGAAAGCAAAGACCGCGCATCAGATGGGTTTCAATATCGAAAGGCTGCCAAAAGAATTGCAGGGGCAGTTTCGCGCTCTATATGACATTAATGGGAATGGCTCACCTGAATATTACCTAGCTCCTAACGATATTTACTGCGGTGATGCACGAGACCTATTACAGCTTGTTGAACCAAATAGTATTGCCCTTAGTGTATGGTCTCCGCCTTACTTCGTTGGTAAAGAATACGAAGCCCATCTGACCTTCGATGACTGGCAAAAGCTGTTAGCCACAGTCATTCAATCGCATTTTCCTATCATCAAACCGGGTGGATTCTTGGTTATCAATATCGCGGACATACTGGTTTTCAAAGACCCCGCCATGCCTCGCATTCAAGCCGAAGTGATGCATAGAAAACGCTCGTCTGTCACCAAAGAAGATGTCCTTGGTGCGATGGCTGAACACCCGGAGTACAACCGCAATCAACTTGCCGCTTTGTTAGGATGCAGTGAACAAACCGTTGACCGGCGACTGAATGGGAATAATATACGCGGTGGCAAGTATGAGGCGCAGACTAGAGTAAAAGTTGTTGGCGGACTGGTTGAGCAATGGGCGCTTGATGCTGGATTCTATACCTATGATCGTAGAATCTGGGTTAAAGATGCGGCTTGGGAAAACTCTCGTTGGCACAGTCTATCTTACCGAGCGGTGGACGAATTTGAGTATTTATACTTTTTCTGGAAGCCGGGAATCACGAAGTATGATCGAACCAGACTTTTGCCTAATGAGTGGGAAGCCTGGGGGTCGCGTGGCGTATGGCGATTCCCGTCAGTCAGGGCAAATAACGATCACGAAGCCAAATTTCCTGTAGCACTGCCATTGAGAGTTATACGGCTGCTCACAGACGTTGATGATACGGTTCTGGACTGCTTTATGGGTAGTGGAACAACAGCGGTCGCCGCCATCCGTGAAGGCCGTAAGTATATTGGCATAGAACTTGAGAAGAAATACGCTTCTCTTGCACGCCATAATATAGCCGCTGAGAAAAACCAATTATGCTTATTAACCCTCAAGAGTTAACGGCTAATCTTGACCGATTAGAAGAAATTGAAAAATCGTCTCTGCGCTTAGTGGTGCAAGCCTTATATGATTACCGAGCCACTGCGCTTGAAATCTTCCGCGAAGAAAGCGACCAGGTTGCTGATATAGGTGAAGACATAACCAGAGAAGCTCTCGACCGTTTAGGGATGTCAAAGATTGACCAACGCCTTTTCGGAAAAGTTGATTACAAGCGGGCGCGGTATCTTTTTCACTCGGATTTCGCAATCAAACAAGCCTTGTTCGTTGATTCAAAAGCAGAGAAAATCAGCGGCGAGAGAACCGCTACTCTACAAACTTCCCAATTTTCAATGGCGGTGAAACAGATTAGAGCGAACCAGAACATCGAGGTTCAAGGGAAACTTCCGACCATAATCGTCTTGAAGAGTAATCCTTATATTACGACTACCATCTTTGTGAAATTCAACTACGACGAAGCCGATAGTGTTAATGAATTAAAAAGCATTACCGTTGCTGCGGTTCCAAATGGTATGTTGCAGGACAAATATAATCCTACTGCTGAGGATTCTATCTGGCTTGTTGGACGTAACTCGCCTATGCGAGGCGAAGAATTCCGTGTACGGTTGAATCTTGCGAATCTCAAACAAAAAGCCAATTGGCGCGTCCAAAAAATCCCGATGCCACCATATGATTTTCGGTGGGATGATTAACTTTATCAATTAGAGTTAATCGTGGAGAGAGGTATGATTCCATTAGAACAATTGCGAGAGTCCAACTTCTATCAAATGATCCTTGAAGAAGGCGAAAAGATCGGCGAGAAAATCGGCGAAAAAAAAGGCGAGAAAATTGGCGAGAAAATTGGCAAAAAAAAGGCGAACTCAACGCTTCGGCGCAGGCGCTGTTGAACATCATCGCCAAACGCTTTCCAACTCTGGATGTCACCAAAGAGGTTCGACGTATCAAAAACGCTGCCCACTTGCAGGCGCTAGTGGTCGAAGTTCTGGATCTGAAAAATGCAGCGCAGGTGAAAAAACGCCTCGCCGAAATCGTGAAGAAATAATGAGAGCGTGGCGCGGAATTCCAGAAACCGCCCATATATTGTAGGTGGTTAAACCATTACCCACAATATCTGGGCAGAAAATCCATTTCTGCGCCACCCCTCTAATTACCGCTTGCGTTGAATCAAGACGCGAAAATTGTCGCTGACGCCACCCGGCGCAAGTAAATTTTTTATCGCCAGTCGGTCTTGCAAATTCGCTGTCGTGCCGCTCGCTGCCCTTGCCGCTATGCGTTCAATCAAGCCGTGACGAAATAAAAAATTGGTCTGTCGTTCATAACTTACTTTTTCAAAGCCCAACTCGTTTCCATAATCCATCAACGCCGAAAAATTGACGCTTGCGGTGATGTCCTGTTCGCCAATTCGCGCCAGCGGCGTATCGGTCAAGGTGTGCCGGTGAAAACATCTGAGCGTGCCTTCGCGGCGTTCCGGCGCATACAGATGCGCCGCCTCATCGCCGTAATCAAGGGTCACCAAAAACCCTGCGGTCATCGCCGCAGCTAGTTTCTTCAGCCAATTAATCGCGTCGAGATTAATTTCGATCACCTGATTTTCAACGAAGCGAACTCCTGCGCGACGAACGTATTCATGCAGTTCCGTGTTTGCGGCTGCCTGCCACGCGAGCGTCAAAGATTGCGGCTGTGTGTCACCATCAAGGGCAGGGGTTTCTTTCGCAATTTCTGAGGGTTTTTCTGCTTGATTTTTTTTCAGATCAACGAATTGTTCTTCGATACAGGGGCGGGAAAAGCGCAGGCGATGCACGGGAAAAGCATCAAATAGTTCGTTGGAAAAAATGATGCCAGTGATAGGTTTCCGCGCCAATTCCGACAGGTCGCGCCATTGCACTTGGGCTGCGTACTCGCGCAACTTTTCTTTTTGACGTGCGCGCATCACCGGGCTTTGTTCGACCATCGTGTAGCTGGCTTCAAGAAATAAATCAGCGTGTTCGTCGCGCAGCGCCTGCAAAACATCAAGCGCGAGTTGACCGGTTGCCGCGCCCATTTCAACAAGCGTTAAGGGCTGTTTGCCATCAAGCGATTGCCACAATTCGACAAACGCTTGGGCGAGGATTGCGCCGAACGCCGGATGCACATTGCTTGATGTGTAGTAGTCGCCCTGTGCGCCGATTTGCCGACGTTCGGTGTTGTAGTAACCGAACTCTGCATCATAAAGCGCCGCCGCCATGAAATCGCGGAACGAGATGCGCCCGTCGCGGCGTATGCGCGCAATCAATTGCTTTTCCAATTCGGTTTGTGATGCGGTCATTGAAAAATTCCTGATGCGCCTTTGCCTCTTGGCGACTCGGCATCTCTACGAAAGTCCAACCTCGCGCCAAGCCGCCAAGCCGCCTAGTTACGCAAAGAAAGTTTGTACAATCGGGCGTCAAGCTATCAACGAATATTCAACCGGGCAATAAAAAAGCGCAGGGCGAAAAAATCCCTGCGCTCGGTTTCGCTAGTCGTTGCGGGGTTACGCGGTGACCAGAGTTTCCCCTTCAACATCCTCCTGACTGATGTTGCCTTTGCCGAACACAAAGCGCGTCGGATGCTCCTGCATGATTTTGTCTTGCAAGCGCATCAAGCCGTACAACAGGGCTTCGGGGCGCGGCGGACAGCCCGGTATATAAACATCAACCGGCACGATGCGGTCAACGCCTTGCAGCGTGGAATAGGTCGGGAAGGGGCCGCCTGTCGAAGCGCAAGCGCCCATCGCTATGCACCATTTCGGTTCCGGCATCTGATCCCAGACGCGCTTGATGACCGGAGCCATTTTCAAGGTCGGCGTTCCGGCGACAATCATCAAATCCGATTGCCTTGGACTGGGACGAAAGACCCCCGCGCCGAATCTATCCATATCGAAACGCGACGCGCCGGTGGCCATCATCTCGATAGCGCAACAGGCCAGGCCGAACGTCATCGGCCACAACGCCGAGGCGCGCGCCCAGTTGAAAACGAAATCAACCGTCGAAGTAATAATGCCGCTTGAGGATTCCACGATCTCTTCTCTTGCCATAAATCCCTTTCGATTGCCGATTGCCGCCCGACAATTCAAACTTTCAATTTCATTAGCGGTGTGCAGAACCGCTAGCCAATCTTTCAACTTTCATTGCGAGTTGCGAATTGCAGCGCCGCTTTTCAAACTTTTAATTTTAATGCGAGCTGTTTGGCTAGGCCACGGAAGCGGCGTCAATCCGCAATCCGCCATCCGCCATTGCCTCACGCCCATTCGAGCGCGCCTTTGCGCCAGGCGTAATAATAGCCGACGACCAGTATGCCGATGAAGACCAGCATTTCCGCCAGCCCGAACAGCGCCAGCTTGTCATAAATGATTGCCCAAGGAAATAAGAACACCACCTCGACATCGAAGACCAGAAAGAGCATGGCGATGATGTAGAAGCGCACCGAAAAGCGTTCGTGGGCATCGCCTATAGGGTCTATGCCACATTCGTAGGGCATCAATTTTTCGCGCTCATAAACGCGCCGATGAATCAAACGCGACAGCGTCAACAGCGCCACCGGCAATAACACCGCGATCACAAAGAACATAATAATCGGTATGTAGCCGTAGATAGGCGCGGCGGCAGCGCGGCTTGCCGAAGCACTGGAAGACTGGAGCAACAAAGCAGGAATCGGTGTCATTGGCTCACCTTGATTGGGATTTAGAATGCTATGGAAAACTGCGAGGCAATATTATTTTGCCCCTCGCAGCTTGTCAAATTGAAAAAGCCGCAGGCGAATTCCTTGCCTGCACATGGAAAAATATGAATAATTGATTTTTGCTTTTATCTTGACGCTTGAGGCGATTCGTAACCTATACGCACAGGTTTTCCGTAGCTATGAAATGTTCCCATCTGATCTTTGCCGCGCTGCTCGGTTTTGCCATCGCCTGTACGCCCTCGGCGCAGGTGCCGGGTGGCGACAAACCGAAAAACTACCCGCTGATCATTCAAGCCAGCGAGGCGCGCCAAGCGCTAGCGCAACGCGAATGGCAGCGTTTGCTGGAAGCTTATAACGTCAAAGCGGTCGAGGCCGATCTTTATCCCGTGATCGTGACGCCGCGCTCGTTGACCCATGTGCAAGGCGGCCTCAAAATCACCACGATTGCAATTCAACCCGGCACGGAAGAAGTCACCATACGCGAAGCCGCCAGAAAATTTATCGAGCGTTGGCGCGACCTGCTCGGACTGACGCCTGCCGGTATGTCTTTGGTCAGCGCCCAACACCTTGGCGACGCGCATCGTTTGAACTATAAGCAAGCGGATTATCCGTTTCCGCTTGCCGGAACTTTTGGCACGATGACTTTGAGCCTCAGCAACGACGGACGCTTGCTGCAACTCGATGACCGCTTTATTCCCGTGGTAGATTTGCCCATCAAACCGGTCATTGACCGGCAAGCGGTGATCTTGCGAGTTGCCAATCGCACCTTTACCTACAGCAATGTTGCCGGTCAGCCGCAGAGCCTCAAGATTGCCGCCAGCGACATCAGCGTGCAAGGCTTGGTGGTTTACCCTGTAGAGAAGAACGATAAAATCGAAGTGCATCTGGCGTGGGAAATCGCCGCCGGAAAATCGCTCGCCTGGAATGTCTATATTGACGCGATAAATGGAGAGGATATCGCCGCCGTACAAAAATTTAATACTTGAAAAAAGTCCGCAGTCTGTCGTTCGGTGTCCAGTGTCAGTGGCTTGCAATCGCTGACACCGGACGCCGGACGATAGACTGCGGATTAAGGACTACTGACTACCGATATGGAAACGATTATAACCAGAGACACCGATATTATTCGCGAATACCTTGTGGCGCTGGATGCGCGCGAGCGCGGCTTGTCGCCGTTTGCGCGACTTGCGGCCATCGTCAAACTGGCTCATCTGAAAAAATCTTTAACCACGACGACGCTGGAAACCACCGAAGAAGATTTGCTGGATTTGCGCCGCGAAATTGATGAGCGTTTGCAGCGCACCTTTTTGCGAAGGCGTGCCGCAAGCCTCTGGGGAGCGCGATTGCTGCTGTTTGCCATGCAGATTGGCTTTCAACAAATCATGCTGGCGATCTGCTGGCTGGCGACGTTGCTGTTTGTGAAATTCGTGCCGCGTCCGAGTTGGTGGAATCCGCTGCTGCCGCACGAAGAGCCGGTGTCTTTATATCTGTTCGTCTTTTTATTTTTTTTCGTCGCGCCGATACTGGCGTTGGCGGCTTTGTTCAGCGGTAGATTTTTTCGTGCCTGGCAAAAGACCGTGCCGCTTACCTTATTGATGGTCGCCGTCGCAGTCGGCGCAACCTATTTGACGGTCAGAAAACTCGACAAGCTTCAAAACGAAAAGAACCCTGTGCAGAAATCTTCTTCATTGACGCAATTCGCCAAAGATCAAGACGTGACGGTGCAAAATTATCGCGAGTGGGTGAAGCAGAATTGGTTGTTGAATGATGCGCGTTTTCAATACGATTACGAAAATTATTTACGCAATGGCCCCGGTCGCTGGGTCACGGCAAAACTCGGCACCAGCGATGTCGCTTGGCGCGATGGCTTGCCGGTGTTGAGCGAATACGTGACGAGCGGCCAAGACCCCAAAGGCTTGCGCGAATGGCTGCAGTATTATCTGGAGCGCAATCGCATCACGTCCACAGATAACCTCACCTCGGCGGCGCAGAGCATCACCGGCAACGCCAATCAACCATACCTGAATATCTGGCAGGTCGAGCCGTTTTTAAAAGAGCGTGATGAACGCTCGTATCGCGCTTATCTGGGCAGCGTCAATGTCGGCATGAAAAAATGGGGACTGCTTGGCCTAGGCATTTATGCGTTGCTGCTTCTGCTCTATTACCTGATTGGCCCGGCGCTGTCGTTGACCGGGCAATTGACCGGCAGAGGGCGACGCGCTCAACGCCTGCGGGAGAACGAATTCCTCAACGAGGAACACGACACTCAGCCGCAGGCTCCTGCGAAAAGCGCCGCCGAAAAATTCAAGGAGCGATACTATGCCTTTCCCGAACGCCGCGAGGTGCTGTCCTCTTCGTATTACGAAACGCCGTTTACGTTGATGGCCAACGCCCATCGTTCCTTTGTCGCGCTCGCCATCTTCACCAGCCTTGCGGTCTTCGCGTTCTGGGCAACGATTTACGCTTATGATTTAACTACAGGCAAAGCCAACGCGCCATCGCAAACCGCTTTGATGCGAAGCGAGTTGTTGTTCGGCGGACAGGCCGATGACCGTGCGGAGATGCAGGCGCACACGACCACCGTCAACACCGCGCAGTTCGTGCCGGACAACACGGTTTCGACTTACGGCGTCTCTGCCGACCCGCGATTCCGCCACCGCAAACGTGATGAAGTGCTGGCCGGAAATTTGTCCGAGTTGGGGCAGCAATTCGACGAGACGAGTTATCAAACCGACAAGCGTTTCCAAGCGCAGATGCAGACCATAGCGGCGCAGGCCAGTGAAATTAATGTCTTGAAAAGTCTCTCGTCACAATTGCAACAGACGACTTCGCAATTTCCCAATCAGGTAGCCGAAGTTGGCACTCGCGCTAACGCCGCCGAAGCTCGCGCCGGTCAAGTGATTGGCGAAATCAATGACGCCCGCCAGAAGGCCGATAATCTGGAAAAGATTTTCGCTACCCGTTTGAGCGAAGTGGATAATCGCGCCTCGCGTGCCGCCGAACTCGTGGGCAAAATCGAAGACCAGGCATCGGTGCTGGCAACGCGCACCGAAGCGCTCGAAAAAGAGTTAGACCGTCGCGCCCGCCAAATCGAAGCGCGCACCGAAGAGTTAGGCGAACGCACCGCTTCATTGAAAGATTTGGAAGACCGCCTGTCGCGTTTGCAGCGCGTCACCTTTTCGGCTCTGGTGTTGAACCTCAAAGGCGAAGTCGAGACCTTGGATCAGCGCCTCGATACGGGTTTTTATCGCAGCATGGGCAAAGCCGCAGCGCAACGCGACGTGAGCAATTTGCGCGATAGAATCAATGCCTTTAGCAAAGAGTTGCGCGACATCAATACTGATTTGGCGAAACAATTCGCCGACCAGCTTGACCAACTCAGCAAGCGACTTGAGCAGGTTGGCGCAAAAGCGCGATAAACAATCATCCGCGCCCCGATGTTTGGATGAGAGTTCGAAATGCTGCCGAATTCTTGTCAGGCGACTTATTCTGCACGGCAACGGCTGTGATATTCTGATGCGGAAGGAGAGCAAAGAATGACCAGTTACGGCAAAGAACCCGGTCTGTGGCAATATGAGGTTGCCACTTCTTTTGATCCTGCCGCTGAGGCGGTTATTGTGCCGGGTGATTGTTTCGAGACCTTACAAAAACTACCCGATGCTTTTGCAAAGCTCATCATTACCTCTCCTCCCTACAACATCGGTAAGGCCTATGAGAAAGCTACTCAATTGGATGAGTATCTCCATGCACTGGCTCCCATCATCAAAGAAATTGTCAGGGTTCTGTCACCGGAAGGCTCTCTCTGTTGGCAAGTCGGGAATTATATTGAAGACGGCGAAGTGTTCCCTCTCGATATGTTTTATTACCGCATTTTCAAAGCGCATAATTTCAAATTGCGAAACCGTATTGTGTGGCATTTCGAGCATGGATTGCACGCCTCAAAACGCTTCTCAGGACGTTATGAAGCCCTTTTATGGTTTACCAAAGGCGATGCGTACACCTTCAATCTTGATCCGGTGAGAATCCCCTCCAAGTATCCCGGCAAAACTCATTTTAAGGGCGAGAAGCGTGGTCAACCTTCTGGGAATCCTCTGGGAAAAAACCCGTCAGATATATGGCGGATTGTTTTACAAGATTGGGAGACCGCGCTCTGGAACATTCCGAATGTGAAAGCCAACCACCCAGAGAAAACCATTCATCCATGCCAATTCCCCATCGAATTAGTTGAACGCTGTGTCTTGGCTCTGACCAATGAAGATGATTGGGTATTGGATCCATTCTCAGGGGTCGGTTCTGCGCTCCTTGCCGCCCTGAAAAATAAACGTCGAGCAATCGGCTGCGAAAAAGAAACTGAATATATAGAGATTGCCAAGCAACGGATTGGCGATTTATTTACCGGCACACTGCGCTATCGGCAACTCGGAAAACCTGTACATCAACCCAGCGGTCGAGAAAAAGTAACTCAGATACCGCTTGAGTGGATCAAGAAAGAGCAAGGCGCATGAGGATTGCCGCGATGTATTCGTTCAACAAAGGAGAAGAGACCGTGACCAAGCGTTATGCACATCTTCTTCCCGAAGTTCAGGCAGCGATAAACGCTATAGATGCTTCGCAGCACAAGACGAAACAAAGCAAAGAAAAGACCATGACTGGGCAGATGCTTTATAGTCCGGTGTCCATCAATAACGCTTTCAAATCTGAGTTGGGGGAAACCAATTGGGCACCTGTTAAAGTCTTTTGTGAGTATCCCACAACCTATTACCTGGATGACTATAAAATCAGGGCAAAGCTTAAAGGCGCATTCCGCGAAATGGATTTCGTTAAAGAGAAACTCGGAATCGAAGTGCAGTTCGGCAAGTATTCGTTTATGGTTTATAACGTTTGCGCCAAGATGACGATTTTTCGCAATCTTGGTCATATTGATTGCGGCATCGAAATTGTGCCAGTGAAGACGTTTGCTCTCGAAATGTCATCAGGCGTTTCGTACTTTGAGCAACTCGTATGGGATTTAGAGAGTCGCGGGGTTGCTGATATAGACATACCCGTTTTGATTCTCGGCATTGACGCATAAAGAATCGTGTTGACGTTACTTCGCCGCTTCCCTGAAGCCGCGCTACACAAAGCAAGCGCCTAAGTCTGCGTTCGACCGCAGCCGATTCCTGTGCTTCAATTGTTAAAGCGGAACTTAACTGTAGAAGGAAAGCGAGAATTCACTATGCTACATCAAAAATCCTGGAGCGCTGTAATGACATTGCTGCTGGCAATGCTTGGGCTGATCCCCGCGATGGCTGCACCAAATCGAGAAGCAAGCAAGCTCGGAATCGCCGTGCTGGAGTTTCAGAACAAAGCCGACAATCAATGGTGGTACCATGGCGGCGCGGCGGCAGCACAGGATGTCTTTGTCACCGAGTTGGTTAAGGGTGGCAAGTTCCGCGTCGTCGAACGCGAACAGCTCGAAGAACTGATGCAGGCGCAGCACCTTACCATGAGCGGGGATATAGATGCAAAGAGCGCGGTTAAAATTGGCAAGCTTCTGGGCGTCAATTATCTGTTGACGGGAACAGTGACCCAATATGGTGTCACAGATAAAGCCGCTGGCAGCACGGGAAGCAGCCGACTTCCAGGCTTCAGTGCCGGTAAGAAGCCTTTTGTTGCTGTTATGAATGCTCGCTTGCTTGACACTGCAACAGGCAAAGTCGTCTGGGCAGATGAAGCGCGTGGTCAGGAAGACAACCCCAAGGTAAGCGTTGGCGGTTTCGGCGGGGGCGTTGATGACCAGCGTATGTTCGATAAAGTGATGAAGCCGGTCATTCAGAAACTCGTTGCCAGCCTGTTGAAAGGACGTTGACTTCGGACTTGCGAAATGAATGTGGCGTGCGCGGCACAAATCTCGCCGCTGGCAAAATGAAAGTGCCGTTGCGAGAGGCATAGAGAAAAAAGGCATCGTGAATCAATACGTTTGCCAAAAAGTTAGGCGAACGCACCGCGTCATTGAAAGATTTGGAAGACCGCCTGTCGCGTTTGCAGCGCGTCACCTTTTCGGCTCTGTGTTGAACCTCAAAGGCGAAGTGGCAGTAATCAAAACAAGTAGCGCTAAAAAAAGTAAGGCTGAAGTGGGAACGCTTGAACTTATGAATAACTCCGTAGGCGCGACCGGCCTATAGATATGGAGTACGAGAAGTTTTTTAGCGCCGTAGGAGCGCCCCCGGCTGGCGTGGCAAGCAGGGGGCGCTCCTACGGCGCTAGAAAATTTGTTCTTCGCTACCTTCTATAGACTGGTCGCGCCTAGGGAGCGAAACCATAGGTCGCTCCTACAGAGCGAAACCGGCGCAGTTGGTTGCCGGTTTCGCCTTACTTTTTTGGCACTACCAGATTTCCCATTCGTACATCATCAGCGTTCGCAAAAAAATAATTTGATTGAACCATCAGACATTCACCAACGGCAGACCGCTTTCATGACTTCGCGTTTTGGATTTGCTACTCAACTCGTTCTGGCTTTCGTATTGATTGCCGGAGCGCTGGGGTGGATACAATTTTCCGGTCCGGCGATTTTAGATAACGACGGTTATTATCACATACGCTGGAGTCGTATGCTGCGCGAACACGCGCCGCATCTGCCGCCTTTCCAAGCGCTGCCGTTGACCACGCTCAACCAACAGAACTACGTTGATCATCATTTTCTGTTTCATGTGCTGTTGCTTCCTTTCACCTACGGCGATTTGCGAATTGGCGCGAAACTGGCTGCAGTAGCCTATTCCAGCCTGGCACTGGTTTCTTTGTTCGCGCTTCTGGTGGTTTACCAGGTGCCGTATCGCTGGCTCTGGTTGATGCCGCTGGTCGCCAGTTCGGAACCGTTTCTCTATCGCATGAGCATGACGCGTGCGCCCAGTCTGTCGCTCGCTTTGCTGGGATTCGGAGCCTATTTCATTCTGCAACGCAAAGCCGTTTTCCTGTTCTTCTTGTCTTTTATTTTTGTCTGGGCCTACAGCCTCTTCCCGCTCATCGTGATGATGGCGGCGGCCTATAGCGTTTGTGTTTATCTGACCGAACGGCGTTTCTATTTTAATGGACTGGCGGCAAGTATTTTGGGGGTCATTGCGGGACTGGTCATCAATCCCTATTTTCCTGAAAACCTGAAACTCTTCAGCGAACATTTGGCGATGAAAGTGGCGGCCAGCTATGCGGTTGACGTAGGCGTAGAGTGGTATCCGTATGATGCGTGGGTGTTGGTGGGCAGCAGTGGCGTCGCCTTCGCCCTCTTCTTTTTTGCGCTGATGGTTTTCGATTTTCGCAAGCGCGTAGAAGACCTCAAGCCGCTGTTTTTTCTGCTCGTCTCGCTGGTGCTGCTATTGATGGCGATCAAATCGCGGCGCTTCATCGAATACTGGCCGCCGTTTGCCATACTGTTTGCGGCCTTCACCATTCCCCTACGCTTGAATGGTGAGTGGTTCGAGAAGAAGCGCGAGCAGATCATCGCCGCGAGCCTTGCCGCAATCGTCGTGGTGGCGTTGTTGGCGACGATGATGATTACCTTGGTGCAAGCGAGCCGCGATGTGCGAAGCGAGGCCGACCCGTTTGCTTATCAGGGCGCGGCGTTGTGGCTGGCGACCCATACCGCAGCGGGCGCGATGGTGTTCAACACCGACTGGGACGATTTCCCCATGCTGTTTTATTACAGCCCGAAGAACGCTTATGTAGCAGGGCTTGACCCTATGTATCTACACGATCAGGATGCCGAGTTGTGGGACTTGTACGTGAACATCACTTTGGGCAGAGAGAGCAACGCCGCGCCCTTGATCCGCCAGCGGTTTGGCGCGGAATACGTTTTCACAGACAATCAACACCCAGACTTTTTGCATAAAGCGAAGGCGAGCGGCGCGTTTGAAATTGTCTATACAGATAAATATGCTACGGTGCTGCGCGTCCTGGCGGCGGATGAAAAATCATCGGCAGATAAAGAATAAGTTGCCGCCGCGAGGGTTCTGACAACAACTTGAAAGGAACGGCGCGAATCGGCTATACTGCGTTTCTCTTTGGAGGGATGGCCGAGTGGCTGAAGGCGGCGGTTTGCTAAACCGTTATAGGGGCTAATACCCTTATCGAGGGTTCGAATCCCTCTTCCTCCGCTGAAAAAGGTCAGCTAAATTCTAGCTGACCTTTTTCATTTTCGCTGCTCCACCCCAACACCTTTCAGCGACGACAGCAAAGCCTTTGCGGCCTTCCAAGTCGATGCGCGAGGCTTGGGTAAACAGCCTCGTTGACGGCTTCTTTACCTTCGTTGGCGCTCTTGAAATAAAGTCTTGAATCTCGCTGTAGCGAGACTTACTATCGGTTTGCTTGTCCCACTCTACAAACGCCATTGATTTTCTTTCGTTACTTCCGTCTTGAGTAATTTTGGCCGGTGAAGGATGCACCGACAGCCTGAGCGGCGTGCAATTCTTGATTCGCTTGATTTATCTCTTGTAATCTATGGCGGCTTGAATTAGTCTAGGGGAGCAACAGACCTTGAGGTAGTTTTTCATCGTCTGTTTTTCTTACCAGGGGTTCTTTTCGGGGACTTGCTTTTGCCCAGGGTGGGCAATCATTACCAAGACAAAGGAGGTCGCTCACTTCTCCATTCACAGTTGCGATCATCTGGGAAATCGTCAGCCGTCACAGTCCGCTTTGCGGTCTCGGAAATAGGTTAGACAAGGAGCCGCATTGTGGTTTACAGTGTCGGACGATAACCTGAGATATTCAAGGAGTGGGGCGTGCCGATTCTAGGCGTGAGCGTTAGTGAAGCAGAGCAGACCAAGCTTTTAGAATTGCTGGCACGGATTCGCGTCCGCACAACGGCGGTAGAGATGTCGCAGGTGTTGCGGGAGTTGCTGGGTTTTGATCCACTGAAGGTGGTGACCCCGGAAGATTTAGCTGCCTTGTCCTTAGCGCAGCCGGTAGTGACGGCGACCACGCACACGAATAACGAGCTGCCCAATGAGTTGGCAGAAACTGCGAATCTGTATGAGATCACCAAGAAGCTTCAGGCCGAGGGGTACGAAATAGAATTTCAGACCGTGGTCGAAGTGTTGCTTCTTGATGCGCCAGGCGTTGCCCCGGAAATCCGCGAGCGGATAGTCTTTGAAGCCGGTAGGTTGTTGAAACCCGCCGACCCGACTGCCGCTCAAGAAGGCAAGACGCCGGAGAGCCAAAGGTAAGAGCCGACGCGGAGAGGCTCTGCGGTCTCCGCGTCGGTCGTGCCACGGCTTACATCATCAAGCGTCGAAGCAGTACAGCAGTGGCGAGCAGAAACAAGCCGATGGAACCGGCGTCCAGATCAGAGGCGTCGCCCGTCGGCGAGGACGCAGTATCAGTGGGCTGATCGGCGGACTGTACCGTTGCCATCAGGAAAGTATTGTCGCAGCGTTGTCCGGTGGCGTCGTCATAACACGGGCCGTCACTGGAACCACAATCGCAACTGGGTGATGCAGCATTGCCGCCTACTACGTGTCCGGCTTGAGCTGGGATAGCAGAAAATAGAATGAAGCAAATCGCCAAACAGATAACTAAGTTTTTCATTTTTCAATCCTCCGTAAGTGAAAATGTTGAGGTGACGACACAACGCCTGTCCTTTTTGGCGAGACAGGCATATTTACATCGAGACTACAGCCGCTTGACTGATCTCGCTGATTCATTGATCAATCTCTCTGCGCGCTCGGAAGCGGCAGGTCGCTACTATCAAGCTCTTGCACTGTCCAAGGGGGGGAAAGGCAAGATTCAAGAAGCTCAAAATACTTTTCAACAACTGGCTGACAACTCGCCTTTGCCAATTCGTTCAGCATCTATTCTGGCAATGGGTGTCACAGCAATGCAAAAGGGCAGTTATGATGAAGCAGAAGAATTCATTCTTGAAGCGAGCCGAATGTCGTTATCGAACAATTTGTGCGCGCCAGTTATTACGATTAATGCTCAAAATGTGCTTGCGACCATTTTGAGTATTAAAGGAGCGCATAAAGAATCGCTGGAAATTCTGCGAGGGCTTAGACCATTGGCGGGGGTGGTCGGAAAATATCTACCGGCCATTTATTATGACTATTTAAACAATACCGCGTGTGAGCTTTTTAGTTTGGGGGATGTAACAACTGCTGCACAGCTTATCAAACCACTGTCCGAGTCGCCACTTTTTGCTTCTCGTCCTGAATGGCAGGAGACGGCGGCGGATATTCAACAGGCGATTTCAGCAAAACACTCACCTACCACACGGGTTTACGTTCGCGGTCTGTTGCCCTTAAACGTCATCAACATTATTTCCCACTTGCGCCCCAATTGTTGTAGTGAACCGACCCCTCGCAAGGCCGATGTCATTGCTTTTCCTCTGCCAACCGATACCTTTTATATTACCCTCAACCACGGCCAACTGTCACATCAGTTATTCCAATTCCCGTTTTTTAATTCCGAAGCCTATCACGAACGCTTCATCGTGTTCGTGCATCATCTGGACTCGCTCGCCACCGACGAGCCAAGCGAATTTATCGTGCGCGGCTTTATTTCTCCGGACGACCCTGCCCCTCGCCAAATCGAGCGCCCGATTCCTCGCCATAATCTGAACAGGCTGTTCAACCTGCTGAACTATTTCGAGCAGGACTTGAAGACCTTGGATAAAAAAGCTTCGCGCCAGCAGGAACCGATAGACTTAGACGAGATTCAAAAAACCGTCAAGTATCTGATGCCCATGTTGCGCGATGCTGCCACAACTTCAGCGGTCAACGAACCTGACGAAACCCCGCCCTGTGCTTCGTGATTTCCGGTTGCCTGCCGTGACCAATTTTGCTTGCCTGGAGTACGCCTTGTCGTTACAAATTTAGTGCTGGATATTTTGCTAGTTCGTCAGCCTATCATACTTTTGCCCGATTTGTTTAGCGATTTTTCATCTTTTTGATTTTTTTTCGGTCACGCCGGAGACCATGCCCGTTATGCTGCGACGTTCACCTACTCAAACAAAACTTTTGCACCGTAATCAAATTTCTCCATCTTCCATCTATCGCGCCGTTTGCCATAGGCCTTCTTTCGCCTTCCGTCTCTTCATCATCGTGTGCCTGCTGGTGGTTTTATCTGCCGCGCCTAGGGGGGCTTTGCCGCAAGCCACAACTGTACAGACCACCATCACCGTGCACTTCGATGCCGCGCATCCGGCCAACACTTTCATCCCGTTGCGTGCCTTGGGTGCAGGCATAGACGGCCACGAACACGGCGAGATTGCCCGTATGCTTGCGCCGCCCAATATCAAACAGATGTTGACCGCAGGCTTCAAACCGCTGACCTATCGTTTGCGAACCGAACTGGGCGCGGAAAGCTGGCATTGGAATCCGCAAGGCAGATGGAGCGATGCCCGTCATCATCAAGGCTATTGGATTTCCGATAGCAAAATCGGCAAGCCGCTTGCGGTCTGTTATGGCTATCGCCTGCCGCGACGCGGCAACACCATTGATCAGGCAAACAACGACGGCTATTCGCGGCTTGCCGATGGCGATACGCGCACGTTTTGGAAAAGCCATCCCTATCTTGATTCGCATTTCACCGGCGAAGACAACGCCGCGCATCCGCAATGGGTGGTCATAGATTTGGGCGCAGAAAAACCGGTCAACGCCATACGCCTGATGTGGGGCGAACCCTTTGCGACGCGCTACCGGATTGAATATGGCGCAGGCGAATACGCCGAACCCACAGGCGCGTTTTTAGCGGCCAATGGCAACAGCGACTGGCGCGTTTTTCCCCACGGCGAAGTGACCACCGGCAAAGGCGGAACGGTGTTGCTGCAACTTGGTGAGCGCCCCATAGCGACGCGCTATGTGCGAGTGTGGATGAGCGCTAGTTCCGGCACTAGCGCGCATCGCTCGCCAGATCTACGCGACCGCTTGGGCTATGCCTTGCGCGAAGTGTATGTCGGGCAACTCGACGCCCACGGTCGCTTTGAAGATTTCGTGCATCACGCCAAAAATAATTCGCAGCAATCCATCATCACGGTCTCTTCGACAGACCCCTGGCATCGCCGCATAGATATTGACCGGCGCACCGAGCAACCCGGTTTCGACAGAGTCTTTGCCAGCGGCTTGACCAACGGCTTGCCGATGTTGACGCCGGTGCCGCTGCTTTACGACACACCGGAAAACGCTGCGGCAGAGATTCGCTATTTGAAAGCCCACGGTTATGCGGTCACAGAGATTGAAATGGGCGAAGAGCCGGAAGGCCAGTTCATCGCCCCCGAAGATTACGGCGCGTTGTACCAACAATGGGCGAAGGCTTTGCATCAGGTTGACGCGACGTTGAAACTCGGCGGCCCTTGCTTTGCGACCATTGATGCAAATCCCCACGCCCCGCCGCAAGCGCCGGTGACGCGCACCTGGATGAAACATTTTCTCGATTATCTGCGAAGTCGCGGCCAAGTACACCCCCTGGCCTTCTTTTCCTTCGAGTGGTATCCCTTCGATGATGTATGCCAACCGACCGCGCCGCAACTTGCTCAAGCGCCGGAATTATTGGCCAACGCTCTGGCGCAAATGCGCGAGGCCGGAGTGAATCAAGAGGTGCCTATGTACATTACCGAATATGGCTATTCGGCTTTCGCTGCACAGGCGCAGGTTGATTTGGCAGGGGCGTTGATGAATGCCGATATTGTCGGACAATTTTTCACCCTCGGCGGCAAGCGCGCTTATCTGTTCGGCTACGAACCCAACGAAGTGATACAGGAAGAGCCTTGCACCTGGGGCATCAACGCTTTGTTTCTGCGCGATGAATCGGGGCGCATCACCTATCGGCTGGCAACTTATTACGGCGCGCAGTTGTTGACCGGAGAATGGGCGCAACCCCTTGACGCGCCGCATAAAATTTATCCGGCGACTGCCGACCTGAAAAATGCACAGGGGCAAGCTCTGGTCACCGCTTATGCCTTGCAAAGACCCGATGGACAAGTCGCTTTGATGATCATTAATAAAAATCCGCAACAGGCGGTTGCGGCACGCCTGGAGTTTCAAGATGAGGCGCACCACGCGACTATGAATTTTCAAACGCCTGTGGAGTTGTATCAATTTTCTGCGGCGCAATATGTATGGCACGCCGATCAAGCGAGCGGTTACCCGGAACGCAGTTTGCCGCCTGCTCACCAAACCCTTGCGATCAAGCAGGAGCAGGCGATTGTGCTGCCGCCGTATTCGCTTTCCGTGGTGCGCGGACGCCTCGCCGCAACAGAGTGAGGCGTTTTACTCGAACTCGGCGACCACCGGAGTGTGATCGGAAGGGCGCTCCCATTGACGCGGCGCTTTGTCTATGACGACATCTTTGCAACGCGCCGCCAGCGCCTCCGACACCCATATATGATCAATTCGCAAACCAGCGTTGCGACGAAACGCCACGGCGCGATAATCCCACCACGAAAATAATTTGCCGTCCTGATGATGCAGACGAAACGCATCCACGAATCCCCACGCCTTGATCTCTTCGAGCGCGGCGCGTTCGGCAGCGCTGACCAGCACGCTGCCTTGCCAGAGTTGCGGGTCGTGAACATCGCGGTCTTCCGGCGCGACATTGAAATCACCGCACAATAAAACCTCGGCATTCGGGTCACAAGTGGTATCGAAGAATCGGCGAAGCTGCTTCATCCAATCGAGCTTGAACACATATTTATCCGCGCCTATGGCCTGCCCGTTGGGTATATAAACATTGACGATGCGTATGCCGGCGATGGTGGCGGCAAGCAAACGCGCCTGGGCATTGGCTTCGGCATCAGGAAAATTTCTCTGCACCTCCTGACAAGCGAAACGCGATACAATCGCCACGCCGTTATAAGTCGGCTGGCCGTGCGTTTCCACCTGATAGCCGAGACGGGCGAAATCATCGCGGGGAAATTTCGCATCCACGCATTTGATTTCCTGTAAACACAACACGTCGGGCTGGGCTTCTGCTACCCATTTCAACACCACAGGCAGCCGCGCCGCTATCGAATTGACATTCCACGTAGCAATTTTCATAGGGAGAATTTTAGCGGATTATTTTTTATAAATCTCTTTGCGGTCGCCGATTTTGATCACCAGAAGGATGAGCTGGTCATCTTGGATTTGATAAATGAAGCAGTAATCACCGATATGTATGCGATACAAATCCTCCCCGCCCTCCAGCTTTTTTATGCCGGACGGACGAGGAGTTTTTGCTAAAGCATCAAGCTTAGGCGTCAGTTTCTTTTGAAGTTGCTCAGGTAATTTTTTGAACTGGCGCTCGGCTTTACTGGTAAATTCAATCGTGTAAATCAAGAGTCGAGTTAGAGGCCTAGCTCTTCTTTAATCTTTTTCCAAGATTTCGTTCCCCTTTTCTTCGCATCTTTATAGCGAATTTCATTTGCCTGCGACCCACGACATCTTGTTGAGAGGCGGTCTGTGACCGCCGTGCTGCGGTCATAGACCGCCTCTCAACAAATCGCACACATCTGCAAGCCGCTATAAGAACTGCTCTGGCATCCTCAATATCAATATGATCGGCCAATTCCTCACGCAACTTTAAATCTTCAAGGGGAACAACCGCCGCGACCGCTTTTCCGTGGCGCGTCAAGACAATGCGCTCTTTCGCAAAAGCCGCTCGGCTGATGACCTGCGAAAGCTGACCTCTTGCCTCCTTGGTTGAAATATTAGAGTTGGCCTGTGCCACTCGCTTGCCTCCTGTTTAGTAGCAATGAACAACGTGTACACTTTGACGCTTTTGTCGTCAATGAACGATTCGACTATTTCGGGAAGTTCGCATTGGCTTTGATCTCTACGACCTGTTTGTTATGCCGTAGATTGTGCATCGGAATGAAGATGAGCCATTGATAGGCGTTCAACGTCCCGAATAGCGGAAACGGATGATCGAGGGTGTGCGACTTCATATCGGCGTTGCTTGAGCGGGCAAACTGCAAGCTTTTTTCGCGCCCTTCCTTGAGCAGTTTCAAAATCTCGGCGCGGCTCATATGGCGCTTCAGCGGTTGAATCGGTTCGGGCGCTTGGGCTTTGCCTTGTCGTTGTGCCAGCGGCCCTTCGATCAACATCATCTTGTTGGCGGTCTTGGCTTCCCAATCGGGATTGGCTGGCGCAGCCAAAGCACGTTCGACTTGCGCGAACAACAAACCTTCGGCAAGCGCGATGTGTTCGGCGGTTTCGCCCACCGTCCACTTGAATGGCGCAGGGCGAAAGTTCCATTGCGCCTCGGTCAAATTTTCAATCGCTGCCAGCAACTCTTTTTGTGAATCGAGCAGCGCTTGAATCAATTTGTCGCGCTCTTCTTTGCTCATCTTTGGATCGCTGGTCGGCTTCGGCGTTCCTGCCAGCGCAAAAGTTGAAAGGCACAACATACACATCAACACCAGGGAAATTTTCTTAATCATAGTCTCCTCAAAATAACTGTTGGTTTTGGGTTTTCTGCACAGCAAATTTTTTATTGCCGCAACGATTGTCAATCGCCAACACCAAATTTGCAATCGCCAAGCAATTTTTCCTGTGCCGCCAACCCTGTCAGGTAGCTTACTTTTACCCATAAGTCAGAACTTCATCAACTGCGATAGTTTTTTAGCCCGCGAAGTGGGCGATAGCATATAGCCCAGTGCGTCAGCGCTGGGTAAATGCGAAACCATCTCTCGCTAGCCTGCGAAGCGGGTGATAG
>JACQDB010000031.1 GCA_016201275.1 Acidobacteriota bacterium
CTATCACCCGCTTCGCAGGCTAGCGAGAGATGGTTTCGCATTTACCCAGCGCTGACGCACTGGGCTATATGCTATCGCCCACTTCGCGGGCTAAAAAACTATCGCAGTTGATGAAGTTCTGACTTATGGGTAAAAGTAAGCCCTTACGGTCGGGCTACGGCTACGGAGACAGATTCCAGGGTTTGCAGACACGCCCTAAGCTCGACTTGGTACAAGTTGAGATGGAGCAATACAAATTTCGTCTGAATCCCGCCGATGGAAATCGGGGGATGCTTAATATCCAACCGACACCGCAAGCCGCTATAAGTTCAATCGTACTCACTTCCGCATTACTTTTTTGGCCCTACCGAATATCCAGGCCAATTCCATTTCGCTCAAACCGCCTGAGTCAAACAAACAGGGAGCAGCCGCGCCGCTTTCTGCCCGCTCACAGCGCTTCGCGAACTTAAAGTATGGTAACGCGTTGGTGCCGGAAAGGCTTATTGTCGTTGTGCGACAGGAGGCCGCGTAGGAGTGGACGACATACGTTCGGCGGCGTCAATCTGGCTGAGCACCGGAGCCGTCTCTTCGAGAATCTCTTTGGTCAATTCAATCGAAGACAGCAGCGAATCGAAATCCAGCGAGGTAATTTGTTCCGGCGATTGCATGGTCATCACTTCATCGTTGACCAGTTGGAAGAAACTCTCTATGGATTGCAACTGCGCTTCAACCCGCTTCATGGAATTTTCCATGTTGTTATAGTTGGTTAGGCGTTTTTGCAGAAACTCCTGATTCTGTTCAAAGAGGCGGCGCGTTGTCTCATCGGGAGCTTGCGCGATGGAACGCTCGGTCTGTTGTATCTGATTGCGAATCTGCGTCAGGTTGGTCGAACGCAGATGATTCTTGCGTCGCCGGTAGGTATCAAGCATATCTACATACGATTCCCAGAACACATCCAGCGTCTGTATGCGCTCCGGCAACAAGGTGCCGCGAGTGAATTTCTGATAGTTGTCGTAAATCTGTTTTCGCATCCACGCCAGATAATTGACGGCCTCGCGTTCACGCGGATCAAAGGTGCGAATTAACTCGTCGCGGCGGCGTTGCCGATCAATTAGTTCCTTCTGCCGGGCGCGCCGATCCACCAAGCGACGATAGGCAAGCGTAGCCGGCATGGTCACCAGATAGAGCGCTTCACCGGCTGCCCCTACGGCAAGCGGCACCCAGGCAAGATGTTCGATGACACCGCCACTGGCGGCAGCATACACAGAGGCCGCCACCACGCCAACCATCCCCCAAATGTTCAAAGGCTCTTTAGCTGCCTCTTTGATATAGTTCGGTTTTTCCGACATAACTCTTAATAGTCCCTAGTCCTTAATCCGTAGTCCCTAGTCCCTGGCAAGCTGCTTGATACGCGAACCGAAAGCTAAGGACTACGGATGAAGGACTAGGGACTCATTATTATTCAAGCGCTTTGGCGCGGTCGGCTGGCCCCAGCGACTTTTCGCTTTCGCTTTCGACACGCGGCGCGGCAGGTTGACCAACCCCCATCTGCTGTTTGTAAGCCGACAGCAAATCATCAACCTGAAGGTTCAAGGATTCGCGTTCGATGTCGGCAATCTGCGATTCGATGCCGCCGGTCGCCAAGTCCATACGCGCTTCGGCGGACGCCGAACGACGTTGAATCTTTTCACGCATTTCATCAAAGGTGCTGGAATCATCGCCGACTTGAAAGGACGACATGGCTTGAGAAAGTTGCTCCTGCATTTTCGCGGCGCGCGCTTCGTTGACCAGTTGCTGGGCTTCCGAGGCGCGCTTCTTCACTTGCAGAATATAATTGTCTAAAAACTTTCGCGCCTGCACAGCCGCCGCGTGTGCCGAATCCAGTTGTCCGGCGGCGCGTTCTCTGGCGACCTGTTTTTCCTGTAGCGCAGAGATGTAGGTGCGGGCGATGTCATCGCGCCCTTGTTTGATGGCGGCTTTCACCTTGAGATCAAGTTCGCCAATTTCACGATCCAGCACCACCGCCTGCTTTTCCAATTGTTTTTCGGTCGCCATCACTTGCGCGACATTCTCCCGCATCTTGGGAACATTGTCCTGCATATCGCGGATGGTCTGCTTGAGAATCAGCTCCGGGTCTTCTGCCGATTCGATGATGCCGCCGAAGACGGAACGAAACAGCCTTTTAATCCTCTCCCACATTTCTCCTCCTTCACACGCCGCCTGCCATTCACCTCGCGCTTTCGTCTGCATTCTCAAGCACTGCTTCGCTCAGATGGCCAAAACGCTGAATCAGGCTCAATAGATTTTCGCTACCAGTCTAGCATAATTATCGGATGGCGAAAATTTAACATGGCGGGAAACGAATAGCGAATCGGCAAAGTTCTAAATCTATTTTGCAGCGCAAAATCATTGCCAACCCAACAGCAAAAATCAATTCCGATTCGAGCGATTTTCATAATGACTGATCTGTAGCGTTTGCCCATTACCCTGCACCATAATCAGGCCCTGTTGTCCGGTCTGCAAAAGCGAGATGTGGCGTTTGCGGTAACGCTCGACCACTACTTGATGCGGATGCCCGAACCGACTGCGTTGGCCTACAGAGGCAATCGCCCAACTTGGTTGCACGGCTTCAAGAAAGCCTTCGGTCGAAGAAGTTTTCGAGCCGTGATGCGGCACCTTCAACACTTCGGCGCGCAGATTTATGCCCATTTTTATTAGGGTTTCTTCACTTTCACGCTCAATGTCGCCGGTCATTAAAATGGTGTTCGCGCCGTAACTCAGGCGCACCACTAGGGAATCGTTGTTGGCGGATCGCAACGCCGGTTCCAGGGTTCGCAAAGGCCATAGAACTTCAACGCTGACGCCTTCGATTTGCAATTGCTCACCGGCCTGAAGCAACGCCAGCGGCGCTTGTTGTCGCCGTGAAGCTTGTACAAATGCGGCAAACTCCGAATTGTTTTCGACCACGCGCCCGACGATGGCTTCTTTGATTTGGAAATTCCGTGCGACCGTCGCCAGCCCTTGTATGTGGTCGGCATCGGCGTGAGTTGCCAACAGATAATCAATTTTCGTCAGCCCCAATGACCACAAAAACCGCGACACCACGGTTTCACCTATCGCCACGCCCGACTCGAAAAACTCTATCTCATCCTCTGCGCCGGACGCTGTGATCTGGCTGTCTTGCGCTTGCGCTTGTGGCAACGATGCGGCTGACAATTTTTCCCTTGCAGCGTCACGCGCTGTTCCGAAAGCCAGTTCACCGCCGCCATCAATTAACATCGTAGTGCCTTGCGGAAAGACGACTAGCGCAGCATCCCCTTGTCCCACGTCTAAAAAATAAATCGTCAATTTGCCTTTCGGCAAACGCGCAGGAGGTTTGATGACGGCAATCATCGCCAGCCACAAAATCAACAACACGCTGACCGTCGTAAGCCTTTTCAAGCGCCTCGTCTGTTGCTGACGCCGATGGCGCGCTTGGCTTTCGGCTTCGCGTCTGGCGGCTTCCATCGTGGTTTGCGGCTGATGCGTTGCCGATTGGCGCGGCGTTTTTTTGGTAGGTTGCCAATGGTCCAACACCACCATCAGCGCAATGATCGGCACAAAGTACAAGGCATACAGACTGGCTTGCCAACCTTCATAATGAGCCGCACGAAAGGTCATGCCAGGGATGTCCAGAAACGGATGAATCGCATTGACCAAAGCGTAATGCGCCAGTTTCACCGTCCATACCGAGGCCTTTACTAACCACCCGGCGAAGGAAAATTTCAACGCGCCCGCCAACAACGCTACACTGGCGGCAATCATGAGGATGCCGGTGAGCAAGCCCGAAACGATGTTGAGCAAAATGCCCACCGGCGCGACGCGATTGAAATAGACCACCATCAACGGCAGAGTAAAAAGTTGAATCGCGGTTGAAGTGATGAGCAATCCGACCACGCCTCTGCACCAGCCTTGCACACGCCAGCGATTGAGCCAACGCGCCAGTGCCGATTTTTCCAGCCCATAGGTGATCGGCGCTTTGTACATCTCCCGTTTGAAGGCGCGTTCATCCCAATACAGCATTTCGCAAACGGTTCGCCATACCGGCACACAGTTGGGCGGATGTGGCGTTGCGGGAGTTGGTTGCCATTGACCTATGGCGCGACATTTTTCCAATAGTGGCAATGCCAGCGAGACGATGGCGGCGACCGCCGCGAAACTCAATTGAAACCCAGGATCGGCTACCAGAGCCGGTTTCAAGGCGAGCATCAAAAATGCGGCGAGGCAAATCGTGTTCAAAGAAACGGCCTGACGAAACCAGAGCGGCGCAAGCAAACCTAGGCTGATCATCAAGGTCGCCCGCAGCACCGGCGGCGCAAGTCCCACCATCAAGGCATACGCCCATAAAACCACAAAAGCGCCAGCCCAGCGCCATAGCTTCGGCCTTTTGAACAGATCTTCACGTTTGCGCGGCGTCACCGACAGCGAAAATTTTGCGCTCGCGGCAGTGCGCGGCGCACGCTTGAAGAAAGGAAAATTGAGCAGTGCAAAGGCCAGAAGGCTGAAGTGCATACCGGAAATCACCAGAGTGTGAAACGTCGCGCTCTGGCGCAAGCGTTCGCTGGTCTCGGCGTCGAGAAAATAGCGATTGCCCAGCATCATCGCTTTCAAGGTTCCGGCTTCCGGCTCACGGAAGCGCGCCTCTATGGTTCGCAGCATTCGCAAACGCAGATGGTCAAGCGCAGCGAACAGCGGGTTCACGCGGACGCGACCCAGCGGTTCAATCAACAGCGGACTTTTTATGTTGCCGCGCAAATCGTAGCCTTGACGTTCAAGAAATTCATTGAAGTCTATCGCGCCGGGATTTTGATAAGTGTGGGCGCGTTCGAGTCTGACCAGCACACGCAGACGCGAGCCGGAATCAAGCGCCAGTTGTTGAAAAGTGGTTTGCACTTCCGGGTCCGCAATCCTGATGACCAGACGGGCGCGCCCACTGGCCGGAATCACTTCATCAAAGACGCGCAGGCGCTGTGCTTCAACCTCCAGATAGTAGCCTTCGAGCGCCGGTTCCGGCGGCGCAATCAGTACGCCGGTCAACTCCACCGCATCCTCTGATGAAAACCTGTGGGCTTCAAAAAGCCTGATTAATCGAGGGTTTTTAGCTTCTTTGACGTCCGCTTGCGCCAGCAAAGCGCCGCTGCAAACAACTCCTATCAAAAGATGCAGCGTCGCCGCCGTGGCTTTCTTCCGACCTATAAAACGCAAGGCATAGATGACCGATGACAACCCCAGCAAGAGCAGCAAGGCACGCGGCGGCGCGATAAATTTTTCGCTGAGAATGCCCACAACCAAGGCCGCAGTCAGATAAATGAATGGTTGGCGGCGCGGCAAAAAACTCGATTCCATCATAAGGTCTTGCGTCCGTAGTCGTGCGCCCGTAGTCCGTAGCGTTTGGTTTACGTGCGCCGCTGTTCTTTTTTATTGGGCAACGCGAAGGCGCTCCACGAGGGCTAAGGACTCGTGGTCAGAGGCTACCGACGACACCGGGAAATCAGTTGACAAGTGTGAATTCAAGAGTCAATTATCTACACCATATGAGCGAAGATATTTCCGAGTTACAAGTTCGCGTGCATGAATTTGCGAAAGCCACCGATGCGCCGAAGGAATCATTTTTGATGCGGCGTTGTGCGCTCGACGACAGCGAGCAGGTGCAATCGGTTATAGACGGGTTGACGCTTTCGCTAATCAGTTTCTGCTATCACCGCCATCCACGCGGTGAAAATGTGCATGAAGTCATGGAGATGCTGGACAAGGAGGAATCGGGGTCGGACGCCGCACAGGATTTGGAGCGCCGCGCCGATGATGCGGCGGCTCTGCAAATTCCTTTTATCGTCACCCTCAACCGCCTTGTCGAAGAGTATCACGAATTGAGAAAACAACTGGAAGCCAGAATGTAAAGCGGTCTTCCGGCTTCATCGTCAAGCAATTTTTAGGGTGCGGCTGAATTTGAGAATCATCCGCCGAAAGCGCCAATGGAGATGAACCGCGCCGCTTGCCGTTACAGAAAGCGACGGTCAAAGGCGCACGCTTCAATCGTCCGCATCATCATCGGGATCGGCTGGCTCGTTGGGTGACAAAGCTTTGATCTCCACGGAAATTTCTGCACGCCGTTGCTTCGCCAGTTTCATAATCAGGGAAAGATGTTTGCGGGCGCGACGCGCTGCCGCTTTATTGGTTTTCTGACGGAAAGCCATATTTTCAGCGGCAAAACGTCCTACCTCAACCAGCAGTTCGCCGGTCGTGCTGCCTTGTGCGCGCCGATCAAACAAGCGTTGATTCAACACCCGGCGTTCGGTCACTCCGCTTGGTGGCCCCATATCCACCTTGCGCCTTTCCATAATCGGCTCGTCGGTGGGCTGCCCCGGCTCGCCGTTTCCGTCGCTATTGAAGTGGTCTGACATTGACTATTCTCCAGATTGAATTTTTGATTTTGCCGGTACTCGCGGCAACTGCACTCATTATCAGGGGCAAGCAGAAAGTAACTTTACGTCCCTTAGTCTAGCATATGGATGGGAAGTTTTAATAGACTTATTTCAATCCCCACGTCCCCCGAAACGGGCAGGAAAAGCCGGAATTTAGCCGATTTTCAAAAACTTTCTGCGCCCACTGGCGAGAAAAACGTCACGCCTGACGCGACCTCATCACACCTTCAATAACTCTTTGGCGTGGCGGCGTGCGGTCTCGGTGATCGCGGTTCCGGTCAGCATTCGGGCGATCTCTTCGACGCGCCCTTTGGTGTTGAGCTTGTCCAAACTCACCGCCGTGCGTCCTTCGATGACGCTCTTTTGCACCAGCAAATGAGTATCGGCAAAGCGCGCGATTTGCGCTTGATGGGTGACGCATAAAACTTGATTCGAGGCCGACAGCCGTTTCAATTTTACGCCTACCGCTTCGGAGACCCGCCCACCTATGCCGGTGTCTATTTCATCAAAGACGATGGTGCGCGGATACTCGGAAGCGTTGGCGATGGTTTTCAACACCAGCATCAGACGCGAGGCTTCGCCGCCCGATGCGACTTTGGCGAGCGGGCGCACCTCTTCGCCGACGTTGGCCGAAACATAAAACTCCACTAGGTCTATGCCGCGCGCATGAAAATGGCGCGCGGCCTCTTCATCCATCAACTCGGCCTCGACAGGCGCATGGATGCGCGCTTCAAAGCGCGCATTCTCCATCGCCACTTCCGCCAAATCACCGACCACGCGCTTGGCAAAACTCTGTGCCGCCTTGTCGCGCTTGGCGTGCAATTGTCTGGCGACCTCCAGGTATTGCCGCCGCGCCGCGCTTAAAGATTTCTGCAACTCTTTTTCGCGTTCGTCCGAATGCTCGATGTGCAACAAGCGGTCTGACGATTTTTCCAGATGCTCCAAAGCGCTTTCGATAGTGCCGCCGTACTTGCGTTTCAAGCGCGAAATTTCCGCCAGCCGATTTTCGACTTCGCCCAGACGGGTGGGCGAAAATTCCAGCCCCGCGGCGAAATCGCGCAGCGCAAACGCCAAATCTTCAAGCAGGGCGCGAGCCGATTGCAAACCTTCGAGATAATTTTTGAAACTCGATTCGTATTGCGCCAACTCTTCGACGCGGCGCGTCGCCTGGCCTATGCGGGCAATCGCCGAATCGTTGTCTTCATAAATCAAGCCGTAGCTTTCGCCGCCCATCGTCGTCAACTTTTCGACGTTATTCAAACGACGACGCTCTTCTTCCAAGCGCTCATCTTCGCCTATGCTCAATTGGGCGCGTTCCAGTTCATCAATTTGAAAGCGCAATATGTCGAGCAGTTGAAATTTTTCGGCATCATCTTTTCGCAGTTCATCGAGTTCGCGTTTGCGCGCCAACCACTGTTTGTAATGCGCCGCGACCTCTTGCCGCAGGTTCAGCAACCCCGCATACTCGTCGAGCAATTCCAGATGAGTGTCAGGATTAAAGAGCGTCTGTTGTTCGCCCTGCCCGTGTATGTCCACCAGAAATTGCCGCAACTCTTTCAACAAAGCGAGGGTGGCAATTTGATGATTGATGAAAATTTTATTGCGCCCGGTGGCGGTTAGTTCGCGGCGAATTAAAATTTCGAGGCGCTCTTCCTCAGCGGACAACTCGATACCGGCGGCGGCCAACAACGCTTCCAGTTCAGGATTGCGGCCTACGGAAAAGAGTCCTTCGATGAAAGCGCGAGTCTCTCCGGCTTTAATCATGTCGGCAGCAAAGCGTCCGCCAATCAAAACGCCCAGCGCGTCCACGATGATGGATTTGCCGGAGCCGGTTTCGCCGGTCAATAAATTGAGGCCGCGCTCAAACTCGACTTGCAAATCGTCTATCAAAGCGATGTTGGAAATGTTCAGCAGTGTCAGCATTCGCCACAGATGTTAGAGATTGAACGAGCGTATATCAAGCGGCAAACGCCGAGATTTGCGCTTCACCGCCTGGCTCAATAGTTCAGAGCTTATCGCGCCAGCGTCGGCAACGCTGGTCGCCCGGATTAGCGCGAAATTTTCACTTCGCTGATTTGAATCAGCGGTTTGATATTGGTGTAGTTGGGAATGTCGCCCTGCAAAACTTCGGCGTTCGGCATGAAAGCGGCCTGAAAAGCCTCCACAGAATCGAAGAGCAGATGACAGACGGCAACAAAAGGCGCAGGTAAATCCGCCGTGCCGCCGTTCAGTCCGCTTTGGATGCTAATGCCTTTCAGCGCCGGAGCCAATTTTTCTTCGGTCATAGGAATATGCTGGTTGCAATAATATTCGAGATCAAAGGTGCCGCCTTCCTGTTGCGGATAGTGAATGCTGACTTGAATCATGAGGTTTCGTTCTCCTGTGAATTTGGTTTGCTCGGAGTTTTCCGACGATTGCTTTTCGACTTCTGTGGCTGCCGATTATTTTTTATTGGAGACGCGGCTGCCGCTTTTTGCTTATGCAAAGGCGCGACAGGACGCGGCGGACGCACCATAGTGTCGAGCAGATGCTCCAGCACTTCAAGTGGATTCTGGCAACGTCCGCTATGCACGGGCGAGGTTTGAATCATGGTGCTGCGCGTGGCGGTGAGCCAATAAAAGCGCTCGCGTTGCGATAACTGACCAATCGCTCCGGCCTGTTCGCCGCCCGCGCAAATCGCCAGTATCGCTTGCAAGTGCGCGCTCATGGTTTCCCTGTCCAAAGTCGCGTCCAGCGCCCGCAAACGCCCTTCGTCCACTTCAAGGCGCGCTTCAAGAAATTTCTGCGCCGGACAGGAAACGATGACGCCGACATTGATGAACTCCTGGCGCTCGACTTTCGGAACGACGCGAATGATCGCGTAATTATAGGTAGATGGCTCGCGCACGAATCGCCTCCTCCACAAATTCTCGCGGGGCTTCCAACCGCTGCGTCAAATAGTCGAGGTACGCCTCGCGGTAGTGATCGTGATGACCGAAATGGGAATCGCCAACCAACCAGTCATCCGGAATCATTTGCACAATATCGCTAATCATCTTGACGCTAATTTGGGCGCGCATCTTCGCATCCGCATCGCGCAGCGAACCGGCAAAGCGCAACAGCACATGGTCTTTGATCAAAGGGAAAGGGCTGCGGCTGCGTTGGAGATAATTATTCCAGGAATGATGAAAGTAGAGCGCCGCGCCGTGGTCTATCAACCACAGCCGCCGGTGCCACATCAGCATATTGGTATTGCGCGGCGTGCGATCCACGTTGGTCACGAAGGCATCGAACCAGACAATAGCCGAAGCCAGTTGGGCATCTGGCGTATCGGCCACCGGATCAAACATCACCGCGCCGGGCAGATAATCGAGCGCCAGATTCACCCCTGCACTGGCTTTGATAAGGTCTTGGATTTCCGGGTCGGGTTCGGTGCGCGCCAATTCCATATTGAGTTCCACCAAGACGATTTCCGGCACTGGCAAGCCCACGGCGCGTGCCAGTTCACCGGCCACCAGTTCGGCAACCAAGGCTTTGTTGCCCTGCCCCGCGCCGCGAAACTTCAATACATACATTCCATCATCATCGGCTTCGATGATGGCTGGCAGCGAACCGCCCTCGCGCAGCGGCGTGACATAACGGGTGGCATTTACGGTTCTCAACTTCATCGGTATTTATACGTTCCAGAAAAATTGATCAAAGGTGATCAAACCGCAGCAAATTCTAACAGAGTTATGAAGGTCATCTCTCATCATTGATGCACCCGAAAAGAAAAATCGGCTGTGGCTCAAGGGAGTGAGAACGGCAAGGGTTTCGTAGTTCCACCTACAGGCCAAAGGCATAAAGTTCAGCGAAGTCCGACAAACTACAGGTTGTCGAACCTTTTTGGCAAACCTGAACTTCGTGCCTTTGGGCTATGGCCGTGCCTGCCGTTTCCTCAATGACCGCTTGATGAATGGCCAACTACCAGTACCTTCATGAAATCAACGTGGATTCAACGTAAGCATCATCCAGCACTTTCATGATGATGTTATAGCTGACGACCGTTTCGCCTTGTTTGTTGATGCAGGTCAAAACTTCGATGTTATCCAGATGCTGCACCTTGATATCGTCGAGCGGTACGCTGGGATAATGGTCAACATAATCGTTTTTGATGGCCTGAAACGCCAGTTCTCTGGAACTGTACGCGCCAATCGGAAATTCAAATAATCGGCTATCTATTTGCGGAATGAGAATGTAAATATTCATCGCTTGCCTCTCCAACAATCGCCACGCTCTCGCAGTCGGTTGCGGCCTCTGGTGTCAACGCCTGACGCAGGTCCTGACCATTCGCTGGTTTGCTCCTTCGTTTCACGAAGGCTTGCCTCCTGCCAAAATCCGGGTCACCGCGTCGAGCAAATTTTCTGCGACGAGGGAAGGATAACATGGCCAGCGTTCAATGTGGGCAAGAGTTTCGTTGCCGTAGCCGGTTCGCACCAGGACGCCTTGCGCCCCGGCGTTGCTGGCTAAATTGATGTCGCTCGCTTTATCGCCGATGACCAACGATGTCGCCAGGTCAATGCCATGTTCGTGCGCCGCCCGTTCCAGCATTCCGATTTGCGGTTTGCGACAGGCGCAGACCTGGCGAAAGCGCTCATCACCAATGCGCGGATGATGCGGACAATAATAAATCGCATCCAGATGCGCCCCGTCTTTGGCCAGTTCAGCCTGCAACCGCTCATGAATTTTGTCGAGCATCGCTTCATCCAGCAAGCCGCGTGCGATGCCCGATTGATTGGTGATGACAATCACTTTCCAGCCCGCTTCATTGATGCGACGTATGGCTTCTGCGGCATACGGATAGATGACAAGTTCATCAGGGTGCGCGGCATAGCCGATGTCTTCATTAATCGTGCCGTCGCGATCCAAAAAGATTGCGCCTTGCGGCTTGCGGCTGGCGGCTTTGGTGTTGTCAGTTTGGCTTGCGGCCTTGGTGTTGTTGGTTTGCGATGTCAATTTTTTGTCCAGTCCTTTGCACGTTCATTTTCAGTTCAACGAAATTCAACCTTCATCAAAAATATCCGCAACAACCAATCCGCAATCTGCAATCGGCAATCTGCAATCAGTAGAGGGTGTCGGCGATGCCCAGCAAAGCGGAGATGTTGTGCTGCACATAATCTATGCGGATTCGCATCACTTCAAGGCTTTCGCGAAAGCCGCCTTGGGCGCTGTGCAGGTTCGGCAGATGGAAGCGTTGGGCGTCGGTGAATTGCTGCGACAGTTGAAACCGCGCCGCCGCTTTCAAGGCATCGGCAAATTTTGCGGCGCGCTTATCGTTAGCCGCTTTCGCCAGCCGATAGGCCGCCAATATGCCTTCGGCGCGCGAAGCGGCGGGCGTAGCGCGTGGCACTCCGGGCGCAAATCCTCCGGCATATTCGGCGGCATCGGCGGCGCTGTATTGATACGCAACCATAGCGTCGGCAAGCGCCAGCGTATGCTCAAAGTATTGCGGTTGCGGCTTGATGTTGTGCAAGGCTTCAAGGGCTTGCATCAACCAGGCGTCGGGCGGCAACTCGTGCAAGCGGCGTTGCGAATCCACCAGATAATCGGCAGCGCGCCGCGCCGCTTGCAGCAAGCGCTGATCGCCGGTAATTTGGTACATATCTACCAAACCCAAAATCGCTTCGCCGGGATAATAAAGCGAGACGTTGCCTTCGGGTTCGTCGCCGCGCAGCCGATGATAACTGGCAAACGCGCCATCCGGGCGTTGCAGAGCGAGAATCATATGGGCCAGACCACGGGCGGCTTCGCGGTTGGCGTTCTTTGCATCCAGCTGAAGTTGTTTGGTCAGCACCAGCAAAGCCAGCCCATTGGCTCCCAGTTTGGCTTTGCCATCGAAATCCAGAACATAGAGCGCCGCTTTGCGTGGCACAGCGCGAAAGGTGGTTTGCAGAAAGCGGCAGGCCAGCCGCGCCGCCAACAGATAGCGCGCCTCATGGGTCGCTTTATAAAGTTGAAAGAGCGACCAGGTGGTGCCAGCGTGGCGAAGAATATTGTAGCGGCGCTGGGGAAACTCATTTTTTTCGGGGTCGTAGAGGTAATGAAAACTGCCGTCTTGTTTCTGCATCCGCAACAGGTAATCGCCTCCGGCTTGGGCGGCATTGAGCAATTGCGCTCTGGTTAAACGGATGGGCGCGGCGGACTGATCGGGCGGCGGCACAGCGGGCGCTTCTACGGGTGAAGCCGTCTTCACAGCAGCATCCGGCAGCGCGCTCTGATAACAGGCCACCAGAAAGACCGCTATTAAAAGCGCCACGACACGCCATTGCCGGAAGGCAAATCTCATAGAAAGAAAATACTAGACGCCGAAGAATATGGCGAGAGCAGTTTCAAATCATCGGGCTGCGCTATCCGCTTGCCGATGCGGTTGGCTCAGGATTGTGGGCGAAATAAAGTGCAACCCGGTACGGGCGACCCTGCGGTGGTCGCCCCTTCTTGAAAGCGATTGGGTAGCCCACTTCGTGGGCGTAAGCATAAAGCCACGGATGTTAGCCCGTGGACGAGCGCCCCGTCGCTGCATAAAATGCGTACAGAAAAATGCTGGCGCGGCAATACTGACTTGAAATCGTCCACCGCCTTCCCTCTGACCGAAGGCGTCAATGGCGGCTTTCGGCTCGGCGCAAAAAAATCTAACTGTTGAAAGCGCAAGATTTTTTTTGGCCTGAATATTTTCCTCCATCAACTCGGTCATATTGTTCAAGCAGGCATACCAATTGCACATAATTCTCGGTGATAGTTTTTTGAAGCTACGCTGTACTTTTTTCATACTCAAAATTGAATAGCATTGGAGCAGCAATACGAAAACCAAATTGATTTCTGTCCCTTTTGGTTGAAGGGTCTCGTTACTCTGATTCTTGAGCCGTTTCGGTATGCAATCATCTGGCGATAAGGACTATAGCGAAAACCATTTTGAAGCTTCATGAAAAAGCCTATGTTTTATTATTACCATAACTCACGCGGTGCGGTTTCCGGCATCCTCGTGGCTCCGTTTTTCAATAACCAGTGTCGGCAATATCTTGTCAATTGAGAGGAAAAAATATGGCTCAATCAAAAAGGTCTATAGCGAAATCGCGTAGCAAAGCCAAAGACTCTGAAGAACTCAGCATAATGGCCGCCCCTCTGCTGATGGATGAAGAAGGCAACGAATTAAAGCTCTTGCTACAGGGCTTGCTGGCCGTCAAGCGTGGCAATTTCGCGGTCCGTTTGCCCGATACCTGGACCGGCATCAACGGCAAACTCGCAGACACTTTCAACGAAGTCGTCGAGATGAATCAAATGATGGCGGCGGAGTTGGAACGGGTAGGCCGCGTCGTCGGAAAAGAAGGCAAAATCACCCAACGCGCACGCTTCAAATTAATCGGCGGCTCGTGGTCGGGGATGCTTGATTCGATGAATGGCTTGATTGACGATCTGGTGCGTCCGACCAGCGAAATGACTCGCGTCATCGGCGCGGTTGCCAAAGGCGACCTGTCGCAAACCATGACCGTAGAATTCGACGGCAGAACCTTGCAGGGCGAATTTCTTCGCACCAGCAAAATCGTCAACGCTATGGTTGAACAACTCGGTTCGTTCTCCGCCGAAGTCACCCGCGTCGCACGCGAAGTCGGAACCGAAGGCAAACTCGGCGGCCAGGCGCAGGTCAAAGGCTTGTCGGGTACGTGGAAAGATTTGACCGATAGCGTCAACTCGATGGCCAACAACTTGACCGCGCAAGTGCGAAACATCGCCGACGTGACCATAGCCGTAGCCAACGGCGACCTCTCCAAAAAAATCACTGTGGACGTGCGCGGCGAAATTCTCCAACTCAAAGACACCATGAACACTCTGGTTGACCAACTGCGTTCGTTCTCTTCGGAAGTCACACGCGTTGCTCGCGAGGTCGGAACCGATGGCAAACTCGGCGGCCAGGCAGTCGTGCCGGGCGTTGCTGGCGTTTGGAAAGACCTCACCGATAACGTCAACTTCATGGCCTCGAACTTAACTTCGCAGGTCCGCAACATCGCGCAAGTCGCCACCGCTATTGCCAGCGGCGACCTCTCGAAAAAAATCACCGTGGACGTGAAGGGCGAAATTCTGGAATTGAAAAACACGATTAACACGATGGTGGATCAGTTGAATTCATTCGCTGCCGAAGTCACTCGCGTGGCGCGTGAAGTCGGTACGGAAGGCAAGCTCGGCGGCCAGGCCGAAGTGAAAGGCGTCGCCGGTACTTGGAAAGACCTCACCGATAACGTCAACTTCATGGCCTCGAACTTAACTTCGCAAGTCCGCAACATCGCTCAGGTTTCGACAGCTATTGCCAAAGGCGACCTCTCGAAAAAAATCACTGTCGAAGTGAAAGGCGAAATCCTCGAACTCAAAAACACCATCAACACGATGGTTGACCAATTAAACTCGTTCGCCGGTGAAGTCTCTCGCGTCGCACGCGAAGTCGGAACCGACGGTAAACTCGGCGGTCAAGCGCAAGTGCCTGGGGTGTCGGGGACGTGGAAAGACCTTACCGACAACGTCAACTCGCTGGCGGCAAATCTCACAGGGCAAGTCCGCAACATCGCGCAAGTCGCCACCGCCATCGCCAGCGGCGACCTCTCGAAAAAAATTACTGTAGATGTGCGCGGCGAAATTCTGGAATTGAAAAACACGATTAACACAATGGTGGATCAGTTGAATTCGTTCGCCGCCGAAGTCACCCGCGTGGCGCGTGAAGTCGGAACCGAAGGCAAGCTCGGCGGTCAAGCGCAAGTGCCTGGAGTGTCGGGTACGTGGAAAGACCTTACCGATAACGTCAACTTCATGGCGGCAAACCTCACAGGTCAAGTCCGCAACATCGCCGAAGTGACAACCGCTGTGGCCAACGGCGACCTCTCGAAAAAAATCACCGTGGACGTGAAGGGCGAAATTCTCGAACTCAAAAACACCATTAACACGATGGTTGACCAGTTGAATTCATTCGCCGGTGAAGTCTCTCGCGTCGCACGCGAAGTCGGCACCGAAGGCAAGCTCGGCGGCCAGGCCGAAGTGAAAGGCGTCGCCGGTACTTGGAAAGACCTCACCGATAACGTCAACTTCATGGCTTCGAACTTAACTTCGCAAGTCCGCAACATCGCGCAAGTCGCCACCGCCATCGCTAACGGCGACTTGTCAAAGAAAATTACCGTGGATGTGAAAGGCGAAATTTTACAACTCAAAGACACCATCAACACGATGGTTGACCAATTAAACTCGTTCGCCGGTGAAGTCTCTCGCGTCGCACGCGAAGTCGGAACCGAAGGCAAACTCGGCGGCCAAGCCATCGTCAAAGGCGTCGGCGGTACGTGGAAAGATTTGACCGATAACGGCAACTTCATGGCCTCGAACTTAACTTCGCAGGTCCGCAACATCGCGCAAGTCGCCACCGCTATTGCCAGCGGCGACCTCTCGAAAAAAATCACCGTGGACGTGAAGGGCGAAATTCTCGAACTCAAAAACACGATTAACACGATGGTTGACCAGTTGAATTCATTCGCTGCCGAAGTCACTCGCGTGGCGCGTGAAGTCGGTACGGAAGGCAAGCTCGGTGGCCAGGCCGAAGTGCCTGGGGTGTCGGGTACGTGGAAAGATTTGACCGACAATGTGAACTCTATGGCGGCGAACCTCACCGACCAGGTGCGCGGTATCGCCAAGGTCGTGACCGCCGTGGCCGATGGCGATTTGAAACAAAAACTGACGGTGCAGGCGAAAGGCGAAATCGCCTCGCTTGCCGAAACCATCAACAACATGATTGACACGCTGGCCACCTTCGCCGATCAGGTGACGGGCGTGGCGCGTGAAGTCGGCGTGGATGGTCGTCTGGGCGGCCAAGCCGTAGTGCCGGGCGCGGCGGGAACGTGGCGCGACTTGACTGATAACGTCAATCAGTTGGCCGCCAATTTGACTACGCAGGTGCGCGCCATCGCCGAAGTCGCAACCGCCGTGACCAAAGGCGACTTGAGCCGCACCGTGCAGGTCGTGGCACGCGGCGAGGTCGAAGAGTTGAAGAACAATATCAACGAAATGATTCGCAACCTCAAAGAGACGACACAGACCAACGCCGAACAGGACTGGTTAAAAACCAACATCGCCAAGTTCACGCGCCTCTTGCAAGGGCAGCGAGATTTGCTCGAAGTCTCGAAGTTGACGCTGTCGGAACTGGCTCCGTTGGTCGGCGCGCAGCACGGCATCTTTTACATCATCGAAAACGATGAAGAAGGCGAAGCGGTGTTGAAGATGAAGAGCAGTTACGGCTACCGCGAACGCCGCGTCATCTCGAATTCATTGCATCTGGGCGAAAGTCTGGTCGGCCAGGCGGCGCTGGAAAAACAACGCATACTGTTGACCAATGTGCCTGCCGATTATGTGCAGATCAATTCCGGTTTGGGCGAAGCCAAGCCGCTCAACGTCATTATCCTGCCGGTGTTGTTTGAAGGCTATCCGAAAGCGGTGATCGAGTTGGCGTCGTTTGAGCGTTTCAGCGCCACGCATCAATCGTTCCTCGAACAACTGACGGAAAGTTTAGGCATCGTCATCAACACCATACAGGCGAGTACGCGAACCGAAGATTTGTTGAAGCAGTCGCAATCGCTGGCCAAAGAGTTGCAAAGCCAGCAAGAGATTTTGAAGAAGACCAACGAAGAGTTGGAAGACAAAGCGCGCCTGCTTGAAGAACAGAAGATCGAAGTGGAGCAGAAGAATCAAGAGGTCGAGTTGGCCAAGAGCGCTTTGGAAGAGAAAGCCGAACAGTTGGCGCTGACCTCGAAATACAAATCGGAATTCCTCTCGAATATGTCGCACGAGTTACGCACGCCGCTCAACAGTTTGCTGATACTGGCGCAACAACTGGCGGAAAATCCACAAGGCAACCTCGAAGAAAAACAGCGCGAATATGCGCGCACCATTCAAAACGCCGGACAGGATTTGCTGGCCTTGATTAACGACATTCTGGATTTGTCGAAGATCGAATCCGGCACTGTGACCCTGGATTTGCGCGACTTGTCGTTCAGCGAAATCGAAGACCAGATGGAGCGCGTCTTCCGTCATCAATTCGAGCGCAAAGGGCTGCGCTACATCATCGAACGCGATACGTATTTGCCCAAGACCATGTTTACGGACTCCAAACGCTTGCAGCAGATTTTGAAAAACCTTTTGGCCAACGCTTTGAAATTCACCGAACGCGGCCAGGTCAGATTGCGCGTAGAGCCGGTGACTGGCGGCTGGAATCCCGACAATCGCTCGCTCAACGACGCGCCCGAAGTCCTCGCCTTTGCGGTGTCTGACACCGGCATAGGCATTCCCGCCGCTAAACAGAAGATCATCTTCGAGTCTTTCCAACAGGCCGAAAGCGGCACCAGTCGCAAGTACGGCGGCACTGGATTGGGTTTGACCATCAGCCGCGAACTGGCGCAACTGCTGGGCGGCGAACTGGTGGTGCAGAGCGAAGTTGATCAAGGTAGCACCTTCACCCTCTTCATCCCTTTGCGCTACAAAGCTACGGACGCCGCGCAATACGTCAGCCGCCGCAACGCCAATGAAACGGAAGGCAAAGAGTTGCGCGCTCAGTTTCTCGCCTTGAGCGAACAACTGCACCAGCATGGCGCGACGGCTTCCGAATTCAGCGATGACCGCGAAGAGATTCAAACGGGCGATGCGGTGTTATTGATTATCGAAGATGATATGAGTTTTGCGCGGATTATCTTGAGCGCCGCGCAGGAGCAAGACTTCAAGGGCATCATCGCCAACAGCGGCGAGATGGCGTTGACTCTGGCCGCGCAATATCAACCCACGGCGATCACGCTCGACATCAATCTGCCGGATATGAACGGTTGGGTATTGCTCGACCAATTGAAAGTCAATCTGCACACCCGTCATATTCCCGTGCAGGTGATGTCGGTGACCATGCCGAGCAATCAGCATCTTGGCCACAGTTATGGGGTGTTGGAGCAACAGGAGAAGCCCACCAACCGCGAAGGCATCGAAGAGGTCATCGCGCACATAAAAGAGTTTGTCGAAAAACCCAGCAAGCACTTGTTGGTGGTCGCCGAAGACAACACGGCGCGTCAACATACGCTGGAGTTGCTAGGCAACGGCGATATAGAAGTAACCACGGCGGGGTCGGTCGAAGAAGGTCTAGCGGCGCTGGAAGCGACAGATGCCGACTGTCTGTTGCTGGATGCCAATCTGCCGGACAAAGCGGCCTTGCGCGTCCTGGAAGGCCTTGTCAAGCAACCGAGCCTGCGAAATATTCCCGTGGTGTTGCAAGGCGAGGCAGAGTGGACGGCCAGAGAAAAAGCTGAGTTCTACCATCTGGCCAAACAACTCAAGGTCAAAGAGGTCGCCTCGCCGCAACAACTGTTCGCGGAAACGGCGCTGTTTCTGCATCGCGCCGCGACCGATGTGCCGGAGGGCAAACGCCATTTGCTCTTTGATCTGTACCATCCCAATCAAGTGCTGGTCGGCAAAAAGGTGATGATTGTGGACGATGACATACGCAACATCTTTGCCTTGACCAGTCTGCTTGAGGCTTACGGGATGCAGGTTTATTCTAAAGACAACGGCAAAGGGGCGATTGAATTGCTCAAAGAGACGCCGGACCTAGACGTGGTATTGATGGACATGATGATGCCGGAATATGATGGCTATGAAACCATGATGGAGATTCGCTCGCTGTTGCAGTACAAGACGCTGCCGATTATCGCGCTGACCGCCAAAGCCATGAAGGGCGACCGCCAGAAGTGTCTGGACGCAGGAGCTTCCGATTATATCGCCAAGCCGGTCAACCGCGAGCAACTGTTGTCGGCCTTGCGAGTGTGGACGTGCCAGGAAAAAGGTGATCTGTACAGCGTCGCCTGAGTTGGTTTCGGCTGGGCAATCCTGGGCAAGCGGCGCTGTTTTCTAACGCCGCCGCTTGCCCAACCACAGGGCGGACGCCAAGGAAATTCCCATGCAAGAGAAGCATAAAGTCAACCTGTTACTGGTGGATGATCACCTTGATAATCTGACAGCCATGCGCGCCGTGTTAGAAGAACTCGGCGAAAATATTGTCACCGTAGATTCCGGCAAAAAGGCTTTGCGGCGTTTGCTCGATGAGGAATTCGCCCTCGTCCTGCTGGATGTGGATATGCCTTTGCTAGACGGCTTTGAAGTCGCAGAGATGATGCGGCAGGTGAAAAAACTACAGCACACGCCGATTATTTTCTTGACCGCTTTTTATCAAAATGAAAGCCAGGTCTTCAAAGGTTATTCGTTGGGAGCCGTGGATTATCTCTTCAAACCCTTCGAGCCGGAGATTTTGAAAGCCAAAGCGCGCTTCTTCATAGACCTCTATCGCAAGAACGCCGAGATTCAAGTGCAGGCGCAACTCTTGCAGGAAGGCAATCAGAAACTCGATCAACTCAATGCCGACCTTGAGCGCCGCGTCAACGAACGCACCAGCCAGTTGCGCGCCGCCGTGGAGAACTTGCAACGCGAAATCGCCGAGCGCAAAAAAGCCGAAGCCGCCTTGCGCCAACGCGAACAGGACTTGACCGACTTCGTTGAGAACGCCTCTGTGGGAATGCACTGGGTGGGACATGACGGCACGATTCTCTGGGCGAATCAAACGGAGTTGGACTTATTGGGCTACACGCGAGACGAATATTTCGGGCGTCCGATTAGCGAATTTCACGCCGATCAAACGGTGATCGAAGACATACTGAGTCGTCTGGGCAGCAAAGAAACCTTGTGCAATTATGAAGCGCGTTTGCGTTGCAAAGACGGTTCGATTAAAACCGTTTTGATCAACTCGAATGTCAAATGGCAAGGCGAAGAATTCATTCACACGTACTGTTTCACCCGCGACATTTCGGAGTTGAAAGAGGCGGAACAAGCGCGAGAAGAATTGCTGGCGCGGGAACAATTGGCACGCGCCGAAGCCGAAACCGCCAATCGTTTGAAAGATGAATTCCTTGCCACCCTGTCGCACGAATTGCGAACTCCCATGAATTCGATCCTTGGCTGGATCAAGCTGTTGAACGGCGGCACTCTCAATACCGAGACGGCGGAGCGTGCGCTGGAAACCATCGAGCGCAATGCCAAGATGCAGGCGCAACTGATTGAAGACATCCTCGATGTCTCGCGCATCATTGCCGGAAAACTGCAACTGCAATTGCAACTGGTGTCTTTTGATGCTGTCGTTAAAGCGGCGGTCGAAACAATGCGCCCGGCTCTTGAAGCCAAGAACATCAAATTTCACCTGGAACTTGAGCGCGGCCTGCCGACAACTTTAGGCGACTCGACGCGCTTGCAGCAAGTGGTGTGGAATCTGTTATCGAATGCGGTAAAGTTCACGCCGACCAAGGGCGAAATCACCATATCGCTGCGGCGCGCCGAGGCGACGATGCAGCTACAAGTGCAAGACAACGGCCAGGGCATCTCGTCCGCTTTTCTGCCGTATATTTTTGACCGCTTCCGACAGGCGGATGGTTCGACGACGCGCAAGCAGGGCGGTCTGGGATTGGGTTTATCCATTGTGCGAAGAGTGGTTGAATTGCACGGCGGCACGGTGCGCGCCGACAGTGCAGGCGAAGGTAAAGGCGCAACCTTCACCCTTGATTTGCCGATTAACACGACTCGTTTGTTCAATGGCAACACCGAGCCAGCGCTAACCAATAGCAATTTCCACAAGGCGAAACATCTGCCCAGCCTCGCACAGGTTCAAGTTCTGGTGGTGGACGATCAGGAAGACACCCGCGAATTAATCTGCTTCATCCTCAATCAGTGCCAGGCGCAAACCAAAGGCGCAGGCACGGCGCAGGAAGCGCTGGCGCTGTTGCAGGAATGGCAGCCCAATGTCTTGGTCAGTGATTTGGGAATGCCCGGAGAAGACGGCCACAGTTTGATTACGCGGATTCGTGCGGCCTGGCGCGACACCCAGATACCGGCGCTGGCCTTGACCGGTTATGCGTTGGACGAAGAGCGCCAACGCGCTTTGGAAAACGGCTTTCAAGCCTACTTGACCAAGCCCGTCAGTCCCGATGAATTAATCTCAATGATCGCCCGCCTCGCCAGCGACTCGTTGCCGGTTAAAAAAAATTTGAATCAGGCCAAGTCATCTTCCGGTTCACCAAAATGCCGTGAACCGCTATAATCCTAGCGGACTGAATTGAACAGCCCGATGATTCTATAATCGAAAACGACATCACAAAGGAGCAAACTTGATGAATCTCGACAACACGAATTTTTCCCCTCTGGTGCGGAGGCTGTCCCTCTTCGCTGTGGCTATTTTACTGAGCGGCGTGGCGGTGCTGACCGCCCAGGCGCGTCCCGCCTTACAAGACAATGGGTTGGTGCAGGTGGAATCCAAGTACGTCTGCATGATTAATAATCAGCGCTTCGATAAAGAGCAGATACCGGTTGCCGTGCAGGGCAAAACCTATTACGGCTGCTGCGAAATGTGCAAAGGCAAATTGCAGGGCGATGCGAAAAGCCGCATGGCCATTGATCCGGTCAGCCACAAAAAAGTGGACAAAGCCAAAGCCATTATCGGCGCGACTGCCGATGGCAAAGTTTTCTATTTCGAGAGTCTGGCCAATCTGAAAAAATACAAACCCGCCGCCTAAGCGGCTGGCCAATTGCGACCAACCAACCCGCGCCGCGATGCCGGATTACACCCTCATCGCGGCGCTTTTTTTGTAGGCGCAACTCGCCGCCGCCTTGCCCTTGTGTGCTTGTGGCCAGGCCGCGTCAACCCCCTGGCGTCTAGGCTCGTAGTAACAGCTTGCCGTTTCAACGGGTCAGGCGATGCTGTCAAACACCCATTCGGAGGCTAAGAAATCGTCTTCGTCCTGGTGACGAAAAGCCCAGCTATTGATATGGCGAAAAAACGCACTGCGGTGGCGCTCAAGCGCTGCGGGGGCGGCGATGACCGCCAACCGCCGCACCGGAAACTGCGGGTGGTTCGGATTAATCAACTCTATATCGAAGCGATGTTGTTTATGGCGATCAACAACGGTGTCCGAGGCGTTGGCGATTTGCGCCACATAGTTGCCATAAGCGGTTTGATAAATAAACCCATCAATCGGGAGAAACTGATTGATACTGTTTATCATGCTTCACTCCTTCTGGGGATTAAAAGAGAGAACCAGTATTGAGTTCATCGAGACAGTCTTTATGAGGAGTTTTTAGTTTACACCAATGCCGTTGCGACGGGCAATTTCGCCAGCGCGAAATCAAGGCTCACGGCAAAAAAGTTACAAAAAGATAATCTCTGATCGGGCAAAAAAAGTAAGGCTGGTGGAGAAAATGGTAGTGGGTCAAGGAGGAGAGAAAAGAAAAGTTTGGAGTTCCGCCTTCAGGCGGTTGTTTCAGCCGCTAACAAGACCGCCTTCAGACCAATGGCGTTAAGATGTAGCGCAGACGGTCTAGTCTGCGGCTGACAGCAGCAAGCTAAGACTTGGATTTCGTGCGCTTCTGCCACCAAGTCCGCCGCCGGCTAGACCGCCTGCGCTACATCTATGCCGCTTCACTTCATGCCATTGGCCTGAAGGCGGAACTCCAAACTCTATCTCTCTCGATTGAGCCACTACCGAGAAAATAAAGTGCAACCTTGTAGGGGCGACCACCGCAGGGTCGCCCCTACAGGGCCTTGGAAAATCACGCAAGTTTTGCAGGTTATTTTATCCACAATCATCAGGCGCGACCGGCGACCAACTTCGCTGTCTTGGCTCCACAGAAGCCAACCCAAGTTTCCAGCGCTACGCCTTCAACCCTACGCTTTTCGCGCTACCTAACCTCATGCCTGGCGCGTCAAACCGCTTCGTCGCCGAGCTTGTCCAAAAGTTTTTCCAGCGCTCCCAGGTCAACCGGTTTGACCAAATGATGAGTAAAACCGGCCTCCTGTGATTGCCGCCGGTCTTCATCCTGCCCCCAACCGGTCAAGGCGATGATGACGACTTCTTTGCCTTCCGGTAGTTCGCGTATGCGCCGACAAGCGTCATAGCCGTTCATCTCCGGCATACCGATGTCCAGCAAAATCACATCGGGGCGAAACCCCATAGTCTCTTTGACAGCGGCCAATCCATCATTGGCGGTACGCACTTCGTTGCCCATAATCCCCAGCAAAATCGCCATGCTGTCGGCAGAATCTACGTTATCATCGGCCACCAAAATACGCCGTCGCGCCGCCGCCGTCGGCGCTTGGGCTTGCTCTTCCGGCACCAGCGAAGAGGGTTTTGCCGACCCCAGCGCCGGTAAACGAATCACAAACTCGCTGCCCGTGCCATATCCTGCGCTGTGCGCTGTGATGTTGCCGCCATGCATTTCCACCAGTCGGCGGGCAATGCTCAAGCCGATGCCCAAACCGTCTTTGGTGCGTTCGGGCAGCGGGTGTGCCTGGGTAAACATTTCAAAAACTTTGGTCAGCATAAACACCGGAATGCCTATGCCGTTGTCCTTGATGCTGATGACAATCTCGTCGCCTTGTTGACGCGCACGGAAATAAATCTGTCCGTCTTTTTCGGTATATTTGGCGGCGTTATTCAACAAGTTGGCAAAGACCTGCGCCAAGCGCGTCACGTCGGCTTCAACCGGAATGGCTTGGTCGGGCAGTTCCAGCGTCAATTGATGACCGTATCGTTGAAACAGCGGACGGCTGATTTCAATAGCGATTTGCGCGACCTCCGCGAGATTGACGCGCTCTTTGCGAAGTTCGATTTTGCCTTGGCTGATGCGGCTCAAGTCTAAGAGGTCGTCTATGAGTCGCACCATCTGTTGTAACTGACGCTCCATCATGCTGTGCGCTTGTTCGACGGCTTCGCGGTTGTCAGGCGCGAGGCGCATAATCTGCAAGCCGTTGCGTATGGGCGCTAAAGGATTGCGTAACTCGTGCGCCAAGGTCGCCAGAAATTCGTCCTTGCGGCGATCATTCTCTTTCAACTCGCGCACCAATCCCAAACGCTCATAAGCCACGGTCACGTAATGACTGATGGTTCGCAGAAATTCCACTTCATCATCATCGAACTGATCGCGTGTGCGGCTGGCAAACGACAAGGTGCCGAGTAATTTGCCGTCGGCGATCAAAGGGCTACAGGTATAGGCGCGTATGCCGAACGATTTGACTAACTGCGTCATCTGGTCATCGGAGTCTTGTATAAAAGTTGCCACGATGGGAGTGCGACAGAGCGCGACCGTACCGCAGACCGCTTGCCCGAATTCCAGGCGCTGTATGCTTTGCGCGATCTCTTCGGCAATGCCTACGCAGGATTCCAGGCGCAAGGCATCCCCGGCCTCGTTGACCATGAAATTGAAATAGGTATCCAGCTCGAAATGCGGCGCGAGTTTATAAAAGATTTCGCGCATCATCTTATCCGGCTCTACCGTGGTGAGCAGTATGGAAGCGGCTTCCCACATCAGGCGCTGGCGTTCGGATTGTTTCTGCAAAGTGGCTTCGATGCGCTTGCGTTCGGTGATGTTGCGAGCGACGCTGGAGGCTCCGACAATTTGCCCTTGCCCGGCACGAATCGGCGACAAGGTCAAAGAGACATCCACCTTGCGACCGTCTTTGGTCAAGCGCAGAGTTTCATAATGAGCGAGGTGTTCGCCGCGTCGCAGGCGCTTGAAAATCTGGCGCTCCTCTTCATACTGCTCCGGCGGAATGATGAGCGTGATGGCGCTGCCGACCGCTTCGGCCTCTGTATAGCCGAAGAGATTTTGCGCGCCGCGATTCCAAGACATAATCGTGCCGTGCAAATCTTTGCTGATGATCGCGTCAGCAGAAGATTCGACGATGGCGGCAAGCAAGGTGTTGGCGTGTTCGGCGCTTTTGCGTTCGCTGATGTCGCGGAAGAAAACCGAAACCCCGCCGTCGGGCAAAGGATAAATTTTATTCTCGTACCAACGCTGTAGGGTCGAATCATAGCTTTCAAAATCGCTGACCAATTGCTCGCTCACGGCGCGACGCAAGGCGGGTTCCATCTCGCTTTGCGCCAGATGCGGCGCTTCTTCCCAAACCAATTTGCCCAGTAATTCGGCGCGCCTGCGCCCCAACAAACCTTCGGCTTCGGCATTGACATAGGTATAACGCCACTGGCGATTCAGAGTAATCAAACCATCGCTGAGATTTTCCAATATGCAGTTGACGCGCTCCACGGCTTGTTGACGAATCGCCGCCAGTGCCTGGACGCTGCGTAAACCGTCGAGCAGTTCCTGAGCGCTGAAGGGTTGTACAAGAATGTCGTCGGCCCCACAGCGCAAGCTTTCTATACGAAATTGGTGATCGGCATTGGCCGCCAGCATGAGGATGGGAAGCGCCGCGCTTGTCGCCTCTTCACGCAGCGTCTGCACCAGCGGCAAGCCTGCGGCGTTGGGCAACTCTGCGTCTATGAGGATGACATCGGGAGAGTGTTCGAGAATAACGCCAAGCGCCTGCTGCCCGTGAGGAAGCGTGTGCAGTTGATAATTGGCGGCGCGCAGTTGCGGCATGAAATGACGCCACGCGGCGACCTCGCCAATCAGCAAAAGCGTTTTCGGCTTGGCCTCGGGCGTCGCCGCTGGCCGGTCGGCTCCATCGTCATGCAACAACCCTTCAGCTGCGTTGACGTTCAGTCGAGAATCTTTTTTCATACGTTCGTCGTCATACAACGGCTTGGCGAGGCACGCGCCTGGCACCAAGCATCAAGACTTTCCACCAGCGTTTTCCCACACACGAAGCGCACGTTATCCCAACCATTCGCAACGCCGAAATTCTCGCCTTGCGAATGACCAAGCACCGCGCCGCCGGTCGCTATCAACAGCAGACTTGAATAGCAAAACCATCGCCGCGCCATCGTCACCAGGATATAGCGTTGGAGAGTGTAGAGTAAATCCTCAAGCTTACGGTCTCACGTCCGGCAAATTATATCGAAAGTCCGGCAATCGTGAAAAGGCTCCGGCCATTGGTGAGCGGGCTTGCAAGTTGGTCGCGACCTTGATGCGGCCTTGATAAAAATCGGCGGGGATAAAAAAGGTAGGACACCGACGACGACTGACTTCGCCGCCTTAGCTCGACTTTGTACAAGTTGAAATTGGCCAGCACCAAGCCAAGAGCTTGCGTTGTGGTTCGCGCATGGAAGTAGTGAACCTCGCCTCAAAAGTTGAGGTTCACTACTTCCATTGGTGAAAGTAAAAAGCGGATTCAGTCAGGATGATTCGCTTCTGGAAAAATCTAGCAACGGAGAGTCTAGGCGGTTGGGTCATTCGCCTGAATCCCCCAACGGAGAGCCGAGGCCGTTAGGCAATTCATCTGAATCCCTCAACGGAGAGTCGAGGCGGTTTGGCCATTCGTCTGAATCCCCCCAACGGCAGTTGGGGGATACTTAAAGTCCAACCTACAGAGCAAACAAGCAAAGTTTTTTGCAATCCCCCCAACGGCAGTTGGGGGATACTTAAAGTCCAACCTTGAGCATCGGGCAAGGTTGGACTTTAAGTATCCACCGATTTCCATTGGTGGGATTAGTTTATCGGTAGCAGCGTTTCGTAGGTTGGACTTTAACCATCCCCCAACTGCCGTTGGGGGGATTCGTTTATGGTTAGCGGTGTTTCGTAGGCTGAATTTTAACCATCCCCCAACTGCCGTTGGGGGGATTCGTTTATCGTTGGCGGTGTTTCGTAGGTTGGATTTTAACTATCCACCGATTTCCATCGGTGGGATTGGCAAGGTTTGGTCGTCTCTAAAAAATGTGCAAAGTCGAGATGAGCGGCGGTCTTTGACTATCGGAATTTCAGTGGTCAAAGACCGCCGCTCAACTGCTCTCAAGCGAGTTTGTCATTCAGTCTGAGACTCGCGCTTCGCGGTTGTTGACAGGGTTCATGGCATAGTGCGAAACCGGCGCGTCTTTAATTTTGAACATCACCATAGAATCGTTGAGTTGATCGGATAGCTCGACCATGCCTTTCACCGTGCTGGCGGTCTGGTGAGCGCTCGCCGAAGTCTCATAGGTAATATTGGAAACCGATTGCATGACGTTAGCCAAATCATTGGTCACGCGGGCGTGTTCTTCGGAAGCCACAGAGATTTCTTCAATCAACTCCGCCGATTGTTTGACCGCCGCCGCAATCTCGCTCAAGGACTGGCTGGCGTGTTCGGCCAACTGGCGACCGGCGGTAACCCGCTCCTTGCCCTGTCCCATCGCTTCTAGGGCTTCCGCCGTTTCTTCCTGAATGGCGCGTATCAGTTTGCTGACATCTTTGGTCGCTCTGCCGGTGCGGTCGGCGAGCTTGCGAATCTCATCGGCAACCACACTGAAGCCCAGTCCCGCCTGTCCGGCGTGCGCCGCTTCTATCGCCGCGTTCAAAGATAACAGGTTGGTTTGCGTAGCAATCTCGTCTATCAAATCTATGACCTCGGAAATTTTGGAACTGCGTTCGCCCAGCAGGCGCATTTTTTCGGCAGTCACCTGCACGGCGTTTTCAATTTGCGACATCGCCGCAGACGTATCAAAGGCCGATTGATTGCCAAGCGCCGCTTTCTCTAAAGCTAGGCGCGCTGCATCCGAAGAGTTCACCGCATTTCTTGATACTTGACTCATCGAAGCCGCCATTTCATTAATGGCGCTTGAAATATTGGAAATCTCCTGAGTTTGTCGTTGCGCGCCTGCGGCAATCTGATCGGAAGCCGTGTGAATCTGCACGGCGCTTGACGAAACCATCACGCCCATCTGTTTGACCTGCAACAGCATGGTGCTGAAATCCTCAAGCATTTTATTGAAGGCGACGGCAATGCTGCCCAAAGTATTTTCGCCTTCCACGCCGCGCCGGCGCAAATCGCCTTTTGCAACCGCGTTGACGACCTCTAAAAAAGCTTCCAGATTTTGTGCCAATTGTTCTTCGGCAAGCTTGCGTTCGGTGATGTCTTTGGAGATGGCAACCAAGCCGGTAAACTCGCCCTCCTGACTTTGAATCGGCACTTTCGTAGTCATCATCCAACGCGCTTCGCCATTGGGCTTGATAATTTGTTCGACGCAATTCAGCAAAGGCTTGCCCGCCTTGATGAATTCCTGTTCACTGGCCAACGCCTCTTTCGCCATATCGGAAGGGTAAAAATCGAAGTCGCTTTTGCCAACTGCGTCATCAGGATTTTCCAGATCGAGCAATTCCGCCAACCCTTGATTGATGCGTATGAAGCGCCCCGCCAAGTCTTTGAAGTAGATGCAATCGGGAATATGGGTCAGCAAAGTATGCAGCAGGTCGCGCTCGCGTGCCAGCGCCTTTTCGACCTCTTTGCGCGCCTTGATATTCTGTAAAGTGGTGCGTATGCCGTTGACCTTGCCATCGGCATCGCGGATCAAACGGTCTTCGGCCAGCACCGGCAGCAAGCTGCCATCTTTACAAATGAAGTGGCGTTCAAAAGCTTGCAGCGGCACTTCCCCGCTCAACTTTTTGGCGATGGCATCGCGGGAACTTTTTTCCAAGATGAACTCGGAAGGGTGATGACCGATCATCTCCTCAGCGCTATAACCCAGCAACGCCAGTTCCGTATGATTGACTCGCATCAACACCCCGTCGGCGTTCAACTCGTGATAGCAGACCGGAGCATCATCGAAAATATCTTTATAGATGGTCAGTTCATGTTGCAGGCGTTGCCACTCTTCACGGCTGACCGGCGCTGCCGCAAGCCCTTGCTCAAGCGCCTCGGATGACGCCATAGATGGGCGCAAGTTTTCGGCCAGCCTGGTCGAAAGCCACCACGTCAACCCGAACAACAGCAGCATAGACCCTGTAGCGCTCAACGTCAGCTTGACCGGTTGCACGCTGTCGGGCGCTTGATTGAAGCTCATATACGCAACGCCTAGCGCCAATAGAATAGCTAAACCGGCGGACGTTAAAAGCGCCAGAAAGATTTTTTTATCGGGAGCAGTATTTTGCCATTGGCTCGCAAAGCCGGAAGAACCTTCGTCCTTCATCCATGAACGCTTCATCATTTATTGGCCTCCTCGTCGCGCTCGGCAACAAACAACTGGAAAAGAAATTTGACTCAAGTAACAGCCTTTGCATTCTAATTGCAGAGGAAATCGGAAACAATAGTTGTCTTGGGGAGGCCGAAGCCTGAAATTTCTGATTTGCGGCAGGCACTCTACAGAACTTTTTTTGCTACGCAGTCAATGAAGAGAGACGAAGCTTTTTCCTTGCTCGCCCCGCTACACCAAGATTTTTTTTTAGCGCGGCCACGGTGTTTCCGGCTCAACATTTCAGGTAAGCTATTGCTGCAAAGATGTCTATCAAGCCAAACTCTTTCAAACTGCCGACACGGTCAATAGCGATGACTCTGGCTTGCCTGGTTTTGTTCCTCGTCGCCGCCTGTCAACAGACGCTGCCGACGCTTGCGCCTGCCGCCCCAGACCCTATGATTGAGGCGTATCAACAAGCCAAGAAAAAAGTCGAAGAAGGGCGCGGCGAGCCATCCGGTCGCAACGCCAGAATTATCATTCCCAAAGAGTTGCTGCATTATGCCGACCGTCGCCGCTTTCTGGCGCTTCAATACGCCGCTTGGAGCGAGTTTCATAACGAGATTCCGCAAGACTATTTGGAGTTGCTGGAGTTGATTGAGAAAGGCAGCCTGGTGGAAATGGCCGCGCTTGGCGAGGCGTATTTGCTCTACGGCGTCGGCGAGATGAGCGACCGCGAGCCCTTTTCGTACTACGATGCAGCGACCGGCGAAAACCTCACCTTGTACAAAAACTCACAGGAGTTTGCAGCGGCGCAAATCGCCTTTGATGCTTCATTGCAGCAACTGCAAAAGCAAAGCGCTGATTTACAAACGCAGCGGTTGGCGAGCCAAGACGCCAACTTGAAAGGCAGCTTGGCGACGCGCCTGAAAGCCTTGCAGGAAGCCATTGATGAAGTCACTTTGAAAAAGAATCTCGGCGAATTTTTTTACACCGACCCGGTGCGCCGCGAGATGCTGTTTGCGCGTTATCGTTGGCTGGCCAACGCGGCGGCGAATTTCCGAGGGCAGGCTTACGATTTGCAAGACCCCGCCAGTCGGCATCAATTCAAGATGCGTTTGTTGAGTTTCATACGCCCCGAAGCCCGCCGCATGATTTTGCAAGTCGCCGCTCTCTACAAAGAAAAATTCGGCAGACCTCTGCCCATCACGTCGTTGATTCGCACTCAGCAATATCAAAATCAACTGCGCGAGACCAATGCGAACGCCGCAAAAGTTGACGTGCCGCCGCACACTACAGGCTTGGCCTTCGACATCTTCAACGGCTGGATGAGCGCCGCCGAGCAGAATTTTTTAATGACAGAGATTGCCAGACTCGAAGCCAGCGGGCGCGTCGAAGCGTTGCGCGAAAACCGCGACCACATACACGTCTTCACTTTTGCCATCGGCAAACCGCCTGCTGAAGAGCGCGTCGCGCAGGCTTTGAAATAAAGGGATTTTCACTATGCAACGCAAGCAGCATTATTAGTTCAAGGCGAAGAGATGTTGGTAGTGAGTCAATTTACAGAGAAAAGAAAAGTTTGGCGTTGCGCCTTCAGGCCAATGGCATGAAGTGAAGCGGCATAGATGTAGCGCCGACGGTCTAGCCGGCGGCGGACTTGGTTGCAGAAGCGCGAAATCCAAGTCTTAGCTTGCTGCTGTCAGCCGCAGACTAGACCGTCGGCGCTACAGTTTTTCTTGACTTAACGCCATTGGCCTGTGGGCGGTACGCCAAACTTTTTTTTCTCTCCTCCTTGCTCCACTGCCGCGTCATCAATATTCAGCCTTGATAATCCATCTGTTGGCGGATTTGTTCGCGGGTTTTGTGGTCGGTGAATTTTTCACAAAGGTGCAATCCCAGATCAATAGATGAACTGACACCGCGTGCAGTAATCACTTCGCCTTCGTCAACCACTTTGTCATTTACCACTGCCGCGCAATACTTTTCCAACAAAGCGAACGCCGAGGGATGCGTGGTGGCGCGTTTGCCTTGCAGAAATCCGGCGGCCCCCAAAAGCAACGAGCCGGTACAGACCGAAGCCTTGAGCGGACAACTCGCCGCAGTCTTAATCCAGGCGATGAACGCCGCATCGTTGACCAGGTTTCTAGCGACGAAGCCGCCGGGAACGATGACCACATCGTAAGCGCTCAACGATTCACCTATCTTGTCTGGCGTAAACCGCAGCCCCGTCGGATCGCTGACGGTTGCGGTGTAGGCGCAAATCTCCCACTGCACATCTTGCCGATACCGCATGATTTTCAGGCGCGTCACGGCATCATAGACGCCTATGAAATCGAGCGCCGTCATACCATCAAAGATGACAAAAGCGATTTTCATGGAGAGAGAAATTACCAACGCGGAATGGCGAACAACACCCAAGACAACACCAGGCCGATGCCCAGATACATACCAAACACTTTCAACCCGTACACCAAGCGGTCACGATTGCTGTGCAGATTGGGAGCGATGCCAGCGGAAACGATGGCGGTGATGGTCGCGTACAACGTCATCATCAAAAAGTGCATTAGCGTTTCCTCCCGGCGGCTATATCATAAACGTCGTACATCAACAGATAATTCAACAACCCGGCCAGACAGGTAAAGGTGTTGCCATATTCATAGGTCGCGGCGCTCGGTTGCGGAACCGTGCCGAGGCCCAACAGGTAAGAGACCAGGTAGCAAAACCCTGAGCCAATCTGCGCGAAGAACCACAGGACGCCGACGAAATCCGGCGCAGAGGAATGTTCCGTGGGCGAGGGCAGCGGATAAAACAGCCTTGCGTGCAAACTCAAGCCGAGGATGAAAGCGCCGGTAAGGGTGGCGAAAAACAGCAGGCCGCGCCCGTACTTGCCCAACACCAAATGGCCTGCGCCCGGCACCAACATAGCGGCCACCACCGCCAGCATTCGTTTCGAGGCCGGATATGCTTTCGGCGCATCGTCATCAATCGCCGCGTAACGGGCGGCGAATTCTTCGGTCAAATCGTCTTTGGTTTGCAAGCAACGCTCCTTTGCGATGGGGTCAGACCTTCAATCTTAGAAGCCGCCTGCAAACAGTGTCAAGCAAGTCGCTCCGCTTGCAGCATTAGCCGTTTACGCTTTCCTCGTGATAAATTTCTTGCGTCCTTAGTCTGCGCGCAGCGGTCATACGGCTCGTCCACCGTCAGCCTCGTGCAATGAAAATCGAAACGACTAAGGATGCAGGCGACCAATGACCGCTGCCCACTTGGAAAGGAATTTTTTTAATGCTCAAATTTTCGCGTCTCTATGTGATCCTCCTCGCACTTACAATTTTCGCTGTTGGCAACCTGGAAGTCTTTGCCGTCAACCCGGTGTTCTGGGAAGTTGCCAAACAGGAAGACATTTTGAAAGGCGACGCTCGCGGCATCTCGATTGCCGAAAACGGCGCGCTGTCACTAGCGCCTTCTTACACCCTCATCTACGACACCAAAGAAGCCTACATCTGGTCAACCGCAACCGACGCGGCGGGCAACATCTATTTAGGCACAGGCCACGATGGCAAGATTTTCAAAGTCGAACCCGACGGCACAGGCCGTCTGCTCTACGACGCCACCGAACTCGATGTGACCGCTTTAACCACAGACGCGAAAGGCAACCTCTACGCCGCCACTTCGCCCGAAGGAAAAATTTATAAGATCACCCCCGATGGCAACGCCACCACCTTTTTCGACCCGTCGTACAAATACGTCTGGTCGCTGTTGTATGACAACGCCACGGCGACGCTTTATGCGGGAACCGGCGATAAAGGCGTGATCTTAAAAATTGATGCGGCAGGCCAAGGCACGGTGCTGGCCGATACCACCGAAACCAACATCGTGGCGCTGGCGCTCGACCAAAGCGGCAATGTAATCGCCGGCACGGACCCCAGCGGACTGGTCTTACGCATTGCGCCCAACGGCAAAACTTTTGCCTTGCTCGATACCCCGGCGCAAGAGATTCATAATCTGACCATCGCCGCAGACGGTTCCATTTATGTGCTGGGCGTCAATCAACAGGGCGCGGCACAAAAGACCACTAGCGTCGGCACCTCCTCCACCACCAGCTTGACCAGCGAAGGCGTCATACGCATCTCGACATCCGATGAAGAAGGCGCGGCAGTCGTTCAAAACGCAGAAGCCGCTACTTCGCGCAGCAGCAGTAGCAGCAGCAGCGGCGGCAGAAGCACGGTCTATCGCATACTGCCGGATGGCGGCAGTGAAATGTTATGGAGTTCCGGCGACACCTTTGGCTTTGCGATGAAAGTGATGGCAGACGGCAATATCCTCGTCGGCACAGGCAGCAAAGGGCGCATCTATTCCATTCATAAAGACCGCTCGCAAACTTTGCTGATTCAATCGCCCGAAGAACAGACTGCGGCAATCTTTGCCATCGGCGATACGCTCTTTGCGGCGTCCAGCAATTTAGGCAGGCTCTATCGCATAGGCAATCAAACCGTCAGCGAAGGCAGTTATCTGTCCACCGTGCGCGACACCAAATTTGCCGGACAATGGGGCGCAATCAATTGGCGCGGCGCTGGCAACGTGCAAATTCAAACCCGTACCGGCAATACCGAAACGCCGGATTTAACGTGGAGCGAATGGTCTGCGCCGTACAGCAAAGCCGAGGGCGATCAGATTTCCAGTCCACGGGCGCGCTTCATTCAATGGAAAGCCATATTGAAAAGCTCCGCATCAACCAGCAGCGCCGTCAAGAGCAACAGCGCCGCCGCTCCCAGCGCGACCCCGCCGAGCGCCAAACTCGAAGCCGTCACCATCGCTTATCTGCCGCGCAATCAAGCGCCCGAAGTGACGGCAATTAATGTGTTACCTCCCGGCGTAGCGTTGCAGGAATTGCCTACGGGCATTGACCCTTCGATTCTGTCATCGGGACTTGACCCGCAATTATTCGGGCTGTCCACCAACTTGCCGCCGCGCCGATTTTTCCAACGCGGGGCGCGCACCGTCATCTGGACGGCGAGCGATGCCAATGACGACGCGCTGATTTACGATTTGTATTACAAACCGCTGGGCGATAGTGCGTGGCATCTGCTGGCCGAGCATTTGACGCAGAATTACTACACCATTGACGGCAACCGTCTGGCTGATGGGACGTATTATTTCAAAGTGGTAGCCAGCGATGCGCCGGAAAACCCTGCAAACACCGCCTTAAAAAACGAACGCGCTACCGACACCATCGAAATAGACAACACGCCGCCGACGATTAAAGCGAGCGCGCCACAGCTGAACGGCAACAGCGTAGAGATTACCTTCGAGGTAACGGAAGCAACCAGCCGCATCATCAAAGGCGAATACAGCATTGACGGCGCGCCTTGGCGGCTGGTCTCGCCACTGGACGGCATCGCCGATTCCGCCAGAGAGAGTTTCACCGTCAAAGCCAGTTTCGATAAACCCGGCGAACACATCATCGCCTTCCGCTGCGCCGACTCAAGCTCAAACGTCGCAACCAGCAAAGTCACAGTGACGCGCTAATCATAGCGAGGCGATGTCACAGGGTGTTGGAGTATAGACTTATGTCATCATTGGTTTTAGAGCTACAGAGAAATGCTTACACTTCTAGGTAGTGGGTCAAGGTGGAGAGATAAGTAGCCCAAGCCTGAGCGCGGGATGGACAATCCAACAATATCAACAAGCCGTGAAACGGGCGACAGACATTGCGAACATCAAGGCTGTCGCCCGTTTCACGGGCTTTGAAAATTCTTCTTGCTATGCTTCCCAGCGTTCCGCTTCGCTTCACACTGGGCTTTATGCTTACGCCCGTTTCACGGGCTTTGAAAATTCTTCTTGCTATGCTTCCCAGCGTTCCGCTTCGCTTCACACTGGGCTTTATGCTTACGCCCGTTTCACGGGCTTCTTGTGCAGCACTTTTATATTCACACTTTCCTACAACTCAATGCTCTTTCACGATCTTCGCCAAGCGCCGCACGCCTTCTTGAATTTTGCGTTCGCTCAAACCGGCGTAGCCTAAAACGAATTCATCGCGTCGCGCATTCTTCAAATAATACAAACGCGCACTGACCAAACCGACGCCTTCCTGTCTTGCTGCCTGCACGAATTCTTCATCGCTCATCTTCACCTGCACACGCGCCATCAAATGCATACCGGCGTTCTCACCTAAAATTTCTACGCGCTCGCCGCAATGATATTGCAAGGCTCGCACCAGCGTCTGCCTGCGCCTGTCGTATAGCGTTCGCATTCTCCGCAGGTGTCTTTCCAGATGACCCTCTTTAATAAAATCGCGCAACACGCGCTGCTCTACAATCGGCGTCTGCCGGTCGGCCAGCCACTTCGCACGCGCAAACACTCGCGTCAACGGCTCCGGCACAACCATATAGCCGACCCGCAACGCCGGAAACAGTATCTTGGAAAACGTCCCTACATAAATCACCGAGTGGCTATCAGCCAAGCCTTGCAGCGCCGGAATCGGGCGCGACGAGTAGCGAAACTCGCTGTCGTAATCGTCTTCGATAATCAACGCCTCGGTGTGTTCCGCCCACTTCAACAACTCGAAGCGGCGGGGCAGAGACAACACTGCGCCGGTCGGAAATTGATGCGACGGGGTGACGTAAACTACTTTCGGATTAATCGAAGAGTGCGCCGCCAGAGTTTCTACAGCCAGCCCCGCATCATCAACCGGAATCGGCAACAGCTTCGCGCCCTGCGCTAAAAAAGCGCGCCGCGCCCCCAGATAACCGGGATTTTCTAGCGCCACCGTGTCGCCGCGTTCGATCAACACCTGCGTAATTAAATCGAGCGCCTGCTGCGAACCGTTGACGATGATGATTTGTTCGGCCTCGCAATTGACGGCGCGGGATCGCGAGATATAACCGGCAAGCGTTTCGCGCAAGGGCCTATAGCCTTGCGCGTTGTCGGCATAATCGAGCATACGCGCATTGCTGGTGCGATAGTGACGCAGCAACAACCGCCGCCACAAACGCAGAGGAAATTCATCGAGCGCCGGTCTGCCGCTCTTGAAATGAATCGGCGTTTCCGTCTCGTGCGGTTCAAATGGTTCAACATCGGTGAGGCTGTTGCCGTAAGCCGACAAGCGCAGCGGCCTGACTTGGCGGCGCGTCTTCGCGGTTGCGGTTTTCAGCGTTCTCTTTACCGGCGCGGGTCGCAATAACTCCTCCGGCAGTTGATGACAAACCTTCGTCCCCGACCCGATAGCGGTTTGCAAATAGCCTTCGCTGATCAGTTGGTCATAACTCTGAGTCACCGTGGTGCGCGATACGCCTAAAGATAGCGCCAGCGCCCGCGACGACGGCACGCGCTCGCCCGGCGTCAAACGCCCCGCCAGTATCAACTGCCGCAAGGCGTCGTAAAGTTGCCGGTGCAAAGGCGCGTTCGCTTGATGATGCAAAGTGATTGCCAGTTCCATGATTTGCCTCGTAAAAAGTGGACTGCTAGTTTATCACGAAACTGGCTATTGTTTAAGACCACTTTGAATGCTATGTTGGACGCGATTATGAAAAAATTTACCCCTACGGAACGCACCACTTTGAAACGCTTACCGTCACGCGCCGAGTATGATCGCGAGACGGTTTACAAAATTCTCGACGAAGCCTTCCTCTGTCACGTAGGGTTTGTCGTGGACGGGCAGCCGTATGTGATCCCTACGGGCTATGCGCGGCGCGGCGATACCTTGTACATACACGGCTCGGCGGCCAGTCGTATGCTGCGGTCGCTTGCCGAGGGCCTAGAGGTTTGCGTAACTGTGACTTTGCTTGACGGCTTGGTTTTAGCGCGCTCGGCGTTTCATCATTCGTTCAACTATCGCTCGGTCGTCGTCTTAGGCAAAGCCACGGTGGTGGAAAGCGCCGAAGAAAAATTCGCGGCGCTCGAAGCCTTCACCAATCACGTCATCCCTAACCGTTGGGCGGAGGTGCGCGAACCAAACGAGCAAGAGATGAAAGGTACTTTGGTGCTGCAACTGCCGCTTGTTGAAGTCTCTGCAAAAGTCCGCACCGGAGCGCCGATTGATGACGAAGAAGATTACGCCATTGCGGTGTGGGCTGGCGTGCTGCCTTTGCAATTGACCGCTTCTACGCCGATTCAAGATGAGCGTATGCAAACCGATATTGATTTGCCCGATTACGTTGTAAATTATTCAAGACCAGCAAAGAACGAATAACCGCTCAGGCTCTACACTGCATCATGAAATAGAGCGTGTCGCAGAATTCCAGAAACTGTCTATATGTTGTAGATGGTTAAATCATCACCTACAATATATGGACAGAAAACCCGTTTACGCGACACGCCCTAAATAATTGCCTCAACATTTTTTCTGCAAGAGATTTCATAGACGAAGGAGATTGTCTTGACGAAGCAAAATATCGGCGACCAAATATTGAACGAGAACAACGAATTGCAAATCACTGCTTCAAAATCATCCTCGCAAAATGATTTTGATTTTTTGGCGGGCAAGTGGAAAGTGCATAACAGGAAGTTGAAAACCAGGCTGAATCATTGCGATGAATGGATAGAGTTTGACGCCGTTCAAGAGTGCTATCCGGTGCTTGGCGGCTTCGGCAATGTTGACCATTTTAGAACAGAGTTTGGCGGCGTGCCTTTTGAAGGATTGACCTTGCGGCTGTTTAATCCGGCAAACAGATTGTGGAGTCTCTACTGGGCTGACAACAAAGTAGTGGTTTTGGATGTTCCCGTGGTCGGTTCATTTGAAAATAAGATTGGCAAATTTTACGCGAAAGATATTTTCAATGGCAAAGAGATACTGGTGCAGTTTCATTGGGAGATTACCGACGCAGACAACCTAATCTGGAGTCAGGCATTTTCTGCCGACCGGGGCAACACTTGGGAATGGAATTGGTATATGTATATCAGCCGCGCTATTGGATGCGGCGGATAGCACCTTTACCAAAGTAAAAAACTATCTCTGACCGCAAGTTGGGAAGCCAAAATCCACCTCTTATAGCGAATTTCATTTGCCCGCGATCCATGACACCTAGGTTGAGAGGCGGTCTGTGACCGCTTCTCAACCCATCGCACACCTCTGCAAGCCGCTATAATACCGCCTTGATTGACACTATCGTCATCCACGTTATTCTTCTAGATGTCTAGACGAGCCTCTGATTGAGAGAAATAAATGGGCTATTGTAGTACAAAATTGTTTGCCTGGCTTCAAGGAGCAGATTTCTATAAAAATCTACACTATGAAGCGATAGAAAAACTTCCCGCCAGCGAAGGCAAAAAATGGGTGGATGTCGGTTGCGGTCCGGGTCTTCTTACTCGCCTCGCCGCAGCAAAAGGATACCTTGCTATTGGAATTGACGCCGACTCTTTCATGATCCAAGAGGCAAAGAAAATCGCCCGTAACGAGGCTTCGTCGGCTCATTTTAAGATTGGCGATGTTTTCCGTATTCCGCCACAGAGCGCAGATATTGTTTCTGCCTCTTCCTTACTTGCGGCACTTGAGGACAAGGTCGGTGGATTTCAATCGCTTCTCAGTATAGTAAAACCAGGCGGGTCGCTTCTTATCATTGAGCCGACCAATCAAATGACGCCGCAAGCTGTTGCTACACTGATTCGGGGTGGCTTAGGCGGCAAACGAATTAGTGGTTTACGACTATGGGCACGTGCGCGCGCAGGCAGGGCGGTGAACCCAGAAATATTCAAGGCTTCGGGGGCAGTCCCTGTCATCTTCACGCCCCTGCTTAATGGGCTTGTCGGAGCCTGGCTTATTCAAAAAGAATAGTAACTACCCAGCCTTTTGTGAGAGTTGAACTCTGTGCGGCGGTGCCGCTTTGAGGTGCGGAGAGTCTCGGACTCTCCGGTAGATTTGCCAACTCTTTTCGCGGCTCTGCCGCACCGGCAGCTGCGCCGCAGAAAAGCCTGTAGGCAGAGGCCCACGGGCGGCGCAGCCGCGAGAGGAAGGAGCGCAGTTTACGGAAAGGCGTAGCCCTTTCCGCACCTCAAAGCGGCACCGCCGCAAGCACTGGCTGGGTAGTTAGAGCGTATCGCAAAATTCCAGCAACCGCCCATATATTGTGGATGGTTAAACGATCACACACAATATCTGGACAAAAAATCTATTTATGCAACACGCTCTAGTTACAAAGAATAAGCGTGTATAGCAATTATTTAACTTTAGAAGAGGTATAAAGAATGAAATGGTATCACTATTTACTAGCATTTTTCGCGGGAGTGTTTTTGGCAAATTTCGTTCCCCACTTTGTTAATGGCATTTCCGGGAATCCCTTCCCTTCACCTTTTGGAAAGCCTCCTGGATTTGGCAATTCATCGCCACTAACTAATGTATTATGGGGAGGTGCCAATTTGCTTTTTGGCTATACGCTATTACGATACAGCAAATTATCAGTTAATAATAAGGCATCTTTGGCTGTTTTCTTTTTAGGCATTGTTGTTATGGGCGTCGTATTGAGTCAAGCTTTTAGTCATCATTTGTAGTTTCCGCCCAAGCGCATAGCATTGTCGCCTCAACACCTGGCAGAAAGCTTGAAGGGCAGAACTCCAAAGAAAAATGTTCTCTCCTTTTTAGAAGAACAAAGCGGGTGCGAACACCGCTTAAAAGCGGGACTACGAAACCTCTTTTTTGATTGAATCATTTTCGATTTTTTTAAGGAGACCAACAATGACCCACGATGAAAGAGATGAATTGATTGCAGAATATGCCGCCGGTTATGACGAAGTTATCAGGAGTTTAGATAATTTCCCCGCCGATTCTTTATCAGCCCATCCACTGCCGGACAAATGGAGCGCCAACGAAATTATTCATCATCTGGCCGACAGCGAAATGACCAGCGCCTTGCGCTTGCGGAAACTGCTCACCGAAGCGCATCCGATTATTTACGGCTACGACGAAGCCTTTTATGCCAAGCGTTTGAATTATAACGAACGCGATATAGCTCCGGCGCTTGAGGCGTTTCGTGCGGCGCGTTCGACCACCGTGCAACTCTTAAAAACCATGAGTGAAGAAGATTGGCAACGCGTAGGCTGGCACACCGAAAGCGGTTTGTATTCAGCGGAAAAATGGTTGCAGCTTTACGCCGCTCACGCCCACAATCACGCCGCGCAAATTCGCCGCCTGCGCGAGGAGTTATAGAAGTTAAGAAAAAGAAGTTTGGCGTTCCGCTGTCTTCAGTTGGCAGGTTTCGCAACTCAAGCCTGCCGCCTGTAGGCCAATGGCATGAAGTTAAGCGGCATAGATGTACCGCAGGCGGTCTAGCCTGCGGCGGACTTGGTGGCAGAAGCGCACGAAATCCAAGTCTTAGCTTGCTGCTGTCAGCCGCAGACTAGACCGTCTGCGGTACAACTTAACGCCATTAGTCTGAAGGCGGAACGCCAAACCGTGCTACGTTGTCTCAAAATTTTTCCGCCACCTGAATCTCCACCCGTTCGCCTAAAAAACGCGGCTGGGTATGCAGCACATAAACATCCATTGCGGCTTTCACGCGTGCGCCGACTTCGCGCCATCTGGTGTTCGCCGATAATTCATATGGCACAGCTTTGCAAGCAAAAGCCACCGCGTCTATGTCGTAATGTCGAGAGAGAAACAAAGCGCGATTGACATGAAAATCGTCCGTGATAATCGTCAGCTTGTTCAGATCAAAAACCGCTTTCGCCCGCGCCAGCGAATCCAAGGTTCGGAACCCCGCATAATCCGGCGTGATCGCCACTTCCGGCACGCCCAACTTCATCAGCGCTTCTTTCATATCCGTAGGCTCGTCGTACCCTTGATGATGATTGTCGCCGCTCACCAGCAAATGTTTCACTTTGCCAGCGCGATACAAATAGGCTGCTGCTTCTATGCGCGCTTTGAAATGCGGATTGATAGCACCGCCGGACAGGGTTCGCCCCGCGCCCAAAACCAAGCCGACAGCGTTTTCAGGCAAAGCGTTGGCGTCTGTGAACACCTGCGCCGCCGTGCTGTTCACCATCCACACATTAACGCCGCCTACCAACAATACCGGCGACAGCAGAGCAACGAAGGCCGTCGCTTTCGGATGCGCTTGCGCTTTTTCAATGAGTAAATGAAGCAATCGCCGCATAAAATTTCTCGCCTCAAATTTGGTGTTCATAGCCCGCAGGCAACAGCACTTCAACTGTGCCTTCGCCTTCGATCAACAGTTCTCGGCTCCGCGTGATTTTGCCAATCAAGGTGACAGGCAATCGAAGCGCCGCAGCCAAAGCAAAAACCGCCGACTGATTTTCACCTCGCGCCGTAAACAACAATTCGTACTCTTCGCCGCTGTGCAAAGCCCTGTGCAAAGCAGTCACCTCTGGCAAGCTCTGTGCCAGCTCGCTCACGCCAGCGGCAAGCGGCATCCGCGCCGCTTGAATCTGCGCGCCGCAGTTGCTCTCTTCCAGTATGTGCCAGAGGTCTGTGCTGAACCCGTCGCTCACATCAATCATCGCCGTCGCCAGTCCGCTTTCACCCAGCGCCCGACCAAATTGCCAACGCGGCTCCGGCCTTAAATGTTTCCGCATAGCCTGCTGACAGTGCGCTTGAAACAATTTTTCATCGGCATGAATTGTATCGTGAGCCGTCACCATTTTATTTTGTACGCCTTGCTCCGCAGGCTTAACTTCACCATTTTCGATAACGCTTTCATCAAATCGGTAGCCTTGTTCAAGCAGAGCAAGTCCCAATGCAGACGCGCCCAGAGAGCCGGTCACAAAAATCAAATCGTCCGTTTGTGCGCCACCGCGAGTCACCGCTTTGTTGCTCGCGCATTCGCCAATCACTATGGTGTCTAGAAATAAAGAGTCGGGCGAACTCGAAGTATCGCCGCCGATGATGGTCACGCCGCTTTCGTCGGCCAATGCAAAAATGCCCTCCATCAATGCTGCGGCCAACGTCGCTTCCGCAGCGCGTGGCAACGCCACACTGACCAAGGCATAGCGCGGCGCGCCGCCCATTGCCGCTATATCGCTCAAGGTCACGGCCAGCGCTTTGCGCCCGATTAATTTCGGCGTCGCCCAGGCGCGGCGAAAATGCACGCCCTCGACGCTGACATCGCAACAAGCCAGTACATCAGTCGCGCCGCGAGTTTCGATCACCGCCGCATCGTCACCTATGCCGACGCGCAAGCCCTCAACAGCGCCTGCGCGTTTGCGTATATGAGCAATGATGTCGGACTCTTTCGGCATTAAGACGACTCTCTAAACCGTATGGTATCACCTCGCTTGTCGGCACAACAATTTGTATAGCAAAGGCGTCAGGCGTGGAGTAAAATACAACCGTTCTGCCCTTGCACCAGGTCATCAAACGCCGATGAATTGGCCTTTCAGGTTACTCGAAAGCCGTTACTTCACCATCACACAAGCCGAATTTTTTTGCAGGAGCAAAGCCGGTTCATGAAAAATTCTTTCGACATAGCGAAGACCACGCCGTTGATGGAAAAACCTGTCAAAGCCGCCGATGTAGCGGTGAATTTCACCCCCGTTGATGTGCCGACACCCAGGCCGGGCAATCTTACAGGGATGTTGGTCGCTAATTTCAGTTATGCGGAAACGCCCATTAAAACGCTGGAATTTCTCTGTCCGCACTGCGGCAATCAATCCGGCAACACCGATCTGTTCTGTGTCTCCTGCGGCGAATTCATAGACCCGGACGAACCCATAAAGCGCGTCGAAGAAGTTGCGCCTCCGACCATTCCGGCCTGCGATGATTGCGGCACGCCCATCATTCTGGATGACGTTTTCTGTATGTCTTGCGGCTCAGTCGTGACGCTGTGAGCAGGAAGATAGAGACCCAAAAGAATCTCCAACACGCCTTGTGCATAAACCCTGACTTGGAAAACAAGCCGCTACCCAAAATAGCAGGAGAGCGGTTGAGAGACGGACTGTGACTGCGCCTTCCAGCGATCACAGTCCGCCTCTCAACCGCACACATCTCATTTTGTCTGGCCGCTCGGTATTACTTGCGACCTTCGCGGATTTTGGCCATGACGGTTTCGTACATCTCCGGCGACAACACTCGCACATAAGTCATCATGCCCATAGTTGCCGCCGTCCAGTCTTTCGCCAAGCCGTAGGTTTCCGGTTTATTGACCGCTTCATCCATAGGCATCCACATATCCTGCGGATAGCCTTTGACACGCATCTTGCTCTGTTGCACAGGCACCATCGCCATACCACATTTCGGACACTTGCCCGGCTTGTCCGATTTCACCTCCGCGTGCATAGGGCAAACATACATTCCTTCCTGCGCGCTCATGGTCGGAGCCTTATGCCCTTGATGCTGATCTTGACCCACCAGATTGGAGGTCTCTTTTTCGTTTTTGGTCATGCCCATGCCGCGCCCCATACCCGGTGCCATGTCGTCTGACAGCGCGTGACCTTTGCGTACCACGCCCATGCCTTCTTCCATGCCTTTGCCGGTCTTCATGCCTTGAGTGCCATGAGTCATCGGCCCGACCATCGAAACCATTTGATTCATCATGTGATGCGGCAGATGACAATGCAACATCCAGTCGCCGGTATATTTGGCTTCAAACTCTATGTCACGCGCCTGCGCCACCCCGACCAGCACGGTGTTGCCGGGATACCAGCCAACCTCCGGTATGCGTCCACCTTCCGTGCCGGTGACAAAAAATTGATTGCCGTGCAGATGAATCGGATGATGATCCATGCCCAGATTGACCAGACGGATTCGCACGCGGTCGCCCTGTTTGACGATGAGCGGTGTGGTCGCCGGTCCCGATTTACCATTGAAGGTCAACCAGTTGAATTCCATCGAAAGGGTGTTCGGCACGGTGTTGTTCGGCAACAACGCCCACTCTTGAAGAATGATGCCAAAATCCTTGTCCACGCGCGGCGTGTGCGGCTTTTTCGGATGGATGATAAAAAAGCCTATCAATCCCATCATCTCCTGCATGGCCATGTGCGAGTGATAAAAGAAGGTGCCGTTTTGATGCAAGGTAAATTCATAGGTGTAAGATTCCCCCGGATAAATCAGCGGTTGACTGATAGCGGGCGCGCCGTCCATTTCAATCGGCACTTCGAGTCCGTGCCAGTGCGGCGTAGTGGCTTCGGGCAGATTGTTACGATAAATGATTCGCACGCGGTCGCCTTCATTGACTTCAATGGTCGGTCCCGGCACGCTGCCATTGTAGCCCCACGCATCAACCTTGCGCGCATCGCCCATCTCCGAGGCCGGCAGAAATTCAGTCTGCACGGGTTCGGCAATCAATTCAAAAACCTTGACGCCGTTGTCGAGTTTGAACGGCAGCTTGGGAAGGTCTGGCGTGTAAAACGGTACCACTGCGCCGGACGAAGCCTCAACCGACGCTTGCTTGTCAACCTTGACCATCGTTTTCGTAGCCTCGGCTTTCGGCGGTGCGGCTTGATGCTGTTCGTGTTGCGCCGCCGCAGCTTTGCCGGTCAAAGCTCCTGCGCCGATAATGGCAGAACTGCGTAAAAAAAATCTTCTACTCTTATTCATAATTTCTTCCCCTTTTCAGTCGGAAGGCAAAAGGCAAAAAGCCTGACGATCAGCGCGACAGTTCAAGGAATTGATTAGCCAACTTTGTCCTCGCTTACGAAACCATTTCGATAGCCGTTCAACGCCGCGCTCGCACACTTCTCAGCGACAATCCTGGCGCGAGGAAAAACGGAGCGCGAGGAGTTGAGAAGCGATCTTTGACCGTGTATTTCCTGTGGTTGCGTAATTCGGCATCACCAATCATCCCGCTGATTCCTGCAAGCCAATACCGCTGCTCAACGGCGCATCTTTCAGGTGGTTTCGCTTTTCGCTATAACCAATGATTTCGCGGCCTCTAGCGGTTTCCGCCGACTCTATCCTTCGCCTTGCGACCAATCCGATTTGTGATCTCAGTGTTTGTTGGTTTCCAGTCCTTGCGCGCCGCTCTTGAGGCCGTTCATGGTTCCGGCTTCTATGCCCATAGCGCCTCGGCTGTCGTTGACCGCATCCAAGCCGCCGCTCAACAAAAAGCCTTGGATGTGCAGCGCGTTTTGCCAGAGCTTGACCAGCGCGTTGACATAATCGCCTTGCGCTTGATAGTACGAGCGTTTGGCAATCAAGACCTGCGGATAGGCCGCCGCCATCTGCGAAAAACTGGATTGGTATAACGCAAAGGCCTGCTTCGCCCTCGGCAAGATGCTGTTCTGATAACTGTCCACCATGCGCTTGGCGTTTTGATACTCCATAAAAGCGGCAGCAAGGCGCGTCCGCAAGGTCAATTCGACGCGCTGCAATTCGCGTTGCGCGGCGTCGAGTTCGGCCTTCGCCGTAGCGATGTTGCCTTGATTGCGATTGAACACCGGCAGGCGAAAACCAATTTCGAGATTGGCTTCGGGGCCGGTCTTTCTGGCAAACGGAGCGTTGCCGATTTCAAGTCTTTCGGTGCTGTAGCCGAAGCCGCCACGCACAATCATATCCGGCACGCGCTCCGCATGGGCGCGGATGAGCGTCGCTTGAGCGCGTTCGAGTTTGGCTTTGGCGACCTTGACCTCCGGGCTTTCCTGCAAAATAAACGCCAAGGTCTGATCGCGGTCAATGGTCGGCAGAGTTTTTTCCAGATCGCCGCTCAGTGGCATCATCGGCAGTTGCGGATTGCCAACTACGTTGGCGAGCGTCTGCCAGATTTTCGCGCTCTGGTTTTCCGCCTCGACCAAATCCAGATCGGCCTTCTGCGCTTCGACTTCGATTTCCAGTTGGTCCGGCATATCGGCCTGCCCAACATTCATCAACTCTTGCGTAACGCTTACCGCCTCGTTGTGCAGGTTGACCAACTCTCGGCGCGTATCTACCAGATGTTGCGCTCCCACCGCTTCATAATACAAGATACGGACATCATTGAGGACGCGCAGTTTTTGCGCTTCACTTTCCGCAAGCGCCTGACGCTGTTCTTTCTCGAAAATGTTCCGGCTCTTTTTTAACTTGCCGCCCAACGGAATCTCCTGCTCGACGAAAAAAAAATGCTCGCTCTTGTTGGTAAACGAGCGCAGCGCAAATTCTTCGCCGCGATAGCCGACCAGAGGATTGGGAAACAAACCGGCCTGCAAGGTTCGCCCTTCGGCAGCGCGCAAAGCCGCATCGGCCTGCGCCAGTGTCGGGTTATTTTGCACCGCCATCTTTTCCAAATCCGCCAAGCTAAGAGTCGGTGTATTGGCATCCATCGGCGGTTTGCTGAGTTCTTTCAAACTCTCTTTCATCTGATGCCCCATGTGTTCGTCCTGGGCATCCGGTTTCATTTGATGTCCGGCGTGTTCATCTTTTGCATCCGGTTTCATTTGATGTCCGGCGTGTTCATCTTTTGCATCCGGTTTCATCTGATGTCCGGCGTGTTCATCTTTTGCATCCGGTTTCATCTGATGTCCGGCGTGTTCATCCTTGGCGGCAGGCTTCGGCTCGGCTTGGCTTTGCGACATCGCCGGGGGCTGCATCTTCGCGTGATCGTGGTCGGCGTGTTGGTCTTTGGCGGCAGATGGCTGCGACTGTTTATTTGCCGCCTCTTTCTGCGCCTCTTGGTCGTGATGATGCTCATCGTGAGCCGCACCGCCGTGTTGGTGACGCGCTGAGGGCGGCACTGCCGCTTCTATTTTTTTACGCTCTGCAGCGGTCAACGTCGGCAGCTTTCGCAGAAAGGCAATGATCTGTTTGATTTCGGCGGGGGTGTGAGTTTTAGCAAATGCCGGCATCGCCGTGCCCTTCACGCCTTGTTGAATAATGCGCGTCAACTCGGCATCGCTTTTGGCCTGCACTTCCGGCGAAGTCAAATCGGCAGCGCCCACCGCTTTGCCCATTTCGTTATCGGCTTTGCCCGATGGCGCGTGACAAGAAGCGCAATGCGCGTCAAAGTGATTCAATCCCAACGCCAACTGGCGAGGTATGGCCGGTGCAGGTTTCGCTTTATCGGTTTGCGAATCCGCCAGAGTTTTCGCTTCCATCAGGAAAGCCGTGATCGCCAAAGCAAAGCCTAATCCGGCAGCAAAGTGTTTCGCGGCTTTCCCAAAAGCCTGTCTCCGCGCCAGCGGCGCAGATCGTTTCAAATCCATAAACATCTCTCCATAAGCAGGCGTCAGCGAACCTATCGCCTACAGCCCACGGTTAGGATGGTGGATGAAATCAAGTGCAAGTTCAGAGGTACGCCTTTCGGCGTGAAGCGTCTGCGTCAACTCACGCCGAAAGGCGTACCTCTGAACCTCAAGAATTGCGTCTTATTTCATCTACAATCCTTAGGTAATCTACAGTCGGTACACGAAGCATTGGAATTGGAGTTGGTGAAGCGGAGAGATGATTAAATCAGTAGTGAACCGTAGAGAATAAAGTGCGGCGGTGCAACTTGATGCGGCGATAGCCGACGAACCGGACGCGGCGGCAGGGCGGACAAAGCCAAACGCCCACAAGTCACTTTCCCCTGCGACGAGGCCAATTGATGTTCCGGCGCATAAGTGTTGCCGACAGGGGTTTCCCGATGACTGGCCGGTGACGAAGAACAGCCGCAAGCGTCGCTGGACAGTTTGGCGGTTTGCGTTTTTTTGACCGTATGCGATTTGGCGTTGGCGCGAATCGTCGCCAGCGCACGACAACAGGCATGAGCATCTTCATGCATCATGCCGCAACCCCAGGCTTGCGCCGTTGCGCCACTGCTCAGAGCGACGAGTAAAATAAGTTGCAGCAATCTTCGCATCATGGATTCAACTTGAAACCGGCTAAACTTCCTTATTGATACTACAGAGAGACTCCGGCATTTTCAAATTCGCACATCGCCGATTATTCTCTGGTCGGCTTTTTCATATCGAATTTCTCCAGACGATATTGCAAGGTGCGAAAGGAAAGCCCCAATAATTTCGCGGCTCTGGTGATGTTCCAGCCGGTCTGCTCCATCGCTTGTGTAATCAAAGATTTTTCCAACTCCTCGAACGAGATGCCTTCGGGCGGCAGTTTGAAATTGAAACTGTTGGACGGCGAACTCTCCTGGCGAATCTCCAAAGGCAAATCTTCGACGCTGATTTCATCGCCTTCGCATAACAGGATCGCCCGTTCGATAGCCGATTCCAGTTGTCGCACATTGCCCGGCCACGAATAATTCATCAACAGATTGCGCGCCGAAGCCGTCAAACCTTTAATCTTGCGCGGTGAGTTGCGACTGTGCTTGGCAATGAAATACTCCATCAAAATCGCTATGTCATCGCGGCGATTGCGAAGCGGCGGCAGATTAATCGGGATGATGTTCAAACGATAGTAGAGGTCTTCGCGGAAGCGTCCATCTTTGACCATCGCTTCCAGATCGCGGTTGGTCGCGGCAATCACCCGCACATCCACTTTCAGCGGTCGCGTGCCGCCGACGCGCATGACTTCGCGCTCCTGCAACACGCGCAGAATCTTGGCCTGCATCGGCACGCTCAAATCGCCGATCTCATCAAGAAAGAGCGAGCCTCGGTCGGCAATTTCAAACTGCCCTTTCTTCTGAACGTGCGCCCCTGTGAACGAGCCTTTTTCGTGGCCGAACAATTCCGACTCCAACAAATTTTCATTGATGGCGGCGCAATTGACCGCCTGAAAAATTTCGTTGCGGCGCGGACTGGCCTTGTGTATGGCACGGGCGACGCGCTCTTTGCCGGAGCCGGATTCGCCGCGAATCAACACCGTCGAACTGGAACCCGCGACCTTCAAAATCATGCGCTTGACGCGCTCGATCTCTTCGGACTGGCCGATGATTTCGTCATCAATTTGATGCAGACCCGACAGCGCCGTTTCCACCACCTTCAATAACTGTTCGCGGTCAACAGGCTTTTCCAAATAATCATAAACGCCCGCACGCATGGCGCTCTTCACCGATTCGACCGTGCCGTGCGCCGTCATCATCACCACGATGATCGAAGGGTCAACATCGGTCAGTTCCGTGACCAGTTGTATGCCGTCCATGCCGGTCATCTTGTTATCGGTCAACACCAGATCGAATTTATTATCGCGAGCGATTCGCAAAGCGTGTTCGCCGCTTTGTGCCGTTGTGACCGCGTAGCCCGCGTCTTCCAGAATCATCATGTAGATTTCGCGTTGATTCTTTTCGTCATCCACCACCAAAACTTTATTTCTAGCCATTGGTCTATTCTGCTCTCCTGAAAAAACTATAGCAAAGCATCCTTGAGTGATTGAAGCGCGAAAACCATTTTGGCAGGCAGAGAGTTTGGCCAAGAACTCTTCCTGCCACTAGAGCGGTTTTGGTTTGAGATTACGGAAATATCAAACCCGTTGAGCGGCGGTCGAAGACCTTCGTGCGGTCGAAGACCGCGGCTCAACGATAAGGTGTTCCGTACACACCTATGCAAACCGCTCTAAGACACCAAGCACACCAAGACTCATGAAGGCATCTTCGTGAGCCTTGCTGTCTGGGTGGCAAAACCTCTTGCCTCAAATGGCGATATGCAGACTTCCCAATTTCACTTAGCGGCTTTTAATTTGATATTGAAGGTAGTGCCAAGATTTTCTTCGCTCTGCACTTCGATCCAGCCTTTATGCTCTTCGATGATTTTTTTCGTCACCGCAAGTCCCAACCCGAAGCCTGCCTGTTTGGTGGAAAAGTACGGCTCGAAGACTTTGCCCAAATCATCGCGGCGTATGCCGGTTCCGGTGTCGGAAATGTTTACTTCGATGTGACCGTTGCGCTGGTGCACTGCGGTCGTCAAGCTGCCGCCAGCGGGCATCGCCTGCAAAGCATTAATCACGATATTCGATAAACACGATTTCAATTTTTCGCGGTCGCCGTTGACCAACGTAGGCGCGGCGTCTTCCTCGACTTTGATTTCGACGCCCTGATCGTCGGCTTGTGGGCGCACCAACGCGAGGGTTTCATCCACCAAGCCGCGCATATCGAAATTCTGCACCGTTAGTTGAGCCGGGCGTCCGTAATTCAACAGGTCACTGACCATGTGTTTCAAGCGCGTGATTTCATCTTTGATGGAAGAAAGTATGCGGGTGAATTGCTTGCGCTTGGCTTCGTCTTCGGGCGCGAACTTGCTGCTGACGTGATCAATCGAAAGGTTGATGACGTTAAGCGGATTGCGGATTTCGTGCGCCACAGATTGCGTCAAACGCCCGATGACGGCGGCGCGTTCCGACTGATTCAATTTTTCTTCCAACTCGCGTTTGTGTTTCAAGCCGTCAATCATCTCGTTGAAGGTTTCCGCCAGTTGTCCAACTTCGTCATTGCGTATGATGTTGACGCGGAAATCGAGTTGGCTGTCGGCGACGCGACGAGCGGCGCTGGCCAACTCCTGAATCGGGCGGGTGAATTGCCAGCCGATGATGACGGCAATCATCAGCGCCACCAGCAGCAAAACCGTGGTTGACCATTGCCGTATGTTGGACAGCGTTTGATTCTGGCTGGCGAGTTGATTGGTGGCTTCGGCGACTTGATTGATGACCGCGCCTTGATTGGTCACCAGTATGATCCAGTGCAACCCTTTATTGGCGGTATCGGTTTTGTAATAGTAAGTCTTGTCGTTGTAGTTGTGATTGCCAAAGGCACCGACAAGCGGATCGCCGTCCATCACCCAGATTTTTTTGCGGTCGAACTCCTCCGAGTTTTCCCGCTTAGGCACAAAGATAGTCTTGTCATTGTCTATTAATTCTTTAATCGAAGAGTCAATCACCTTGCCTTCTTTGTTGGCCACGATGATGGCTTCAATCGTCTTCGGCATATCTTCCGGCGACAGCACATTGTAAAGTAAATCCTCGCTGCCTAGACTCTTGGTGGCAATGCTCACCGCCTGCATCAAATCCAGAAAACCGCCATTCATCACTTCGGTGACTTTTTCATTCTGTTTGACGATCTCTTTATTGATGCGCTGTTGCGCCCAGTAATCAAGCGCAAAGACTATGACGATGGTCAACAGCAGGCAGGCCGTCAGCAACAGCATGAGCCGGGCGCGAAAAGTCATCAGAAGTTTTATCTTGTTCGCCATGAGCGCTGCTCAATCATCAAAAATTTCAGGAGAATCATAGCATAAACAAACGCGCTTTCGCGGCTCGTTGAATCCGTGTTGCGCTTGGCGATGGGCAACACGAGGGTGCTGGCAAGGTGAGTCTGCGCGCTCAGGATTCAGCACGCGAAGTGACGATGTTGCGCGTCGCTGCCCATTGCCGTAGGTCTGCGTGATTGATTGCCGCCGCCATCAATTCGGGGAATAAATCCGGTGTGCAGGCAAACGCCGCGATGCCCAGTTCGGCAAACGCCGCCGCTATCTGATGGTCATAGCTTGGCGCGCCGTCGTCATTCAAAGCCAGTAGCGCGATCATCTGCACGCCAGAGGCCACCAGCGCGGCGGCGCGTTTCAACATCTCTTCGGCATTGCCGCCTTCGTACAAATCGCTGATCAAAATCAATATGGTTTCCTGCGGACGCCGCGCCAGCGTCTGGCAATAACTCAAAGCGCGGTTGATGTCGGTGCCACCGCCCAGTTGCACACCGAACAATAAATCTGCGGGGTCGTCAATCTCTTCGGTCAAATCAACCACCGCCGTATCGAACACCACAAGGCACGTATTGACGGCAGGCAGCGAGGCCAGCACCGAACCGAAAATTCCCGAATAGACCACAGAGGTTCCCATTGAACCGCTCTGGTCAACGCACAAAATAATGTCGCGCAGCGCAGCGCGTTTGCGCCCGTAACCGATGCGGGTTGCGGGAATGATGGTGCGATATTGCGGTTGATAATGTTTCAGATTCGCTTTGATGGTGCGCTGCCAGTCAATTTCATGGTGACGCGGACGGCGATTGCGCGAGGCGCGATTGAGACTTCCCAAAACCGCCTGGCGCATAGGATTTTCCAGTTTTCGTTGTAGCTCTTCAACCACGCGGCGCACCACCAGACGCGCCGTCTCTTTGGTTTTTTCGGGCATCACGTTGCTGAGTGACAACAGATTGGCGACCAGATGAACATCAGGCTCGACAGCTTCGAGCATCTCCGGTTCGAGCAACATTCGTCGCAGGTTCAAGCGTTCGAAGGCGTCCTGCTGCATCACACGAACTACCGACGAAGGAAAGTACGAACGTATGTCGCCAAGCCAGCGCGCCACGTTTGGCGAAGAGCTGCCGAGATTGCCGGAGCGGTCAGAGTCGTACAACGCCTGCATAGCGCCGTCCATTTTGGCATCCATGCCTTGCAAGACGCAGCCCGTGCCATCGGCCTCATCGCCGCCCAAAATCAAACGCCATCGGCGCATTCGTTCGTCCATGTTCTTTCCTGATTCAACGATTCAAATTTCCCGAAGCTGTCGCTATTCAGAAAATGCTCTTCTGGAGAAAATTTCAAACGACCTGTACGGGCGACCCCGCGGTGGTCGCCCGTGCGCCAAAGCCAACACAGTTCAAGTCACCCCTGCGCCAAAGCCAAAGGGTTTCAAGCAGGGGCGACCACCGCAGGGTCGCCCGTACAGGTCATTTAAGGATTCCGCTTTGCCGCAATTTTTTTTGAATCTCTATACAAGCCAGCGCCTCACTCGAAAATTATTCCTCGCGCAAGGCGGCGCGCACCTCCATCAAAATTATGCCCAGCATATTTTTGCCTGTGCCGTCCGTGCCACAGCCCCAGTAATAATCGCTCGAAGTCTTCTCAATCAATTTTTCATCACCTGTCGAAAGCAGAATCTCGCGAATATCTGGATGAGTCTCGAATTTTCGTTGCACGGCTTTTCGCATCACATGATCTTTGACCGCTTCCCAATCTCTGCGAAGCGGACGCTTGCGTTCTCTACCCATATTGGCGGCTTGCTTTGGAGTTTTCGCGTTGCGGATTTCTTCTTCATCAGGCGTACCGGCAAACTTCTGCGCTTGGAAATAATGCTCACTGGTTCGCCAATGCTTGCCGTCCAGTTCAAAGCCGTGAGCCGAAAAATTGGAAAAGCAGCCGTAGGGAATTTCTCTCGTACTGTAAAAATAGATAGCCATTTTCACTCCACCTTCAATCCCAACAACTGCGCGACCAACGGCAATATGCTATCGGCGCGTTCGCTGTCGAATTCATTTGAGCCAATAAAGACGGGCGTTTTTTCATCTGCGCCGCGTTTGACGCGCTCGCCCATCTGCCTGCGTTCGGCTTTGGCAAAGGTCGCAAAGGTTCGTCGCAACAACGGCAACAACTCTGCGAAAGCATCGCTGTGCAGTTGCGTCACCCAAGCGTCGAGCGTCTGCCAGAGCTTGTCATCGTGCAGCAACAACAAGCCGCTGCCTTTCAAAAAGCCTTCCACCCAAGCCGCCGCTTTTGCCGGTTCGTTGGCAAGCGAAAGCGCCAAGCCCATGCGCCGCGCTGCTTCCTCCGACAACAGCACGCCGCCATCGAGCAAGACCCGACAGCAGCGCCCAGCCAACAAGCCATGCAGATTTTCTTGCTCGGCCATACGCGCCAACACCTTGCGCCATTCCGCCAACTGCGCTTCGTTGTCCAATAGTTGAATGGCGCTGTTGGTCTCCATCAACAATTTGAACATGGCTTCGGCGGCCTCGTCGGCAAGCGAGGCACAGGCCAAAGGCAAACTGATGCAGATGCGCGTCACCATCCCCTCCACCACCTGAGCGACAGCGGCAGTGTCGGTCTGTCTGACGTTGCCATAACGCAAGACATTGGCAAGCGGCGGCAAGGCTCCCATCAAGTGCGCGACATCGCCGGTCAACGCCGCTTCATTTTGCAACCTCGTCATCAACGCCTTGACCGCTTCCGGCAAATCGGCAAGCAGCGTCGCATCGAGCATCGCGGTCAACTGTGGCAGATCAACTTGTCCGTTGACTTGCTCTTTTACGCGAGCCGTCGCCGCTGCCTCAATCGTGTTGCCATAGATTCCCGCTTCGATCAGCTTGATAGAAAATTCCGGTTGCCATTGCAAACGCCAGGTTTCGTTAAACGTGCCTTTCCGGCCATAAACGCGCTCGGTCTTGCCCCAACCAAGGCTCAAGAGGTTCAAGCGGTGCAGCAGGTGACTGCGTTCCAAATCCGTAGGCTTGCGTAAATCGAACGCCAGAGTTTTTTCCGTCGCTTCCGGCATCAAACGCAAACGCTTCTGTTCGCGCAGCAAATCTTTCGCCAGCGGCACCATAGGCGTGTCGTCGGGAACCTTGCCCAGACGTTCGCTGACAATTAGCTTGCGACCAATCAAACGCATAGGCGCATCATCGCCAAAACAGAATACCGTCTGCGTCGCTTCGTTCAATTCCGCCAGCCCCGGCAACGGATGCTGGCGCAGCGCCGCCAGCGTTTCCGCCAAACGCGCCGCTTCAATAATCGCAGCAGGCGAGGCGTCCAAATCCTCTTCGCGCAACAGGCGCGCTACGTTGGCCAGCCAGCGAATCGCTACGCGGTCAGGCGAATGCCAGAGGTGATCGTACCAACCCGGCGAAGGGATGCCCGCGCCGTAACCGCTCGCATAGGTCAAGCGCCCATACGTCCAAGGCACCCACGTCGCTTCGACTTTAATTTTTGGCAAGCCTTTCAATAACGCCGCATCGGTTTTTGCAGAAGAGGTTTCCACCAGCGCCGGAGCGTGCCAAGCGCCGCACACCACGGCGATGCGTTGGTAGCCTTCACCTTCGGCGGCGCGTATGGTTTGGCGCATGAAGGCTTCGCGTTGCAACTCGGATTTTTCATCAACCGACGGCAAGTCATTTCGCAAGGCGGTCATGGCTTCGAGTATGGCGGCAAATAAATCTTGGCTGTCGCGGCGATGCTCGACCAGGTGTTCCCACCAGCGTTCGCTATCGCTGTAGCCTGCGGCCTGAGCCAGCGCGCCTATCGGGTCAACGCGAAACGGCAAGCACTCGTTGACAGTTGGCTCCGCGTTCATCGGTTCGCCTTCAGCCGTTTCAACGGTCGCCTCGGCTTCGCCATTTTCTTCCGGCAAGTTTGTCGGGGCGTTTGTCGGCTCCTGTTGCTTTGCGGCTTCGGCTTCGGCTTGTCTGGCACTCCATTCGGCGAGGCGATGAGTTTGCGGCAAATCCATAAAACGTGCAGGAACATTTTGCTGCAAGGCATAGTGCAGCGCCTGCCATTCCGGTGAAAAGACTGCAAAGGGATAATAGACCGCCAGTTCCGGTTTATCGGCAACATACAACAGCAAAGCGACCGGCGGTTGCATCGCTTCGTGCATCAAAAGCGGCAAGACCTTTGCGGCTTCGGGCGGCCCTTCCACCAATAGACAATCGGGCGCAAGCGCTTCCAGCGCCCGCCGTAAACTGCGCGCCGAACCCGGCCCGTGATGTCGTATGCCAAATATGTGCAAGCTCATAAAAATTTCGATGATGAAAAATGTAACCCGAAGGTTTGTTTCCGAGTTGACAATCAACTGAGAAACAATCAACCGCTTAACAATTAACTATAGCGTTCAAGAAAATGTTTTCTGGAGAACTCAACAGCAGTCTGGTACGGGCGGCCACCGCAGGGTCGCCCGTACATTCATTGCCAACGCTGCGCCACTTACTCGGAAAGATGGCGGCAGGCGCGATAAAAATCTTTCCAACCGTTGCGCTCTTTGACTACGGTTTCCAGATATTCGAGCCACACCACGCGGTCTTGCACAGGGTCTTTGACCACCGCGCCGACCAGACCGGCGGCGACTTCGTTGGCGCGCAACTGCCCGTCGCCGAAATGACCGGCCAGCGCCAAACCGCTATTGATAACCGAAATCGCTTCGGCAGTGCTGAGGCTTCCCGTAGGGCTTTTCAATTTCGTTTTGCCGTCGGCGGTGATGCCGTTGCGAAGTTCGCGGAACACCGTCACCACGCGGCGAATCTCTTCCAGCGCTGGCGGCTCGGCAGGCAATTCCAAGGCTCGCCCCAAACTCTCGACGCGCCTTTGCACGATGTCCACCTCTTCTTCGAGGTTCGCCGGAACTGGCAACACCACGGTGTTGAAGCGGCGTTTCAAAGCGCTCGATAATTCGTTCACGCCTTTATCGCGATTGTTCGCGGTGGCAATAAGGTTGAAGCCTTTGGTCGCCTGCACCTCGTCGCCGAGTTCGGGAATCGGCAAAGTTTTTTCCGACAAAATGGTAATCAAAGTGTCCTGCACATCCGCAGGTATGCGCGTCAACTCTTCGACGCGGGCGATCTTGCCTTCGCGCATGGCGCGCATCACTGGCGTCGCCACCAGAGCATTGAGCGATGGCCCTTCGGCAAGCAGGCGCGCATAATTCCAGCCATAGCGTATGCTGTCTTCACTGGTTCCGGCAGTGCCTTGCACCAGCATAGTGGAATCGCCCGTAGCGGCGGCGGCAAGGTGTTCGGCAACCCAAGTTTTCGCCGTGCCGGGAACTCCCAACAACAACAAAGCGCGGTCCGTGGTCAACGTAGCGATGGCGATTTCGATGATGCGGCGATTGCCTATGTACTTGGGCGACACTTCAAAACCGTTGTCGAGTTTGCCGCCGAGTATGTAAGTCGCCACCGCCCACGGCGACAGTTTCCAGTTCGGTGGGCGTTGGCGCGTATCGCTTTTGGCGATCTCATGCAGCTCTTCGGCAAATTGGTGTTCGGCGTGTTGACGTAAAATTGACATCGCGTTTTGTCCTTTGTTTGTGAGCAATCAAACTCTTGGGAAACCCTGTGCGGCGTTTCCAAACTTGTACTTCTTGATCAACCGAAAATTCCATACTGACACGAAACCGGCTACAGGAGCCAGTTTCAAGGCTTGGATAAGTTTTGCACGCAGCGTTCACGTTCCTCGTCGAAGCTCTTCCAGCATCTCACAGCGAAAGCGTAAAGGCGCTTCGATATGTTCACCGGCATATTTTGTTTCGTACTCTTCCAGTTGCGGTTTCCACTTCATCACTTCTTCCAGAGCAAGCGTCGGCGACATAAAATATGACCAAGTTCGCAGCGCATAAAACCAGCCGCGATCATCGGCTTTGATGCGCTGGCGAGCGTGTTCCAACACCAGGCGCGTAAACCCTGCACTCCATTGATGAATGGCGTAACCAATCAAAGCCATCACTGCGCCTTTGCCCTGTTCCTTGTTGCCTAGTGCTTTGAGGAGGTCGCCAATCACCTGTTCGCGGCGCGGCAAGGGCAGCAAGCCTACGAGCGGCAAAGGGCTGAAGAGTGGCGTTTCCTTGCCTACGATAATTTTCAACAAAGCTTCGGCCATCGCTTCATCACGAAAACGCTGCGCGGCATTAAACCAAGCCAACATCAAGGCGCTTTGCCATTCGTTTTTGTCAGACAATTTCAACATCTCTGCGGTCGAAATTTTCCAGCGCTTGCGCCAAACCTCTAGGGGAACCGCGCCTAAAATCTGCGCCAGCCACCAACCGCGCTGTCCCAATTTGTCATTGGCTTGTGAAAATGGCGACGCGGCATCAATGCCGTCTCTTGCCATCGCCTTGTCGCAGGCTTCCGGCAGGGTGATGTCAAACCGCGAACGCAAGCCGGATTTGTGTTCGATCAATCGCGAGGCGCGTTCGAGCATACGTTGACACAGGCGCGAGGGCGGCAGACGCGCCAGCATTTCCGCAGCGGCGCGGCGCACCTCTTTGCGTTTATCATCCAGAGCATTTTCTAAAAACTCTTCGTCAGCCATCGAGACGTTGATCTGTAGCGCTTCGATGAAACGGGCGCGATCTGGTGGCGCTTCCTGCGGCCAGCTTGCGCTCAACCATTCAAGCGCGAGTGCAGGATTATCTTGGCGTAATTGTTTGAGCGCGCCCAAACGGTCTTCGGCGTTGCCGGTTTGCCAAATCTCTGCGGCGAGAGTGGCGCTGGTGACAAAACTCCATTCGGGATTTTGCAAGGCCAGCCAGACGCCGCGCCTGCCGATGACAGGCAGAATCAACGGGCGAAAAATTTTATTGGCGGCTGCATAATTTAACAGCGATGGCAGCAGCATTGCATTGACGCGCTTGCCAGCCTCGGCCAACGCCTTGAGCCATTCGACCAGCGCATCACGATATTCGCCGCTCAACATCAAGGCGAGATGCTGCGCGGCGCGTTCGCTGCACGCTGGTACTTCATCGGCTTCGCAAAATGACAGTGCAGGGATTTCCACATCAATTGGCACGCGGCCTGCCTGTTGATGCAAAGCGACAATCGCCGCGCCCTGCAACAGCAACAAGGCTTGATCTGCGCCTTCGAGTCTGTTTAATAATTCGCCCAACGCGCCGCCCGTTTGCGCCAGCGCAAACGCCTTGCGCTCGGTTCCGAGCAACGCATTGGTTACGAGGTCTTGCCAGAGATTGGTCATCTTCAACTCAAACGGAAAAATTTTCCTTCAACCCAAACGCTCAGAGGAAAAAGTTGTTCGCCATTCCATTCGCCAAACAGTTGCAACGCTCGCCCACCGCTCAAGGCCAACAACTCCCAGCCCTTGTCGAATTGTTTAGACAGCCGCAAGCTTTTGCCTTTGGCGTCTTGCACCAGCCATTGCTCATTGACGCGCAGCGGGGTGACCGCAGACAACGTGACGGGCAAAAGTTCCAGCCAAGGGTTTCGCGCCAGCGCCGCCGCACGCGCTTCATAAATTTCCAACACCGATGCCGCGCTGAATTCAGCGTCGAATGCCTTGTTGATTTCGCCGCGCTGTTTCAGCAAAGCGCGCAACGGATAGGCGCTGGGAAAAAAGACCAACTCGGCTTCCAACCCCAACCCCGCCAGCACCGTGATGTCGAAATTGTCGCGCCCGAAAGCGAATTGCAACAACAACGCCGAGCGCCGACTTTCACAGCCGTACAACCATGATCGTTGAGCGCGAAGTTTTTCTTCTTCATAAACGCGCTGCCCCAAAACTAGCCAGGTGTCGCGCACACCATCTTGGGCGAGCAATTCTTCCTGAACCGGATTCCAGCCAATCAACTGGCGTATATCGGCCTGCGTTTCAAACGGCAGAGAGTCCAATCGTTGATAACCTTCAAGCAACAGTTGCAGCCTTGAAAGCCGCTCCAGCAGCCGATGCTGCCAGCCTTCGCCGGAAGCCGCCAGTCCTGCCATCTGGCGCAGCATACGCGCCAATCCTGCGGCCTGCGCGTCCACCAGTCGCGCCGCTTGCGCTTCCCAAAATTGATAGGGTTTGGTTTGCGCCGCCGCTAGTCCTTGTCGCACCAAATCGCGCAGCCATTGTTGCAATTCAACAATGCCCTGCTCGACTTTTCTGGCGCGTTGTTCGGCGCGTTTGAGGTGAGCGTTCGGATCAACATTTCTTTCTTCGCTCTCTTCTTTCTTCACGCGCTGTTCGGCTCTGGCGTCGCGTTTGACGAGCCATTCGCCAACCCAAGTGGGCGGCTCCTGTTTGGTGAAGGCGGCTTCCTGTGCGACAAACAGCAGGAACAAACCCAGCCCGTGTTTACAGGGAAATTTGCGACTTGGGCAACTGCATTGAAAGGCCGGTTCAGATAAATCTATCTGCGTTTGATAAGGATTTTTGCCGCTGCCCTGACACGCGCCCCACAACGCTCTCGCGGAGCAACCGAGCGCCAGCCATTTGCTGCGATTGGCCAAGGCGCTACCGGCCTTCGCTGATGAAGGGTCCGGCGCAAGCGCGATAATCTGTTCGGCAGTCCAGGCAATCGGCATAACATGAATCCGTCAAAGTTTTTTCGATTAAAAAGCAGAACGGAAATTAATGGAAGATAAACTTTGCCGAAGGTCTCCAAAGAGAAAAGATGTGGAGCGCGAGACGGGGATCGAACCCGCAACTTTTAGCTTGGGAAGCTAACACTCTACCATTGAGTTACTCGCGCTTCGAGATGGCGCGATTATGTTAAGCTGCATCCCAAAGAGTTGTCAATCGGTTGATTCAACAAAAAATCTATCGCAAATCGTCACCAATATTTTGTCAGTCTCTGGATAAAAATTTTCCTGAGCAAGAATCTCATCAGCGCTTTGCACATACTCCCCGACCGTCATATCGGCGCTTTCATGAGCAATCATTTTCGCCAGCGCGGCGTTGTTGCATTCGAGATGAAACTGCAATGCCAAGACCTGCTCGCCGTAAAGAAATGCCTGATTTTTACAGGCGGCGCTTGTGGCAAGAGGCGTGGCATCGGTTGGCAAATCGAAAGTGTCGCCGTGCCAGTGAAACGGTGTAAAGCGTTCCGGCACGCCTTGAAACAAGGGCAACTTCAACGCCGCTTCGGTTAAATCAATCGGCAACCAGCCAATTTCTTTATGACGATTGCGATAAACTTTCGCGCCCAAGGCATCAGCAATGAGTTGCGCCCCCAAGCAAATTCCCAATACCGGCTTGGCCGTTTTGATGAACTCGCGGATGCAACGCTTTTCGTCAAGCAGCCACGGAAAATTCTCTTCTTCATAAATGTTCATGGGGCCGCCTAGCACAATCAGCGCATCAATGGATTGAACATCAGGCGGCGGCTCGTTGCGATAAAAACGGGTAACGGTAAGGGTGTGTTGACGCGCCTGCGCCCACTCTTCGAGGCTGGCTAAATCTTCAAAAGCGACGTGCTGAAAATAGTGTAGTTTCATGTTGCGAGGGTGCTGCCGAACCTTGTAGGTGGAAAAGCGCGGCGCAGCAGTCTAAATGAGTAGCCAAAAGTTTTTACAAAAATAATGTAACGACGCAGCCCTCTTTGCCCCGCCTTACTTTTACCCATAAGTCAGAACTTCATCAACTGCGATAGTTTTTTAGCCCGCGAAGTGGGCGATAGCATATAGCCCAGTGC
>JACQDB010000030.1 GCA_016201275.1 Acidobacteriota bacterium
ATCGTAGCTGTAACTCACACTTGGCGTCGCAGCCACGCCGCTGGCTCCGCTGACGTTATAGCTGATGCCGGTCATGCGATTCATCGTATCATACGTATAGGTCGTCACCACGCCTCGCGCATCGGTCTTGGTTGATGGCGCGTTGAAATCGGTATAGACATACTTGGTCGTCCAATACGTCCCTGTGCCATCATTGATCGTCGCTGTCTGTTCGGGTATCTTTTCAAACAACATTCGGCCCAATGAATCATACTTGAACTTGCGATATTGCGAGCCTTGATTGACCTCGGTGAGGTTGTCCATCAGGTCATACGTATAACTGGTCTCCTGCGTCAGATTGCCGGTCGAGCTATCCGGCTCGGTGACTTTGATGAGCCTTCCCAAGCCGTCGCTTTCGCGTTTCATTTTGCGATTGACTTGATCCGTCATCGTCACGGTTGCGCCGCTATAGCTGGCTTGCACGGTGTTGTTATCAGGCAATGTCACCAGCGTTGTTCTGCCCAGCGCGTCGAACGTATTGACGGTTTGCGCTCCCGGCGTCTGTCCCGCTGGAAACGGATTAGTCTGTTTCCACTTTCTGCCCATCGCATCATACGTTATGTTGACCTGTCCGCCGTTCGCATCAACCGCAGAGACAACTCTCCCCCAACCGTCATACATATTGGTCGCGGAAACGGTATTGGTTGAACCATTCTCGGTATAAGTGACGCTTTGGGTTGTCGTCATCGCCGAATCATTATAATTGCTATTTTGCGTCGCTCCGGTCGGAGCGGTCACGAGATCAACGCGCTCTGCTGCATCATAGGCATAAGTGGTTGTTTTGCCTTGCGGATCAATTTGACTGACTACCAGCCCGGTGTTGAAGTCGGTAGCGGTTGATGAAGTCAGCGTTGTGCTGCCAGAACCTCTGATCTCTTCTACCGGCACGGCGTAACCGTTCGTCTGATTCATAGCGAGAACGATCTCGTTACAACAGGACAATTGCTCTTTTACGACGTTGCCGTACTTATCATATTTCTTCAATCTTGCAATGGTTTGCGATGCCGCTACATCTTTGTACTGCGTGACACCGGTGACGTTGCCGCGCACGGTTACGCTGGCGTCAAAAGACAAGTCGTGACTCGGCGCTTCCGCCTGCCCCGTATAAACTTCCATCCCGCTCATCGCGTTGTAATCATCATAAGTCAACGTCGTTTTAGCAAGCATCACATCGTCGTTGTCATTGGTGTTTTGCTGCGCGTCATACAGATCGCTTTCAATCACCCGATTCCGCAAGTAAGCATTGAGGTAAGCGGTATCGGTTTTATAAACCATACGCGACCTTCTTCTGACCTGCCAGTTGCCGTTGATTTGAAAACCGTAGTCGCGTTTGTTGGTGACATTGCCATAATTATCGTAATCGAAATCCACCTTGGTCGGCGTGTTGGTGTCGTCGTAATTGGTGATACTTTGCACTTGCGTATTGCTGCCGCCATCAGTCGTGTAGGTCACCACAGACTTTGCCATCGCGGTGCTGGATGAATCCTGAATTTGCGTCTCAATCAGCAAGCCGTCCGTTGCGCCCGTGGTCGAGCGCGTCAGCAACAGCTTCGATGAATCGGGTCGCGTAATCGTAAACGTCTTGGTTCCTGCTCCGGTGCTGGATGAGTAAGTATAAGTGCTGGTCGGCGCGTTTAACGCCGATTCCACGCGTTGCGAAAATGACGGCGCATCAGTAAGCGAAGCTGCCGCTGTCGGATAGTTATATTCAATTCCCGCCTTTTGAATGCCATCGGCAATCACGCCATTCACATCAATTGTCATGTCTTTGCGAAGCGTTGCTTTATAGGCCATGCCGTAAGCCGAATAACTGAATTTGTAGCCGGTCTGGGTCGCCGGAAAATAGATGTGGCGCAACATCGGCACGGCTGAGGTCGGACGATTTTCCACCGTCAAGCCGCTGAAACTGTTGCTGACCGTGTTGCATTGATAATCGAATTGCACCAGCGTCTGGGTGCCATTATTCAACGCCGGAGTAGTAATCGAAGTCAGGTTGGCAAACGAATCGTAGCCGAATGTGATATAGCGTCCGAGCGTGTCGGTAATGCTGTCAATCGCCTGCCGCCACGGAAACGAGAAGGAATTATAGGTCTTATAGCCAATCGAAATGTAGTTGCCGTTGGCATCGCGTATGCGCGTCGGCAATAACAGATTGTTATAAACCGTTATGGTCACCTTAGTGCCGTTGTTGGAATAGAGAGAGCCGCCGCCGGTTTTGCTGCCTACAAAAGTGATGTGCGTGCCATCGGTGGTTTCATAAGTTGTCGTGGTCGTATCGCTTCCGGTTCCCAGATAATGGCGTGTGCCATCAGCATCAATCAAAACATATTTGGTAGTGGAGCCGGAACCATATGTGAGAATGCGCCCGAAGCCCAAGGAAAACCCCGCGAAGGGAAAGCCATTGACGGCATTGTAGGTGACAGCACTGCCGTGCCGCGACCACACGCGAGAGTTATAAAACAACGTCAGGTTGAGGCCCGGCCCTCTGCCATTCAAACTATAAAGCGGCACCGCCAGATCGAAGTTGCTGCTTTCGGGAAGCACTGCCTCCATGTTGACGCCTTCGGTGGCTCGATAACGCGGTGAGCCAACCAAGTTGCGCGGGTCGCTGTAGAGTTCGTCATAACCAAAGTCCGTGCTGTCGCCCAGCGCCATACATCCGTTGCTCTGTGCAGAGGCAAGCGGCACCGGTTTCTCGAATAACGCTTCAACAGACCGCGCAGAAGATCGCGATAATATTGACGACGTGGCGAGGGCATCAACCCTGCTCGTATCCATTGGGTTGGCGAATGGCGCGTTCGGCTCAAATGAATCCATAGCCACATCAACCTGATGTTCTTCAACAGCGACTTCATGGCGTTCATCCTCACCACCAGTATTTTCGCCGCTCACGGTTCCATCCTCGCTCAACTGCGCTTGATCGTCATCCCACTCGGCGTGAGTTTGTGGTGGGCGACTACCGGGATGAATCAAAACCGGAACGCTCGTTTCGGCAGAACCGGCGCGACAGATGACGCGCACTTGTCCCGGTTGCAACAAGCGCGCAACGCCGGTGTCGCCTATTTGCAATTTATTCGAGTTGGAAGATTCCCACGAAAGGCGAACGCCTTGAACCGTCTTGCCGCTGGCGTCCACGGGCAGCGCATTCAACGCCAGAGTGTCGCCCACATAGCCGACAAACTTTGCCGGAGACAGGCGCAAGCTCGACACCATCGCAATGCGGTCAGCGAGTGAAAGTTTTTTGCGCGGCGCTTTTCTTGCGCCGAACAGCCAATCGTAGAGCGCTGAAAATGAGTGCATAGGAGCCACCGACAACTGCAAGGTATTGACGGCAAACCCGCGCATCTCTTGAACCGATGTCCCTTGAACCGGCAGAATCAACAGGCTCAAAATCAAAGCCAGACAAACCAGTTTTCTATGAAAGCCACGATAAAAAAATCGGCTCAATAATTGCAGGGGGAGGGTAATAAAACGCAGACTACGCGAGAAACGGTTCAAGTTCATGTTCATCTCCAAAACATCAGCAGTTGATATATGCGCTCTTTGGTGAAGAAAACTATAGGCGCATGAAAACGACAAGACGTTTTCATTATTCGAGTAATACAAAATTGACCCGTTGTAACGGGGCATAGAGTACAAAATCACAAAAACCGCTGTCAAGATTTTTTTTTTGACATCACAATTACTCTGTTTTGATGAGCGTACAACTGCCTTTTAGGATCAACAACGAAATTGCCTTACCACCAAGATCACCAAGAACACCAAGATCACGAAGCTAAAGAATCAAGCAGGCACTTTCGTGTTCTTGGTGTTCTTGGTGTTTGGGAAGTAACGACCCCGCCTGCTTTGCCCCGCAGGGGTGTAGGAGAGTACAGCCGACAAAGAACTGTTTGATGTGGATGCGCCTTTGCCCCGCAGGGGTGTAGGAGATTAGCCAGTGCGGTAGGCACTGGAACCAAGTTTGGGCAAACGCGGCGCGCCCTGAAAGGGTGCAGGAGATGCGACACTGCAAACCTCCGGCGCTCCTTCAGAGCGCGACCTTTCAGCCGCCTTCACCTTCCCGTGGCTTCACCACGGGCTAATTTCCCCTGCGCCTCTGGCGCACAAACTAATTCCCGTGGCTTCACCACGGGCTAATTTCCTCTGCGCCTCTGGCGCACAAACTAATTCCCGTGGCTTTCCCACGGGCTACTCTCCTGTGCGCCTCTGGCGCAAAAATGGCAATGCAGCGGCGCGCATCCTCTCAGCGGTAATTTCCTGTGCGCCGATGGCGCAAAAACTAAGGGAGTCGGAAGAAAATAGAATCCTATGATTCTCGTTGAGCAGCGCTCTCTGACCGCTGGCTTGGCTGTGCGCCGACGGCGCAACAACGAAGCGACCGGCAATTTTCAACCAAGCTGGGTAATTAGAGGGTGTCGCAGAAATGGATGCTCTGCCCATATATTGTATGTGATGGTGTAACCATCTACAATATATGGGCGGTTGCTGGAATTCTGCGACACCCTCTAATTACGTTGGGAAACTGATTTTATTTTCCATCCTTGAACTTGCTTACCTGATGATTTTCTTCATCATTTTTTGCGGCCCTGGCGATTCACCAATCACTGAGCGATTTTCTTGGGAGTGCAAATCATTCACTTGCCATCGTTTCGTCATACCGCTTGCCTGATGCGAACGGCGAGGTAATACTTGGGGTTCGCTCTTGAAAACCATAGCCGAGAAAACCGATTGCCAATTCTGACGGTCACTGATGTCGAAAAAATTTATGCGGGGGGGCGCAGCGGCGTCGCCGCTTTGCAGGGCGTGAGCCTGGTGTGCGAGGCGGGCGATTTTATTTCGTTGATGGGGCCATCCGGGTGCGGTAAATCTTCGCTGCTGCATATACTCGGCGGCATTGATCGCCCAACGCGAGGCACGGTTACGCTTGACGGCTTGCACCTGGAATCCCTCGATGCAGAAGCGATGACCGAGGTGCGGCGAAAAAAGATCGGCTTCGTATTTCAATTCTTCAATCTGCTGCCGACGCTTTCGGTCAGCGAAAATGTCACGCTGCCTTTGTTGCTCGATGGCGCAAGCGAACGCGAGGCCAACAGCCGCGCTCAAGCGTTGCTCCAGCGCGTAGGACTGGAAGCGCGCGCCGCGCATTATCCGGCAGAACTTTCCGGCGGCGAGATGCAGCGCACCGCCGTTGCCCGCGCTCTGATTGCCAAGCCGCAACTCGTGCTGGCCGATGAACCGACCGGCAACCTAGACAGCGACAACGGCCAACAGGTTATGCAACTGCTGACGGAAATCAACCGCGATTTGGGCGTGACGATTATCCTCGCCACGCATTCAATCGAAGCAGCGCACTTCAGCCATCGCATCATACGAATGCGCGACGGGATGATTGAAAAGATAGAAAACAGGACTGAGGACTGAGTGACAGGGAAAACGGTAAAGTGATGAAGGATGAACAAGTCAACGCAAATCTCAGTTTCTCGTTCATCGTTCTATTTTCATATAAACCCTCAGTCCTCAGTCCTCGGTCCTGAGTCCTCAGCACTAAAAAAATGAAGGCGTATTTCAAACTCTTCACCCGCTTCATTCTGCGCGCTTTGACGCGGGAAAAGTTGCGCTCAGGGTTCACCGCTCTCGGCATCAGCCTCGGCGTAGGCGTGATGATTGCCATACGACTCGCCAACGCCAGCGCCCTCGATTCTTTCAAAGCCGCTACCGATGCCATCGCCGGAGAAACCTCGCTGCACCTCACGGGCGCGACCGGGCGCTTCGATGAATTGAAGTTGCGCGACTTGAATTGGCTGCGCGATTACGGGCAACTCAGCCCTGTCATTGAAGGCTATGCGCTGACTGCTGTTGGCAGTCGGCAGTCGGCTGTAAGCAGTCAGCAGCCCACCACGGACAATAAGCAATCCGCCACCCCCCCGCAACAAAATTCGTCATCAAAAGGGCAAGCAACAGGCAACGGATCACAGACTACGAACTACGAAACACAGACTACGGGCAACGGAACACAGACTACGAACTACGAAACACAGACTACGGGCAATGGACAACGGGCTACGGACTCGCAAAGCGCTGGAGAGTTTGTGCAAATTCTCGGCGTGGATATTTTGCGCGATCATTCATTGCGGCGTTATCAATTGCTGCAAGTCAACGATGCTGAAAAAGCGCCGACCACACGAGATTTTTTGTTGCTGTTGACCGACCCGCAAGCCCTCGTCATCAGCGCAAAATTCGCTCACAAAAATCACCTTGTCATTGGTGACACGCTGCCGCTCGTCATCGGCGACACGCGACAAGAATTTATTGTTCGCGGCCTGCTGCGTGATGAAGGCCCGGCGCGCGCCCTCGATGGCAACTTCGCGTTGATGGATATAGCCGCCGCGCAACTGGCATTCAAACGCCTGGGGTTTCTGGATCGTCTGGACATTAAACTCAAACCCGAAATTTCACTTGAGCAGGCCGAAGCCGAAATCAACCGTCGTCTGCCTGTGGGCTTGATGGTGACGCGCCCTTCGTCGTCTTACCAGCAAGTGGAAAAGATGATCGCCGCTTTTCATTTCAACCTCAGCGCGCTCGGCTCCATAGCTTTATTGGTCGGCCTGTTTTTGATCTACAACACGATCTCGATTTCCGTCATCTCGCGCCGTGCAGAGGTCGGCACACTGCGCGCCATCGGTGCATCGCGGCGCTTGATTCTTGCGCTCTTTTTAGGCGAAGCCGTTTTGTTAAGCACGGTCGGCACTGTCATCGGCTTAGGCATAGGCCGCGTGCTTGCCAACGCCGCCGTGCGCGCCACAGCGACCACCGTTGATACGTTTTACATAGCGACAGCGGCCACCGAATCGGCGGCGCGTCAGGCGCTCACGCTCGCGGATGTTCTACTAGCCTTTGCCATAGCCTTGTTGTTGTCACTGGCAGCGGCGGCAATCCCTGCGCTTGAAGCCGCAAGAGTTCGGCCTGTTGAAGCCATGCGCGGCGCAACCCGCCTCGCTGCAAGTTTTCATCTGTCGCGCCGCTATCTCGTCATCGCCTTTTCGTTGTTCGCGCTCGGCTATCTTTTCAGCCGCTTTGACGCCATCAAAGGTTTGCCGATGTTTGGTTATTTATCGGCGCTGGCCTTGATGTTCGGCGGCGCATTTCTGATTCCGCATACGTTGTCGTTGGCCTGTCGCCTCGTCGCTCGCGGACGTGCAGTTGTCGGCAAGGCGCTATGCTGCAAAGGTAAATGGCTAGTGGAAGCGAAACTGGCAAGCGCCAATTTACGCGGCGCGATTCCCCGCGTCGCCATTTCGGTTGCGGCGCTGGCGGTGAGTCTGGCGATGATGGTGGCGATTTCGATTATGATTGGCAGCTTTCGCGACACCGTTGCCTATTGGGTAGATCAATCGCTCGTGGCCGATATTTACGCCAGACCATTGACGCGAACTTCAACCATCGCAGACAGCGAAATTGATGACGACGCCATTGCCCAGTTCAAATCCGACGCCGCCATTGATGCGGTTTACACTTACGCCTCGCAATCGTTGACCTATCAAAATCGCTTGATTTCATTAGGCTCCAGCGATTTTTCCATCTTCGCCAAACACGGACGCCTGCTGTTCAAAGCGCCGTCAAACGGACGCGATAAAATGCTCGGCGCGATGGCTCAGGATGAAGTTGTGGTCTCGGAAAGTTTTTCGCTGCTGTTCAAAAAAGCGGTCGGGGACACGATTGAATTGCCTACCGCAACCGGCGCGCACGCCTTTACCATCGTCGCTGTCTTTTATGATTACGCAAACAATCGCGGCACTGTGGTGATGGATAGTCGAACGCATGATAAATATTTCGACCGCGTGAAAGCCGCCAGCGTTTCGATGTATCTGCAAGACGGCGAGAATGTGGAAGCCGTCCGCGACCGTTTGGCGCACACCGTAGGCAGACGGTTTCAACTCGTCATCACCACCAACCGCACGATCCGCAGCGAAATCATACGCATCTTCGACAGCACTTTTTCAATCACCTACGCGCTGGAAATCATCGCCATCGTGGTTGCCGGACTCGGCGTGATTTCAACGCTCATCACTTTGATTTTAGAGCGCAGAGAAGAACTCGCCATGCTCGGTTTTCTGGGCGCAAGCGCTTCGCAGATTCGTCGCATGATTGTGATAGAGGCGGTGTTAATTGGCGCGGTGAGCGAAGCCGTAGGCGCTTTGATTGGCACCTTGATGTCGCTGGTTTTAATTTATGTCATCAACGTGCAGTCGTTCGGCTGGACGATTCAATTCCATTTTCCTCTGCTGTTTCTGCTGCAATCGGCGTGGTTGATTTTAGGAGTCACCGCCGTGGCCGGTCTGTATCCGGCATCACGAGCCGCAAGAGTTTCGAAGGTTGAGGCGGTAAATTACGAATGATGAAAAAGCGATTGGCAGTTGTTCTCCTCTTGATGATCGGCGCTTGCGTGAGTTTTGCAATCGAGCGCGGCGGTCCAAGATCGCCGCTAAACCGGAACATCAATATTTCTACCGCAACGCTGAAGACCAAAGGCTGGCGCGAAGCCGAAGCCGGATACGCCTATGCTTTTCCACGCGACTACGCCGCGCACCCGGATTATAAAATCGAGTGGTGGTATTACACAGGCAATCTGGAAACCGCCAACGGCAGGCGCTTCGGTTATCAACTGACGTTTTTCCGCACCGGCATCACGCCACAGGTCGCCAATGCGTCGCGTTGGGCGGTGCGCGATTTGTACATGGCGCATTTCTGCATCTCCGACATAGAGAAAAAAACTTTTCATCCGTTTGAAAAATTGAACCGCGCCGGTATCGGCTGGGCAGGCGCGGAAAGCACTTTTTATCGCGTGTGGAATGAAGATTGGCAAGCGGCATTGGACGGCCAAGACCAAGTGATACAAGCTCGCCAAGGGGATTGCCAATTGGCACTACGCCTGTCGCCGGAAAAGCGCGAAGTGATTCACGGCATCAACGGCATCAGTCAAAAAGGCTATGCCGCAGGCAACGCCTCGCATTATTATTCGCTCACGCGCTTGCGTTCAACCGGCAGTCTGACGATAGGCGGCGAACGCTTTGCGGTTACCGGCCTCAGTTGGATGGACAGAGAATTTGGCAGCAGCTTTCTGGAAGAACAACAAAACGGCTGGGACTGGTTGGCGATACAACTCGATGACCAACGCGAATTAATGCTCTATCAATTTCGCCGCGCCGATGGTGCGCTTGACGCGCATTCGAGCGCCACCTTGATCGAAGCCGACGGGCGAGCGATTCATCTGCCATTCGGTGAATTTACTCTGCAACCGGCGGGCGCGACCTGGCACTCTGAAGCAAGCGGCGCAACTTATCCTACGGCCTGGACGATTACCGTACCGCAATACGACCTGCATTTACAGGTGAAAGCGGCGTTTGAGAATCAGGAATTGCGAACCACGCAAAGCACGGCGGTGACCTATTGGGAAGGCAGCATCAAGGTTGATGGCACAAGCGGTGCGCGCCCCATCAACGGGCGCGGCTATCTGGAAATGACCGGCTACGCGGGGCAAAGCATGGGCGCGATTTTTCAATAAAGTTGAAAATACAATCCCTTGACTCATCACGAAAAACACCAAAGACACGAAGCCAGAGAATAGATGAATTGCCTTCGTGTTCTTGGCGTTCTTCGTGGTGCAAAGAATTAATTTTGCTCCTACGTTTTTTTCGCAAACGCCATCATCCATAATGGCGTAGCGATCTCCCTTCATTCATTCTTGTCATCAATCCGCTGTTGCCTGGCTGTGGTATGATAGCCGTGCCCCGCAATTCAAATTCACTACTCAATGACAAGGAGTCCGATTTTGAAAAGGCTTATCGCGGCGCTGTGTGCGCTCATCATTGTTTTGATACTCAACGCAAATTCCACGGCGGCGCAAACCGGCAAAAGCACAGCCGTCGGCAAGGTTCCCGGTTTACTGGAAAAGTCCGGTTTCAAAGCTGAGAAGTTGAAAGAAGGCGTCTGGCAAATTAACTTTCAAGGCAAGAATCTGAAAGAGTTTCACCTGACCATCACTTTAATCGGCGAGCAATTAATCATGTTTGTCGAACTGGCAAACCGCGACGCCGTGAATTTGACGAGCGGCTTGGCAGTGAAGTTGCTGGAGTTGAACGACGCGATGGATACCATCAAATTTGCGCTCTCGGAAAAATCGCTCTATGCGCGGATAGAGGCGCACGAACGTCTTTTGGATGTGCAGGAGTTGAAGTACATGATCAGTCAAATGTCGGCGGCGATTGACGAAGCTTATCCGCAAATCAAAGCGTTCTACAAATAGACCGACCGACTGATAGCGAACGGCGAAACCTTCTGAGATACCGACGCTTGAGAGGCGGACAAAACTTGCCGCGCCACTCTGCCTATGCGATTTTGCGTTGGCAAGGCGACGCGACGCGAAAGTTTCTGCGGCTAACTTTATCGCTACTTCGGAGCGGCGCACGGCGGCATAAATTTTCCCAAGAATTACTCTCGACAGCGCAACAAAATCGGAATACAGTACGCATTGGCAACTGCCCTGTAGCAAAAGTAGTACGCCCTCTCCTCACGGATTCAAAACCATTTACGCCCCTTGCGCCATTGCATTGGTTCGATGCTGACTGTAGGCGGGAAACAGCAGCGCACCTGATTGTACATCACCAACCAGCCCCTTGAGAGCGTCGTCTGGCGGCCTTGTTGCCAGTCCGACCCGTACTGTATATGGGACTTTTTGACAGCCTGAAAAATCGTAAGAACCGGGAATTTCATCGGCAAGCGATGGAACTGGGTAGCCGTCTGGCCAGCGAAGGCCAATATGAAGAGGCCATCTATTCCTACACCCAGGCAGTCACGGTGATGCCGGATGATTTGTACGCCCATCACCGCCTCGGCGAATTATACGCCAAGCTCGCACGCTTCGAGTTCGCCCTCGCCTCTTATCAACGCGCTCTGGCAATAGACCCCACCGACCGCATCGCCATCGAAGGCGTCGCCGACATCTATATCGAAACCGAGCGCTATCAGGAAGCCCTGCACGCTTATCAGCAAATTGGCAATCACAATTCTTACAATGCCAAACTGCATTTGCATCAGGGCATCGCTTACGAAAAATTGAATCGTTATGAAGAAGCGCTGACGGTGTTTCAACAAGCGCTGGCTATTGATGCCAATTCGGTTGCCGTCCATTTTCACATCGGTCTGATTTACCAACAACTGGAGCGCTATGAAGACGCCCTGCACGCCTATGAGCAGGCCATCGGGTTGAAGTCCGATTATTGCGAAGCCTATTACAAACTCGGCGTCGTGCATTCCAAGTTGCGAAATTGTGAAGACGCCATTGGTGCGTATCAACAAGCCATACGCTTGAACGCTGAACACGTCTCGGCGCATTATAATCTGGGCGTCAATCTCTTACGCTTGGGACGCTTTCAGGAAGCTGTAGAAGTGTATAAACGGGCGATTCGCATCAATCCGGAGTTTGCCGAAAATCATCACAACCTGGCTGTCGCCTATGCCAATCTCAATCAACACGAAGAGGCTATACGTGCTTACAAGGACGCCATACTGGTCAAGCCGGAATTCGTTGATGCCTATTTCAATCTCAGCGCCGCTTATCGCAAACAACACCGCTTTGAAGATGCCGCGCAAACTTACAAACACGTCATCCGCCTCAAGCCTGAACACACCGAAGCGCATTATAAACTGGGGCAATTGTATATGCAGATGGGCGACCGCGCCTCGGCCTTGAGCCAGTACAAAGTGCTGCAAGGCTTGCACCCGACAACAGCGCAAAAATTATTCAACGAGATTTATAAGTAAGCGCTATGAATCACGCTTAGGATTGTGGATGAAATAAGACGCAGTTTTTGAGGTTCAGAGGTACGCCTTTAGGCGTGAGTTGACGCAGACGCTTCACGCCTAAAGGCGTAACTCTGAACTTGTACTTTACTTAAACCCTGGGGCGGCTCATTCCATTATGGTGTGCAGCCAGCGGGTGATTTCATCCTGCGCGGCGTTATAGATTTGCGCCGTTGATACGGCCAGTTTTTTCGCCACCGCAAACGAGTGGTCGCCAGCGGCAATCACATACAGATGCGCCGCCGGTTTTAGTTTTTTCAGGAGGGGTTGCAATTCTTCAGGAGTGCCAAACGGGTCGCGTTCGCCTTGCGCGAAAAACATGGGTTTATGAATAGCGGCAAGATGCGCGGCGCGCAGTTCGTCGGGTTTACCGGGCGGATGCAGCGGGTAGCCTAGAAAAACCAGGCCGCACAAATCTTCTACTCCAGCGGCGGCCACTTGTGAAGCGATGCGTCCGCCCATAGATTTGCCGCCGATGAAAAGTTTATCGGCAGCAAATTTCTTGCGCGTCGCGGCAATCACAGCGCGATAACAGGCTTCGAGTTTCGCCGCTCTATCGGGCGCTTTGCGGCCTTGTTCGGTGTAAAGAAAATTGAAGGTGACAACGGTAAGGCCACGCGCCGCCAAGCCTACAGCGAAACGCACCATAAAATCGCTGTGTTGATTAGCGCCCGCGCCGTGGCCAAGCACGAGAGTCGCGCCGCAGCGTTTACTTTTAGGAGCGCGATACACTGTAGCGGTGACCGCTTCGCCATCGTTGATGACAACCTTCATGGCTTGGTCGTGTCAGGAACAAGATAGTACAAAATCGCCCAGACCATCAGGACAAACAACGCCAGCGTGAATACCACAGCCACCAGTTTCTGCATGAATAATTGTTTTGGAGTAAGTTCTTCTGCCATAGCGGCGACATAATAACTGGACTCTGCCCCAAAGAGCAATATAGTCTTTGGCTTTCTGAATCACGATCACGAGATCACGATCACGAGGAATCGTTCATGCCTCTCTGCGTACCTCTGCGCGTTCCTCTGCGTACTCTGCGTTTCATACGAGCTTCACGCTCATTAAACCGCAGAGGCACGCAGAGGTTATCGCAGAGGTACGCAGGGAGGAACACGCAGAGGTCGCGGGCAACCAAGGTTGGAACGATTCTCGCTCATCAAAATGCGGAGAGTTAGATTGTCGAATCACGAAGCAGCGATCAAAGAAAATGTGCCGCTGGCGCAACTCACGAGCTTGGGCATAGGCGGCACGGCGCGCTATTTTCTGGAAGCAACCGACAGCGCCAGCCTCGCGTCAGCCGTCGGCTGGGCGCGTTCCCAAAATCTGCCGCTCTTTATACTCGGCGGCGGCAGCAATGTCGTCATCGCCGATGAAGGCTTCAAAGGGCTGGTCGTTCACATCAATATTCGCGGCATCGAAGCGCGCCTTGAACCGCATCAGGCGATCATCAAAGTGGGCGCGGGCGTCGAGTGGGACGACTGCGTAAAAATGTGTGTAGCCAATGATTGGGTGGGCCTCGAATGTTTATCGGGCATTCCCGGCAGAGTCGGCGCAACGCCAATTCAAAACGTCGGCGCTTACGGACAGGAGGTCAGCGAAACCATCGTCGCTGTCGAAGCCTTTGATACGCAAACCAACCACCTCGTTGAACTGTCCGCCAGCGAATGCGCCTTCGGTTATCGCGCCAGCCGCTTCAAATCTCAAGACCGCAATCGCTTCATCATTACCAATGTGACTTACAAACTCAACCTCCACGGCCAGCCTGCGATACGCTACGCCGATTTGCAAACCTATTTTGCCGAACAACTCATCACCAATCCCAACCTTGCCGAAACGCGCCAGGCGGTGCTGACCATACGTCGCCGCAAAGCCATGGTCATTGACCCAAATGACCCCGATTCGCGCAGCGTCGGCTCGTTCTTCGTCAACCCTGTTGTCACGCATGAAGCCTTCGAGTCAATCAAACAACGCGCCGAGAAAACCGGAAAAACCCTTGATAAAATGCCGGTTTTTCCCGCCGCCAAGCGCTCCGTAAAATTATCCGCCGCGTGGTTGATCGAACACGCTGGCATCTCGCGCGGTACGGTTTACGGCAACGTCGGCACCTCAAGCAAACACGCCCTCGCCATCATCAATCGCGGCGGCGGCACAGCGCGTGAAGTCGTCGAATTGTACAAACTAATTCAAGCTCGCGTGCAAGATACCTTCGGCATCACGCTTGCACCCGAACCCCTCTTCGTAGGCTTTGACCTATGATCCGAGGGTCGCCGTTGCAGCCTTGATAAAACAGCGATGATACAAAGCAAAGGCGAACCTAATCTATGAATATGCGTTGCGTCCCTAGCCGTCCTCTCTGCTTCATTGGCGAAGTGGCCTGAACCGGAATCGCGTCGCAACCGTAAAGCCGCACATAAAAGTTTTCACCTGATGACACGAAACCGGCTACTGTTGCCCGTTTCACGCCATCGAATGTTTTCAGCAAGACGGCGTGCAGCCCTGAGCGTATGGCTAGGTCGCCGAAAACGTCGCGCAGTAACGGACAAATTCTCTGGCCTCTGCCACGCGCTCTTGCGCGACGTTCTCTGGTGCAACGCTCACTTGCCATTCCGCAAAACGCGCCGCAAGATTCGCCCACGCGCCATGCGTCAAGCCCGATAAGACAAACAGATTTTCAAATTCCCACAGCGCCTCTTCACTGGTAAACGGATCCACTAGACGTTCATACAGCGGCACACGCGCCGCCGCCGCCGCCGCTTCATAAGCCGCCCGTTGCGCCTGCTCATACTCCTTGTGATAAAGCAACGCCTCGGCCTGCGCCAACCCTTCTTTTGCCTGCTCAATGGTCGGTATCGCTTCCGCCACGGTTGCACCGGCGCACTCACCTTTGACGCCTTGGCGTATGGCGAAGCGTTCGTTTTCGTGGCCGTAATCCTGATAAGACGTCGGGTCATCGGCAAAGTCCGGCACGGCGCGCAATGGCTCCAACGCCGCTTTCAAACGCTCATCGCCAACTCGCGCCGCAAAAGCGTTGAAGTCTTCGGCGGCGCGGCCTTCCTCTTGATACAGTTGCAACAGCGTTTCAATCACCTGCACGCTGCGCCTTGCGGGAAACTTACCGATGAGGCGTCCGAATTGCGCGCTGTCCGGGTTGGTCTGTCCGCCTACGAATAACAGATGCGCGGGAACGGTGCGCCCTTGGTGTGAAAAAGCGGCGGCGTGAAAACCTATGTCGGCGATGGCGTGTTGCGCGCAACCGTTCGGGCAGCCAGAAATTTTCACGCGCAGCGGTCGCGCCAACTCGCTGAATTTGGCCAGCGCGCCATCGAAAGCTTCGGAGATCGCGCTGCCCAAACCTTTCGCAGAAGCGATTCCCAACCGACAGGTATCCGAACCCGGACAGGTCGTCACATCGGTTACCGTGCCTGCGCCGATTTCAACCAGCGATATTTTTTTGAGCGCCAGATACAAATCAAACAACTCTTCTTCACGCGCCCACGGCAGATAAAGATTCTGCTCAATTGAAACCCGCAACTGCCCTGCGGAAAATTGCTGCGCTACGTCGGCCAGTTGTCGCGCTCGTTCCGCCGTTATGTCGCCGAGTTTGATTCGCACCTGAACGCCGCGAAATCCCGCGACCTTGTGTGCGACGACCGCAGCGCGCACCCAATGGCGAAAGCCACGGTCTTCGGTGCGCGGGTCTAACTGCGCCAGTCCGCGTGAGCGCGACAACGGTTCGGCTGGTAGCGGTTCGCGCTTCGCAACCTCATCCTTGAACGCAAGCGCACCGATTAACTCGCGCTCGTTTTCCAAGGCTTCTAAAAACGCTTCCCACCCCATCGTCTGTATAAGAAATTTCATGCGCGCCTTCATACGCGATTTGCGTTCGCCGTAGCGATCAAAAACCCGCAGCACCGCCGTCGTCAGGTTGAACAATTCTTCGACCGGCAGAAACTCCGTATAAAGGTGCGCCAGATGCGGCGCACCGCCCAAACCGCCGCCCATATAAACTTTGAAGCCGCGTTTGAGTTGTCCATCCACGATGCGATTGACCGCCCAGAAACCCAGATCATGGATGCGTAAAGCCGAGTGATCTTCGGCGCACCCCTCGAAGGTGATTTTGAATTTTCGCCCCAGATTCTGATGCTGTTTATGGCGCACCAGAAAGCGAAACAACGCCTCGGCATACGGCAGGACATTGAAGGCTTCGTTGTGCGAAACCCCGGCGCGATAACAAGCGGTGATGTTTCGCACGGTGTTGCCGCAGGCTTCGCGTGTGGTGATGCCGACGGCTGCCAGAAAGCGCAACAAGGCGGGCGCTTCTTCGAGGCGCACATAATACAACTGCGCGTCTTCGCGTGTGGTGAAGTGAATGAAGTTGCTGCCGAAGCGGTCTGCGGCATCGGCCAGTCGCGTCAATTGTTCGGCGGAAAGAAAGCCGCCGGGAATTTTGATGCGCTGCATCTGCACGCCCTCCTGACGTTGGGCATAAGTGCCGAAATGCAGTCGCAGTTTCTGCATTTTCGTTTCGCCGATTTCACCGGCGAGGTATTTGCGAATCTGCGCTTCGTAATTTGCCAGTTCGTTTTCGACATCATCCGGCAGCGTCGGCAGCAAGGCTTCGACATCGGCAAGCATAGGCGGCTTCAACGCGACCGTCTCTACAGGGTTTACGCTCATGATAATCTCCTCAAAAAAAATCCGGCTTCGGATCAGGTCAAAAAAGCAAAGCGCCCCGATTCCTGTTTAGGAACCGAGGCGCTTGGGGTGCCACTTTCAATCATCCTTGAGCCAGGTCAATCCTTCTGGACTAGAGATCGGTTCCATACCAACATACCCATACAGCAACAAGGACAAAGACACGCCTGACGCAGACGAGCAGCACGGCGGCTGGCGTTTGCGGTGTCAAAGTTTTGTTGTGCGGTTTGTGGAACCATTAATTTAATCTCAACTCAATAAAATCTGTAGTCTCGAAAACTAGCACCGGCCTTGCGCGCCTGTCAACCGAGGTCTGGCAGCGATAACCGGGGAGATTAATTGGTTCTGTCCTGAAGCGGAAAAGCGCTCACCTGAAAAACGCCCTGAGATCGTTAAGAAAGTGGTAGAAGCGAGAGGAGCAAAGTAGGGGAAGTCTTTGCAATAGTCGCTTTCAAGTTTAAAAAATCAGATTCCACATGACCATCAATCCTGTGGTAGTATTTTGCCTCTTCAACCGGTTCAGTATTGTCGGAGTCTATATCAGTGCCATATACTAAAGGATCCTATCCCCCTAGACTAGGGCAGCACTTTGATGACCACGGGGCAGATTTTGGTGCCGCAACAGAGGCGGAGTACGAAGCGATGGCAGATGATTTTTTAGGGAGTCCATTACAACACGGTAGCGAAGAAGACAAAGATAGTGAGGGGAATTTAATTCGTTATAATCGTCTTAATGATTATTTTGGTATCCTTGCCCCTGATGGTTATATACGCACTTTTTATAAGCCAAAACCCGGGAGCAAGGGACACGGTCACCGAACAAACTATATTTACTTTAAGGCGAGGTGCAAAAAATGAAATATACTTGTCCTGTTTGTGGATATAAAGATTTATTGGAACCTCCGAAAAACGATATGATTTGCCCTTCTTGTGGCACCCAATTTGGCTATCATGATTCAGGTGTCACGCATGAGAAATTGCGAGCTGCCTGGCTGAATGAAGGCGCTTTGTGGCATAGTCGTAGAATTCATCCCCCTAAAGACTGGAATGCTTATAAGCAACTTGAAGGACTCGGTATTTTTCACTTTAGTGAAGCAGCCTCCATTACTCGCACAGAAGTAAAAATCCTTGATATCGTGACAGGAACTTTTATTGGCCCCCTGAGTAATGTTTCAATCAGTAGGTCGCTTAGTCTTTGGGGAACCTTGCTTGAGGCACCACAACACGTTCATTTAGCTCGCTCATAGGATGGCTTATGCTGAAACTGAAAATATTTGCGCCCTGCGAAAGGGTTATTGTAGGCGAGGATGGTTTGACCTCTATGATCGCCCTACTTGAGAGAGTCAATGCCGATTTGCGCGAAGATATTCCAGAAGATGCAGTAATACCCATGAGGTGGAGTATCTTGACGTTATGGCACAGGGATGCTGAACTGGAAAATCCTATTACTTACCAACAACGGTTGGAGATTATTAAACCGGACGGAAATCAGGCTGGAAGTATGATTGTAGATTTCCTGGTTAATAATGAATTTGAAAACTTCCGCAATGTTATGAATGTTGATAAATTCCCAATAGGAATACCTGGAAAATGCTTTTTAAAGACTTTTCTTAGGGAAATTGGCGACGAAAATCAGTGGCACGAAATAGCGGAATACTCAATACAGGTGATTCATAATAGAATAGCTGCTTCCGTTTAATACTTCTCTCCGCTTTCCCTTAAAATTACCTGAGCCGTTAATGAGAAGCCTATTTCGACAAGTCATATCGAAAGACAAACCTCACGATAAGACGGTCTAGGTGTCGCTTTACTCGTTTAACAAACGCATTCAGTAAGAAATTTGAGAACCACATTCACGCAACACGCTTACACTGAATGCACGATAGTTCTGTTCGCATCCATCGAATGCTACGCTGCACTCCTGTAAGAAAAACAGCGCTAACAATGGAACTTTGGAGTCTTACAGCGGTAGTGGAGTTGATTCCGTAGAACATTCGAACTATATGCCAAATACACCAAGATGGGGATTGTGAATCTTGAATCACTGCCATTTTTGAAAGCTCAATCGGGATTTTGGAATCCATATCTTGGTGTATCGCCCATATAGTTACCATGGATCACTCCTTTCAGCAATCAATGACTTATATAGCCGTTCGTATTGCGGAATGATTTTTTCCGTAGTGAAATTCGCCAACGCGATGTCGCGTCCGCGTTTGCCCAAGCGCTGGCGCAGGCTTTCGTCATTCAACAACTGTAGCGCCGCTTGCGCCATGCCTTCCACGTCGCCGATGTCGAACAGGTAGCCGGTCTCGCCTTCTTTCACCACTTCCGGCAGGCCGCCAACGCGGGTAGCAATTACCGGAACTTCGCAGGCCATCGCTTCAAGCGCCACCAGACCGAATGATTCCGACTGACTGGGCAACACCAACAGATCGGCTATCGAAAGATAATCGCGGACTTGCGCCTGTGGTTGTTTGCCCGCAAAAATCACATTCTCTTCAACCCCCAATCGCCACGCCAGACATTCGGCTTCGGCGCGTTCCGGCCCGTCGCCGCACATTAGCAGCTTGACACCAAACCGGCTACCAGAGCCACTTTCAAGGCTTCGCAGTCGTGCCAGCATCGCTATGCAATCGGCGATGCGCTTGACCGGGCGGAAGGTCGAAACGTGCAGGATAATCTTTTCGTCGTGGGGCGCGATGCTCTTGCGTAAGGCTGCATTGGGTTCGCGGCGGTAATAGTCCGCGTCAATAAAGTTGTAAATCACGTCAATGGGACACGCTATGCAGAACTCTTCCTGGGTCGCCTGTTTCAAATAATCGGAAATCGTAGTGATGGCATTCGATTGCTCTATGCTGAATTTGGTAATCGAAAGAAACGACGGGTCGCGCCCGACCAACGTGATGTCGGTTCCATGCAGCGTCGTCACCACCGGCAGGTGGCGCTGCGGTTTCAACATCTCGCGCGCCAGATAAGCACTGACCGCATGAGGAATCGCATAATGCACATGAATCAAATCCAGTTCTTGTTCCAGCGCTACCTCTTTGAGTTTCGACGCCAGCGCGTCCGTATAAGGCGGATATTCAAACAGCGGATAGGTGAACATATCCACGGCATGAAAATGTACGCGCTCGCGTGGGGTATCGCCCAATCGCATAGGCGGCGCGTAGCTGATGAAATGCACCGAATGGCCGCGCTTGGCCAGTTCAAGCCCCAGCTCTGCGCCGACTATGCCGCTGCCGCCATAGGTTGGATAACAGGTGATGCCGATTTTCATATAAAAAGTCTTTCGTCTCGCGTCCGGCGTCCGGTGTCGTTGTCAACAAGCAGTCCGTAGTTTAGCGATGCGTGTAGAAATCCAAAGCGTCAAAATCTTGCAACACGGACGCCGGACACCGGACACCCGACTTTCAGACAGTTAGGAATACATACTCATCTGCGTGGATAACAAGGCAACCGGGTCGTGAACATTCAAGGCTTCGCGCACGAAGAAGCCTTCGGCATGATCTACGCCAATGGTCGAGCCGAAATACAGTTGCTTCGATTCCAGGCGACGCACGAAACCGGCATCGCTTAAATAGGTTTGCGGCTCGCTGCTGTTGGGGTCGTAGAGTTGCGATTTGTAGCACAGAATCGCAGCGCGTTTTGATTCGGCAAATTCCGTGATGTCCACCATGAAAGTTGGCACGACGGTGCGCGGAAACATGAAATGCGCGATGGTGTTGGGGCGATGGCGAGCGTGCGCCGTTTCAATATCGTATTTGCCAAGCCCCGCCAGGTGAGCGGCTTCGCGAACGATTTGACAGGTGTGAACGTGGTCGGAATGCGGGTCTTCCCAAAAATGCGTGAAGAGGATCGTCGGGCGGTAGAGGCGGATTTTCCGCACCATTTTCGTGCGTGACTCTTCATCAAGATGAATGTGCGAATCGGGCAATTCCAGATTGTCGCGCACCGTAAGGGTTAAAATTTTTGCTGCTGCCGAAGCTTCCTGAGCGCGCTGTTCAGGCGTGCCGCGCGTTCCCATCTCGCCTCGCGTCATATCAAGTATGCCCACGGCGTAGCCCAACGCCGCCAGCTTTGCCAACGTGCCGCCGCACCCAAAATCAGCATCGTCGGGGTGCGCGCCTATTGCCAGCACATCCAGTTTCATCGGTTCGCCAAGTTTTTTTGCTTCGCTCATAGTGATTTTTTCCCGTTATCGTTCACCAATTCCGCCGGAGTAATTTTACTTTGTCAAAGAGGGTTTGAGAAACTCTATGAGCCAGTATCTGTGGTCGGCGGTTACGATTTGAACGCTTCTTTGTTGACCACATAAGGCATACGCGATAAATCGCCATCGTAATGTTTTTCCAAAACATCTATCACACCCTGCACGGCGCGGCCTGCCATGCCGATGGCGGGGTCGGCGGACAAACGAGTTTCGCGGGTTCCCGAAGCAAAGTGATGAAACAATCGCAAGCGCTCTTTCAATCTCGCGTCGCGCAACATACTGTCCGCTGGCAGCGGCTCTTGCGTGAACACGTCGAGCGCGGCTCCGGCAATTTTGTGATAGAGCAACGCTTCGTACAACGCCGCTTCGTCAACGACTGCGCCGCGTGAGGTGTTGATCAAATAGGCCGTCGGCTTCATGCGTGCGAAGGCCGCTGCGTTCATCAATTGATAGGTCGGCGCGGCGGCTTGACCGGGCATCGTCAAAGGAATATGCAGGCTCACATAATCGGCCTGCTGCAAGGCTTCTTCAAATGACACATAGGCGATGCGATGACGCTTGCGCGAAAAGCCTGCGTCAAAGCGAAGCTGCATTTCGCGGTCGGCGAATTCGATAAATTTTTCATCGCGGGAATGCGCGTTGTACAATCGCACATCCATTTCCAGGCCGATACATTTTTTCGCAAAGGCTTTGCCGATGCGCCCCGCGCCGATTACCGCTACGGTTTTGCCGCTGACTTCATCGCCGAGAAACGGCAGGTAGGGATGCCAGGTTCCCCACTTATGTTCTTCGACCAATTTTTCCGACGCATAGAGTTTGCGCGACACCGCGCCCATTAAAAACAGGGCGAATTCCGCTGTCGCTTCGGTCAACACATCGGCGGTGTTGGTAAACGGCAGGCGATAACGGTTGGCGGCGGCGCGGTCTATGTTGTCTATGCCTACGGCCATTTGCGCGATGACTTGCAAAGAGCTTGCCGCCGCCGCCGCCAACACCTCTTCATCAAGCGGATCGCGCAGCGACGTGATGAGCGCGTCAATGCCGCTGCGAATTTTTTCCAGGAGCAGGGCTTTCGGCGGCGCATGGATTTCCGCATAAACTTCGACGGCATAACCGTGTTCGCGCAAACGCTCAAGCGCCGCTTGACCTATATCTACCGTGACAAAAATTTTTTTCTTCGCCATCGTTCCACCCTTCGCAGCCTCCCTTCAAACGCACCGCTATTTTGAATTGGTGCGGACGCATCGCGCAAGCATAACGACAGGCAAAACCCGCGGAAGGGGTTTCCGATCAGTTGCCCGTCAAGAAGGTTGGCGGCTTGCTTTCTTCAAGCGAATGGCCTAGAAATAAGCCCATCCTCAAGACGAAAAATTCGCTCTGGCCAAAGTTCAACGCTTGAACTTTTCAAGGGAGGCGCGGTTGATGAACTTGGGAAAGACAAAGCCTTTTGCAATCTTTATTGCCGCATTGTTGTGGTTTCATCCTTTGGGTGTCGGGTCGCCTGCGGCCTCGGCTTCCAGTTACAGCGTCACGTTCCTGCAAGAGAGTCTGGCGTTCGCCAAAGGCGCAACCTTCAAACGCGAGATTCAAACCGGCGAAACGCTAGCGTTTCGGGTGGCGCTTGCGGCTAATCATTATCTGCTATTGACGGTGAAGCAAATCGCCATAGATGTCATCGTCGCTTTGTATGCGCCGGACGGAGAAAAAGTTTTTGCGGCGGATAATCCGCACGGCCTGATTGCAGACGAGCGGCTGTTCTTAATCAGCAAAACTTCAGGCGATTATCGTTTGGAAATCCGCAACAGCGGAAAAGGCGCGGGGCGCGGGTCTTTTGAAATCCACATCGAAGAGTTGCATCCGGCAACTGCCCAAGACCACACCTACGTTGCCGCCGAACAGCTTTTTCAGGAGGCCGAAAACTTGCGCGCCAAAGGCGATGCCGCGTCTTTGCGACTGGCTATCGAAAAATATGAACAATATGTGCCGCTGGCGGCTTCGTTAAAAGAAGACACCGGCGGCGCTGTGCAAATGATTGGGCAGAGCTATCGAATGCTGGGCGATCAGCACAAGGCGCTGGACTATTATCAACAGGCTTTGCCATTGGCGCGGGCAGCGAACAACCGCGAACAGGAAGCCGGTATTCTCAACAGCATAGGCAACGCGCTGGTGTCGCAAGGCGATGCGCCCAACGCCTTGACCTATTACGAACAGGCGATTGTCATTCTGCACGAATTGAATTTGCGTTTGCCGGAATCATCGCTACTCAACAATCTGGGTTTTCTATATCTGTCGCTGAACGAAGCCGACCAGGCGCTTGATTATCTCAAGCGCGCTCTTGCCATACGCCAAGAGAGGGGCGACATCAAAGGCGAAACCATTACGCTGGGCGGACTGGCGCAAGCCTACAGAGATGTGGGCGATTTTCAAACCTCGCTGGTTTATCTGAATCAAGCGGCGCAAAATTTGCCCAACCTTAAAGACAATCGCATTCACGCCTCTATATTGAACAATCTCGGCACAGTCAACAAAGAGCAGGGCAATGATCCGGAAGCCATACGCTATTTCGAGCAGACCTTGGCGCTACTGGCGAACTTCGCCGAGCCGTTTCTGGAAACTTCCGTCTTGAACAATCTCGGCTCCCTCTATTTCGCCAGAGGCGAGGCGCAGCAAGCCTTGTCCTATTTTGAAAAAGCGCTGGTCGTCTCGCACAAAGCGCAGGAGCGGCAACGCGAGGCACGAAGCCTCGGCAACATCGGGTTGGCGCACGAAGCGTTGGGCGATAGCGCGAAGGCTTGGGATTTTCTCAATCAGGCATTGCTTATTTTTCAAGCCATCCAGGACCGCAACGGCGAAGCCAGCGTCTTGCAAGAGATGGCGCGCATAGAAAGTCAGCGCGGCGATCTGACTCGCGCACAAACCAGAATTGAAACGGCCATAAACATCATTGAATCCTTGCGCGGCAAAATCAGCAGTCAGGATTTACAGACTTCGTTCTTTGCCAGCAAGCAGGATGCTTATGATTTACACACAGACATTTTGATGCGCCTGCACGAAAAGAATCCTTCACAGAATTTTGCAGCGCTGGCCTTGCAGTCCAACGAACGCGGACGTGCGCGCAGCCTGCTGGAAATGTTGAATGAAGCTCGCGTGCAAATCCATCAAGGGATGGATTCAAATCTATGGGCTCGTCGCGCCGCTTTGCAAAAACAGATCAACGCCAAAGAGCAATATCGCATACGCCTGCTCGCAGGCCGACACACCGAAGCGCAGTTGGCCAACGTCGAAAAAGAGTTGAATGAATTGCTGATTCAGTTTCAGGAAGTGCGCGGCAAAATTCGCACCAGCAATCCGCGCTATGCCGCCATCATGCAGCCGCTGCCAATTACCGTGAAAGAGTTTCAACAACAGGCGCTCGATGAAGAGACATTGTTGCTGGAATACGCCTTGGGCAAAGAGCGCAGCTATCTGTGGGTGGTGACGCCGACGACGCTGCACAGTTTCGCCTTGCCTGGTCGCCTGGAAATCGAAGCCGCCGCCCGACAGCTTTATGATTTGTTGACGGCGCGCAATCAAAAATCGGCGAACCAAACCGTCGAGCAGAAACTATTGCGCGTCAAACGCAGCGACGATGAATTTGCCAAAGCCGCCGCCCAATTGAGTCAGATGGTGCTGTCGCCTGCCGCCGCGTTGTTAGAAAACAAACGCCTGCTGATTGTCGCCGATGGCGCGTTGCAATACATACCGTTTGCGGCATTGCCGCAACCTGCAAGTCTGGCGTCTAGCGTCCGTAGTCCAGGGTCGCAGGAAAACGGCAAAGCCAATGTCAGGTTGCCAAAACCCAAAGAAGTCAACCCCCTGCAATCCTCTGACGCCAGACAACGGACACTAGACTATGGACTTCCATTGATCGTTGAGCATGAAATCATCAACCTGCCTTCGGCTACGGTGTTGACGGTATTGCGGCGCGATGCAGTGCAAAGCAATGCGCCGCCGAAAACCTTAGCGATATTGGCCGACCCGGTGTTTTCCGATGATGACCCGCGCTTGAAACAAGCCTTGATGGGGAGAAGCCGAAGCGCGCCCGTCAATGCCGCGACAGCGCCGCAGGTATGGAGCGCGGCGTTGCGTTCGGGCAGCGATTCGGGAGTGATGGAATTCCGGCGGCTGCCATCGAGCGGACAGGAAGCCGAAGTCATTTCGCAATTGGTCGCCGCCGACAATCGTTTGAAGGCGACAGGTTTTGACGCCAATCGCGCCACGGCTACGAACGCCGAACTCAGCCGCTATCGCATCGTGCATTTCGCTACGCACGCCTTGATGAATAGTCGGCATCCCGAATTGTCGGGCATCGTGTTGTCTCTGGTTGACGAGGAGGGCAAAGCGCAAGACGGTTTTTTGCGGCTTCACGAAATTTATAATTTGAAACTCGCTGCCGACCTTGTGGTGTTGAGCGGTTGTCAAACGGCGCTAGGCAAAGAAGTGCGCGGCGAAGGCTTGGTCGGTTTGACGCGAGGGTTTATGTACGCCGGAACGCCGCGCGTGATTGCCAGTTTGTGGAAGGTGGACGACAAGGCAACGGCGGATTTAATGAAGCAGTTTTATCAATTCATGTTGAATGACAGAATGCGACCGGCGGCGGCGCTCAGAGCGGCACAGATTGCTATGGTCAAACAAAACAAAGCGGCTTATTATTGGGCGGCTTTCGCGCTACAAGGCGAGTGGAGATAATCAAGGCAAACGTCGGTTGACGGGCAGGCCGCAAGCCCTGCGCTGGCGCAAAAACAATTGGAGCATCTTCAGGAATCAGGAACGAGCGCCGAGGGTCGCCCGTACATTTTTTTGCAAATTAATCTATGCAAAAGGAGAAAAAATCTGATGATTACCAATACACAATCTGGAACCAATGTTCATGAAATCGCCGAGGGTATTTATCGCATCAATACCCCCGTAGGCATAGCCGATGGCCCCGGCGGGTTCTCGTTCAACCAGTATCTGATGGTGGATGAAGAGCCATTACTGTTTCACACCGGGCCGCGAAAAATGTTCCCGCTGGTTGCCGAAGCCGTCGCTCATGTCATGCCGGTCGAGCAACTTCGGCATCTTGCCTTTTCGCACGTCGAAGCCGATGAATGCGGCTCGCTCAACGAATGGCTGGCGGCGGCTCCGCAAGCATTGCCGCTGTGTGGCAGCATCGCTGCTATGGTTTCGATAAGCGATTTGGCGGATCGTCCGCCTCGCGCCCTTGCCGATGGCGAAACCATTGCGCTGGGCAAACATCTGTTGCGCTGGTTTGACGCACCGCATCTGCCCCACGCCTGGGAATGCGGTTACCTGATGGATGAGCAAACGCGCACGCTGTTTTGTGGTGACCTGTTCACCCAGGGCGGCAGTACGCATCCGCCTCTCACCGAAGCCGATATCTTGGGGCCTAGCGAAGCGTTTCGGGGAAAGATGGATTATTATTCCCATACCAAAAATGGCCGCCAAATATTGGAAAGACTGGCCGCCGCCGAACCTGGAACGCTGGCCTGTATGCATGGAAGTGCGTGGCAGGGGAACGGTGCTGCCTTGCTGCGCGCTTTGGCAGATTCGCTGTCGCGCTAGTCGGCGCAGCCCATAGGCATCAAGCGGAGACCATCGAAGCCGGTTGCCTATGGGTTGTCAAAGCTCGATGGCAACCCGTTTACAGCAGACACAGGCACACGGTTTGGGAGCAATTGAAATAGCGGGCAAAGGGAGATTCCGTATTCTCACAAAACTAATCATGAAATGTTTTCCGCAACGCGACCAGATATAGATGAACGGGTTGTGGGCGCGTGTTTCGAGAGGGCGATCAGCATTGGAACCACGAAATCATGTTGTCTTGAAAAGGGCTTCCTGGAATTTGACTCAGGAAGCTTTTGCGAAGTTTCTTGCCTGCCTCGATGCCAATACGACGCGGGCTGGTGAGTTATATGAAAAGATTCGCGCCAAATTAATCAGCTTTTTTGCCTGGCGCGGTTTCCAATTTGCCGAAGACCACGCCGACGAAGCTATCAATCGCGTCATTCGCAAAATAGACGAAGGCGAAGAGATACGCGACCCCTCCACTTATGTATATGGCGTGGCGCGTATGCTGATTCTGGAATTGGCTAAAGAACGCGAAAAGCAAAATGCGGCGTTTGACAATCTGCCGCCTCCTATTGCGCCGGAAGCCGAAGCCGATGACGATTCGCAGATGCGCGTCGAGTGTCTGCAACGCTGTTTGCAGAGCTTGTCGCCGGACAACCGCGCCTTGATTCTCGGTTATTATCAGGAGGACAAAGGCGCGAAGGTTGCAAGCCGCAAACTGCTGGCGGAGCGTTTGCAAATTCCTCTCAACGCGCTTCGCATACGCGCACTGCGCCTGCGCGACAAACTGGAAACCTGCATCAACAGTGGTCTGCAACAGATGAGCAGAGGACGCTCGTTCGGCGCGAATTTGTCTCCGTTGGGAAAGAAATGGAACTGAAAAATTATGACGAACAATTTTTGACGCGCTACCTGCTGGGCGAAGTGTCCGACGCGGAACGGGCGCAGGTTGAAGAGCGTTTTTTTGCCGACGACGACTATTATCAAAGCCTGCTGGTCGCCGAAGACGAATTGATTTACAACTATCTGTGCGGCGCGCTTTCGCCTCACCAGCGCGGACTGTTTGCAGCCCAACTCGCTGCCTCGCCCAAACGCCGCGACAAAATGAAATTCGTCAAAGACCTGATGACCGCCGCTGCGGCAAACACTGCCGCCGTAACCGTAGCAGCGAGGGTACCAGCAATCGTTACGCCCCGGGATGAATCCGCCGCAACGCCGCGCAGCGACGACGAGCGCAAATCTTTCTGGCAAAGCCTTCTGGCTTTTTTGAGTGGACGCAATGCGGCGCTGCAATTTGGGATGGCGGCGGCGCTGTTGTTGATTGCGTTGGGCGGTGTGTGGATGTGGCGACAGAGCCGTACACTCAGCGCCGAACTGGAAGCCGCCAAAGCCCACCAGCATCAATATGAACAGAGCGTCCGCGATGCCGAAGCACGAGCGACCATCGAACAACAGAAAGCCGACCAACTGCGACAGCAGAACGCGGCGTTGAATGATGAACTCAAACGCCAACAGCAAGTGCGGGCGGAATTGGAAAAAGCGAATGAGCAGTTAATTGCTCAAGCTGAAAATCCCGCGAAGCCAACAGGACTGACAATTCCGTTTACGCTTGAGCCGGGATTGCCGAGAAGCGATAGCGAAGCCCCTAGGCGGCTTTATTTGCCGCGTCGCGCCGCTCAATTAAAACTGACGCTGGCCTTGGGGAGCGATGATGGCGGCGGCAAATATCGCGCCGAATTCAGCACTCGCGGCGGCAACTTGATTTGGCGTCAGGACGGGCTTTCATCAAGACCGAGGGCTTGGGGCAAAGCCTTGGTGGTGAATTTACCGGTCCGCGTGTTGCGAAACAGCGAATACGATTTGACCGTCAAGCGCGTCATCAGCAAAGGCGCATTTGAAGATGTAGGCTCCTACTATCTCAAAATCGTCAAACAATGAGCGATCCATTAAAAGGCCAACACAACGACTTGGCTTTTTTGCCCCGAAGAGGTGTAGGAAATTAGCCTATGCTGTAGGCACTGCAATCTTGTCGGATAAATTCTTCGCGCCCTGAAGGAGCGCAGGAGGTTCAACGTGGGAAACTTCCTACGTCCCTTCAAGGCGCGAATTTCTTTCCCGTGCTTTCCCAAGGGCTTCTCCCTTGGCTAATCTCCTGTGCGTCTCCGGCGCAAAAATCATCTGACTTTCAATTTTCAACAGCCCTGAACCGTTATCAAACAAAAGGCAAACCGCCCATCGCTAGATTGAAGAACACCGCTCAACTCTGCGCGATAGAAACAATCTCTCCGGTGACGCGATCCAGACTGACGATGAGAATTTCTCCCATCGGGTTCACCTCGCCAACTGGTTCGCCGCGAAAGGTCACGCGCCACAACCGCCGCCCGTTCTCTTTTATTTTTTCGGCCTTGATGCTTTGCGGTTGAAACTTCACCTGCGAACGGGCGATTTCAATGGCGCGTGCGCGGCTCAACTCTTTTCGGGAAACCGCTGGCGAAGTTGGCGCAGCCGTGTGCAGGCAACTCGCTAGGAGCATCACGGACAACAGGATGAAAAAGGTGACGACGATTTTCCTAGCTTGAGAAAAGCGCGTTGCAAAATGATTGATGATGATTTTATGAAACATGATTTTTTCAAGCCCGCGAAGTCAAGCGACGGTCTGAAACCCTGTGCGTCAGCGCCAAAGTGAAGCCCGTCGCAGCATTCTCAAATCCTTGGAACTGGCTACAGTAGCCAGTTTCGTGTCATCCAGCGCCGGTTTCGTGGATTTGTTCCAGGGCTGCAATCCCCTCCTGCTTCGCTTTAGAGTTTGTCGCCATCGCGTCGCCCAAATTGCAGTGAGCGACGCGACGGTTGGGTACGTGCCGACTATTCAATCAGCCGTAAACGATTCTGAATCAAGCTGCGACCCCGATCAAGCGGCTGCTTGTGGAGTCGCGCCACCACTCGGTCAGTCGGATCAACACCCTCCAGCACCTCGCCATCTTCGATACGATAGCGCGCCTGATGACTAATCAGGTAATAGCTGCCATCACCCTTGCTCTTGAGGAATAACAGATACCTGCCGCCCGGCTCATAGGCACCACCATCGTTGATGTTGAAGACCTGACCGTTGGCCGTAACGCCACCGGTTTGTTCTAGCATCAGCGTCACCTCTTCGTGTACGCCCTTCAAGATGGACTCGATGGCAAAGGTGTTATTGGTAAATAGCGTTGCATCTTCGCCTTCGCCAACCACGCGGCCTGGTTCTGCCGCCAGATGATCGGCGATGACAATCAGATCAGCGCCCGCCACTAATCCCCCCGGAGTTCGATAAACGTCCTTCCACTGCGCCTGCATGGTTGGCGTCGCCGTTGGCGATGCTGTCAGAAAATGACCTACGGTCAGAGCCAGACCTGCGCCCATGACCAGAGACACACACAAAATCGCTATGTTCTTCATCTTTTCCTCCCTTTGAAGAAGTGGAAGCCCGCAAGGCTCACGGGCTGGTTATTGGGGAACGTGTGCATAAATCGAATTGAGTTGATCCCGGTCGTGCTGGTTGATCTGGTTGCCCGCCGTCAGGATGGTATCGTTCATGCAAGTGTCGCTCTGGGTGCGATTGTGATTCAAACCGAAGGTGTGCCCGACCTCCTGGCAGGCCACATGATTGACTGCCGTTTGCGAATAACGCGCCGTGTCTCGCATATAGGTGTCGTTGATCTTGGCATTGGCGCTATTGACGTGGCAACTGCTGATACTGGTTAGCGAGGCCAGTCCCAGCCAACCGTTCTGACCATAGGCTCCATAATACAGCCGCAGCTTGGGCGTCGAACTGACAAACAGCGAAACAATGGTTGAATCCCATACGGAAACGGAACCACTATAGGCGCTGGTATAGCTGCTGGCGCTTCGCACCACGCTGCTTTGGGCAACCGCGCTGGCATAGCCTACCGACCGGGGTGAGTAGTGATAAGCCGTCGAACCGCTGCATAGCCACGGGTGATTTGCCAAAACGATGCCGGTGCCACTCAATAGCCCGACAACAAAGGTCGCCGCCACCGGCAACCATCGCTTAGTTTGGAAAAGCTTCATAAGTTGACTCCTCCTTTGCGTTTTCAAAAGGTGAACAGTTTGAATGGGCGTTTAAAAGCCCACCCGCTCGATACATTCGGGACAAACCATCTCGATGACATCCCCAACTTCTCCTTCATCGAGTGGCTTGCTCCAAACGGCTTGAACTTTCCCCTGTTGATTAACCAATACGGTAAGGGGAACTTCGGTGACGCCATACCGCTTCTGTAGTTCGATACTGGGAAATGGCACCACCGCGAAGGGCAGTTTCATTTTCCTGGTATGTTGCACAGTGGTGTATGAGTCCGCTATGGAAAGCGCCAGTACCTGGGTGGAGGAATGAAGTTGTTGCAGCTTGTTGCTAATTTTGATCCACCCGGGAATACTTGCTTCGCAACGATCACAACTGGGACTGTAGATAAACAGCAAGGTTTGTCGGCTGCCACGCGCCGCGACTTTGACTTCCTGCCCGTCTATATTTGGCGCGGTAAATTCGGGCAATTCATCGCCCTCCCGCACCATACGTATCGGCTCAGATGCAGGCTCTTCCTGTCGCGGAGTGGCGGCTTGCAGACGCTCGCGCAATCTGGTGTTCTGCCGCCACAGGTAAACGGCCACACTGATCGCAGCAACCAGGAACAACATAACCATACCGATGAGAATTCGAGAACGAGATTTTGGTTTCATAGCGCTTCCTTGTACAACCAGAGTGATGATACGTCTGACAAAGTGATGAACTAATCCTAAGCGTGAGGGAGTCTCAAACGAGACGGTTTTCGGGCTTCCGCAACGATCCGAAATCGGAAAAACTTTTTGAAATCAAAGTGAACACTTATGGGATGAGGCGCTACTGTACCAATGCTTCTTCACCTTGTCAACAAATTTATAACGCTTTGGAAAAGCGTAATCATCGTGGCCAACGGACAAACGACCGGCGCACTGCGGATAGCGCGAAACCGCCTCAACTCAACTGCCGGGTTGAACTGGCAACAGAAAAAACCGCCTGCCCATCAGCGCATCAAAACTTTTTTCGCCCACTGATTTTTTTCATGAAATGTTTTTTCGCAACTCACCAGTATAGGTTGTGAGAACGATAAAGAGGTCAACTTCATGGAACCGATAAACGCTATCGCCTTCGATGCGGTTGGACGATAACAAAAAAATCAGGGCTGCGGTTGTCGAACCGAGCCTGAATATTACCAGCAGATTAAAGGAGAAAGTTTATGAAACACACGCGAAAATCACAAAGCATCGCCAGCATTTTAGCCGTCGTATTTCTGATGTCCATGTTCAGCCTGTTGAGCGTTTCTACACCGACCGCCGATGCCGCCAGCATCACCAAAACCTTTGAAATCGGTGCGGGAACCGGACAGCAACGCAGCCACTTCCGCAGCTTCACCGTACCCGCCGGATTGACTGTCAGCACCGCCGTGAAATTCAAACGCCTGGGCGATCCGGGCGCGCAAAATGATGTGCCGATCATCATCGAATTGCGTCAACCCGGCGCTACCGAAAGCGAAGACGGCCCACTGGTTGACAGCAAAAACGCTATCGTCCGCCGCGATGAACAGACCCTCAACCTCAGCGGTTCATCCAGCACGCGAGGTTGCAGTTTGCCTTGGCGCGTGCGCGTCAAATTAGGCGGCACCAATGTTCCGGCCAACGCCGTCATCGGCAGCAGCACCGTCAGCTTTAACGACAGCGCTCGCAATGTCGGCATCGAAGGCGGCTTGATTACCTTGAACAAAGGCAACAGCGTCACCAAGAATTTCGGCGGCTCGTCGGGCTTCGGACAAGGCACTTTTACGGTCACCGCAACCTGGATGCACGCCGTCGCCGGTGTTCCCAATCCCTTCAATCGCCGCATCCTGCTGCGCTTCGAGTTGCTGCGCCCGAATGGTTCGGTAGCCGCTTCCGATACCGGCTACCCGCTGGAAGGCTCGGACACGCCGAAGATGCGTATCACCTTCAACAACACCACGGATGTCAACGGGCAGTGGAAAATCCGCATCACCAACAACACCAACGACGATGTGGCTAACATTGACCCGAAAGCCAAATTCGATCCGGGCTGCAACTAAAATTTTAACTGGCGAAGGCAACACGAACCAGATTCGTTCGTGTTGCCTTCGCCAGTTAAAGCTCCGCAGCGCCACTTAAAAAAGCATATAGCGAATTTCATTTGCCCACGACCATGACATCTTGTTGAGAGGCGGTCTGTGACCGCCTCTCAACCCATCGCACCCCTCGGCAAGCGCGGCGGCACAGACCGCCTCTCAACCCATCGCACCCTCGGCAAGCCACTATAACGATCATTGTGGTTGCTGTTTCTTCATCGGCTCCTCAGTTTCCCGTCGTTGCGGCTTGAGACATTGCTTCATCTCAGATTGGCGTGTCCACTCGCCAGCGCATTCACCTCCCCGTGTGGATTTTATCGAGCTGTCCTACAGTTTCTTGAGGTACGCCAGCAACGCCGCTCGCTCGTCCTTCGTCACAAACCCACGATCAATGTCCATGCCGTTTGACGAAAGAAGCGGCGGCAAGTTGGGTGGCGGATTTAGCCTAGCTACACGCTTGAAGAACGCGTCGTAGTGGTCAAGCACCTCCTCAAGCGTTGCCGCCGAATTGTTGTGGAAATAGGGGGCGGTCTTGCTGATGCCGCGCAGTTGGGGAACGTCCATCACGCCGAGATCGGCGATTTGCCCGGTTAGCAACAACCGTCCAGGGTCTGAGGTCGTGAAGGTCTGAGTAGCACCATTGGCAAGCGTGATGCGGTAGGTTCGGGCATTGCGCGCCAGCCGCTGCGGACACGGCGAGAAGTCGTCCGTGGCGGGGCGCGGACAAGGCGTCTGGATGTTGTGATAGCGTGCGATGGGGCGCACGATCCCGGTCTCGGGCGTCGAGCCGCTCGGATGCAAGGTGCCTCCGTGGCATTGAGCGCAGGCGCGGTTGAAGATTTTTTTGCCCTGTTGTTCGAGTTCGTTCAATTCAGTATCAGGGTCGGGGAATGGCATCGAGCCTGAGAGAATGGCGTTGGCGAGCTTCTTAACGCCTCTTGATGAAAACAGCGTCTGCTGGAAAGCCGCCAAGTCATCGAGCAAGCGCGCCTTGGGTTCCACCGTCACTTGTGCGTGTGCGAAGAGCGCCCCGCGAGCTTGCTCCTGAAGCGTGGCGAAGCGTGCATCGTGTTGGTAGCCGCCTTGCCGGTTGGGACCGTTGGGGTCTTGCCCCATGATGGGGAGACGCGGCGCACCCGGCGGCCAGGTCGGCGCGAAACCATCCGCTCCGGTGATCGCGACATTGAACACAGGCATGACCGCCCGCCACAGATCAACAGAGGTCTCGTTGGTGGGCTGTCCGGTGGCTGAATCAATTAGTTTGACATTCAAAGGCAAGGGCATGGTTACGCGAATAAGCCCGTTCTCCACCAGGTTCGAGAAGTCACTGGCGTTGTCCCCGTGAATGCGGAAATCGTCGGCATCTACAGGGCGAAAGAGCGGATCGTCAGCGTTGGCATTTTGCAGCCGTTTCATCTGTAGCGCATCGAAGCGCGCTTTGGCAGTTGCTGGAGATAGCTGAAAGCTCTCCGAGGGTATATGACAGTCGGCGCAGGCGCGTCCGTTGCCACCAAGATGGCTGAGATTGCTCTTGAAGGCGGCACGCCCTCGCGCCACGGCATTGCAGGGCGGTTCATCGCAATCAAGCTGTGTTGCGCCGTTCTGGTTTGAGTCTTGTCCCAAGCCGGTGTGCGGCATGGCGGCGGTCATCGCGTAGATGATGGTAAATAAAGCGAAGAAGGCGATGACCGAGTTCTTGAATTTGTACATGGTGATTCTCCTTTTCGTTAAAACAAGGTTAAATGATTTGAGCTAGCACCAAGGCTCTTGCGCGAAAGCCGCGCTCACGAGCAATGTCAATATCGAAATCAGTGCCAGTGGTGTTGGTCTCTTTTTCATAATCTTTTCGGCTAATCAGTTGGTGTTTAGTAATGAGTTAAAACAGATGAGCAGCAAGCCGTCGGAACTTTCTGTAAAGTGCAATCTCTCTGCTTCCACCCATCGGTAAATCGTGCGGGCGCTGATGCCCTTTACGACAGCCGCCTCCTCCGGCTTCCACGCCAGTACGCTTTCTTTACAGGTAGCGCACCAGATTTGGCGGTTGCCGACTTCTCGTTTCAGGATCAGTCTTTCGTAGGTTTCAAGGATGATTTCGATCTTCTTTTCTTTCACCCATCCTCCATTCCTTTTGCCTTGCTCATCAGACATTAGCTATACTCGCTGGCGGTTGTTCCTTGGCGAGTCTGTGTTATAGCCGAGCCTCATCATCAGTCAAGTGCGCCTTAAATGTCTTGAAGATCGCACTTATATTTTCTGAATCTTTTGAAGATGGATTATGAAGACGCCAGCCTGTCTCTTTTATCAGTTCGGACCCTTTCGCCTAGAGGCGCAAAAACGCACGTTGTTGCGTGAAGGCGAGCTTGTGCCGCTGGCACCAAAGGCTTTTGATGTGCTGCTGGTTTTGGTCGAGCGGCAAGGCGAGGTGCTCGACAAAGACCGCTTGATGGAGATGCTGTGGCCTGATAGCGAGGTCGAGGAATCCAACTTACCGCAACACATCTCGGCGTTGAGGAAAGCCTTGGGCGAAAGCCCCAACGAGCGCAAGTACATTACGACGGTACCGGGGAGAGGCTATAAATTTGCCGCCGAGGTGAGAGTCGTCAGCAGCGACGACAGCGAGGTAGTGGTCGAGCGTTATGCAAAAGCCACGCTCGTGGTTGAGGAGAAAGAGCAGGAGCAAGTTGAGGAGTTTGGAAAAGCAGATCTCGCTCAACTCCCTGCTTCTGTGTCACGGTCGCTCTCTGGAAACTCCAGGCAGTTGCTTGGGCTGGTGGTTCTGCTGCTTGCTGCTCTGGGCTTCAGCTATTGGCTCTACAACCGTGGCGCGGCCCGCCCAATCCAGATCGAATCCATCGCCATCTTGCCGTTCGTCAATGAAAGCGGCAATGCTGATCTTGAGTATTTGTCAGATGGCATGACCGATACGCTGATCAGCAATTTGTCGCAACTGCCGAAACTCAACGTCAAATCGCGCAGTTCGGTGTTTCGCTACAAAGGCAAAGAAATCGTCCCGCAAAGGGTCGGCAAAGAATTGTCGGTGCAAGCCATTCTGACAGGGCGCGTGGTGCAGCGCGGCAATGATTTAACCCTACATATTGAGCTGGTTGATGCACAGACAGAAAATGCCTTGTGGAGCACGGATTACAAGCGTTCGATGACCAACCTGATTTCTTTGCAGAGCGAGATTGTGCGCGACCTGTCACAGAAACTGCGGGCGCGGTTGTCGAGCGCGGACGAGCAGAAGGTGGCGAAGAACTACACGGCAAACGCCGAAGCCTACCAACTCTATCTCAGAGGGCGTTATCACGTTCTCAAAATCATACGACTGGAAACTCAAAAGGGCATTTCATATTTCCAACAAGCGATTGCCATTGACCCGAACTACGCCCTTGCTTACGTTGGACTCGCCGACGGTTATCGTGTGCTTTCACTCGGCGGTGAAATGCCCTCAAGGGAATTCATGCCGAAAGCGAAAGCGGCAGCGCAAAAAGCAATCGAACTTGACGATACTCTTGCCGAAGCTCATGCCGTTCTTGGTAACATCATCTTTTGGTATGACTGGGATTGGAACGAATCCGAAAAACAGCTCAAACGAGCCTTAGAGCTTGATCTAAATAACGCGGACACCCACCTGCATTACGCGGGTTTACTTTCCCACACGGGGCGGCACGCCGAAGCACTCGCCGAAGCAAAACGCGCCAGAGAACTCGAACCGCTTAATTTGAGAACCAACGCCGTCGAAGGGCTATTTCTGATTAACGCCGGACGACCCGATGAAGCCTTAGCCAGGTTGCAGGAAACTCTTGAACTCGACGCCAATTATTGGCTCCCTCATGCGTTTGCGGCAAGCGCCTATATCGAGAAAGGGATGTATGCCGAAGCCATCACTGAAGCGCGCAAGGCGCAGGAACTTTCCGGCGCGAGCACTTCCCAACCAATTTTTTTACTTGGTTACGCTCTGGCGAAGTCGGGCAAACAAGCTGAAGCTCGGGGTCTGCTTAAAGACTTATTGAAATTATCCACCGAGCCTTACGCTTCAGCTTATTCCATCGCCATGATTTATAACGGCTTGGGCGAGCGCGACCAAACGCTTGCCTGGCTTGAGCGCGGGTTTGAGGAGCGCAACGTGAGGATGACTTTTTTGAAAGTCGAACCGAAATGGAATAACTTGCGTGCAGACCCACGCTTTCAAGATTTGCTGCGGCGCATTGGTTTCTTACCGTAAAGCTTTCAGTCAAAGCAAACAGTTTGGCTCTCTCCGCAAAATAAATCACACGCTCCTGAAAATGATTGAGTCCGCGCCAAGAAAGGCGATGGCTAACATGAGAATCCATTTCTTCACGTTCTCTGGCGCAATGATAGGTGTCTTTTCTAACGAGACAAGATGCCATCCTTTCCGGTGTGTCAATCTTGGGTGCTTCGATTTAGACAGCGTGGGCAAAGCAATGAAACATCCTGTGCAGTTATCAGGCAAGCGCTCGCTTGCGAAGTTCCGCCAGCCTCATTCAAGGGCTTGCCAGAAAATTGAGCAAGCCCTTGAAGCCAGCGATGACTTATTGGTTATGCTGCGTCTGCGCGGCGGTTTTGCTTTCCCGTTCGGAGTGATTTTGCTGCTTGATTTCGGCTTCGACGAGAGCCAGAAACTCTTTGAGTAACACGCTTCTCTGTTGCGAGAAATTGGCTGATGCTTGCGATTGAGTTGCTGTCGCTGGCTGCTCATCGGCTTCTTCTTCATCTTCAGAGCGTGATTGTTTGGCGTACTCCTCTGCCGCTTTTTTGAGTTTTTCATCAGCGAAAAATTCAGCCAACGCATAGATTGCGCTTTGCGCCTGCGCTGGCGGGTCGGCCTGCACGCGGCGCAAATGATCCAGTAAAAACGGCTGCAGCCTTGCATCTTTCCACTCTTTGGCTATCTCAACCAACTCGTAATTAATGTCCGTCAACGCCTCGGCGCTCAACAACACGATCATCAAGCGTTCTTTCTGCTGCGGCGTCAACAGCGCAAACAGGTTGATGGGTTCTTTCTCCTCCGGCTGCGGATTTTCGGTTACGGTCGCTTCAACCTTCGGTGCTTCATTGTTCGCGGTGCCCTCTGCGGTTTCGGCATCCGACATTTCTGCTTCTGCCTTTTCTGGTTTTTCTGCTTTGCTCCTCGCCTGTCGTTCCTGGCGATAACGCAACTGGCTGGCTTCGGCGGCAAGTTCGTATGCGCCCTCGGCGCGTGTCGCCTTATCCTCAACACAACGCACCAGCCATTCAACGGTTTCGGCGGGCCCGTTGTCTTCTTTCTCCTGTAGGTTTTTCAACTCTTCCAGACGTTGCAGGTAAATTTTCAAATCCGCATCGTCGAGCTTTTTCAGCCCTTCCCGATAGCCGCTGAGGTCATACCCATCTTCTATGCCGGTCTGCGATTCGCGGCGTTGCAGAAAGACCAGCACGCGCTCATCTTTGACGAATTGGCTCGGCTCGTCTTTATACACATACTCGTAAACATAGAGTGTAGATTGGTGTTCGCCCTTGACGGTGGAGGAAACCGTAAGCGCAATCTTCCTCAACGTGCTGTCATGCTCTTTGCCGATTTTGACGGCTTTGCCAACTGTGGCGACCACCACCCGGTCGCTCTCGTTATAAAGCGTTCGCAAAGGCTCTGCGGCATAGGCCATCGCCCCGCCAACAGAATAATCGTTTGATTGGAGACTGACATCCGCACGGCGTTGTTTGCCCGAATTCAAGGTGATGCCATGAACGGTTTGCGCTTTGAACCCCTCGGCTTCGACTCGCAGGATAAAGACGCCTGAGCCGGTCGCTTCAATTTCATACTCGCCGCTTTCCGCAGTCACCGCGCCAAACATTTCGCCGGTGTTTTCATTTATCAGCATCACCATAGCGCCGCCAATTTTTGCCTCACTGAAAGTCGTCACGCGGCCTTTCAAACCAGCCGTTCCGCCTTGTGGTTTAGCCTGGGTTGGCAAAGGGTGAAGGTCGGCAACGGCAGCAGCGGGTTGCAGAATCGGAAGACTTGAAGGAGCCGCCATCGCCGGACTGACCGCCATCAATGCAGAGACCACGGCGCTGGCGACGGGCGAAGGCCGGCGGTTTGGTGGAGGAAGTTTTAGCGCGAAAGTCGAAACCTCATCCATCGTCAGAAGTGTGCCATCGGCCTGGCGGTTGAAGCGCACACAAAGATTGCCGCGTGACGTTGCAATCATTGCTTCTGCCTGTCGTCGCGTCATCGCCGACAGGTTATAAACGTGCTTGTTGCATTCCTGGCAAAAGCGCGTTTGTTCATCGCCGGTCATCTGTTGCCAGTCAACCGGGCAAGGTTTTTGAATGTGTAGGCTGTCCAGTCTGCTGATTTTTTTGCTCATGGTCTTCTCCTTGTGAAACTCTTTTGAAGAATTCGCGCTCGCTGAAGAAGCCGTTGACGTTGACCGTCAGCGATGGAACGAAGCGCAAACATGGTTACGGCGCAAGCTGAGGATATAGACACCGCTGCACTTGAATAGTTCCATTTTTGTTTACCTTGATGCAGCCAAAGCGAATCTCTCATCGGAGTTTTTGCAATGGGTAACAAGCTGGCACGGGATGTCTGGAAATTTACGGTGAGCGCTTGGGTTCCGGCTCACTGACAGTAAGAACCTGCCGGGATGGGAATCTTGCGAGGTTTATAGCGGATGAATTGCAGGGGGCAATGACGGTGAAAAGGTAACTATCCAGCGTGGTTGAAAATTGCCGGTCGCTTCGTTTTGCGCCAAAGGCGCAGAGGAAATTAGCCCGTGGTAGTGCCACGGGAAGGCGCAGGCGGCTTGACGGTCGCGCTCTGGAAGAGCGCCGGAGGCTGGCGGCAATCTATCTCCTACACCCCTGCGGAGCAAACGCCGCTACGACGGCGGCGTGGACGAATGCTACCTCATCTCCTACACCCCTGCGAGGCAAAGAGGGTTAGGGAGTTACGCGAAAAGAATAATTATTTCACGACCAGAGAATGTTCACCGCGCTCCACGACGCGCCCGATGAGGGCGGCGTCTTGATAAGTTTGGCGCAGGCGTTCGAGCATCTGGTCGGCGCGGTCTGCGGCGATGACAATCAACAAGCCGCCAGCCGTTTGCGGGTCGAACAAGACGCGGCGCATCTCTTCGCTCACCGCCTCGTTGAGGAAAACATCTTCGCCAACATATTCGCGGTTGGTTTTGTTGCCGCTGGTTATTAAGCCTTGCGCCGCTAGTTCCAGCGCTCCCGGTAAAATGGGCAAAGTTGCTGCATCAATTTCGATGGTCACACGGCTGGCTTTCGCCAATTCCCAGGCGTGACCTAACAAGGCAAAGCCGGTCACATCGGTTGCGCCGCGCACCTTGAATTCGCGCATCAATTCAGCGGCTTGCTTACCGGCAGTCAACATCGTGGCGAGGGAGGCAGCGGCAATTTCTTCACTGGTTTTGCCAAACTTGATGCCGGTGGAAATGATACCTGTGCCTAAAGCCTTAGTTAAAATAATGGCATCGCCCGGACGTGCGCCCGCATTGGTCGCTACTTGATTTGGGTCTATGATGCCGGTGACCGAATAGCCGAACATGATTTGTTCGTTATCCACGCTGTGACCGCCGATCAAGGTGACTTGGTTTTCCATCAACACGGCAAGGCCGCCGCGCATGATGTCGGTGAGAATGGCATAGTCCACGCCTTTTTTCGGAAAGCAGGTAATCGCCATAGCGGTGATCGGTGTGCCGCCCATCGCCCACACATCGTTGATCGAATTGAGCGCCGCTATGCGCCCATAATCGAACGGGTCATCCACAATCGGCGTGAAGAAATCGAGGGTCTGGACGATGGCGAGGTCGTCACGCAGACGAAAAACGCCTGCATCGTCAGCCGTGTCAAAGCCGACAATCAAATTTTCGTTATGCGGTTGTTGAGGTAAGCCGCTCAAAACTTGAGCGAGCATATTAGGCGCAAGCTTCGCCGCTCAACCGGCGCACGATACCATTTCTGTTAATCGCATTTCTGTCCTCCCTCAGATTTTTTTCGTCGCAAATTTAAGCGAACCCACGAATGATTATAGCCATCCGCTACAAAAAACAAGAGCGATGGCACGCACCATCGCTCGGAAAAATTTTCCCGCTGCGTGCGATCAAATGCCGAATGCCTGCATGAAAACTTTGCGTGAATTCGAGCCGTCAAACTCAGCGAAGATGATGCTCTGCCATTGTCCCAACACCAGTTTGCCTTGCGAAATCGGTATCGAAAGACTGCGCCCCAGCACTACATATTTTAAATGTGAATCGGCGTTGAAGCGGTCGCAATCGGAAAACTGCGGGTCGTTATGTTTGTAGTATTCTTCACGCGGCACCATTGTATCAATCATGGTTTTGACATCGTGCAACAAAGCCTCTTGCCATTCGTTGACATACAGCCCGGCAGTCGTGTGCAAAGAAGTCACCTGCACATAACCATCGGTGATACCTGCTTCGGCAACAAAAGCACGCAACTCGTCGCTCAAATTGATTAACTCGGTGCGCTCTTGCGTTGCTACGGTGATGGTCTTGGCCAGCACTTTTACGGTGCCTTCATTTCTATAACAATCCAAACTGGCTGCCTGATTTTCGCTGGCTGGTGTAGCCTTCATTTTTCCTCTCCTCCTACTCAAAGTTCAGGTATAGCTTGCTTAAAGATGAAGACGGATTATACAGCAGCAACGCCTGCCTGTCGCTGCGAAATTGCCTTTATGGTTCGCGCCCAAGCCATCGCTCAACGCCTTGCTCCTGCACGCTTGCGCGCAATATAGGCAACGCCTGTTCAACGAATGCCGCCAGCCTTGCGGCGCATAAATTCGTCCGCCTATGCAATTGCAACAAGCCGCGGATGGCTTGCGGTTGGCGCAACACTTGGCGCATTATTTTCGCCGTGCTGACTCGTCCATCCGAGTTGCGGCAGGCATTGAAATCTAGCGGAAAATCTTCCGCCAACAAATCGCTGATGGCACGCACAGACAGCAAGGGAAGCTGGTTTTCCTGACAGACTTCGGCAAGCGCCGCCGCTTCCATCTCTACACAAGCCGTGTCATCTTGAGGCAGCGTTGCCGCCAATTCGCCTTTGCCTTTGGCGTTCAAAATCTCGTCAACGGTGATGATGCGCCCCAAATGCAGCGCTGAAAAAATCTCTACCGACGCAGTTGCCGCTGCCACCGCCGCAGCGTCCGGCGCAGTGGCGGGCTGGGCCTTCGACAGCGTATGGCGTGCGTTGATTTTTTCAAACAGGCTGGCTCCGAGTCGCGCCTCTTGATCCATCACCACATCGCCGATAGCCAGCTTTGCCGATAACGCTCCGGCAAACCCTACACCGAGGATAACCGCCGCAGAATTTTTCTCAAGCCATTGACGCAAAGCGCGTGCGGCATTGTGACGACCTTCGCCCGTCACCAGCGCTTCCACGCCCTTCAGGCGCAAACGAAGCAGCGGCGCGATCTCTCTTGGCAAGGCAGCGACCACCAGAATTTTCATGCGAGCATCCGTTAGGATTGTGGATGAAATAATCTGCAACCCTGTACGGGCGACTCTGCGGTGGTCGCCCGTACCAGGCCTGGGAAAATCTCTCAAGTTTTGCAGGTTATTTCATCCACAATCCTTATCAATCAACGTAGCCGTGCGCTTGGAACCAGACGATGGCGCGCTGTAGCGCGTCTTCAATAGGGTTTTGCGGCAAACCCAGTTCGCGCACCGCCTTTGACGAATCGAACCACATCTTGTGGCGCGCCATGCGGACGCTTTCCAGCGGCGCAAACGGTTCGCGTTGACGCAGCCGTATTGACCAGAAATTTTCCATCCGCGCATAGCTTTCGGCAACCCACTGCGGCACACTGAAGGTCGGCGATTTAATGCCGGTGAGATTGGACAACGCATCAAAGATTTCTTTGAGCGTCAGATTGCGATGTCCCAGAATATATTTCTCGCCGATGGTGCCGCGCTCTGCCGCCAGTATATGACCTTCGGCGCAATCCTTCACGTCTATCAAATTCATTCCTGTCTCCACGAAGCCGAACATTTTGCCGCGCAGAAAATCCACGATAATTTTTCCGGTCGGCGTAGGCTTGAGGTCAAGTTCGCCGACCGGCGTTGACGGATTGACGATGACGACCGGCAGGCCACGGGCGATCCAGTTTTCAACTTCGCGCTCGGCCAGAAACTTGCTGCGTTTGTAGTGACCGATCATATCGTCAATGGTGACGGGCGTTTTTTCATCAGCCGGAGTGCCGTCACGGTGCAAACCGAGCGCTCCTACCGTGCTGGTATAAACTACGCGCTCGACTCCCTCATCCCAGGCCGCCTGCATTAGGTTGCGCGTGCCGTCAACATTGGCGGCGTACAACTCCTGCGGGTCTTTGGCATAGAGACGATAATCGGCGGCGCAATGATAGACCGTTTGACAATCTTTCATGGCCACGCGCAGCGACTCGGCGGCGCGCAAATCACCATAGACAATTTCGATGGGCAAATCTTTGAGGTTATCAAAACGACTGCGGCGGCGCGCCAGACAACGCACCGTCGCGCCGCGTTCGAGCAGACCGCGCACCAGATGCGAGCCAACAAAACCGGTGCCGCCGGTGACCAGAACATTCATAAGCTGAAAAGGAAAAGGCAAAAAGGAAAAAGGAAAAGGTAAAAGACGCGACCGACCGTGCCGCAATCTATTTCCTGTTGACGCAAAATTTTTGCTTCCATACGTGGCGCGCTTTGCCCATCGAGGTCGCCCGTACAAGCATTCGCAAACTGATTTCGGCTAACCAATTTCATTTTCTCATTCTGCCTGATGACCAGCACCGCCGCACTGATTGCGGCAACGCTCGGGGTTGATCGCGCAGGGCTTCCCAAGCATCGGCATCAAGCGTGAAACTGGTTTCATTCAACTATCCGATTACTCGTGTGGCCGCAAAAATTTTCACCGAGATTGTATCTCGAAGGCTTCCACAACAGCGCCTTGCGCTTGAAGGCGAGACGCCAGGTCGCTCTGCACTTTGCGCCGCTGCTCATCCTCGCCTTTATCCGATGCGTAAAACTTTCGCACCGCGAATCTTGCGGGTCTTGAGTTCAACGAGCGCCCGATTGGCATCCGCCAGCGCAAACTCTTCGACGGCGGGTTTGATGTGCATAGCAGCAGCGAGTTGCAAAAACTCCTGCACATCGCTACGACAGACATTGGCGACGCTCTTGATCTCTTTTTCCATCCACAGGTGCGACGGATAATCTAAATGGTCGAGCGCCGCTTTGTCTAACGCTTCTTTGCGAATCGCGTTGATGACCAGCCTGCCGCCCGGCGCAAGATTTCGCAAAGCCTCAACTACAGGCCGCCACACCGGCGTCGTGTCTATGACCGCATGAAGTTTTTCCGGCGCGGTATCGGTCGTATCACCAGCCCAGACGGCTCCTAATTCTTTCGCAAATTCGCGCTCTTCGGGATTGCGCGCAAACACAAAAATTTGCGAATGCGGCAAAGTATGCTTCGCCATTTTCACGACCAGATGCGCCGCGCCACCAAAACCCGTCAGCCCCAAATTCTGTCCGTCCTCTATATTCGCCAGTCGTAAAGAGCGATAGCCAATGGCTCCTGCACACAACAGCGGCGCGGCTTCGGCATCCGCAAAGACTTCCGGGATTGCATAAGCGAAGGCTTCTTGAACCGCCATCTGTTCAGCGTAACCGCCATTGGCATCTCTGCCGGTGGCGCGAAAATCGGCGCATAAATTTTCTTCACCGGACAGGCAGTAGGCACAGTTGCCGCACGCTGAAAAAATCCAGGCGACGCCGACGCGCTCGCCTATGGCAAAGCGCTGTGCATTCGCGCCTCTGGCCATCACTCGCCCGACGACTTGATGGCCGAGGATAACCGGCAACTGCGGCGGCGGCGTGCGACCTTCGATTTCATCAAGCTCGGTGTGACAGACGCCACAGGCGGAAACCTGGATGACGATTTCATGAGCTTTCGCCAGCGGCGCGGGCAGGTCTTCCAGGTGCAGAGGCGCGGGTTGCTGGCGCAGCTCGGCAAGGTTGTGTAACACCATAGCTTTCATGTTCCGGCGCTCCGTTGCATAGCCTTTCCGGGTCTTTGCAGAATCTTTTGCCGAATCGCTTTGATACCGAACAGCGAGGCGATGGCGAGCGACACGACGAGTACATTGTAATAAAACAGAATGCCAGCGAAAGGCTCTTGCGCCTGACGCGGCGTCCATTTATTGACGATGGCCAGAAAGGTACACAAGAGGCAAACCGGAAAGACGGACAGCCCCAGAAACGCGCCTCTGAGCAAGCCGCAGCGGATGCCGTAAATCGTCGTCGTCAAGCCGATGACGATCAGCACCAGGCCGTTAATCGGTATCGGTTCGACATCTATCAAAGCGATCAGAAAGGTGAGCATCGTCGTGATCATTTGTATCCATACGAAGACCGTCAGAACCGTCAGGTGACGGAACCGGCGTTTGTTTTCAAACGGGATGACGGGCGGATAAACCGGCGCTACGACTCGTGGCATTTGCTGATTGGGCGGTACGAGGGTGGGGATTTGTTGATTGGGCGGCGTGCCGCTTTGGCGCTGTTCATCAGTTGTCAAGCGGCGGTTTCGTTCATCGGTTGCCCAGCGTCTGTCGGGTTGGGTCTCCAGCGCAAGTTGTCTATTAGGCAAAGGGGTGTGCAAAACTTGGCTGTCCTGCTTGAGAGCAAACAACAAAGCGGCGCGCATTTCCGCCGCAGATTTGAACCGCAGCGCGGGATTTTTTTCCAGCGTCCGCGCAATGACGGCTTGCAGATGATTGGACACCACGAGCGGCAGCGGTTCCGGCGGGCGGCTCAGAATCGCGCCCATCAATGAGGTGAGGTCTTTTTGCGGAAACGGCAAACGTCCGGCAATCATTTGATAAAAGATGACACCCGCCGCCCACAGGTCGGTCTGTTCGTTGCGCTTGCCATCAAAGGCTTCCGGTGCCATGTAAGCTGTCGTTCCGGCAATGGTGACGCTCTGGCTAGTGGTCTTCAATACCCGCGAGATACCGAAATCGGCGATGCGCGGCGTCTGCCCCTGCAACAACAGGTTGGACGGTTTGAGGTCGCGGTGAATGATGTGCTGCGTATGCAGATGCTCAAGGCCATCAAGTATGCCGAGCATCATGCGTATGGCCGCATCCATCGAAGGTGCAGCGCCGCCGTGTTGTTTCAACCAATCCTGCAACGAGCCATCCGAAGCGTACTCGCTGGCGATCACGATATGGTCGTCGTAGATATTGGCTTCAATAATCGGGATGATGTTGGGATGACCGCTGGCTTGCGCCCAGAGCGCCGCTTCCTGTTTGATTTCTTCGAGGTCTATTTCATCATCGAGTGGAATTTTGAGCGCGACACGGGTGGTCGCCAGTGCAGTGCGCTTTTCCGCCAGCCACACCACGCCAAACGAACCGCGCCCGATTTTGTTGGTGAGAATGTAGGGACCTATCTGTTCTCCGGGTCGTAGCATAGGAACCCCCTTTACCAAGGTGTTCGCGATGGCTTGATTAAAACGGAATTCTCAGCGGATTACAAACCCATGTTCCAAGCCGCCATACGCAGCAAATCTTTCGGACTCTTCTTCAACTCGAACATGGCCGACGCTTCAAAGCCGCTGTGCATCATGCAGTTCTGGCACAACCTGTCCTGCCGCGATTCCCAATATGCCCAGTCCACTTTGTTCCAGAACTCTTGCCAGTTGTCGTAATACTCTTTGCCGATTAAATAGCAGGGGCCTTTCCAGCCGTTCGGGGTATAGGTCACGGTACTCCACGGCGAACACTGGTAATCGCGCATCCCTGCAGTAAATTCCAAGTACATGGGCGTGGACATCAAGCGATATTTTTTCGACAGTTCCAGCACCCGCTGGAACTTGATTTGAATCTCCTGCTTGGACAGAAAAATATCATGCTCGACGGTTTCGTAATGATAGCCCGGCGCAATCATCAAACCATCCACGCCCAATCCGGCGACCAATTCGCAGAGGTCTTCAATCTCCTGCATCGCCGTCTCTTTGAACACCGTGGTATTCGTGGTGACGTGATAGCCGAGGCGCTTGGCTTCTTTAATCATCTCTATGGCTTTGTCGAAAACGCCTTCGCGGTCGCAGACCAGATCGTGCGTGTGCTTCATGCCATCGAGATGCACGTTGAGGGTCAGGCGTTTATGCGGCGCGACCTTGCCGAAGATGCGCGAATCCAGCAACAGCGCGTTGGTGCAAAGATAGATGTGGCGCTGACGTTCGATGATGGCTTCAATCAGTTCTTTGATTTCGGGATAGATAGTCGGCTCGCCGCCGCACAAAGAGACAATCGGAGCCTGCGTTTCTTCGACCGCCTGAATACATTTTTCGAGTGCCAAGCGGTCTTCGATTTTGCCGGTGTGGCGTTCCAGCGCACAGCCTATGCAAGCGAGATTGCAGGTGTAAAGCGGCTCCAGCATCAACACCATAGGATAGCGTTTGTTGCCTTTCCTGGCGTTGCGAATTTGATGTTTGATAGCGTCTGTGGTGATATGAACGGGAAATCGCATGGTGATCGTACCTTCTTAATAAAATCGTTACTGGCATAGCGGCTCTGTCATAGTCCGCCAAGTCGTTTCGTCAGTGCGCGAGATTTTGCCGGTTGAGCCATTCACGCAGATCGGCTTTGGTTTTGAAGTTCAGCAGAGCGGTGCCCAAGGCTTCGATTTGCGTTCGCGATAAAGTCTCAATTTGTTGCTTCACTCTGGCGCTCAGTTTGCCGACCTGCTGGGCAAGCTGTCTAGCGACCAAATCGCGCTCGCCTTCCAGTTGTCCTTTCTTGAAGCCTTGTTGCTCCCCTTCTTTGAGGATTGCCTGATAAACCGATGATTCTCTCATAAGTCCCTCCTGAAAAATATTTCTTACCATTTCGTTATCAAAACGTAAACCGGCTATGACCTGCGCCCAACCGGAGACATTGCGACGCAGAGCCAGCGGCTCTATGGCGTTGATCTTTTCAGCCAGCGCTTCCAGCAGGGCCGCTGGCGCTGCCGTGCGGCACAAGGTCGCCAACGGCAGAGACGCTTCGTGCTGCATAAATTCCTGTGGGTCTTGCTCCCACATCTTCACCAGATGAAATTTGTGCCGCGTCTGGTCGCAAACAAATTCATCACGCACGACGACTTTCGTCTGTTTCAGCAAAACCACAAATTGGCGGCTCGCTTTGCCATATTTGCGAAACAGGCGCACCCAATAATCCAGCATACGAAATTCAATCGGCGGTGCGCTTTTCGGGTCGGTCTGAAACTCCAAGTGCAACAGCTCATCGCCCGTGTCGAGCAAAATCACCGAATCGGCATGAATCGGCGGACTCATCAATTCGGTCTTCAAGACTCTGGCTTTGGTCACCGCACGCCCCAGAAACAGCGACGCAAACAGTTCGGGATTCCGCTCGGCAAGATACTTGCACAAATTATCGGTGCCCGCTCGACTGCGTGTTTTGCTATTTGCTGTGCTGTGCGTGTCGCTCACCTTCGCGCTACTCCAAATCGAACATACGCTGCGCGAACAAGCCCAGAGCCAGCAAGGGAAAATAGACAGCGTACAAATGATAGCGAAGATAAAAGACTTTCGGAAAGCCTGTGCCGGTCCAGCCTTCGTCTATCCATGAGCCGTCTTCGCGTTGCGTCGCCAGCAAATACTCGATGCCACGGTCAACGCTCTGACTGACATCCTGGGTTGCCATCAAGCCCATCACCGCCCAGGCCGTTTGTGAAGCCGTGCTGATGCCCTGCCCTTTGGTTGTCGCATCGTCGTAACTGCGCGGCGATTCGCCCCAGCCGCCATCCTCGTTCTGCACCGAACGCAACCAGCAGCCCGCCGATTGATAACGCGCTTCCATCATGTCTTCGCCTATGCACTTCAAACCGTGCAAGGCCAGCCACGTCCCGTAAATGTAATTGCAGCCCCAGCGCCCGAACCAAGTGAAATCGCGCTCCTGCTCTTTCAACAAAAAACTCATGGCTTTTTCCACCACCGGATGCTTCATCTCAAGACCCAAACCGGCAAAAGTTTCCAGGCCGCGCCCGGTGATGTCTGCGGTGCTGGGATCAATCATCGCATTGTGGTCGGCAAAGGGAATCTGCGTCAGAAATTGTTCGTCGCAATCTTTATCGAACGACCCCCAGCCGCCATCTTTGTTCTGCATGGTCAAGATCCAGTTGAGGGCGCGTTGCATGGCCTCGCGTTTGCGCCGTTCGTCCGGCTCGCTGGGAAAGCGCACCTTGCTCAAGGCCGTCAACACTTGAAAAGTATCGTCAACGTCCGGGTAAAATTCGTTGGCATATTCAAAATACCAGCCGCCGGGTTCGCCTTCTGGGTTCTTCACTTTCCAATCGCCGACCTCTTTGACCTCTTTGCTCAAAATCCATTCGGCGGCTTTCAACAGGCGCGGATGATGATTGGGCATACCCGATTCCACCAAGGCATTGATGGCCAGCGCCGTGTCCCAGACCGGCGAAAAACACGGCGCGATTTTTAAGGTGTCGCCGTCTTCAATCTCCAGCCGTTCCAGCTCGCGGATTTGCGAAGCCGTCAACGGATGGTCGTTGTCATACCCCAAACAACGCAGCGCAATGATCGAATTGATGATCGGCGGAAAGATCGCGCCAATGCCGTCGCTCTTGGCAAAATGCTCGATCATCCATTGTTCGCAAGCCTTCAAAGCCTTGTCGCGTTTCGGCGACCACTTGCGTTTCTCCAACTGTTTCAAAGTCAGGTCGGTGGTGTGGAAAAAGCGTTTCCAAAAACTGAGATTCAATTCATTCGCCGGTCTGGCACCGGCTATGCGTAATTCAGCAATATCGGCATAAGGCGGCACCGGGCAAAACGGTTTATGCGCCCACATCACCGCCAGCGGCACCACGATGCCGCGTGTCCAGGCCGACATTTCCGACAGATTGACCGGCGACCATTTCGGCAACAGAATAATTTCCGGCGGCACTGCAGGGCAACGCTCCCAAGGGTATTGCCCGAAAATCGCCAGATAAATGCGCGTAAAACTGTTGGTCGCATCCAGCCCACCCAAATTCAAAATCACTTCGCGGGCTTTCTTCATGTGCGCGGCTTCGGCATCATCGCCCAACAGTTTCAAGACGAAATAGGCTTTCGCAGAGGCGCTGACATCGGGCGGCCCACCTTGATAAATCGCCCAGCCGCCATCAGGCAGTTGCTGTTGGCGCAGGTAATTGGCGGCCATATGAACGCGTCCGCTATCGCCGCGCCCGATGTAATACATGGTCAGGATATATTCGGATTCCAATATGGTGTCGCCTTCCAATTCGCCGCGCCAATGACCATCCGCATATTGAATCCGCAAGAGGTGCTGCTGTGCCGCAGCAATGGCGTGGCGTACTTTGGCGTGCAGAGGAGAGAGAACGATTTGCGCTTGACCAGGTTTTGACATAAAGGACATCCTCAAAAAAGTACCGCTTGAAACATATAGTTGAGACGATTTTCGCGCCCCCCTGAAAAAGCGTGGGCGGTGTTTTGGATCAGATAGTCGCCGTTGAATATCAACTGGCGCTCAATTTCACCACCGGTTGAAGCAATTCCGGTGGCAGAGCAAAATGGACATTTTCATCTTCGCCGGGTTGTTCGACAAATTCGCTTGCCCCTAGCTCGCGCAATTTTTCCAACACCCGTTTGACCAATTCTTCAGGTGCCGAAGCCCCTGCCGTGACGCCGACGACTTCGGCATCGGCAAGCCATTCGCTGTGAATCTGGGTGTCATCGTCTATCAAATAAGCAGGCACGCCAGCGACTTTCGACACTTCGCGCAAACGCTGCGAGTTGGAACTATTTTGTGAACCGACGACCAACAATACATCCACCTGTTGGCTCATCTCTTTGACGGCATTCTGGCGATTCTGCGTGGCGTAGCAAATATCATCTTTCGGCGGCGATTTCAAATTGGGAAATTTTTTCTTCAAAGCGTCGCTGATTTCCGCCACATCGTCCATGCTCAAGGTTGTCTGGGTAATGCAAACGACATTATCAGGATTTTCGACGGTTAAATTTTCCACATCCGCTACGGTGCTGACCAAGTGCATAGGCGCTTCGCCCATCGTGCCTTCGACCTCTTCGTGTCCCGGATGCCCGATTAAGACGATGGATTTTTTCTCCCGCGCATAGCGCACCGCTTCCAGATGCACTTTGGTCACCAGCGGACAGGTGGCATCTATGACTTGCAGATTTTTTCGAGCGGCGACCTCATGAATATACGGCGAAACGCCATGCGCGCTGAACACACAGACGTTGTGATCCGGTACTTCTTCGAGGCTGTTGACGAAAATGACGCCGCGTTTGCTGAGGGTTTCAACGACATATTGATTGTGGACAATTTCGTGAAAGACATAGATGGGTTCAGGAAACCAGTCTATGGCTCGCTCGACAATATCAATCGCACGCACGACTCCGGCACAAAAACCACGCGGTTTCGCCAGCACCACTTTTTTAATCATCAGTAAAAATCCTCTACATCAAAAATTCCACCAACTTTATCGAAAACGAAGCCCGAATTACAAATTGAATTATAGCGACGGGCTGAAGCTTCCTCAACGCGCCCCCTTTAGGAGTGTAGGAGAAAGGGAGTAGGGGAGTAAGGGCGTGGGGGCGTAAGGGCGTGGAGAGATTTTTTATCAGTCGAAAAATTCTCCATCGCATCTTCTCCCTGTCTCCTTGTCTCCCCTTCTCCCTTTCTCCCTTTCTCCCCTACTTCCCCACTCCCCACTCCGTCATCCGTCCGTCGCGCTGCACTTCAAAGATTCGTCCGCGCCATTCGACGCGCTTGCCCACCATGCTTAAACACCAGATGGCAAAGCTTAACAGATCACGCAATGGCAACAACCAGAAATATTTTTTCAAGAGCTTGTCCTGCATCCACTGCACGCCGATCATCCAAGCCGTCAACAAGCGTATGACCAGCGTTGCGGCCAATAAAATCAGGCTTTTTGGCGTGAAGCCATCCACTACACCCAGCAACAGCGCGAGCGCCGTGCCATAGGTAAGCAGCAACCCCAGATACCCTGCCGGACGTGAAATTCTGGTCGAACGCCCCCAACGCAATTGATGGCGCAGCATCCCGCTAAACCCTGCGGGCGACATCGCCGTTTCGACGATGTGTTCCGATAAACGAACTTCATACCCGGCCTCGGCGATCAAATTGCCGAGCATAAAATCGTCGGCCAGATAATCGGCCAGCGCTTCCAATCCGCCAATCTCCTGCAAGTGCGTTTTGGTAGTCGCCATGGTGGAGCCGAGCGCAAACTTTACGCCTTCCAACATACGCGCCATCAACACCCCTGCCGTAAATTCGCCGGTGATGCCGATGGCTTCCAACAACGCCGCGACATCGGGCGGCTCTGTAGCGCGATACAAACAAGTCACCAGCCCGACTCGCGCTTCACCAAGCGGCGCGGTCACGCGCCGCAGATAATCTGTTTGGACACGAATATCGCTGTCAACAATGATGATTTGCTCGTGTCTGGTTTGCGCCAAAATATTACGCAGGTTGCTGACTTTGAGATTTGCGCCGATGACCTGTGAAGCAATCACCAATTTGATGTCACGGTCGGGAAAATCGCTTTGCAATTTTTCGACAATCGGTATCGCCGTGTCGCTGGCTTCCCGCACACCGAACACCAGTTGATAGGCGGCTGGATAATCCTGCCGACACAGGCGAGCATAGTTTTCATAGGCATTGAAATCGGCTCCGGCCAACGGAATCAGCAGCGACACCGGTTGCAGAGTGACGGCGGCGCGTTGCGGTTTCGGGAGAAAGAATCTGGCTCCGGCAAGCAGCGACAACAGATAAAAAACATTGGCCGCAAAGACGCCACAGACCAGAATAATTTTTATGATCAGAAGCAGCATGAGTATTCCCACAGCACCTTATTCCGGCAACGAAATCAATGCCACCCCTAGGCCAACCAGCAAGGTGCCAAGCAAACGCTCGCGGCTGATTTTCTCGCGCAAAAAAACTTTCGCCGCAAAGGTCTTGAGAACAAATCCCAGCGCCGTGGCTGGCACCACCAGACTCAAATCCGCCTCCGACAAAACCACTAGAAAGACAAAAAAATTCATGCTCATCAGCACAAAGCCGATGAAGAAAAATTTATTGCTCAACACCCGCCAGCCAATCTTGACCAACTCCCGAATCCGCAGCGTCGAGATTTCGCCAATCTGCCGCATCCCTTTGGCAATACAAATTTCGCCTATGGCATTGGTCAAAACGATGATGATGATAAGCGTAGCGATGTGCAGATTCATGCTTCGCCTCCACGGATATCTTCAACCTCCGGCGTTTTAATTTCCGAACGCGACACAAAGGCAACGCCTACGCAGATAATCACTGCGCCCAGCCAGCGCAGCGGAGAAACCTGTTCGTGCAAAAAATATTTGGCGCAGGCGACATTCAAAACGTAGCCGAACGAAGTCGCTGGCAAGATGAAACTCAAATCCGCCCACGACAACGCCGCCGTGTAGAGCGCGAAAAACGCCGCCAGCAAACCAATGCCTAGCCAGATCATGGGGTTTTGCATCCCCTGCAACAACGTCGCCATGAATCCGGCATCGTCGAGGTTGTGCATCCCTTTGCTGAGTAAAATATTTCCGGCGACCTGTGCGACGATGGCCAGAATCAACACCACTGCGGTTTTCATACGAGCGTATCCAATCCAAAATAGTTGATGAGTTGGAAGCGCGCATCTTGAGCGCGTTCCTGCACCTGCTGGTTTATCAAAGCCTCGAATTCTATCATCAATTGTTTCTCCTCCGCGTTCAAAACGCGACCTGTCGCGTAGAGCGCCGGGTGAAAATAGATTTCGTTGGTGGCGGCGTGCAGGTGTTCGAGGGCGTGTAGAAAATATTTATCGTTCATCGCGCCGCTCTGCAAATTGCCATAGACGCGCTCGGCAAACACGAAGTCGTGTTTTTTCAAATGACGCTTCATGTACAGCCCCAAAGCGCCAAACATCAATCGGTGTATGCCCTTTCGCAGTTTGAATCTGCCGTCAAATTGCAAAGCGAGATGTAATTCTTCCATAGGCACGCGCATACGTTTCGCGCCGTATTTCGCGCCCAATTCCAAAGCGGTTTTGAAAATCACCGGATGAATGTGCAGGTGCAGATGCCCGTCAATATGTGATAGTGGCAAGCCGGTTTGATGAAAGCGCTCGAACTGCGCGGCTAATTCTTTGCGTAGTTCGCGGCGCGCTCGCAATGAAAAAAAGTATTTCATACCGGCGGTGTTCGGGTTGTTCGAGAAATTGCCCTGGGCGTCAACCAGGGTAGGAATTTCCGCCTGTGGCAAGGCGCTGCGCCCGACCACCGTGACCAGATGAATGCCAACGCCGAGCTTGGGATTTTCTTTCGCCAACTGCACCGCTTGCTCGAAAGCTGCGCCGGTCACCATCAAACTGCAACTGGTCAACACGCCGTCTTGATGAGCGCGAATGATGGCTTCATTGACCTCTGCGGAGGCACCGAAGTCATCGGCATTGATAATCACTCGATATGGATTCATGAATTGCGGGATTTGATTGAGGCTTTCGGCGGCAGGACAGGTTTGCAGACCACTTCCAATTGGCGTTCAATGCGGTCAAGGCGTTGTTCAATTGAGCCTACTCCGTGATCAAATCGCTTTTCCAATTGGGCAACCAGCTTTCCGGCTGGCCGTTGATTCGGCCAGGGCGCGCCAAACATAGAGACGACCAGAGCAAGCATAGCAATCGCGGCGGCAATCAGGGCAATACTTGGGATCATCTTCTCTCTCCTGTTTCGGAGTTATCGAATGCCATCATTTTCACAAGCTACCGCTATCTTTTTATCTTAAAATTTCGGCACTGCTCTTGCGGAAACAAAAGCAGTGCCGATGAAAATCGCCATGCAACAAACGCTTGATTAGCGACTCGCTTGCGTTGCCACGAACTGTTTGCGCTTCGAGCGCAGTTGCAAAAATTCCTTCGCCTCTTTGTACAGGCGTCTGCGTTCGTGACCATTAAACGCCGCTTTGCGAACAATGCGGAAGATGATGCGGGGACGGAAATAATAGCGGTCATAAAAACTCTCGACCGCCTGCACGATCTCTTCCCGCGACAAGCCCGGATATTGAATCACCGGCAGTTGATGGCCTACGTCGTCAATCATGTTGTCGTAATCCATCAGGTAATTATTCTTCTTCACAAAATCATCGAACTCGGTGCCGGGATAAGAATGCCCTATGGAAACCTGTATGGTTTCGCAATCCAGTTTTTCGGCAAACTTCACCGTGCGTTCGATGGTTTCGTGCGTCTCACCCGGCAAGCCTATGATAAAGTCGCCGTGAACCACGATGCCGAGTTTCTTGCAGTTCTTCATGAACTCGTGAGCCTGCGCCACGTCCGCGCCTTTCTTGATGTTCTTCAATATCTGATCGTCGCCCGATTCAAAACCGACAATCAACAAACGGCAACCGGCATCGCGCATGGCTTTCAGGGTTTCGTAATCGGTATGCACACGCGACGTGCAAGACCAGGTTTTCTTCATAGGCTTTAACTTCTCGCACAAATCAATTGTCCGGCGTTTGCCCCAAGCGAAGGTATCATCGTCAAAGAAAATTTCTTCAAGGTTGGGAAACAATTCCCAGGCGCGTTTGAATTCGGCGGCGACGTTATCCGCACTGCGCGTGCGCCAGGCGTGACCGCTGATGGTTTGCGGCCACAAACAAAAGGTGCAGAGCGCCGGACAACCGCGCGACGAATAGAACGCGATATACGGGTTCAATAAAAACGGCACATTGTATTTGGTGATGTCGAGATCGCGTTTGTAAATATCCACGGCAAACGGCAACCCATCCAGATCGTGCAGCGGGGCGCGCTCAGGGTTATGAATGATCTTGCCGTCTTTGCGATAGCTGACATTTTGTATGGTCTCCAGCGGCTGGCCTTCGGTGTATTCTTTGAGCGGAAAATCAATCTCTTTGCGAACAATGAAATCAATAGCGTTCGAGGCTTTCAACGCTTGATCGGGTTGCGAGGTGACGGGCGGCCCTACGAAAGCAATCTTCAAATCGGGCTTGGCCTGTTTCATCAACTCCGCGAGTTTCAAATCATTTTTCCAACCGGGAGTGCTGGTATAGAGGGTGACGAAATCGTACTGCTTGGAAATTTCGATGGTCTCTTCGGGCGTCACGCCATGCGGCGGCGCATCCAGCAAGCGGCTGTCTTTGATTAGCCCTGCAGGATAGGTCAACCACACGGGATACCAGAACGAAGCGATTTCCCGCGCCGCCGGCCAACGCGAACTCGCGCCGCCGTCAAAGTTCGGGAACGAGGGTGGATTGAGAAGCAGTGTTTTCATAGTTAATCCTTATGATGTTCGTTTCTTTAATTGGGTCAACAGAAACCTTAACCGCGCTCTTGAAAACTCGTCAAGCAAAGACCGCACGGCCAGGCGGATATAAAAGCGTGCCTCTTTGCGTTTCCACTACCGTCAGTATGCTTTTGCGTCTAAGCGTTACTGCTGTCACCAGGCGTCTGTGATTCGACAACTCTGGTTTTTTGGTCTCGGTGATGGAATGTCGGTATGATAAATTCATGTTGCCAATAAACGATGAAATTAACCGCGCAACAACTGACCGATTACGAGTGCCAGGGTTTTCTGGTTTTAGAGAATTTCGTTAGCGCAGCGGCGTGCGATGAACTGCAAAGCCGTGCGGCGCAATTGGTCGCCGATTTTGAACCGCACGGCGCGGCTGCGATTTTTTCGACACGCGAACAGCAGCGCAAGAGCGATGATTATTTTCTCGAATCGGGCGACAAGATTCGCTTCTTTTTTGAAGAACAGGCTTTCGATGAAGCAGGCCATCTGCGCCGCAGCAAAGAACAATCGCTCAATAAAATCGGCCACGCGCTGCACGACCTCGACCCGGTGTTCGATAACTTTTCGCGCACGCCTGCGCTGCAAGAATTGGTCGCGTCGCTGGGTTATGCAAAGCCTCTGCTGTTGCAGTCCATGTACATTTTCAAACCGCCGAACCTTGGCGGCGAAGTCACTTGTCATCAAGATGCGACGTTTTTATACACCGAGCCGATGAGTTTGACAGGCTTGTGGTTTGCCCTTGAAGATGCGAACCGAGACAACGGTTGTTTGTGGGCGCTTGCCGGTGGTCATCGGTCAGGTTTGAAAGCGCGTTTCGTGCGCGCTTCAGCAGGCGGCGCGAAATTTATCAAGCTCGATGAAAGCCCTTGGCCGGTGAATAAGCTGACCTGTCTGGAAGTGGCGAAAGGGACGTTGATTCTGTTGCATGGCTTGCTGCCGCATTTGAGTTATGCCAACACCTCGGCGCGTTCGCGCCACGCCTACACCTTGCACATCAGCGCCAGCGATAGCGCCTACCCGCCGGAGAATTGGTTACAGCGTTCGGCGGCGCTGCCTTGGCGCGGGTTTAGTTGAAAGGCGAAGAAAGAGAGTTATGGAAATAGAGTGCGACAATTTCACTATACGCAACTGGCGGGTTGGCGACGAGATGTCGCTGGTGCATCACGCCAACAACCGAAAAATCTGGCGCAATGTGCGCGATAGATTTCCGCACCCGTATAAACCGGAAGATGCCGTGTGGTGGATCAGTTATGCGAATTCGGAAAGACCGGTGGTCAATTTCGCCATCGCCGTTGAGGGCGCGGCGGTGGGCGGCATCGGTTTGATTTTGCGCGACGATGTGTATCGCCTGTCGGCGGAGATCGGCTACTGGCTGGGCGAAGAATATTGGGGACGCGGCATCGTCAGCCAAGCGGTGAGCGCTTTGACGGAATATGCGTTTGCCAATTTCGGTTTATGCAGGTTGTACGCCGAAGTCTTCGAGTGGAATCCGGCTTCGATGCGAGTCTTGGAAAAAGCCGGTTATCAATTGGAAGGACGCCTGCGAAAGAGCGTCATCAAGGAAGGGCAAATCATAGACGCCTGCATCTACGCCATCGTGCGTTGAGGCGCGGCATTGTATTGAATTGCAGAATTAAAGCAGATGGGTTGCGCGGCGGTCTATGACCGCTGAAATTTGCGATTTGGTCTAGGCTCGACTTTGTACATTTTTCAGAGGCGAAGCAACCTTGCTAATCCCCCCGATGGCAGTCGGGGGATGCTTAAAGTCCAACCTACGAAACGCCGCGCAACATCTACCAATCCCCCCGATGGCAATCGGGGGATGCTTAAAGTCCAACCTACGAAACGCTGCCAACGAGAAACGAATCCCCCCGATGGCAATCGGGGGATAGTTAAAGTCCAACCTTGCTCGATGCTCAAGGCTGGACTTTAACCATCCCCCAACTGCCGTTGGGGGGATTGCAAAAAAACTTTGCTTGCTTGGTGTAGGCTGGACTTTAACCATCCCCCAACTGCCGTTGGGGGGATTCAGATGAATTGCCTAACTGCCTCGGCTCTCCGTTGGTAAACTTCTCACAGGCGCATCACTCGGAGTGAATCTGCTTTTTACTTTAACGTAAGCTCTGGATTGATGCGGGCCAAGCTCAACTTGTACAAAATCGAGATCAGAAAAGATTCATTCATTCTGGTTATTCAGAAGATAGTCAACCAACTCGCTGGCTTCGCCGCGCACGCCTTTGAAAGCTTGCGCCTGCGAAACGGCTTGCTGCACAAAGGGGAGCGCGGTTTGCGGACTGCGGCGGGTTGCCGAAGAGTGCGCTAATAATTCCAGCGCCGCCTGTCCGGCGGAAAGTTTGCGCGGACGAAAAGGCGCGCCCTCCTGGTAGCGCGTCACTAGAATCGTCGCCACCGGCAAAGCGCTTTTGCCCACTTGTTCAACAGCAAAATCATGCGCGAAACCGGCATAAGGATGGACGCGCCCTCGGCTATCGAGCCGTGCGTAATCGTCCGAATAATAGGTCGCTCCGGCTTTGACCAATTCGTTTACCAGCGTGGTCTTGCCCGATGCTTCCAAACCAGCAAGGATGATGGCGCGGCCTTGCCAACCGACTACGCCTGCGCGTATGAAGACATTTTGCGTCGCCAGAAATGCCACGGCGTGGTGCAAATCTTTTTGCAAAGCCGCGAACACATCAGCCAGATTCATAGTGCGCGCCAGCTTGTTGACATTGCCGTACAACAGATTGAACTGACGCAGGCGCGCTCCAACATCAGCGACTTTCAAAGAATATAATTGCTCGACAACTTTTTTTCGCGAAGGCTTGCACCCTTCGGGCAAAAACTCCTTGAGGGTTTCCAGCACGTCCGCTCGATTGACACGCACGCCGACATGAACGCCGTGCGCGAGGAACGCAAAACCTGCCGCCCAGCCTAGGCGGTCAAGCTTCGCCATTCAAGTGGACTTCCATTTATAACTGGGAATGATGGAATCCTGCTGCATCGCCAACCTGCCTTTATGCCTGATAGTACCGCTTGCATTTGAGCTTGTGGAAAAACCAAACTGGTTGAGAGACAGTCAAAGACCGCGCCTCGACGAGGAGATGTCCAGCACACTCATTGGCAAACCGCGCTAAAAAAATAACACGCCCCGATGCTTGTCGGGCATCGGGGCGTGAAGGTGTAGTAAAGATTTTACGAAACCAAAATTTTCAGTTCGTCGGGCTGACTTCCGGTGTGACGTTAGCAGTGGTATCGCCCTGCGCGATGCCGAGCGCCACGCCTGCCGCCGCACCCAAAAGCGCCAGCCAACTGTAAGGCGCATAGACAAACGCGCCGCCAGCTTTGGCCACCTCGCCGCATTCGCAGCAATTCACCGTAAAAGTCGCTTCGCCAGTTGCGGTCAACTCTTCCAGTTTATCGAAAGAGCGGCTCTCGTCCTGTATCACTGTGACATCTTCAATCTTTGCCGTAGTGGTATTGGCCGGAGTGCCTTTGTCATCAATCACCACCTGGCCGCGCACTTTGGCTTCGCCGCGAGTGGAAGCCACTTGCATCATCTGCGTCACCGAAGTTTTGACGACCGCTGTAACATTTTGCGGAATCGTCTGCGTCAGCGACCCGCAACGCTGCAATTCGATTTCGCAGCGACGCGCCGCCAACTGCAAGCGAATCTGCGTGCCGGGGCGAAGTTTGAGGCGTCCGAGCGCGCCCAAATCCAGCACCGCATCGCTGTAGGCATCGGTCGCCACCGTGCTGCCGTTCAACACCGTCGCGCCGCTTTGCACGATATTGCCGTTGACCATCAAGGTTCCCGTGCCGGTCAAGGTGCCGCTCAAATCACTTTGCGGCGCGGCCTCGGTTGGCGCAGACGTAGGCGTTGCGGCTTTGGTATCATCCGCGAGTTTATTCGGTTGTTGCGGCGCGGCAAAAACCGTAAAGGTAAAAGCCGTGGTGATGGTGATGACCAGCAGCAGGCTGAGAATTGATTTTCGGCACATAACGAACTCCTGTTTATCGTTGACCGTTGGCGTCGAACCGCAGCGCCAACCGCCTTCAGTTACGGATTGATCTTATCCACAAAACAACACTGGCAGCAGTTCAAGGTAAAACTCGTGTCGCCTTTGTTGTTGCCATCAACCGTCAAGGTTTTCGCCAGCGTAAAATTTTTATGTTTACCCGAAGCGAGAGCTTTTCGGACGGTCTTGGAATTGTTACCGACAACCTCCTGCGTAATCCAGAGATTGCCGTGACTGGAAATCACTTGTACTTTGGCAGGCGTCTCCATTTGCACTTCGCTGGCGACGCCCTGCGGCACCATCTGAGTAATCGAACCGCAACGCTCCATCATCACCTGGCAACTGTTTGGCGACAACATCACCTTGATGGTGGTGTTAGGTCGCATGACGATTTGTCCAAGCAAGCCCAAATCTACCGTGGCGTCGGCATCGGCATCCGTAGCGATGACGCTGCCATTGGTGATGCGCGCACCGCTTTGCGCCACTTGGTCATTGATGGTGATGCGCCCCGAACCGGTGACGGTGCCGGTCAACCCTTGCAGAAGCGTTGACGGTTCCGAAGCAGCCACGTTTACCTTTGGCATAGCCAGAGCCAGCAACACAAAAACGCTGATCGCCAACAACGCACTGCAAGCATTGGTCAGTCTGTGAAAATTGGTTTTGGACATTCGATCATGCTCCTTCGCAAAAATGCGCTTTGCGGTAATTCAAAAGCCGCTTTCTCGCGTTTGCTGAAACCCGCCGAAAGGCGCGGATTCGTGAGGCCAGAATACGGAACGCCTACACAAAAGTCAATACATTTGCGCGGCGGAAAACCGGGCGCTAGGCAAGAAATCGCTTGGAAAAAGTAACGCTTCAGCCAGTGCTGATGGCTGTGCCGTGCGGACAGGCTCGGCCTTGTCGTCAGCGTTGCTCGATACGGCTTTGCGACGATAACGCACGGAGACTTGGCCTCTGAACTCCGCTTCTCTATCTTCGCCTTACCACCAACTACTCAATCCTGATACTCATCTTTCGCAAGCAAATGCCTAAATCGCGCAAGCTCGTCAGGCGGTTTTCGGAAACCTTTTCGCTGGAGATCAACACTTCGTGAATATGGTGGCGTTCTAACACGCCGGGCAATTCAAGGCTGCTGAAGATGCGATAGCCGTGCATCAACTTGCCGGCCTTGCGTTCATCGTCATCTATGAAACCAACGGGCATATATTGATGACAGGGATTGTTGAGAATTTCCCGAATCAACAAAGCGCCACCATCACCGGCTCCATAAATCAACACCGGGCGCGCATCGGGCGACACTCGATGTTGGTGACCCAAGACCAGCGCTGGTAATAAGCGGAACGATAAGCGGCTCGCGCCGACAAATAAAAACAGCAGCAGGCCATTCAAAATAAACACCGCACGCGAAGGGCCGTGAAAATTGTACATCACCAAAACCCCTGCCACTGCCAACACCGCATACCCCAAAACGGACTTGGCGATGGTGATCAAATCATCAACGCCCATGTAACGCCACAAACCGCGATAGACGCCGCCGAACCAAAATATAGCCATCTGCATCAGCATCAATAACGGCAGCGTCTTCATAAAAATCGCCAGTTGCACATCAGGAATATCGCCATCAAAGCGCAACAGATACGCGCCATAATAAGCCAACGCCACCAAGCCCAAATCGAGCAGCACTTCAAAGACGCGGCGCTTATAGGAAATATCCGCGACCACGCGGATCAGAGCGTTGTCTTCGGGCTGCTGGCCTTCTTCATACACTTTCACCTTGCCCAGATAAAGCCCTATGAAGAGCATCACCAACACAAACGCCGGAACCATCAACAGGGTGATGCTGGGACTAACAAAGCGCACCATCATGGCCAGCGTCCCCGACAGCGCCGCCAGAAAATAGAGCATAATCACGGCGCGGCGTTCGCTCATGCCCATCGCTACCAAACGGTGCGAGGTGTGGTCGCGTCCGCCCTGGGAAATCGGCCTGCCTGACAGTTTGCGCGTCACCGTCACCACGCAGGTATCGAAGATCGGTATCAGCAGAATCAACACCGGCGTCAGCAACACCGCCGTCAAATTTCGCAAACGCCCGTAGCTCATCAACGCCGTGCCGCCCAGCATGAAGCCCAGAAACATCGAGCCGCAATCGCCCATAAAGATCGTCGCCGGATTGAAATTAAATACTAGAAAACCCAGCACGGCGCTGCCCAGCAACGCTGGTAATAAAATTTCCGCCGGTTGTCCGCCAATGAAAAAGGTCACGCATAAAAAGACGCAGGAAATAACCGCCACGCCACCCGCCAGCCCGTCCATGTTATCGAGCAGATTAATCGCGTTGGTGATGCCGACGAGCCAGAAAATCGTAATGAAGTCGTTGATAACTTCCGAGCCGGTCAAGGTCAAACGCACACCGAAATAAACCACCGTAGCCGCAGCAATAACTTGAGCGATCAGTTTCGTATAAGGCTTGAGTTGATAAATGTCATCAAGCAAACCGGCCAGAAACAACAGGCTTGCGGCAAACAGTATCGGGCGCGCATTCGGCAAGCTGGGCGCAAACACCATATAGCCGAGCATAACGGCCACATAAATAGCGATGCCGCCAAACATCGCTGTCGGTTTTTGATGCCAGCGATCCGCTCTGGGCGCGGCCACCAGCCCTTGGCGGCGCGCCATATGTCGCACGAACAACGTCAAGGCAATGCTGAAGAAAAGCGTCGAAACGATGCCTATCGCGTATAACATCTCCTGGCCACTTTCAGAGCAAACACCGAAGCCTTTGCTCATGCGAATAAAATCAATACCGTGGGGTGAGGAAGTTGAACGCCTGGTTCAGCGCTTAAAACTGTAGCGCTGAGGGGGAGACCTGCCGCTCCTGCAACTTAGAATGTTGGTAATCTATAACACTGAGGAGGATTTCGTCCAGTGTAATCTGCGGCGCGTAGCCAATCAAGCGATTGACTTTCGTAATGTCCGGCACTCGCCGCATCATATCCTCGAAGCCTTCTTCGTAAGCCTTTTCATACGGCACAAAGACTATAGGCGAGGGCGAATTGGTCAACGCTTTAATCTTTTCGGCAAGCTGCTGAATGGTCACTTCCTGAGTGCTGCCGATGTTATAAACTTCGCCCACCGCTTCGGGATGCTCAATAATTTTCATCAACGCGCCAACCACATCGGCAACGTGCGTGAAGCAACGGCTCTGGGAACCATCGCCATAAACGGTGATCTCTTTGCCTTGCAGCGCCTGCGTCACAAAATTCGGAATCACCATGCCATAGCGTCCGGTTTGCCGTGGGCCAACGGTGTTGAACAACCGCGCAATGACGGTCGGCACGCGCTTCTCTTTCCAATAGGCAATCGCCATGAATTCATCAATCGCCTTCGAGCAGGCATAACTCCAGCGCCCTTTGTTGGTCGGCCCCAAGACCAAATCATCATCTTCCCGAAACGGTATGTGGTCGCGCTTGCCATAGACTTCGGAGGTCGAAGCAATCAACACGCGCTTGCGTTTTTTCGCCGCCAGTTCCAACACGATTTCGGTGCCGCGTATGTTGGTCTCGATGGTTTTGACCGGGCTTTCGACAATCAACCGCACACCGACAGCGGCGGCCAGATGATAAACCACATCGCACAGGTCAACCAGTTCGGCGGTGCGCTGATAATTGATTACCGAAGAGATGTAGTAAGTAAATTTCGGATGCTCTTTGATGTGTTGAATGTTCTCTATACTGCCGGTCGAAAGGTCGTCCATGATATAGACCTCGTCGCCTCTGTCAAGATAGCGTTCCGACAAATGCGAGCCGATGAAGCCCGCCCCCCCTGTGATTAAAACTTTCATGAATTATTTTTCCCTCTCTGAATGTTCCAGCTTATTAGCCTGCCACTGTCGGTGCGTGAAGCGCACCGTTTTCAATTATTTCGGCGCGCTCTCCAGATTGATGCCTAGCGCTATATCTGGTTTGCTTTCGCACGCCAACCCCAACAAATTGCGGTATAACATCTCCACATCCGCCAGCAATCGGGCTTTCGACAATTTCGTTTTCACATAAGCTTGACCGTGCGCCGCCATCTGCCGTCGCCTGTCCGGCTGTGCGATAACCAGTTGCAGAGCGCGAGCAAATCCGGCGGCATCGTGGCGGGAAACGGTAGCGCCGTGCTGCCAGAATTTCACGCCCTCGGCGGAGGCTTGCAGCGCACCCATTATATCTACCACGCCGCCGACTTCGGTAGCCACCACAGCGCGTCCGCAACTCATCGCTTCAATCAAGGTCAACGGCGTTCCTTCGTTGAGCGAAGTCAACGCCACAACATCTAAATCCGCATAGAGCGCCGCCGCATCCTTGCGAAAGCCTGTAAAGATCACGCGTTCGGCGATGCCTAATTGTTGCGCGCTGGCTTGCAAACGCTGGCGCAAATGCCCATCGCCAATGATGACAAAGCGCAAGGAATGGTCATTTTCGTGGTTTACTAATTGCGCCGCTGCGGCCAGAAACATCTGGTGATTTTTCACTTCGCACAAGCGCCCGACGATGCCGATGACAATCTCTTCATCGGCAATCTGGTACTCGTTTCGCAACGCGCCGCGTTCGCCGCGCACTTCATCGAAATCTATGCCTAACGGAATCACCTGAAATTTCCGCGACTTGGGCATACCGAGAATAGCAGAAATCTCTTGGCGCTGCTGCGCGCTGATGGTGATAATGCGGTCGCTGCAAAATCTGGCCAGCAGGCTCTCGATGAAAATAAACAGGCGGGTCTTCCATTTGCCGTAGTAGCTGTGAAAAATATGGCCGTGAAAAGTATGAACGATTTTACACTCACGCGGTTTCAACCACAGCGCCGAAATCGTCAGCCATTTATACAACAGCGCCGCCACTCGTCCGGCGGCTCCGGCTTTGGCTTTGTGGGTATGAATGATTTGCGGCTTGAGTTGAAAAAACATTCGCAGCAGTTTGCCGATGACCAGCACATCGCGCAATCCGAGTTCGCGGCTCATCTCCTGAATGACCAAGGGGCGCACCCCTGCGGCTTCGGCAAAATAACTCATATCGCCTTCGCCCTGCGGCACTACGCCGGTAATCAAAGTGGTGTGAAATTCAGCCGCATTCAATTCGGCGCTCAACCACGCAACGTGCTTGGCAGGGCCGCCGATATTGAGCCGGTCAATGATGCGAACAACGCGAATTGGTTTCGCCATAAAGATGGAAAATAAAACCGCTGTACCAACCACGAAGCGCACCAACAACCCAAAGGTGCTGCAAATATTCTCCGGCTTCGTGTGCCTGGTGTGCTTGGTGGTGAAAGGCTTGGGGGTTTGGATTGTAAGATTCTCTCAATACCCTCAATCAATAAATTCCTGATGCCACAATTCGAGCATCAGCAGATTCCATAGCTTGAAACTGTGATCGGCCTTGCGTTCCCAATGTTCGGTCGCCAGTTTGCGAACCTCGTGCGGCTGAAAATAATCGCGCTTATGCGCCTGCTCCGAAAACAGCGAGTCCGCCAGCACATCGCGCAAAGACGAGTGGAACCATTCGCCCACCGGCACGCCGAAACCCATCTTGCGGCGCTCGACATTTTCGCTCGGCAACAAATCCTTGAAGGCGCGTTTCAACAGGTACTTCGCCGTGTGGCCTTTCAACTTCAACTCCACGGGCAAGGCAGCAGCAAACTCCATCACTTCATGATCGAGAAATGGCGAACGCGCTTCGAGGCTGTTGGCCATCGAAGTAATATCCACTTTGACCAGCAAATCAAAGGGCAGATAGGACTGCACATCAACCGCCATCGCCGCATCTATCGCTTCCAATTCCGACACGCCATCAAACAACGAAGCGAGCCAGTCCATCGGGCGCGAACCATTCAGACGGGCGCGAAAATCCGTTGCATACAATTGCGGCTTCTCGTCTTCTCGCCAGAACTCCATCCAATGCCCGTAGCGTTCCGCCATAGGCTTGGTTGCCACCGCCAGAAAGCGCTTGGCCTGGCGCAAACGATTTTTCGGATTCAGCGAATCGGGCAACACTTGATGGAGCGCACGCGCCGACCACGCAAAGCCCGGCACTCGATTGGCGCGTTCGGCAATTCGATTGCCCCTATAGCGTTCATAACCGGCAAAGCTTTCGTCGCCGCCATCACCGTTGAGCGCCACCGTGACGGCTTGCCGCGTCATCTGCGATAGGTAATACGTCGGTATCGCCGAAGAGTCGGCATACGGCTCGCCATAATGCCGCACCAGTTTCGGCAGTATGGCAAGGGCGTCGGCTTTGACGATGAATTCGTGATGCTCGGTGTTCCACAAACGGGCGATGCGGCGGGCGTGTTCGGTCTCGTTATAGGCCGCTTCTTCAAAGCCTATCGAAAATGTCTTCACCGGCTGGCTCGATAGTTGCGCCATCAAACCGACGACGATGCTGGAATCAATGCCGCCGGATAAAAATGCGCCAAGCGGCACATCGGCAATCAGGCGCAGGCGCACCGCTTCGGTCAATTTGTCGCGCAGTTGTTCCACCGCTTCGGCTTCGCTGATGACGGTTTTCGGCGTGTAGTCGAGCGCCCAATAGCGCGTCACCCGCATATCGAAATCATCATCGCGCCCATCCAGAGTCAAATAATGCGCTGGCGGCAGCTTGAAAATATTTTTGAAAGCGGTGTGCGGCGCGGGAACATAGCCCCACGAAAGATAGGCATCAAGCGCCGCCGGATTCACTTCACGCGGCAGCGAAGCATCAGCAAGCAAGCCTTGCAATTCGGAAGCAAAGACAAAGCGTTTGCCAAATCGCCCGTAAAATAAGGGTTTTTTGCCTACTCGGTCACGCGCTACGAATAAGCGTCGCCGCTGTCTGTCCCATATGGCAAAGGCGAACATTCCGCGCAGACGCCGCAAACAATCCACGCCCCATTGTTGGTAAGCGTTGACGATGACTTCGGTATCGGTGCGCGTGTGAAACGGGTAGCCCAATGTTTCGAGTTCGTCGCGCAGCGCTTGAAAGTTATAAATCTCGCCGTTGAAAGTAATCCACAAGTTGCCGCTGTGATTGGTCAGCGGATTGCGACCCGCCGCCGACAAATCAATAATCGCCAGCCGCCGATGCCCCAGCGCGCAATACTCGTCATGCCACACGCCCCAATCATCCGGGCCGCGATGCACCAGCGCGTCAATCATCGGATTGATGGCGGACGCTGAGGGTTCAAAGGAAACACTACCGGCTATTCCACACATGAAGTTACTTGCGAAAAACGTCTATCGAACCGCGTAAGAAATTGGGCGACTCAACCTGATTGAAAATTTCTGGCCTGATGATTTTTGCGCCGTAGGCGCACAGGAAATTAGTCTGTGCGGTAGTTGACACGCCTGCGCCAGCACGCTCCACGCACTCACGGCGCACAGGAAATTAGTCTGTGCGGTAGGCACTGGAAAACGTCAAGGGCTTGAGCGCCGCGCTCTGGAGGAGCGCCGGGGCTTGCCTGAGTTTATCTCCTGCACCCTTTCCGGACGCGATGAATTTGCATGATTCAATTCCAGTGCCTGCAACACTGGCTAATTTCCTAAACCCCTGCGAGGTTTCTAGGGCTGAGTTATAGCGGAATTTGCTTTATTCTACGCGCCGACGTGATGCGCTCACACCGGCGTACCGCCCAGATAAGCCAGATCCGCGTCCACCATTTCGCATACCAGATCGCGGAAATTCCCTTCGTACTTCCAGCCGAGTTTGGTCTGCGCTTTGGTGCTATCGCCAAGCAGCAGATTGACCTCGGCGGGTCTGTAGAGTTGCGGGTCAATGACGACATAATCCTGATAATTCAAGCCCACGCGGGCGAACGCGATCTCCAGAAATTCGCGCACGCTGTGGGTTTCGCCGGTGGCAATCACATAGTCGTCGGGCTTCTCCTGTTGCAACATCAACCACATGGCTTTGACATAATCTTTAGCGTTGCCCCAATCGCGTTTGGCGTCCAGATTGCCAAGCTTGATCTCTTTGGCTCGACCGAGTTTGATCTTTACGGCGTGCGAAGTGATTTTGCGCGACACGAATTCAAAACCGCGCCGTGGTCCTTCGTGATTGAACAGTATGCCGCTCGACGCATGAAGGCCGTAGGCTTCTCGATAATTGCGCGTCAGATCAAAGCCCGCGACTTTCGATATGCCATAAGCCGAACGCGGATGAAACGGGGTTATTTCCGTCTGCGGCATTTCGCGTACTTCGCCGAACATTTCGCTGGAACCGGCGAAATAAAAATGCGCTTGCGGCGCGACTTCGCGCATCGCCGCCAGCATATAATGTGTGCCGTTGATATTGGTGTTGAGCGTCGAAAATTCATCTTCAAACGAATAACTGACAAAGCTCTGCGCCGCCAGATGATAAACCTCATCGGGTTTGATAGTGGTCATCACGCGAAAAATGCTCGGATAACTTTCCAGCGAACCGGGTTGCAGATGCAGGTCTTTGAGTATGTGTTTGATGCGAAACAGGCGATGCTCAGGGTCTTCCAAAGCGACGCGCCGGACGATGCCGTAAACTTCATAATCTTTTTCCAACAGCAGTTCGGCCAGATACGAGCCGTCCTGTCCGGTGATGCCGCTGATTAATGCTTTGCGTTTCATATTCAAAAATCCTTTTGCCGAGGAAGGGTTGACGCCTTCAACTGTGATGATTGGTCAATGGTGCTTGCGATGTTCGCATAGCTGCGATGGCGGCGCGTGTCGCCAACAGAGGAACAGACTACGCCATTCGCCTCTTGCCGCAGATCAATTCGTACTCATGTTCTGGAGCGTTGCAAAGAACGGCGTCTCTTCCATAGCTCTACTGAAAATAAGTTTTTCCGCCGTGGAGACCATCATCAACCGGGCATCCGATTTGCGATACATTCGGTAGTTGATGAAGAGGCGAATCGGAGCCATTTCAGGAGCAATATTTTCTGTTGCAAAAGGATTCTCTACGAACGCCTCTATATCAATCGAAAGAACATCGTGCGCGGATGCGTTATTGAGATAGGCGCTCTGGCGACGAACTAAGGTGCGTCTATCAATCAACTCGTCCGTGAGCGGCAACTCGGCGGTTGCCAAAACGTCGCGCTCGCACACATCCAGAAAGACCGGATAGTTGGCGAAATAGACCAAACCCGCGCCATTCAAATCTCGATCCGGCACCAGCTTATACTCTCTATTGATCGCCCCTTTGGTCATCGGCACAAAGCCTGGAGGCGGCAGCGCAAAGTGGCAGTCTTTTTCAGCCCGCTTCACCGAAGCGTAAGAGTCCGGCGCTTCGGACATCTCGGTGATGCGCTCGAAGCCGGGGTTTGCGGGGCGCGATTTCTTCAACCACTCCGCGCCGCCGAATTGCATAACGAAAATATTAGAGAGACGCACCGCCGGAACGCCCGCTGCCAACGCTGCCTCTATGTTGGCGAACGCCGGTGTGGTGGTCTCCGGATAATCTTCGGGCAGCAAATAAAAAGTGCCATCCAGCATCGAAGCGCCAAAGCGTTGCAACGCGCTGGCGGCTTTCAGTCTATCGTTTTCGCCAAACGCCGCCATCGGGCGATGCCTGGGAAAGCCGATCTCAACATAAAAGAAGGTCGGATAAAGGCGATGCCCTTCGGCATCCACGATCTGTTTACTTGGTACGCCGCAAAGGTGGCTGAGGTGTCCCCAACGCAGATCACCGAGTCTTTGCAGTAAGGGGCCTTCGGCCAAATGATTTCGCCCGGTCAGCGGCATTCCGATTTCGATGTCGGCATAGAGCATACCGGATGGCCTATATCGGCGTTCGCTGGTTGGCCGCGCATCCGGTTGCGCTGGCGCTACGACGTTGTGGTTTGCCGCCCCGTTGAGCGCCGCTTTCTTGTTGCTGAGGTAATCCACCAGTTCGGCCATGGAACGAAAGCTCAACCAGACGCTATCGGACAGATGAACCTGGAAGACGCTTTCCAGCGTTTCGCGCAGCACCAGCAATTGCAGAGAGTCAATGTTGTAATGCGTGACCCACTTCAATACATCAAGGCTCGCTTCATCGGTTTTGGACATCTCGGCAACGATGCCTTTGACCTGAAGCTCCACCATCGCTTTATCCATAAAAAGTTTTCAACCTCATGACCAAGCTCAATTAGACCTTGGCCGGAATCGGATACGCTTCGTCGGGCAAATCTTTGCGCGTCTTGTCGAAGATCGTTTCATAATCATCGGGCGTGAGTCGGCGTTGCGGACGCGCCGGAACCCCGACGATCAACGAATAACTTTCATCAATCGGGCGCGTCAGCAAAGAGCCTATGCCGACGATGCAGCAATCCGGCACACTAGCACCCGGAGCGATGCGTAGTTCCGAGCCTAGATAGCAATAATTGCCAATCTCTACCGGAGCGCTTTTGCGCCGATTGTGTGTCCAGATGGAAGAATTCCGTCCGCCCAACATCGAGCAACGGCCAATCGTCACGCGGTCGGTAAAGTCTATGCGATGCTCGGCGGTCACCACCGCGCCATAGCCCAGATAAAACGACGGGTCAGGGTTATTGGTGCAGTCGTTATCGGGAATCGCGTTGATGATATTTTGACGAATGACTAGCGAATAATCGCCCAGGTAAATGCTCTTGCCGCCGCGAAACAGATTGAGCCAGCCGATGATGGCGTGTTTGCCGATCTGCACCTCGCCACATTGCCAGAAGACTACGCCGGTCGCAATGCGCGCGTTGTCGTCTATGACGAGGCGGGCGCAATCTAAAAAGGCCATGCCGATGCGGACGTTTCGGCCTATGCGAAAGCCGAAGCACAGGCGATAGACCGGGCGCTTCAAAATATTCGGCAACACAGCGGCGCATAGCAGACCAAAGATTCGCAAATACTTTTTCATGTGATGATGCGCTTAATGAACCAAGCAGCGCGCTTTGCTTTCGGCAGTTGTCGTCGTGGCCACATCAATCGCGTTTGGTTCGCGCAGCCATGCGCTCAACCCTGCGTCCCTTACGCGAGACGGATCGGCAATATTATTTTTGCGGAGCGAAGGTGATGATTTTATATACCAGGCGTTGGCGTTGGTCATAAATCCCCTGCTCTTCCCGTACCACCATGCCGGATTGTTGCGCCGCTGAGGCGAGGGCGATTGGCGCGCCGGGAAAGACTGTGGACGCGGGCGCGTTGACGACGAAAATATTATTCGTATCGGCTACCAGTTGCCGTAGCTCTTCTTGAGGTTGAGACGATTGCCGGTACGGATTAAACGACTCCCGCAAATACAATTGCCCTTGCGAGAGAAAAAACAGGGTATTGCCCAAGCCCCAATCCATCAGTTGAATCGGGCGGTCGGGGTAGCGTCTCTGTAACAGGTCGGCCAGTTGATAAATCTCCGCGCTCCAAGCTCCCGCGCCGCCTGTGTTGTGCAGCAAGCGGCGATAACTCGCCAGCACCAAAAGATTCGCGCTCACCGCCAGCACAACTACGGCTGTACCAAGCCATCGGCATACTGTGCGCCAGCGATTTTGTCTGACCACACGCTTCCACAAAGTCACCAGCGTTAAGGCAACCGCCAAATGTGGAAAAGGATAAATGCCGATCCAGTGATGTCCGCCGATCAGGCGCGGAGTTAAATAGATTTGCGCCGCCATCGCCAACATCACAAGCGGCAGAAACAACCATCGCCAACGCCGTTTTAAGATGGCGATGGCGATGAGCGCCAGCATGGCGAAAAGCGACAAAGGCAGCAACAGCGTATGGGAAACGCCCCAACAGGGCGATAGTTTTTCGCCGCACATCAATACGTCGAACCCGCGTCCGTCGAGCAGGTTTTTCAACACCGCCGTGCGTTCGGGAAGTAAACCCAGCAAGCGCGTCAGGGAAGCCTCTTCGCCTGGCCGGGCGATCAAACGAAAAGTGATCCAGTGTTCGGAGAGATTATAAATCCACAGCGGGGCGCTCGCCAAAAGTCCCGCCAGCACCGCCCAAAACCAGGGTATAAACGTGAGGCGCGGACGATTTTTATTGATGCTCCAGGCCGCTGCCCCAACTCCCATGAGTGCCACAATGAACCACAGGAAATTCGTTTTATCGTAAATGCCCAAGCCCAGCAAAGCACCGGCGAGAATCAACGCATAGGTATTTTTTCCGGCGCTCTTCCACCAACGATAAAGGAACAATAGGGCTGCTGCGCGCAAGGCAAAAGCTATTGCCATCGGCCCGTAGTCAGAGCGCGAATAGAGAACCAACGAAGGATCGGTGGCCACCAGCCAAACGCCCACCACACTCACTTGCCGCCCGTACATGGCGCGGGCAAAACGCGATGTAAACAGCAGTCCGATTATCGTCACCAAAATGTTGGTGAGACGAAATGCTGTGACGTGAATGCCGAAGACGGAAAAGACCAGCGCGAAAAGATACGCTTTCAACGCGCCGATATATTGATAGCTCATCAACGCGAAGGTGCGTCCGCCAACGGTGAAAGAGCCGAAGTGACGATAGTTCCCGTTGATTTCTCCCTTGACCAGGTGTATAGCCGAAGGGGTTTGCAATACCTCGTCATATTGAATTCCCGGCAAGGTAAGATTCGCCGCCGCCGACCACAGATACGTCGCCATAGCGGAAGCGAGCAGCGCATAATAAATTTTATTGCGCTGCTTTCGTATCAACCGTGATGTCGTCTGCATGAAAATTTGACGCCGGTACTTTGCCTATCCGTTTTTGATTTCCCTGTGGCAATCGCATAGTTGCCAAGATCATCCCGTTTTCGGAGAAAGAGAATTCACCACAGATGAACACCGTTGAACACCGCTACCAGAAAACTTCTGGCTTTTCCTATCGGTGTTTATCGGTGTTCATCTGTGATTCCAATTCGCCCTTCTTTATTGCGCTTTGAAAGCCCTCTGCATAGTTGTCTGGCGTCTCGCAAGCAAGCGTTAGCGAGCGTTGCCCCGATAAACCTAGCGCCCCTAGAGCGGTTTTTGTTTGAGATTACGGAAACCTCAAAGCCGTTGAGCGGCGGTCGAAGACCTTCGCGCGGTCGAAGACCGCTGCTCAACGATAAGGGGTTCCGTACACATACATGAAAACCGCTCTAGACGAGGCGGCAGAGGGTTCACAGGGCTGCGCTTACCGCACCAGACTGCGGGTCTCCATTTCAGCGGTGGCGGTTGCCACTTTGTCTGTGGCGTGTTGCCCGCGCACCCATTCCAGCAATTCCGGTATGCCTTGCTCCAGACTGATTTTCGGCTCATAGCCCAACAACTTTCGCGCACGAGAAATATCGGCCACGCAATGGCGTATATCGCCTTCGCGATATTTGCCGACGATCTCCGGTTCAAGCGCTTTGCCCAAGCCTTCGGCCAATAAATGCGCCACCTGTTTAATCGAAGTAGCGCGGCCTGTGCCGACGTTGATGGCCTGATAATCGGCGGCCTCAGCTTGCAGCGCCAGTACATTCGCCTGCACGATGTCGCTGACGTGTGTGAAGTCTCTGGATTGCCCACCGTCTTCAAAAATCATCGGCGGTTGATCGTTCAACAGACGCGAAGAAAAAATTGCACAGACGCCGGTGTAAGGATTCGACAACGCCTGCCGCGTGCCATAGACATTGAAATAACGCAGCGCAATCGTAGGGAGGTTGTAAGCGCGACCGACGACCAGGCAGAGTTGCTCTTGATCCTGTTTGGTTATCGCATAGACCGAAGTCGGAAACAGCGGCTTGTCTTCGGTAGTGCCGACCGGCGCAAGCGGCAAACCGGTGTTGACGGATTCCAACTCCCAACGCCGTTCCAGCAGTTGCGAAGTCGAGCGCAGTTGCGGATAAACAATCGCTTCGCCATCCCTGTACGCGCCCTCGCCATAGATGGACATCGAAGAGGCAACGATGATTTTGCGTATGCGGTCGCGGCGTTCGACGAGGGCTTCCAGTAAGACCGAAGTGCCAAAGGTATTGGCGCGCACATACTTCTGCATTTCGTACATGGATTGACCGACGCCGACTTCTGCGGCCTGATGATAAACCACATCTATGCCATCAAGCGCCTGTGAGAGTTTCGCTGCGTCGCAGACATCGCCAATAATTAATTCGGCTTCAGCGTGCAGATGTTGCGGACGTGCGTTTTGATGAACCTGCGACACCAGCGCATCCAGTACGCGCACCTTGTGACCTTCGGCAATGAGCGCATCCACCAGATGCGAACCAATAAATCCGGCTCCGCCGGTGACCAAGATATTCAATCTTTCCATCTCGCTTTCCTGAAATCAGAATGGTGCTGCGTGAACGGGACGTGGGGCAAAGAGCGCTTGGCGAGGCGACAGTAATTTTGTCCACGTTGCGCCAGCCGTTTTGTTCGCATTGCGCCAGCGCTGGTCACCAAGACAGACCTTCAATGCGTGGCGCGATACCACTCAATAGTTTTTTTCAAGCCTTCGTCAAACGGCACCTCCGCCGTAAAACCAAATAACGCCTGAGCGCGTGAAATGTCCAGACAGCGACGCGGTTGGCCATCGGGCTTGGTGGTATTCCACACAAATTCGCCAGTAAAACCGGTCAATTTTGCGATGCGCGCAGCCAGATCAGCAATCGCGATCTCGAAGCCCGCGCCGATATTGACCGGCTCGGAAGCGTTGTAGTGTTCCGCCGCCAGCAGTATCGCTCGCGCACAATCCTCCACATACAAAAACTCTCGCGTGGCTTTTCCGGTTCCCCACACTTCGATCTGTGAAGCGCCGCTTTCGACCGCCTCCACGCATTTGCGAATCAAGGCCGAGACGACGTGCGACGACTGCAGATCGAAATTATCACCTGGCCCGAACAGATTCACCGGAAGCAGAAAAATTGAATTGAAGCCATATTGCTCGCGGTAGGCTTGCGACTGCACCAGCATCATTTTTTTTGCCAATCCGTAAGGCGCGTTGGTCTCTTCAGGATAGCCGTTCCACAACTCCTCTTCGCGAAACGGCACGGGCGTATGTTTCGGATAGGCGCAAACAGTGCCCAGCGCGACGAATTTTTCAATGCCGCGTTGCCGCGCTGCTTCAATCAGGCTGACGCCCATAATCAAATTGTCGTAAAAATATTTGCCGGGATTGTCGCGGTTCGCGCCGATGCCGCCGACCACCGCCGCCAGATGTATGACGAGGTCGGGATTGGCGTTTTCATATAAGCGTTGGATAGCGGCGCGCTCGCGCAAATCGTAGTCGGCAGAACGCGGCACGACGATGGAAGCGCAACCGGCTTCGCTTAATCGCCGGACCAGATGCGCGCCTAAAAACCCGGCTCCCCCGGTGACGACGACGCGACGATTGCGCCAGAATGAGGGCTTGTTCATAGTTGAAAACTTCCCGATTGTTTATCCGTGGCGAAGGCTTCGGGAGCCTCGCTCAACAGGCGTTCCTGCTGCGCCAGTTTCAAGTCGGACGCGACCATTAAACGCACCAGTTCCGGGAAAGAAATTTTCGGCTCCCAACCCAGCTTGCGCCGTGCTTTCGAGGCATCGCCCAACAGGGTTTCAACTTCGGCAGGGCGATAATAACGCGGGTCAATTTTGACGTACTGCTGCCAGTCCAGTTCAAGCAAAGCGAAAGTCTCTTCCACAAACTCCTGCACCGAATGTTGTTCGCCGGTGGCAATTACATAATCGTCGGCTACCTCTTGCTGCACCATCAACCACATGGCTTCGACGTAATCTTTGGCGTGTCCCCAATCGCGTTTGGCTTCGAGGTTGCCCAGATAGAGACTGTCCTGCAAACCGAGTTTGATGCGCGTGGCGGCGCGAGTAATTTTGCGCGTCACAAAAGTCTCGCCGCGCCTGGGCGACTCGTGATTGAACAGTATGCCGTTGCAGGCGAACAGGTCGTAGCTCTCGCGATAATTGACGGTGATATAGTAGGCATAGGCTTTGGCGCAGGCATAAGGCGAACGCGGATAAAAGGGCGTTGCCTCGGTTTGCGGAACTTCGAGAACCTTGCCGTACAACTCTGAGCTCGAGGCTTGATAAAAGCGCGGCTTCAAGCCGACATCGCGTATCGCTTCCAGTAATCGAACAGTGCCGAGTGCCGTCACTTCCGCTGTATATTCCGGCACATCGAAAGAGACGCGGACGTGCGATTGCGCGCCGAGATTATAAATTTCGTCGGGCTGCACATCGCGCAGAATTTTATTGAGCGAGCTAGCGTCGTTGAGATCGCCATAGACCATTCGCAAGCGCACGTTCGCTTCGTGCGGGTCTTGATAAATATGCTCGATGCGCCGCGTGTTAAAGGAAGAAGAGCGCCGCACAATGCCATAAACCTCATAGCCTTTTTCCAACAACAACTCCGCCAGATAGGAGCCATCCTGTCCAGTAATACCCGTAATTAATGCTTTTTTCATGATCGTTATTGTTCCGAATTGAAAATCAAACCTGTGCCTGCGCGGTACGCTCGGCAATCAGTGAGGCGAACAAATCATAGACTCTGGGGGCTTGCGAGACAGCCGAATAGTTGGCTTCGACGGTGGCGCGTCCGGCATCACCAAGCCGTTTTCTCAACGCCGCCGATTCCAGCAGCCGAGTCAGTTTCTCAAGCCACTCGGTTTCCGTAGCGGCCAAAAATCCGTTGTTATCATCGCAGATGATGTCGGTGTTGACACCCACCGGCGAACAGATCGTAGGGATACCTAAAGCCATGTATTGCAGGGCCTTCAAACCGCATTTGCCGCGACTCCATTGATCGTCCGGCAACGGCATCACGCCTATATCAATGGGGCGCAAATCAGCGACTTCGGTGGCAGCGCGCCAAGCCATCGCATCGAGCTCAACGCCAGGAAGTTCATACTGTGGCGTGCCAATCACGCGCAAACGAAACGACACGCGCCCGGCCAGTTTCTGCAACGCGCCGCGCAAAGTGTCCAGATGCTGCACGGTACTGTAACTGCCGCTCCAACCGATTACGGGAACCTCGTTTTCGGGCTTCGGTTGTGGACGATATTTTTCCGTATCAATGGTCGTCGGCACGATGGTGACGCGCTCGTTAACCTGTCGCGCATAGTCGGCAAGATAAGCATTGCCCGTCATGACACCAGCAGCGACGCGGCAAATTGCGCGGGTCTTGGCGGGAAATTTCAAATAGCTGAGATAGCCGTTGGCCGGACTCACATACGGCACGAAGATGGCATCATCGAAATCGAAAACCATTGGCACAGCCGAGCGCGCCATCCAGCGTTCAAAGATCGCCGGTCCCAGCAACGCAGCTTCGCGGAACACATAGACGGCATCGAATTCAGCAACGCTTCGTACCTGGGCAAAGCGACGCACAAAGGCTTGTGCGATCAAGCGCGCTTTGGTCGCCAGATGGCCTGCTTGATAAAGTGCCGTGTGGAGTTCGGCATTTTCAAACGCCGCATAGACAATCTCGACGCCACGCCGTTTGAGCAAAGGTTCCCATTGCTCTATGCGGAACCTTTGACCGGGCGAAGTATCGAACAGACTGGGAACAATGGCCAGCAATCGCATAAAAATTAGCGGAACAATTACAGCGGTTTCTGTGGCAACTCGGCAACCAAAGGTGACGCCACAGGGGGTGCAAGCGTAGAGCGTGCAAGCGGGCGACTGCCCCCTTGGGTGCGCTGTTTTTCAGCGTGTTTGGATTGGCGAATTTCCAGACCGACAGCGGCAAAAATCAACAACCACGGCAACAATTGAGCGCGCTGTCGGAAGACCAAACCGACATTGCCAAACATTAGACTGTAGAGAAAGCCCAGCCCGAAGATGAAGAAGAGCATCGGTTGAATTTCGTTGAACCGTTTGCGAATCAAAAACCAGAAGCCGGGAACGATGCCAACAAAAAAGAGCCACCACCAAGCCAATAATTCCGGCAGCGATAAAAGCATTCGCACGCTGCCACCGCCCAGTTGCCAGGGGAAAGGTGCCAGCAACAGATGCGCTGCGCCGATCACCACCGCCAGCCCAAAGCCGGTGGAAGTATTCAGGTCGTAGTCCGATTTTACGCCGGAATTGGTGCCGAATTGCGCTGGCCCTGTTGAGACGTTTTCTTTGAACTTCTGCACGAACTGCAAATCGAATGCTTCAAATTGTTTTTCATGTTGCGCCAGTACGCCCGACATGGTAACCACCGGAAGCACCACCACCGCCAGCAACACCGCCGAGCCGAGGGAGAGTTTGCGTTTGCCGATTTGCGGCAATATCAAACTCAAGGTCACCGCCGCCGCAATGATATAAGCCGCATAAAAGCGAAATGGAATCACTAAAATCATGGCCGTCGCGCACAACAGAATATCGCGTATCGAAAAGCCTTTGACTTTCAAACGCACGCACCCATAAAGCGCGACGGTTTCCAGTAAAATCACCACAGGCTCTTTGACGGTCTGCGCCGACCAGATAATCATTGAAGGAAACAGGCAGGTCAGCCAGCCCACTCGCGTCGCCACCCATTCGGAAAACAGCGTGTGCGCGGCACGGTAAGCGAAAATCACCGTCAACCCGCCGAAGAAACAATTGAGCGCCGCCGCCGCCAGACGATCCGGCATCTTGGTCACATAAAACAGAAGCCCAGTTAGATAATAGTATCCCGGCACATTACCCTGATAAGCCTGCGCCAGCACGCTTGGCATATCCAGCAGCGCCAGCTTCTGCCATTGTTGAAACAACACCGCCCCGTAATACCAGCCCAGACTATCCTCATCGCCGGTTATCTGCGCTAACCCGAATACATACAGTACGACCGACAGCGCAAAGCGAATGAAAAAAGCGTAGAGGAAAAGCTTGACTTGAAACTGCACGGTTAGCCGGTGATTGCGACTCGCAGAGACCAGCATGACGCCCAGCACGCCCAGCAAAATAAAGATCACTAGACCGGAAACCAGATCAGGATTGTTAGAATTATTCACTGCTGCTCGCTTCCCTGGAGTTTTGCGGTGAACTGTTCATCCCGCAACAGGACATCATATACCTGCCCGTAGCGCTTTGCACCAACGGTTTCGAGGGCCAGGTGAGTGGCGGCAAATTGATGGCGTTCCGCTCTGCCGTCTTTGCACGCCCACATCTTTGTCAGTTGATCGAGCGCCGCCTCATAGTGCGCTGCGTGCAATTCCGCCAGCACTGCGCCCATTTGATGTTGAGCAATCCAGCGACTGTAATCACCGATGCTGTCGGTGATTACAACAGGCAAACCTGCCGCTAGATATTCACCAATTTTAATTGGCGAACTGCCGCGCTCGCATCCGGCGCTGCGTATGAAGGCAAGCCCCGCATCACAGGCCGATAGATACTCGCCCACTTTCTCATGTCGGGCATATTGCACCCAATAGCGATTATGAGATATGCCTACGCCTGCGGCAATCCGATGAAATGCTTCCGGGTCATCACCGCTCAAAATCAACAGGCGAGCGCCGCCGCTACGGGCTTGCGCGACGCGGAAAAATTCAAACATTTCGGCAACCTGATAGCGCGCTCCGGTCTTGCCAACATAGACAAACACTTTTTCATCGCCGACGCCCAATTCTCGGCGGCAGCGTTCCCGACTCGCCTGATTGAATTGAAAGACCTGCAGATTTACGCAACAGGGGATGACTTCGATGGGCGCATTCACTTGAAACTCGCGGCGAAAATCATCACGCAGAGTTTCGCTCAACACGATGATCGCATCGGCACGTTTTCTCGCTTGCGCTTCAACCCAGGCGGTGACGCGAAACGCACGGCTATCGCGTGACCAGTGACCATTATCGGCATATTCTTCCGAAAGCCTAGCATCGGCATCATACAGAAATTTCAGTCGCCCAATGAAGGCAATCCCCAGCGCCATCGCCGCCGCTATGCTGGAACGCGAATGCACCACTTTCGGGCGATGGCGCAAGGCAATCCACAGTCCCATCAAGATGCCGCGCAGACAATCATAAGCAGTCGCCAAAAGCGGCCAGCGTTTATGATACGTCAGCGGAAACCACAAGATGCCTTGCTCTGCCAGTTGACGTTTCATCGCGGCAAAGGGTGAGGCCTGTAGCGCGTACTTCTCCTGCTCGAAGGTGATAAGCGCAAAGCGCCGTCCGCGAGCCGTCAACTGTAACAGATAAGCCAAACTCTGGCTTTGGCACAAAGGGTCGAGCAGGCTCCAATAACAAATGTATAAAGCCGTTATGTTTTTGTCAGTCATTCAAACCACTGTGCAGCGATTGCTTCGCGCTTTCGCGCTCCTTTCTTTATCGAACAAACCTAGCGGCTCTTATAATAATCAAGCGCGCCGCAAAGAGCCGCCACATCTATGCAAAGAAGCAAACCAGCAACGAGCAGATAGGTATGAATGCCTATACGATGCTTGAGGGTCAAAGATGCTTTTCGCGCTTGGATACTGCGCTGCGTTCGCCAGAACAGCGCCGCCACAATCAGCAAAAACCACGACCAATGATGCGCCATCGCCAGCAATAAAAAGACCGCGCCAATGGCGTACATCTTTGCCAACGCCAGATGCCAGGTTCGCCCTAACCGCGCTTTCAAGGTGTGCTGCGAGTAGGCTCTAAATTTGCGAAAGACCGCCGCCAAGTCATCTTGAATATGCCAGCGCACCAAAGCATCCGCAGCATACCGGATAACAAAATCGCTGCGCTTGAGGCGCTCGAAAAATAATAAATCTTCGCAGGCTCGCAAGTCTTCAGGGAATTTCCCCAAGGTCTCCCACACGCCCTTTTGTAACATCATCGAAGCTGTGCTTGGTCCTCTGAACCAGCGCCCTTCTATCAACTGCGCTGGCGCAACATAAGTCAACGCCAAACCCTCTTTGAAAAAGTTGGTCAGTATCGGCTGATAGGTTCCCAAGATAACCTTTGCTTCAGGGTCGCTTGCCGCTTTGCCAATCAGCTTGTCTAACCAATCCGCTTCGACCAATGTGCCTGCATCAACCAGGGCAATCCATTCGTTGCGCGAGGCTTGAATGGCTAGGTTTCTGGCGCGTCCCGGATAAGCCTCAGCGTCTTCGAGTAAACGAATCACATGACCTTGAGCAATGAACTCTTTAATGATCTCTTTGGTCTTATCGGTAGAGCCGCCATCGGTAAGGATAATTTCATCAGGTGAAAATTTTTGCTTGAGCAGGGCTTGAAGAAATGGGCGTATGCTTGCTTCTTCATCGCGCACCGGCGCAATCAAACTGACTTTAAAATCTTCTGGCGTATTATTCACTTAAAGACTGCGCGGCTCTTTGTTAAACATTCAGCATCCCTACGCTACCGGCTCAAACTTAGGCTCAGAGCTTGGGACTTTGCTAAAGCGCGAGTGCTGCCACAAAGCTGTAACGACGATCTGCAATTTGCTCAAGACCACGGCGACCCCTATGGCGATAAACGGCACCGTAGGATATTTGTAGCGGTCTTGCGCTAAAAAAACCGCCTGCATCAATGCAAAGTAAGCCGTGGGAATCATGACAATGCACCAAGAGCGCAAACTGAAATCGCTAATCCTGAATAGAGGAAAAATCAGATAGACACAAAAGAGCAGCATAATCGCGTTGAAGAAGGTATTGCAGATTTTAATAAAGCCGCCGGACAAAATTGCTGGCAAAGGTCTGCCTGCATTTAAGCTGCTCTGCGCGACTTCAACATCAACTTCGTAAGTGCGATAAAGTCTGGCGAAAAATAAGCGCGCAAACCGTTTGGGTTTTTCTTTAATGAAAGCCATCGCCTCTTTTCTAGCTAAGGCATCGCGCAGCACTTCGTCTGTAACCTCGGCGTGCGGCTGAAAACCTCCATCGCTTGGCAATCCTGTGGCTTCGGGATTATTGCCTTGCCATAAAACGCCGCCGCCGAAAGTAGTCGCCGGAATGATGGCATGAAAAACTCTGTAGTTGCGATAAACCCACGGAGCCATTACGAGCAAGACAGCGACGAAAGCAAGCGCGTGAACAGTTAGAAGCGAGAAGAGTTGCATACCGATTCTTCGTCCGAGCGGCGCTTCTTTATAACTTTTTAATTTGATATAGCGTGAGCCGACCAAACAATCCCAATGATTTTGGAGAAACTCTTCGGTCATCATTTGAATCTGTTCCGGGTGGTGCTGCCCGTCTGCATCAAGGGTTATCAAGACTTCGTAGCCATTTTGCAAAGCGTATTTGATAGCCGTTTGAATGGCGCGTCCATACCCCAGATTGCAGAGATGCGTAGCGGTCACGACCTTGAGTTCGCTAAGGATTTGTCCGGTTGCGTCATGCGAGCCATCGTTAATCACCAGCAAATCATAGCCCGGCATTGAGCCACGCACACGATTGATGACGTTGGTGATGGTCGCGGCTTCATTGTAAGACGGGATGGCAAGCAGTATTTTATTTTGAGATTTGTTTGATGGTTTCATCATCTGGTTATTTGCTCGACTTCAGAAATTTCACGGCTTACCCTCCTGCTTGAAACCAAACACGCTACGATCCACATAAAATGATTTTTGCATCTTTAGGCGACACCTTGGATGAGCCTCTGGCGCGGCTTTCGCAACCCGCCTAGTCAGCTTTCGTAGAGCTTTTTCTGGCGATGCAAATCAGCGACACACCAAAAGGAAAATTTATCCAATTCAACAGAAATCTCTCGAAACCCAAAATCCCTATAAGCAGCGCATTGAGCCAACCGGGCAAGATGATGTGCGATGATTTCGGATAGACAGATTTTTTAAAGACGCTCTGGAGAAGTCGCATGATAAAAATCGGAAAGAAGAGAAAGGTTATGTAGTAGCTGATTCTCTCAACTTCAAAGCCACTGATAGTCAATTTATTGCGTAACTCGGAAGCCGCATAGCGCCTACGGTGCTGGAGCGCCTCATCATGTTCGCTCCAAAGAAATCCATAAGCCGGAACCGTAATGACCAAAAGCCCTTCTGGCTTGGTCACTCGCAACAACTCTTGCAATCCCGCCAAGTCATCATCTATGTGTTCCAATACATCCAGCGCCGTTATCACGTCAAAGCTGGAGGATTGAAAAGGCAGAGTTTCAACACGCGAGCATACTAGATTATTTATGCCGCGACTCTTTGCGAAGGTCAGCGCATCTTTGGAAAAGTCGCAACTAACGGTCTCTCCGTATTTCGATAGGACGTTATAGTTGATGCCTGTGCCGCAACCAACATCAAGCATAGCCGGATTCTTGAAGCGCACGATGACCTGCTTGATGGTCTTTTCGAGAAGTTTGCGACGGGCAACAAACCACCAATAAAAGCTCTCCAGCTTGAACATCTCGGCGTATTCGGGAGTATTCATCTATGTTGTGTCTCTGTCCTTATTCATAAAATTTTCCCTGCCGCTTGATGCGTGTCTCGTTGGCTCGATGTTTTCTAGTGGCAATAAAGCCCACGGCTGCGCTGTGCGATTTCGCAAAGATCAACTCGTGATCTTTCAAGTGCTGAGGCTTGCGCTGCATAAAAGACTTGACCGCCGAGGGCAATAAGGACGCCTTCACCATACCTGCGGCGATAAGGTTTCGAAGTTTGCTGGGGTAGCGCGCCCCCGCATAACCCATCTCGAAATGCGCGTTAAAGACATTCCATTGGCGTGACAGGATGATGGATTGAACTGCAAAACCGCTGCTGCTCAACAACTCATAGACCGCTAGCGGTGAGCAATGAAAATAGGAAATGTGATAAGGCTCCGAAAAAGCTATAGAGCCAACAAACAGGCTGCCCTCTTTCGCCACGCGCGCCGCTTCCGCCATTGCCACATGGGGATTTTTCAAATGCTCGAAGACCGCCGAGCTTATCAGTAAATCAAACGATTCATCTTGAAAAGGCAAGAGATGCAAATCGGCTAACAGGTCAGGAGCTGCGCCCTCAAGATCAACGCCTGTAAGATGGTAGCCCAGCATTTCAAGCGGCTCTTTAAAGCGTTGGCGCTCAACCCCGCAACCTAAATCTATGGCGCATTGCTTCGATTCAGTTTTTGGTACGGAACGAATTATGGAAAGCTCGGTGCTTTCCCATTCTGTAGATAGCGGAAAAGGCAATTCGTTTTCGGGCCAATGAATCTCCCCGCAGCTTGCTGCGGGGTATCGGGGAGTTACTGGCACAATTGATACGCTGGCAAACTGCCATCTGCCAGCGCAGAGAGCGCCTCCTTCGCAGCAAGCTGCGGGGAACTAACCCCATAGAGATTAGATAAAAGCTTTTGAAGGCTTAAAGCGAACGCGAAGCCCTTCTACAATGCGTCCGCTACTATTGTGGTTCCCCTGCCGAAATGGCTTACCACCCGACCACCAGTACAAAGCGAAAGCGCTGGCACAAATCTTCAATGACATATCTATGGGCGTGCGCGTGACAAGTGCTATCGAGCTTTTTGACTTCATTTCAATAGCGCAAGCTCCGGCATTTGAGTATAAATCCGTTTCCCTAATTCCTGAGAAAAAATTGCCGCGCCATCTTTATTCACATGTACACCATCTAGAAAGTGGTTTGTTGACAAAAAAGGAGACATGCTGAAATCAAGCAAAGTAAATTTTAACTCGTCCTGCAAATAGCCCATTCGTTCAACCATCTCTTCCACTATCTTGTCGCGTTTTCTCAACGGTGGTATGACCAATATAAATTTGAAATTGCGATTTCGCGCCAGGAGTGCCAAGTCTCGAATCACCTGAATCTTTTCAACTTTTATCTCTGATGAAGTTGCCAATGAAGTCGAGGGCGAAGGATTCCGTGCTGATGGTTCAGGAGTTGCCTCAATCAAGGGGGTAAACCCGCGCTGTGCCCAAGTCTGTTTGAGGCTCTCCTTTGCAAAGCTGGAGTTCTTCACATAAGGAGTAACGCGCATCAGCCATAACAGTCGCATCTCTTTGTAGAACGAAAAGGGAGACTCGACTCTTTTACAGATCGGCGAATTTAATATTTGCGCCTCAGCTTTGTCGGTCGCCAGAAAGCCGTAGGGGCTGAACAAGGCAATGACTACTTTTGGTGGCGCATAGGGTTCGTTAAGCAGTGGGAGCGTTGTGCAATGACAAGCCATAGGATAGTTCGCCGGAGTCGCCAGATTATAACTATCAACGGCAGCGGGTAATGTAGTCCGTAAGGCTTGGAGGTCAATGCCGAAGCGCGCCGTTGAGTCGCCAATGATGACAAGATTAGGCGCTGCTCCCTGCATGATATGTTGACGATATGCCTCAAATCGAAAGCCAGACTCATCTTCCCAGTATTCACAATAGGGAGAGACGCTATGAACCAGCAATCGTGCGCCAACTTCTGCGACAAAGACAAGGGCGAGAGTTAACGCCAGCGCTCGAAAAAATCCTTTCGGTCTGGCTTTCTCCAAGCGCAACGTATCAAAACTGAAAATAGATGAACGGAATATTGGCACCCAAGCCTCCAAAAATCAGAATCAAGATGATTAAACTGGCATAACATACGCCTCTCACAAACCATCGTTGCTTGAGGATGAATACCTCATCGTGGCTGAACTCTTGTGCTATATCCAATGCAAAGATGCCTACGCACAAGGCCGTGATACGCAAGCCCAATAGGGATGCAGGAGAATTGGCTGTCGCCGGATGCCAGGTAAGTATGCCGTACAGATATTTCCAGGCCATGCCAAACGATTCGGCACGAAAGAAAATCCAAGTTAGAGCGACAAGATGGAACGTGGCAACAACCTTCAACAAAAGGACAAATTTGTCTAGCAAACTGGTCGGCAAACTTTCACTCTTGATCGGGGTTCTATCCAACAAGAATTTATGCGCGGCGAGATATAAACCATGCAGTCCGCCCCAAACCACAAAGGTCCAACTCGCGCCATGCCACAAGCCGCCGAGTAACATGGTGAGCATCAAGTTGCGATAGGTTTTTGCCACAGCATCGCGGTTTCCCCCCAACGGTATATATAGATAATCGCGCAGCCAGGTGGACAGCGAAATATGCCAACGATGCCAGAAGTCTGTGATCGAAGCAGCGAAATAAGGGCGGTTAAAATTGATTAATAGCTCAATACCAAACAGCTTGCTAACACCTCGTGCAATATCCGTATAACCAGAAAAATCGCAGTAGATCTGCACCGAAAAAAGATAGAGCGCAACGAGCAAATCGAAGCCGGAGCAGCTCGCCGGATTCAGAAAACGAAAATCCACAACCGGCCCCAGAGCATCGGCAACACCAACCTTTTTGAAGAAACCGATGAGAATCAGCAGCAGACCTTCGCGAACCAGTTGCCAATTGACCCGCCTCGGTCTTGCTAGCTGCGGCAAGAGATTGGCAGCGCGGGCAATCGGTCCAGCAACCAGTTGAGGGAAATATAATACATATAAGACGTAGAGCCAGAAGTCGGACACCGGCTCTAAATCCTCGCGGTAAACATCTATAACATAAGAAAGCTCATGAAAGGTGTAAAACGAAATGCCCACCGGCAAAATGATACTCAAGGTTGGTAAAGCATGGTGTACACCGATGGCATTCAACAATGTGTCGGTCGAGCCAATGAAAAAATTAAAGTATTTGAAAAATCCCAGAATCGTCAGGTTGGTGCAGACACTGAACAGTAGATAGGATTTTTTTCTTTTTGGTTCAGCGGCACGATGAATTTGTAACGCACAGAGGTAATCAATTACCGTTGGAACAATCAAGAGAAGTAGAAATCGCGGATCCCACCAGCCATAAAAAACTAGACTGGCTAGCAGCAGCCAGAAATTCTGCGCTCTGGTTTTCAGCGTAAAGTAAACCGATAAAACCAAAGGTAGAAAAATAGCAAAGGCGATGGAATTAAAAAGCATGGTTGCCCTATTCCGACAAGGTTTGAAAGCAACGCTGACCAGAGTCGTGCGTCATGGAGATTTGCATCCTTCACTGAAACGGTCTGCGCTGCATTGAATTCAACAACTGAGGCCGCGCCGCGTTCCTTACCCCTTTAGAAGGCTTTGGAAATATCGGTTGATTCTTTCCGATAGGGAAACCGTTTTTTCAAGTTATTAATAGGCCGTTCAAAAATCTCCCAGGAGATGGCTGCTGCGGCAATCGCAAAGGTACACGAGAGGATAAAATAAATGGCTGTATTCATGTGAGGAAGCGAAAGTAGGTCTCTCTTCATCGCCGCATAAATAAGCAGTACCAGCAGCAGGCTGGAACTACCAAGATAAAATAACGGTTTCACTATGGCGGCATTGATCAGAAGGCGCTGCAATTTTTTTGAAGCGATAACGCTCATCAATGAGACAAAAACCAGAGTAGTGATTATGGAAGCCACCAGCATCGGTCTCTGCTTTAACAGACTTAATAGCCCATCAAGAACGCCCTGAATACAGCTATGATAAACGTAGATGCCATAGCTGATCGTCCCCATATAGAGCAGCGATTTGGATTCAAGAATTTTACCGAATATGCCTGTGAACCCTTTTGCGGCGGTTGCGATCAACCAAACACAAGACAATCCCATAACAATATCAAAGGTTAGAAATTGCCATAGCGCACCGCTCTTCAGATAATAAAGAAAGAGGTCAACAAAGAGCAGTGGCACGCCCATATATAGGGCGATCTTCAAAAAAATCTGCCGACTACGAGACTGTGCAAAATCCTTATTTGACAGCAGTGCCAGCAATGCGCCAAGACCCAGTGTGTCCAGACAAGCAAATGGAAGAACCGCCCAGTTGCTAAAATTCAACCCGAGCACCGCGATGCTCAATCGGAAGATCGGAGCCAGCAGTATCACCCCAAAAATCACTTTGAGGAGGTGTCTCCTTGAGGTATAGAGAATCACCCAAGGCCAGACAAGATAAAACTGCTCTTCAACAGCAAGCGTCCAGAAGGGCGACAACGCGCCAGGCCAGTTTCCCGTTTTGGTTATATAGACATTCGATAAATAGGTGGCGTGCCAGAAAAAGGTCTGGCGTGCAGGAGCCATATTGACGATCACTGCCAAAAGTAAGACAAAATAGAATAGCGGGAAGATGCGTAGAAAGCGCCGTATATAAAATCGTCGCAAGGTAAAGCCGATGCTTTGCTCTGTGGTGTCAGTAATCTCTTTGCATTTCAGGAGAATTCCGGTGATAAGAAAGCCGCTCAAAACAAAAAAGAGCTTTACCCCCATAGCGCCAAAAGGGGCTATAGCTATTGAGGCTGGCAGGAAGTGCTGAAGCAGAACCCCTGATACGGCAAACGCACGCAGCGCATCCAACTGCATCAGATGAGGAACACGCTGTTCTCTTGTCTTGCTGTCAGTATCTAATTTCAGCATTAAAGGATTTGGCGGAATCAACCTTCAACCAAGGCTATTGATCTCTTCCGGCCTCTTCAGACCGCACTCGTTTGGCCGGGGTCTGGCGGCCTTCACAATCTCAAGAAGATAGGTCTCGGTTTCAGCGGCGATAGTTTCGATGTCAAATCTTTCCCGCATCAGTTGCTGTCCAGCAGTTGCCAGCCTAGCAAGCCATGGCGGATTATCAATCAGTTGAATAAGGCCATCGGCAATGGCTTCGGGAGTGTTCTGCCATAATACCACGCTGTTGATCTGATCTTTCAGTAACTCGCTGCTGCCTCCTGAAGTTGTGCCAACGACCACAAGCCCACACGCCATCGCTTCTAAAAGCGTCATGGGTAAGCCCTCGAGGTGCGTAGAAGGAAACACCAGTACATCATGTTGTCTATAAATCTCCGGTAATTTTGGGTTATCTACCATACCAAGAAATTTTATGTAGTCCTGTAACTGATTTTCTTCGACCATCCGATGAAGCGATTCGCCATATTCAAAAGGATATGCCGGAACTCCTACTATACTTAAACGCACCTGATGATAGTTACGGCGTAGCATCTCCGAGATCGCCTGGATCGCCAGATGTGCGCCTTTTTCACTTACCAGACGCCCGACAAAGAGAACCTTCAACGCTCTTTCCTGATTAAACGAAGGCGTCCCGTTAAACCGGGCCATATCCAGTCCATTATAAATAACTCGCCAATCATTCAATGGCAGTCCGGCTTGTACATGACGGGAGTGCTGGTACTGACTGCAAAAGACGACGTGGCTCAAGTCAAGATGGGAAAGTTCTACCGGGGTTAGCCAGTTGGAGTAGCGTAATTGGAAGGTCGTGCGAACCATCCCCTTGGCCAACTGTTTGACTGGATTCGAGCCTGACTTGAGCCACAGTTGCCGCTGGCGCTCGCCCCCGGCCAGGTGGTTAGGTATCCACAGATCATGTAGGTTGAACAGTATCGGAGTAATAAATTCGCGCAGCGTGAGATACAAAGAAGGGAAGAGCTGCGATAAACTCCACGCCGATATTACGTCTGGTGCCAGCGATTGAACCAATTGTCGAATGATCGCATTGTCGCTAGTCTCCCAGCGTGCGATTTGGAAGAGGCTTGGCGAGTCTTGTGGACGATGGAGTAGTCTGTAGATATGCCCATCAACTGCTGTTTTGCCTGCCAAGCCATAATTGCTGGTCAGCACGAATAGCTCATGCCCACGTTTTCGGAGTTGTTCGGTTACTGTCGCACAGGCAATTTCGTAGCCGCCAGCATAGTAAGGCGGATAGCGATCTGTCAGTACCAATATACGCACTGAATTTCTCTCCCTTTACGAATCTCCTTGGATGAATCCAGCAACCTTGCACGTCGGCAAGGAATGATAAACAGCCTTCATGATTTGAACCCGGCGAGGATGGCATTTGGCGTGATGCTTGCTCGCAGGCGGACAGCGGCCTTCAAGAATGGGCGCAGCCCTACGGCGCATAGCAGGGTAAAAACGATTCTCAGCACCTTGTTATGGATGGAGTTTGGCGTTTCAATTTTGCGCCGCAGAACCGCTTCACTGGCGTTGACGGAATAAACATCAATTCCTTTTTTGGCGCAAACGCGAGCCAGTAATGGGGGGATCGGCAGCATCTCCACATCATAGTTTCTCCCAACTCGTTTTCGCGTGTACCATCTGGCCAGCGGTAGAGGCAACAACGTGACGCCGAACAAGTGATAGTGAGGGTCGCTCCAGACATTGCGTAGAGACAACAGATTGGGGAAGGACAAATACAAAACGCCACCTTTTTTCAATACCCGCGACATTTCTGCAATCAAACTGTTTTTATCTTTCACATGTTCGAGCACTTCAGTGCAGATCACAATATCGAAAGATTCATTAGTAAAGGGCATATTATAGGCATCAGCACAAAGTACCGTCGTCGCCAAACCGTGTAACGAAAGTCGCTGACGGCACAGCACCAGTTCTTCCTGATTCATATCTATGCCCACACACCGCGCCCCCATACGGTCCAGTATGCTGACAGCGCCGCCAAAGCCGCAACCCACGTCCAGCACCAACTTGCCTTCCAGACCAGTCAAGGCAGAAAGCTCGCGGGCTATTCTTTCTCCAGCCTGGTACGTGGCTGGTCCGGTAGCCTCCACCCAGTGAGAAAAAAGCGGATACTCACGCGACACTCCCTGCGCGACATACCATTCTTCCAGTAGCGCTTTGAAATCTTCTTCTGCTTTTGGCACCATACTCATAGCTCTCCCGCAACCCTGCACTGACGTTATCTTGGTAAATCGTTGTCGTGTTCTGCCGCCCTACGGACCTTGCCGAGCAAGTCGCCAACCGGCTGTAACACCTTTTCCCAACTCAGTTGGTGTGCGGTTTCCCTCGCCGCTTCATTCATGCGATGCCAAGTGGCAGGCGCTGCCGCCGCATAAACCTGCTCAATGAAGTTCTCTTCGTTGTAGGCCATAGCGCAATCGGGATAGGTGTATCCTTCTTTCATCCACTCCGGGAATAAGACCGGCAATCCGCAAGCAAAGTAATAGGCGAACTTTGTTGAGGGTGAATGCTGACGCAGCAGGTCACGCGATACTGTGATTAAGCCAAATTGATAGTCGGCGAGAAAATCTAACCCTTGTGCATAGCCTTTATAATTCAACAGCGTTGGCAAAAATAAGCGATTCGGATTCGCTGGGCCGAAACAGTCAATCGGATATGGAGAGATTTTTGCCAAGGACGCCAGCAGGTAGGGATCTTGAATATAGTAGTACGATCCTGCATACACCATTCGCGGACGAGGGCTATATTGAGCCTGTAACGATGACCGTTCGCACCCCATCCGAGCGGTTATCGCTTTTGCCGAGAACTTACCATCCGTATCGAATTGGCGTATAAAGAATTGCGTTAATAATTCATGGTGGCAGAAGATGTAATCCACGCTGTTGAAAATACTCATCTCCTTTGCAAAGGTCTCCTCCACTTCAGTCAAATTCGGACCCCAGACATAATAGGCTTCAAGAAAAAGGATGTTCGCCATGTCAAGAATTTTCAGACAGTCAAACGAGCGGGTTAGCACATATGCCATATCTTGGCCGCGCCCAATGACCGCATCGAAATGACCGCGCCGGATTTGTGGCTCTAATTGATCGGCGAGAAAATCCCAGTGGTGCGGCAAAGTTTGGCGGCGTAGCAAACGACGTTTGAGTCGCGCCGCCAAGCCGTAGCGCTGGCGCTCGAATCGCTCCAGCGCAGCGGCATCTGGAGCCAACACTTCGACGTGATGCCCACTATTTTCCAAATAGCTTTGCATCGCCCGCCCACGAACTCCGGTGGCCGATTTCTGCTCGGCACTATATTCTAGTAAGGCAATCTTCATCTACCTATCACAACCTCAATTCGACTGGTGCATACGTTCTTTGCGCCATCAATAACTTCCCAATTTTAGCCAAGATGAATACCGAAGCGACGATACTTAGCCCTATCATCATCAGGATGAAAATCCGCGGAGGTTGAGATACGGAGAACGCATAGGTATTCAGGGAGGTAGTGATTCCCCCGATAATCATAAGCAGGCTAAGGGAAGAATCTTTGGTCAAAGGATGAGATAAACTGGCAGTGCAGGCAAACGGCACCAGCAGAATGAGTGAGCGATTCCAATCGCCTAACATTAATAGCGGTACGCCAAGGAGAATAAAAGCGAAGTCTATTTGGTCGCGATGAGAGCCTGTCGTTTCGAGAATTACTGATTTCGTTGTCATGGTTTTGGCTGGTTGATGTTGCGTCTTCCCTATTAGGATTGTGAACTAAATAACCTGCAACTTTGTACGGGCGACCACCGCAGGGTCGCCCATACAAGGCATTGGAAAATCTCTCAAGTTTTGCAGGTTATTTAATCCACAATCCTTAGCTGCGAGTTGCGGCGATTGTTCAGCCGACATCAATGGCAATATTTTTCGGTCTTTGCAATCGTCGCACAAATAAACCGCGCTTCTGATGCAGCCATTGCATACCCTGCGCTGCATTTATTAAAAGAAAAGGCAATGCTGGAATCCAGAAGCGATATTCAATCCACATCGGAATATGTATCAACAAGGTGTATATCCAAACACTTGAACAGAGTAAAGCAAGGCTGTGCGTCTGGATGCGAAAGAGTCCAAACACTGCGAGCATTAAAGGGATAATAGAAAATAGAGTCATTAAAATGATTTTGATGATCAGATGCAACCAATCTCTTTGTACCCATAAGACTCCAAAAGATTGGTTAAATTCAGTAAAATTATCAAAGCTGGAAAGCACTAGATAGGGAAAGCTGCGGAGGCGCGATTGAAGATAAGCTCGCGGGTTGTCGCGGATATTTTCTACGGCTTTGCGAAACCCGAATTGATCTGCCTGCGCCATCTCTTGCGGATTAGTGGCCGCGGTCAAACGCTTGCCATACTCATCTTCCTCAGCAAAAGCCGGCCACAGGTGTTGCTGATCTTTTTGATCCCAGTCCCACCGCGTTGGTATATAGAAGTTCACGGCGCTTGCGCCCTGCACCAGAGTCAACCGTTTGGCAACCAGACTACAGCGCACTGCCCAGGGAGCGATCACCAGAAACGCCAGGGCCGGAACCAGCACAGCATAGCGCCAAGAGTGCGAGCGCTGCCGGTTCAATAGCATTACCACGGCGCATAGAAAGGGGACGATCAAAGCAATGGGTCTGCACAAGCAGGCCAGCCCAAACATCGTGCCGCTGATGGCATAAAACTGCCATTGACTGCGAATCATGGCGTAGGCCAAAAAACCTATACCGCATACCAGCAGCGCAGTGAACAACGTTTCGTTGAGCAGCGACACGGAAGCAACAATTGCGCCGGGATGCAGAGCATACCCCAAAGCCGCCAACATCGCCCACTTCAGCGTGGCGACGCGGCGCGCCAGAACAAAAATGGCAACCGCGATCAACGAATCCAACAGGCTTTGCAGGCTTGCGATGATAAGCGACGAAAAGAGGCCGAAGATTTTGAAAAAGGCAAGTATGGCTGGATATAACGGGGCGCGGCGAATGGTCGGCGCATAGGGAGCATCGACGTTGAGACTGAAGGCTCCGTGAACCGCAAGATTATCCGCCAATCGGAAATACCCTTCGGTGTCGTGCGCTAACACCGGCCCCCGAACCACCAGATAGCCCACACGCGCAAGCAGCGCAATAACAAACAACAGGAAGTAATGCCTAGGTTTCAAGCCCTTTTCTCACTGATACTGAATGCTGACCATTCAGACGACGCATCCGCTATTCTGTTATCCATTGCTCACCTCGACGTTTTGAAATATCGCCGCCAGTTGGCGAGTGTTTTTGGTAAGGTCAAAAGCGACTTCGATTTTCCGACGTGCAGCGCAACCAAGCGCCCGACTAAACTCCACATCCTGAATCAAATGCTCTATCGTATCAGCCAACCCAACCTCATCTTTTTCCGGCACCAGCAGGCCCGAAACGCCGTCTTCAATCAATTCCGGGATGCCGGAAAGCGGAGTCGAAACCACTGGCAATCCCATCGCCATCGCTTCCATAAGCGCCACGGGAATTCCATCTATATGTTCTCCCTGTCCACGCATATCAAGGCACGCCAAAACAAACAAATCGGCTTTTTGAAGGCGACGAATAACTTCATTGTTTGGCAACGAACCACAGAGCGTTACCGTTTCCGCCACCTCTAACGCCTCAATTTCATCTTGAAATCTTTTTTCGAGATTGCCATCGCCAATAATCTCGCAGCGCAAGTCAAGCCCTCGGTCACGTAATTCTTTGCACGCCCGAATCAAATAACTGTGCCCTTTCTGAACCATGAGCGTACCAATAGAAATAATGTAACAAGGTGCTGAAAATTGTGCTTTCTCCCCGTCCCCAGACAATCTATTGGTATCCACGCCCAAATAATTGACGATGATTTTTTTCGTCTCTATACCCTTGTAGGTCGCGCCGATATAGTGCTTATTGAACGCCGAGATGGTTCGCATAAAACGGGCTTTGCTGGTCTTCCACACCAATGAGGGGTTGGGATTGAAGATGTCATACGCGTGTGTCGTAAAACTAAAGTCCACGCCTGCGAGTTCAGCCGTCAAATAGGCTAGGGTGGTCGTGCGCGTGCCAAAGGTGGCGTGCAGATGCGTAATGCCATCGCGGCGCACCCTCTTTGCATAGTAGGCCGCCAAAATCAGCATTCGCAGCGAGGCTTCTGGTTCACGAAACAGAAATATCAGAAGCTTGAGGAAGGTCAGCGGCTTGCGAAGCAACACCCATCCCAAAGCCGTCAACACGCCTCGATAATAAGGGGCGAAATAGAAACTTTCCTGACGCAGACTCTCTTTTACCGGATCAATTTTAATCGCCGGACGGAAGGCGTTAAAGACGCTCACCGCAGCGCCTTGTTTCCGCAGTTCAAGAATTTCATTGACCACAAAGGTCGCATAGCACTCGACGAAATAGCCCAGCCGCAGACCAGCACTCGGATAATCCTCCGGTAAGGAGCGATACACCCGCTCCATCGCATCAGTCACTGCTGTCGGCGTGTAATCGCGCACATAATGCTCCCGTCCGCGCTGCCCCATTTCGACGCGCCGTTCCGGGCTTTCAACCATTATGCGGAAACGCTCCGTCAAAGCGTCAATATCGCCGACATCAACCAGATAACCGGTGACTCCATCTTCGACAAAATCCGGTATGCCGCCAAAGTTGGAGGCAATCACCGGTTTGCCATACGACATGGATTCGGTGATTGGCATACACTGCGATTCAGAAGCTGAGGTCAGCGTGAAGACATCAAACTGCTGCATCACATCTTCAAGCTTTTCAAACTCGCCGGTAAAGGTCACACGATCCTCGACGCCCTGCTGACGGGCAAATTCCTGTAGCGCCTCGCGCATAGGCCCGTCCCCGGCAATCACCAGCCCGACATCATGTCCTTCCCGACAGAGATTGCGTAAAGCCAGCATCAAGTCTTGATGGCGCTTATGCGGCACCAGTCGCCCAATAGCGCCAAAGTTCACTCTGCCATCACCGTTGCGCCGCGTTTTTAATGCCCGCTCTCCGGGGTCTTGAATCATAAACGGAATCGTTGCGATTTCGCCCTTGTAGCCATAGATGCGACGCAGGCAATCGGCAACCGAGCGCGAACAACAGATCACCCGCTGCGCTTTATTGATGGCGGCTACTGTGCTCTCTAATTGCCAGGTCTTGATGTACAACTCATCAGCTTCGCCCATCTCGTGATAGATGGAATAGACGCCGTGCTGTTCAGCCCATTCCAGAAGCCTTGGCGTCAAGGCCGCAGGTCCCCAGATTTGCAAGATGACCTGGTCTCTGCCAGCAATGGTTTGCGAAAGCTCCTTAAATATACGGCGCTTTTCCAGGCGACTGAGCCGCGTCAAAACAATAGAACCGACCGCCTGCCAAGCATCCTGCAACGAATGGCGACGCCACAACGCATAAGGCAACACCAGCAACAGGCTGGCAAGAAACCGCAGCCAGCGCGCCATCCGCAACTCTTCATAGCGCGGCCATACTCCGACCGGCACGCCGATTTTATTGAGCCATTGGATGTAACGATGCTGTGGATTGAACGGTGGGCGCGTAAACAGCTTGATGTCATAGCCGCGCCCTGCCAGTTCCTGCACCAGCAACGACATGGCGTGTTGGCCGCCGCCGGTCGCCGATAACACAGTAGTATAAAAAATAATCAGCGGTTTCATGATGTCAAATCCAAGGCTAGCAAAGCATCCACATAAAATTTCGCCGCCCAGTTTGGATAGCGGAATGGGTCGTAGCCGCCCCATACGGGATGCGAACCTTTGATGCCGCCGCATATCGGGTCATCCGTGGCGGTCAGACAAACCTGCGTGCGTTTGACAAAGCCGAGCAGTTTCTGTGCCGCCTCAACGTATTCTCTCTTTCCCGTCAGCTTCGACAAACGTATCCACACATAAGCAATCTGGCAAGCGCCGGTTAAACAGTTCCATGACACCTGCGGTTTCCAGTCGGCATCAAACCGGCCTCTGAGAAAACCGTCTGCTTCTACATGGTTCAATAAATGCTCCGAGGTCAACAGCACCGCATTCAAGTAGCGCTCTTCCTGCAACATCATCGCCGCGTCTAAAAAACCTTCTAGGGTATAGCCGATGGTGTGCGTCAAGGGTTTGGTGTTATCGGTCAGGCACTTGTTATCAAACCAGCCGTTGGCTCTCTGTTGCGTCAGCGCCCAATCAAAATTGCGAATCGCGGCGCGCTTGACCCGCTCATCTGCGAGCAATTCACCGGCTTCTAGCAGTGCCGAAGCGCTGCGGACATTATAGGTCGCGGGCGTCTGTAAGGTCAGCGGCGACATAAACCGTCGCCAGCAACCATCCTCATCCTGTACCTCGGTCAACCACTGCGCGGCGCGCCGCAAACTGTCGAGTAGCGCATCATCGTGAGACTCACGATAGGCATGACACCAGCCCTGCAATACTTGACCGGTGTTAAAGATCGTCGGTTGCGGATTGGTGCCCAGCGTCCCCCCCTGCACCGCGCCACTCTCCATCTGCACAGTGGTCAGCCAGTCAGCCATCCGCCGCGCCCGCTCACGCATGAGGTTGGCTCGCGCCGCTCTACCATCGGCTTCGCACCGCCGCGCATAGTTCAGAAAGGTGGGGATGATGTAGCCGGTGGTTTCCGGGTATGGCGGCAGCCAGCCGCTTCGCAGGTCATAGCCATATGAGACCCCGCCGCCTTTGACCTGATCCTGAGCGCGGCACAACCAATTTATAGTCTCGTCAATATAGACGCCGGTTTCGCAACCGTTGGTCGCCAATTTCAGATCGCGAAGACTGGCGCGCAGCGTCTGCCGTGAAGCGAGGATTTCTCTAATGGTATAAAGATCAAAGGGTAATTTCATATTGTCGTTCTAGTGAACAACCTACGGTTGCCAACCGCTATGCCGCCGCAGAGGATATTTTTTGCGCGATAATAAATAATCCCTGCCCTTCTCCCGCATAGCGTTCGTCAAAAGCCGTCAGACGATTGAGCAGTGGGCACAAGACGAAGATCAATTTCGGATGGATGGACAGCAACAGGTAGAAGACCTCTTTTGCCAGTATGGAGGCGCTTTTAATGATCGGTTGCATTCGCACGATCTCGAAGCCGCTTTGGGTAAGCAGAGCGATGATTTCGTCGTCACCAAAAGCGCCGCGCGCTTCATGAAATTCCGGCAGGCGTTTTACCGCCTTTGACGATTTCATGAGATACGCCGTTTTCGACAAGCGCGGAACCTGCATCATCAAATAGCCATCTTTAGAAAGCGCACGATAGATGTTTTGAAACAAAGCTTCAGGATCGTGAATAAATTGCAAAACCGCCATGCAAGTGATGATGTCATATGCGCCTGCGGGAAATTCGCTCTCCAAGTCTTGCATCTGAAAGCGTGCGTTGCTCAGATGATTCTGGTCTGCCAATTTCTTCGCATAGGCGATGGCTTGTTCATCACGATCAATGCCCAGAATGGAACTGTTATGGTGGACAGCAGCAAGCAGATTGGTCAGCGTTCCAGTGCCGCACCCGACATCGAGCAAAGAGTTGAACGGGAAATCTAGCAACGCCTGATAGAGATAGAGCGCCGTCACTTGCAGGCGCACATCCGGCATTCCGAACCAGTCGAGATAGCATCCCTTGAGTCCTTGTGCCTGTGGGATCACATAATCGCGCCCAAGCAGACCAGGGCGGTAATGTCGCGCCGCTGCCATTAAGTATTCTGACATCGTCCTCTCTGAAGGTGTTTATTAAATTGTCGGATAGAATAAGCTGTCGGTAGTTTCGCGGCTATCACACGCCTCGCCTCATGCCTGACGACGTTGTGCGCTGGCATCGAATACCTGCGCCAATTTTTCGGTCAAATGGCGGCGTTCGTATTGAGCAGCGAACCCAGACAGCTTTTCCGTCGCCCCTTTTCTGCCTTCGCCCAGCAGGTCAAGCAAAGCGGCGTGGGTTTCGGCAACACAGGTGCGCTCAACCAGGTGCGCCGCCGGATAATGCTGCAGTACCCGTGCTGCAGCTCCCTGTTTGTTGACCAGCGCCAGCACTGGCTTGCCTGTATTCAGATATTCGTAAACCTTGCCGGTCTCTTCCCAGGCGTGTTCGCCGCCAACCAGTAAAAGGGCATCCGCGCCGGTCACATAACTCAAACTCTCTTTGTGAGGCAAGTAGCCGGTTTGTCGAACTACTCCCTGTAAGGAAAGCTCGTGAATGAGTTTTTGCTCTTCGCCGATCTTGCCGACAAAGAGAATTTCAAAGGTTTGGGCAAGCTCCGGTTTTTCGTTCACCAATTCTTTCAGGGCGCGCAGAAAAACCTCTGCGGTGCGATAACCCGGCAGAAACGTGCCGCTATGCACGATGGTGAACTTGTCGAAGACTTGCGCGGGAACGCCCACAAAATCCGCCGAGTCATAACCGTTCGGCAGATAATGAAACTTGTCCGCCCATTGCGGAAACTTTTCGGCATATACATCGCTGGCGCGATTGGCAAAGATAGCGGCGCGACAGTGCGCCAGAATGCGGCGCTCCTGCCAGCCTTCTATGGCTTGACGCAACGGCGAACCGACGATCTGGCGATACGGCGACAGCGTCCACGGGTCGCGCATATCTATGACGAACGGCACGCCGGTCAAACGCGAAAGCGCCGCTGCTGTAAAATATGCCGAATAGGGTTCGCCGGTCGCATAAATCAAATCGAAGCTCAACCAACTCTCTCTGGCCAGCGCCCGCAAGGATTTTTCCCAGCCTTGTCCGGTGCTTGCCACTTTGCCATTTTGATTAGACGAAGCGGTTGCGGTGGGCGGACGCGTAAAGCGCGCCACCGGGTCCAGATGAGGGGTACGAATGACCTGAACGCCGTCGGGCAATTCCAAAATATGGGAATCATCCTGCACGCCATAACAGGATTCCTGAACCGTCAGGACAGTCGGCAGCCAGCCCAATTCCGGCAGATACTTGACGAACTTCGCGGCACGCTGCACCCCTGCCCCTCCTGATGGGGGGAAAGCATAGGCAATAAATAAAACTCGTTTCAAGCAATCCCCAATTCGTCTCTCGTGAATTGCTGTCTCATATCGTAAGGACTTTTGCGAAGCGCTCTCGCAAAGCGGGCAGACAACCACTGGTTACTATCTCTATTTGTAAAAGGTCTTGACGATACCCCCAGACGCCTATGCGCGGCAACGACTCCAGGTGAGCTTTATGCTCGCCAAATACGTTGCCTTCCAAGGTTGTGCAGGCGGTTTTAAAGCCGACTTCTTTGACGGCATCCACTTCGCGCCGACTCACGGTTGCCCGGTTGCCAAACGGGTAGGCGAAATGCTCAACCGGCTTTTGGATATGAGATTCGACTAGCTGTTTGGATTCGCCGATTTCTCGTTGCATGGTTTTGGCAGCTATTTGACTGAGGGCAAAATGATTTTTCGTATGAGCGCCTATGGTTACCTGTGGATCACCGCTTAGAGTCTTTATCTGTTCCCAACTCAGTGAAAGAGAGGTTGAATAGGTTGACAATTCCAGGCCGTTTGCCGCGAATAAATTTTGCAGCAACTCTTCCCTGCCTTGCTCATCTGCCGAAGTAATCAAATTGGCAATGACGTGAAATGCCACTTCTTTTTGAAGCCTTGTGGATATGGGAAACTGATAGTCTATGCCGTCGTGAGAGAACCCAAGTGAGGATACTTTGACCAGCAGGTCTTCAAGGAGATACCACCAAATCACGGCTTTTTTTTCCGGGAAATTGGTCGTGATGAATACCGTAAACGGCGCTTCATACTTCTTGAAAATCGGATAGGCGATGGTGTAGGTATCCACATAGCCGTCATCAAACGTAAAGCAGGCAAACTTTTTCCGGGGCTGTTTCCCGGTGTGTAAATATTCGTACAGCAAATCAAGAGAGACGATTTCATGCCCTTTGGCAATAACCGATTCAAGCAGGGCTTCTAAAAATGCAGGGCTGATTTCGATAGCCGGATTCCCGACTCGCAGTTTGTCGGAGATGGCAACCACACGATGCAACATAAAGATCGTTCCTATGCCTGAAAAAAACGGCGAGAACATCCGATGAAGTTGCAGATATTCGGTGGCCAGTGTAAAAACTCGATTCTTTATTCCCATGTCCGCTGTTCATCAATCTCTGAATTAGGATTTCGGTTTGTTATCCGAATCGTTGCCCAACCAGAGCGTCTAGCAGGATCCGCCACCATATTAATAGTCCCGTACAATCGGCTGAAGGTTATAGTTTGATGCGTTGAATGGATCAATGCCTTCCAGACTTGCGCGATTCGAGAACACGATGAAAGGCGGTTTATAGGAAAACAGCGCTTTATTAAAGCTGTTTTTCAGAAATTGATTTTCTTCGTAAGCCTGCCTGAGCGGTTCATCCGTCGGCTCAAACGTATAAATAAACGTGAAGCCATGTCGGTCAAACAGATAGCTGCAAACTTCGTTCATCACCTTTTTCAGCAACTCTTTATCCGATACCTGCACATAATGAATAAAGCACCGCCGTTTTTCTTCCTCTTTCCAAATCACCAGTCCGCAGAGCCGATTGGCTTGAGAAACTTTCACTATGCGATAGGCAATCAACGGGTGCGAAGCGATGCGCCAATTCAAAAATTCCCGGTTGATCTGTTGCTTGATAGTCGGTGAAGGTGTGGCTGCCGGTTCGGCAAATTCATTGCTGAACTCCTCACCGAAAGATTCAATCTCTTCGAGAACGAAATCCCGCTTCCTTTGAAACAGATTTCGCAGCTTATGATAATGCTTCTCCAAAAAGATCAAATCAATTAACTTCACGGTTTGCCAATTCAACTTTTTGATAAACCCCGGATAAGAGGTTTCTCCGGGAAAGCCGATGACCAGTACCCATCCCTCTCTGGCGATCTGGTGTTGATAGGTTCTTTCGGCAAGGCGGTTGAAAAGTCCCATTCTGCGATACTCCGGGTGGGTCATGGTATCCATAGACTGAAAGAACGTAACTGGTTGCTCATCAATCAGATATTGTTCGGGAATCATTCCATAGAAGGCGGCGATTTTAGCGCCATCAACAGCCACATAGCAGACGGCTTTGCCCGCCGGATTATCCAGAAGTTTCCAGTGAAAATAATCGGCAGGTGGCTGCACGCCAAAACACAGAGAATAGAGTTCTGCCAGTTGTGGAAAGTCTGTTTGCCGAACCTCTCGATAATCAAAATTGATTTGCTTCATAAGGATTCGTTTAACTCAATTCAACAGGTTAGTCAGTAACCTCACGATACGGTGCGAACGTCCACGGGTTGCATATATCGCCTGTCAAAGGCGACCGCACCACTGCTGTGAAAGAGGTCTCTGCTATCGTCTCTTGAGAAAGAGAGAGCCTGTCATAAGAAAGACTTCACGGTTCCTGAGCAGCGCCGAACCGACGATCTGGCGATACGGCGACAGCGTCCACGGGTCGCGCATATCTATGACGAACGGCACGCCGGTCAAACGCGAAAGCGCCGCTGCTGTAAAATATGCCGAATAGGGTTCGCCGGTCGCATAAATCAAATCGAACATCGGGAATCAACAACGTCTTATCGAACGTCATCCAGGCTTTTCCGGCAACGGCGCGCAGTGCTTGTTTGCGTGATCGTTTGGCTATCGTCCTGTCGCCGTTATCGCTGCCCTGATGATTCACCGATGATGCAGCGGCAGGCAGTCGCGTGAATCGCGCAACCGGATCGAAATGCGCCGTGCGAATAATTTTTATGCTGTCAGGAAAATCATCGGTGTGGGAAGCGTCTTGCACTCCGTAGCAAGATTCGGTAACCGTCAACACTGTCGGCAGCCAACCAAACTCCGGCAGATACTTGACGAATTTCGCCGTGCGCTGCACCCCCGCCCCACCAGCCGGAGGAAAGGTGTAAGCGATGACTAAAACACGAAGCTGATTCACTGGTTATTCAATACTTGAGTTTGCCTAAAATAGCTCTCTATCATCAACAAAGTCTTCCGCTCAATATTTCAATGAGTGAAATCCTTGTGGATATTATCCAGGTTGCTAAGACACTCCAAAATGTTCGTGAAGCCATATCTCTCGCTGCTTATGCTGACAGGAAACTGCATTTCCTTTGGGGCAAGTTTATTCTTATCTATCGAGCCATAGCGCACCGCTGACTCAATTGTACTCAATATAGTAGAGTTGTCTATCGCATTTCTTATTCTGGCTCGCAAACTACCAATCATTCCTTGACGTTGTGGAGGGGCAGCGGGGTATCTCCACTTTTCAATGGCTTGTGCAGCCTTATTTTTCACCTCTTCGGGCTGTCTCTCCAAGGCTTCAAATAACTCCTTTTCATCCGCACTGGTATCAATGCCTCTTGTACGAAGAGATACTATTTGACCATAAGTGGCAAGAAAGTAACTCTCCCAATTCAGTTCAATATCTGACAGCACACTAGGCATTTTCTCCTTCACTAGCAAGAGAGTATCGCCCACATAATTAGTGACGATCACGGACTTCAAAGGTACCCTTGAAAAAAGGTCTTCGCCCTTGAACTCTGCTTTAAATTCATGAGTAGCTTCATTCCTGTTATACAGCGTTGAAGACCCGATACTCTCTCTGGCAGAACCTGCTATATATAAAGGCTCATCTATGAACAGATATCCTGCTGTCAAAGCCAGCGCCTCCACACAAAACGAATAATCGGGGCAGGATGGCAGGAAGACGCGACCAACTTGTTTTTTTATATCTTCCAAGATTTTTCTCGATGCAAAAGAATTCAACATCTTGGGATGACGAACATGATAGGTAAAAGAAAATATATCACGTAAATCTGCTTTGCTCTCAAAGTATTGAGTGCCTCCCTGAAAATAATTGCGTATCAGCAGGGTATTTCTTTCATCCACATTATTCCAAGTCGGATGAAAATACCATCCCGCATTCCAGGTGATGATCTCAACCTTGTTCTCATGTAATAAACCACTCACTTTAGCTAGAAGATTGGGGCTAATCGCATCATCATCACACAAGTAAGTGATATATTCCCCTTTGGCATAATTCAAAGCAAAATCCCAATGATCTGGCATGGATAAGGTTTTATCGGTACGGATGTAGCGAACCCGATCACCACCGACTTCTCGGACAACGTCTTCTGTATCATCCGTGCAGTTGTTATTACTGACTAGGATTTCATAATCATCAAAGGTTTGATTCAGGGCGCTTTGCAAAGCATAACGCAATAAATACGCCCGGTTGCGGGTGGGAATGACGATTGAAAATAATGGCATAATTTCTCTCAAAGATAATTTGATTTTGACGGCTCAAAAATCTCACGACCCCAATATCTCTTGTAGAGATTCACAAACATATTCAACTTTTTCTCTGGAAAGATTGAGGCCACTGGGCAGATTTAATCCAGATGGGGCTATCTCGTAAGCGTTGCAGTTCCTAGCTCTGGCTAACGCGGCTTGCGGCATCTCAGCGTAAGCAGGAATCGAACTCAAGGGATAAAACAAGGGGCGGCAATCTATACCTTTTTCAGATAACCGATTCATCGCCTCTTCTTTCGCCAATTGCCATCGCTTATCGAAAAGAACGCTCACCATCCAGTAGGTGTTTTTTACCCCAAGGGCTTCACGGTTGAGGGTGATTCCTTCGACATCCATAAGCCCTTGTTGATACCAGTGAAAAATCTCGCGCTTGCGTTCGACGAGTTCTTCGACTCTCTCTAACTGGGCAAGTCCCAATGCCGCCTGCATACTCGACATCTTATATTTATGCGCCACCTCGGTATTCCAAAACAATTTATCGCCGGGTTTGCGTCCATGGTCTTGCAGAAAGCGACAGCGTTGATAAAGCTCTTCATCATCCGTGAGCAGCATTCCGCCTTCCCCAGTCGTCAAGGTCTTTGACCCGTGAAAGCTGAAGGTGCTTAGGGAGCCAAAGCTCCCCGCTTTTTTCCCTTGATATTCGCTGCCGATGGATTCCGCCGCATCTTCAATCACCTGTATGCCGTGGCTCTGGGCAATCTCCAGTATGGCGTCCATATCAGGCATATTGCCGTAGAGATTGACCACGATGACCGCTTTGGTTCGGGGAGTGATATTTTCCAGAAATGAGTTGGCATCCAGACACCACGAGTCTTTATCAACGTCTGCAAAAACGGGTTGCGCGCCAACGTATGAAATCGGCGCGGAACTGGCAATCCAGGTAATCTCAGGAACGATCACCTCGTCTCCTGCTTTGACCCCCAGACTCAGTAGCGCCAAGTGGAGCGCCGAGGTACAGGAAGGCAACGCCATCGCATACCTTCGTCCAACATACTCGGCAAATGCTGTCTCGAACTTTGCGTGGTACATATTGGCATTGCCATACCAGGCATTGGTGACCGCATCGGTGACATAATCAATCTCTTTTTGGGTGATCCAAGGACCCGAAACCGATATGCGTTCCATCTTTCCTAATCCTTCACACATTTCAAATAGCCGTCAGGAGCTACGGTAATGAGCAATTTATTTTCTATCTCTTTATCTATTTCAAAGCGGTCATTTTTTTTCAGAAATTCATGCACGGCTGTTTTGGGATTGTTGCCTTTACCCCAGGGGCGATCCTGAAAAAAATCTTCCGGCAAATCTTCAATCACCGTATCAAACACCACAAGATAGCTGCCCTTGGATACCAGTGGCGCATAGAGTTGTAACTCGCGCAAGACGTGGTCATGGGAATGATTGGAATCCAAAATCACAAGAACTCTTTCCTTGCCTTTAGCAAAGTTATGAACCTTTTCCACCACCAACGAATCAACCGATGAGCCTTCAAGGATTTTTATTCTTTTATACATCGGGTGCTTTTCAAGCTCAATTCTATTGTGGCTTCTCACCTCAATATCTATTCCTAAAATTTCTCTCGTGCCACCAATCAATTCCAGCATGGAGGCATAAAAAATCAAAGACCCTCCATGCGCGATGCCAGTTTCGATGATGAGATCAGGTTGAACCCGCCAAATAATTTCTTGCATGGCAAGAATATCTTGCGGGAACTGAATAATCGGTCTTCCCATCCAAGTAAAATTATAGGAATACTTGTATTTGGAAACTTCTGTTATCCAGGTGTTAGAAGTTTTTGCGATGAGAGAATTCTCTCCTAATCTTCTGATGTTTTCGGCTTTTTCTTCTTCAAAGGAAGTCATAAAGAGTCTCTTGCTAAAAATCAAATTGGTTATGCCGTTGCATAATTGTCATTCTAATGGGGCTAAATTTTCCGACCCAAGGGAGTTTGACGGCTACTTGATGGATTTCATGGTTATAGTCAGGAGTTTCTCCGCGCATTTCGCACATCGCCGAATAAATCACCCTTGTGGCAAAGTAATAAGAACTCGAAAAATCAAGAAAGCTGATGCGCTCAAAAAACTCTTCCGCCAAGCCTACAAACTCTGTCTCTTTGAAATACAGATTATGCCATCTGATAGGAATCTCTTTTAGCCCTACAGACTGACGGGCAGCGGTCAAATTTTCTTGCCCTTCAACAAAATTTTCTACTGCCAGATAGTAGCCGCCGGGCTTCGTATGTTTGGCGATTTGTGCGATGGCGCGCGACTGCGCTGCCACAGAATCTAAATTGATTAGACAACGGTCTGAAATAACCACGTCGAAAAGCTCTGCGTCACAAGTCTGGTCAATATCCATCGCGTTGCCCACTTTGAATAAGACTCTGTCCTTTAGTTCAGCAGTATTTTCTATATTTGCCTGCGCCAAACTTATCATTTGCTCACTATAATCGAGTCCCAGAAACTGAACTTCAGGAAATTTTTGAGCAATCTGAATCGTTGAATAACCATCACCACACCCTACGTCAAGAACGCTCTTGAGCTCCGGCAAATCCAGTTGACTCATCCTGTCAATGAACGTGGCGATTTCAATTTTTCTTAGATAAATATCATCTGTAGTGGCTGAAGTCCTGCCTACATTTTGTGCCGCTCTCTCATCCCAATATTGCTTGATGTTTAAATCCTTATCCACGTCTCACTCCTTGAAATCCTGATAGGAAAGATCTTTTTCAGAGATCGAACGAATCTCCAAAGGTAAGCGAATACCAAAAGTCGCATCATCCCATCTTACGCCTCTGGCGCTTTCGGGATAATAAAACTCAGACATCTGGTAAAAGACTTCCGTGTTGTCGGCAAGCGTTTGAAATCCATGCGCGAAGCCTTCCGGTATGTAAAGCATCCGGCGATTCTCTGCCGTAAGCTCTACTGCCAGCCATTGCTTGAAGGTTGCGGAACTCTCGCGCAGATCAATCATCACATCGTAGATTGCGCCCATCGTACAACGCACCAACTTCACCTCTTGGTGCGGCGCAACTTGATAGTGCATACCGCGCAACGTACCTCTTTTTTTATTGAAAGAGATACTGCATTGCACCAGTTTGGCATTCAAGCCATGCGCTTCAAATTCGCCTTCACACCAAGTCCGCGCAAAAAAACCTCTCTCATCTACCAACCTCTCCGGCTCTATCAGGTATGCGCCTTTTAGTTTCAATTCCGTGAATACCATAAGCCAGTGTGCTATCTTCACACCACTTTCAACTCTGGAATCGGGATGATGAAGCGTCCGCCCTGTTGGCGAAACTCCGATTGTTGAGCAAGAATTTCATCAGCAAAATTCCACGTCAAAAGCAGAACGTAATCCGGAATTGCCGCAAGCAATTTTTCCGGTGCGTAAATTGGCAGATGGGTTCCAGGCGTATAATAGCCCTGTTTTTTTGTGCTGCGGTCAACCACGAAATCAATCGTTTCGCACCCGATACCAAAGTAATTCAACAGCGTGCTGCCTTTTGCGGAAGCTCCGTAAGCCGCTACTCTCTTGCCATTTGATTTCAGTTCCTTTAATAAGGCGAGCATACTTGCTTTCAATTCTTCAACCTTCGCGCCAAAGCCTTTATAAAAGCGCAATTCTTTTAAGCCTAACTCCGCTTCCTTTCGCAAAGTATCCCTCACAGCTTGAGAGCCTGTGCCGGTTCGTTGATTGTCATTCTTACAAACAAATACTCTCAGTGAGCCGCCGTGAACCGACAGATGCTCGACATCGGCAATGAACAGGTCATGGCGTTGGAACAAAGTGTTGAGCGCCGTCAACGAGAAGTAACACAGATGTTCGTGATAGATGGTGTCAAACTCTACGCCGTTTAGCATATCCAGAACATACGGCACTTCGATTGAAGCTATGCCCTCGTCTTTGAGAATGAGATGCAATCCCGCGACAAAGCCGTTGAGGTCGGCGACGTGCGCTAAAACATTGTTGGCATGAACGACATCAGCAAACTTCCCATCCCGACTAAGTTGCAAGCCAAGCTCTTTGCCAAAGAATTCACTGATGCTCGTGATGCCGCGCTCTTCTTGAGCGACGCGAGCGATGTTAGCCGCAGGCTCTATGCCCAGCACCGCAATGCCTCTCTGTTGATAATGCTGTAATAAATAGCCATCATTGCTGGCAATCTCTATGACCAAGCTGTTGCCATTCAAGCGCCGCGATTCGATCAGCCGTCGCGCTATGGCTTCTGAATGTTGCAGCATGGTGTCGGAAAATGAGGAGAAGTAGAAATACTCTCTGAACAACTTTTCGGGTGGCACGGTCTCGGTGATTTGCACTAAGGAACAGAGCGCACAAAAGCCTAAATCCAGTGGATAAGTTGGCTCAACTTTCGCAAGTTGCTCCTGATTCAATAAAGCATTTGCCAGCGGCGTCTCTCCTAACGAGAGAATGAGTTCGAGATGGGCTTCGCCACAAGAGCGACACACCGCAGAAGTAATTTTCATCAGCCTACATCCAGGAATTTTTTGTACCACTTAATGGTCTGCTGCAAACCTTGATCGAGGGTAAACAGCGGTTGCCAGCCCAAGTCACGACGCGCCTTTTCAGCACTCAAATACTGATGACGAATCTCATGGCTCGCTTCGTTGCGGATGTCCGGCGCGAAATCACAAGCCATCTGCGCTAAAATTTGATTTACCAAATCCAGCACCGTCACCTCAATTTCATTGGAAAAATTGAAGGCTTGCCCGCGCCAATCAGGATTTTCAGCAAGCTTTTCTGCCAACAAAGTATAAGCCGCTGCGCCATCTTCGACATAAAAATAATCGCGCACATAATTGCCATCCGAACGAATGATTGGTCGTTGTCCGCGCAACACCGAGCGTATGGTTCCCGGGATGATGCGGTTCCAATTCAAATCGCCGCCGCCATAAAAATTGCCGCAGCGCGTAATCGCCACTGGCAAACCGTAGGTCTTTGTATAGGTCTGGGCTATCAAATCCGCACAAGACTTGCTGACATCGTATGGATGGCTGCCTTGCAGCGGCGTCTCTTCATTGTATGGCAAGCTCTCGTGTTCCCCATATGCTTTATCTGATGAAGCAAGCACAATCTGTTTTACCGCAGGGCTTCTTCGGCAGGCTTCAAGCAATGCCCAAGTACCGGCGATGTTGGTTTCAAAGGTCGAGATCGGATTGCGGTTGGCTATGCCAACAATGGTCTGCGCCGCTAAATGAATAACCGTGTCTATTTCGTATTCGCCAAGCGCGCGCTCTAGCAAGCTCTGGTCGCGCACATCGCCGCGTACAACTTTGACTTGCTCAATAAGCCGACTGCTAGTGAGTTCGCTTTGCGGAACCCAATCGCGAATCAAGCAAACGACATCAGCGCCCAACGCCAACAACCGCCGCGCTAAAGAACTGCCCACCAATCCCGTAGCGCCGGTGATCAAGGTCGGGCGGTCTTGCCAGAAGCGTTTTTTATTTTCGGTTATTCCCAGATTTTCCAAGGCGGGTTCCCACTTTTCCACAAACTTTCAAGCAAGCGCAAATCCCTAAGCGTGTCCATGCATTGCCAGAAACCATCATGCCGATAGGCCGCCAACTGACCATCACTTGCGAGTTTTTCCAAGGCATCCGCTTCCAGGCTGCTGCTATCATCTTGCAAATATTCAAACACTCCAGGTTCACAAACCATAAAGCCGCCGTTGATCCAGCCTTCGCCAGCTTGCGGTTTTTCGGTGAACTTGGAAACCAGGTCGCCATCAAAAATGAGTCCACCAAATCGAGCCGGTGGACGCACAGCCGTTATGGTTACCAGACGACCGTGGGAGCGGTGAAAAGTTAAGAGTTGACGAAGATTTATATCAGCGACTCCATCGCCATATGTAACCATGAAAGTGTCATCTTTTAAGTAGGATTCCAGACGCTTGATGCGACCTCCGGTCAGCGTCTCTTTGCCGGTCTCCATCAAATGAATCATCCAGTCTTCGCATTCTCTACTGCGTGTTTGAAAATCGCCGGTAGAAAAATTCATGGTAACGCTGCCGCTGAAGCTGTAATAATCCGAGAAGAATCGTTTAATAAATTCGCCTTTGTATCCTAGAGCAATAAAAAATTCTTTGAAGTCATAATGCCAATAGTGCTTCATGATATGCCATAGAATCGGATACTCGCCGATTTCCACCATAGGCTTGGGCTTCACTTCAGTCTCTTCGGCAAGGCGGCTTCCAAGTCCGCCTGCAAGGATCGCTACTTTCACAAAGATGTCCTCGCTCGCTGTCTAGTTTTCTTTGACGTGGTACTCGGTGTGCCATTGCAACATCGGTCGCACGACGCCTGGCATATGTCCCGCATAATCGCCGCGTGAGGAATTGCCGTCAAGGCTGTCCACCACCTGAAAAGCCACCGCATCTTGCTCATGAAAATGTATGGTCACCGGGTCCATGGTGCTGATGGCTGCGCCAACAATCATCGTGCCTTCAGAGAGAAAATTACCGGGAACCCAAACCGTGCTTTTATATCGTCCGAGGGGACGCGGTGTGGTTCGCCAATGCTCATCGAGTTCTTGAGCGACAAAGGCGCAGACTCCTTCTTCAGTATAAAAATGGTAATTGGGTACCAAAATGTGATACGGATTCAGCACAGCGTATTCCATCTCCAAGCCAATTGGTTTTCTGATGTCAACGACATCCGTTAGCTGTCCATCCTCATCAACCACGCGGATAGCGTACAGGCGAACGATGTCATTACCCGGAGCCTTTTCTAAATCTTGCCACTCTCTTACAGCCGTTGTGCCAAGCCCTGAATTCAAATATGAACTGGCCACTTTGTGGGCGGTGCCATCAGCCAGCACTTGCCCATCGCCGAGCAAAATGGCGCGTTTGCACAGCCGCGTGATCGCCGACATATTATGTGAAACAAACAGCACGGTCCTGCCGTGTTCGCCGACATCGCGCATTTTTTCCAGGCATTTCTTTTGAAACCCAGCGTCACCGACGGCCAGCACTTCGTCAACAATCAATATCTCCGGCTCCAGATGCGCCGCGACCGCAAACGCCAGACGCATATACATACCGCTGGAATAGTGCTTCACCGGCGTGTCTATGAATTTTTCGATCTCGGCAAAGGCCACTATCTCATCGAACTTGCGCTCAATCTCGGCGCGCTTCATGCCCAGAATCGCGCCGTTCAAATAAATATTCTCGCGTCCGCTCAACTCCGGGTGAAACCCCGTACCAACTTCCAGTAAACTGCCGACCCTGCCATATAGTTTAATGTTTCCGGTGGTCGGTTCAACGATGCGCGCCAGAATTTTCAACAAGGTTGATTTGCCTGCGCCGTTGCGTCCGATGATGCCCACGACTTCGCCGGGTTTTACTTCAAAGCCAACATCTTTCAAAGCCCATATGGTTTCAACCCCATTTCCTTTTTTGCTCTGACTCTTGCTGAAAGGCGCACGGATACTTCTAACGATTGAATCGCGCAACGTCCCATAAGACGCATCGCGTGTGCCTAGGCGATATTGCTTGCTGACATTTTCGACGGTGATGATGGATTGCATATCAAACGAAATCGGCGAAGCTTTTTTCCATGCGCCGAAACACATAGGCGGAAGAGACGAGCAGGAGCACGGCTATGCCCACAGAGATATTGAAAGACAGCCAATCGAAGGGTCGGTTAAACAGAGCGGCGCGGCTGTTTTCCACTATGCCGGTCAAGGGATTCAGTTTCATCAACCATTGCCATTTTTCCGGTATCAAACTCGACGGATAATAAACCGGCGTGGCAAACATTCCGACCTGCACCAGAAACGGAATCATCGCCGCTACGTCGCGGTATTTCACATTCAAAGCCGACAGCCACATCCCCACGCCCAATGCCAAAATGGTCATCAGCACAATCAGTACAGGAAACATCAGCAGGTGGACGCTTGCGCCGACGCCGTAATAGATCATCAAACCGATCAGCACGACCACAGAGACGGCATAATCCACCAACCCCGAAAGCACGGTGGCGCTCGGAATAATCAGGCGCGGAAAATAGACTTTGGTAATCAGGTTGGCACTGCCGACCAGACTGCTGCCGCTTTGCGTGATGGCTTTCGAGAAAAACATCCAGGGCAGCAACCCGGCAAAGACGAACAGCGCATAAGGCAGATTGTCCGAAGGCACGCGCACGATTTTGCCGAAGAAAATCGTGGTAATCACCATCGTCATCAAGGGCTGCAAGACCACCCAGACGACGCCCAATAGAGTTTGTTTGTAGCGCACTTTGACATCGCGCCAAGTCAGAAAATAGAGCAATTCACGATAGGCCCAGATTTCCTTCAAGTTCAAAGCCAACCAGGTGCGACTGGCTTTGATCTCGACGACCGGCTCCGGCGGCAACACCTGTGGCACATCCGGCGACTTGCCGGGTTCAAGCTCTGCGAGGGTTTCCATAGTTTCTATCAGGGTCTTTGCTGATTCGAGGTGTTTCAGTCGCCGCTTGCTTCGTTGCGCTCCTGTCCGTAGCTTTCATAGTAACGATAATGGTAATAATCGTCGTAGCCATTTTTACGGTAGTCCACGTTGTTTAGCACCACGCCGAAAATCTTGGCTCCTACGGCGGTCAACTCCTGGCGCGTGCGGCGCAGCACATCGCGTGTGGTCTTGCCCGCCTGCACCACCAGTATGACGCCATCGGTCATGGTGGATAAAATCACCGGGTCGGTGACGTGCATCAAGGGCGGCGAGTCTATCAGAATATGATCGAAGCGTTCTGATAAAGTCCGCAGCATCTCTTTCATCTTGTCGGAACTGATCAACTCCGCAGGGTTGGGCGGAATCGGCCCGCAGGGCAGCAATGAAAGATTGGCTATCGGCAGTTTTTGAATCAGGCCGTCCAATTCCACATCCCGCGACAGGTACGTAGAGATGCCGCGTGAATGGTCAACGCCGAAGACTTTATGAGTAGAAGGCTTGCGAAGATCGCAATCAATAATCAACACCGAAGCGCCGAGTTGCGCCAGCGATACCGCCGTGTTGACGGTGGTGGTGGTTTTGCCTTCACCGGGTTGACCGCTGGTCACCAGCATAATCTTGGGCGGACCACCGGCGCTCGACAGCATCACCGAAGTTCGCAACACGCGATAGGCTTCGGCTACCGAGGAACGCGCTTCCAGTGCTGCCACTTGACCGGGCATGGTGAAGGTGTCGCTTTTGGCCACCGCCGTGCTGCTGCCGCTGCCTTTTTTCACCGCTGCCAGCTTACGCATATTGCGTCCAGCCATAGCCGGTATGGCGGCCAATGCCGGCAATTGCGCGAAGGTCGCCACGTCTTCAACGGTCTTGATGGTGTTGTCCAGATATTCCAGAAAAAACGCCAGCCCGATGCCACCGGCAAAACTCAGCAGCATCCAGGTGAAAATGGTCTTCAATCTATCGGGGCCAATCGGCGCGCCGGGCGCTTCGGCAGGTTCGGCCAACTGTAGATTGTTATTCTGCTCGACGCGCTGCAAATCCGCCTGACTGGTCTTGGTCAAAAATTCTTTGTACAAGGCGCGCTGAGTTTCGACCTCCTGCTTGAGCATCGTGTATTCAATCTCGGCGCGGTTCTGTTGCGTGGCTTCGCCTTTGCTCTGCTCCAAAATCGCCTTCAACTGTTTCTCTTCGCGCAGCGCCTTTTCATAATCGGCCTTCAATTTGGCTTCCAAAGTTCCGACATTAGCTTTGATTTGTTCTTCCACCGTGGCTATCTGCTCGGTGATTTCAATGATCTTGGGATGCTTGTCGCCATAGTTGACTTCGAGTTGTGATTTCTGCACCCGCAACTCGCGCAACTTCTTCTGCAATTCGCCCATCTGGGTATCGGTAAATATTTCCGGCAGCGTCAAAATGTTGCCCTTCTTCACCTCTTCATAGAGCGATTGCTTGAGTATGCGTTCGCCTTCTATGCGTTGCACCTGCTCATAAAAATGTAGCAGTTTATCGGTGCCTACATTGCCCGAACCGTTCCCGGATCTGCCGACAAACGACATATCGTGATCGCGCAGATAAGTCGCCTGCGCCTGTTCGGCCTGTTCAACTTTGGCTTTCAATTCGCGGGTCGTGCGGTCGAGCCATTCGCTGGTCTTGGTAAAATTTTCCGTTTTGCTTTTGAAGTTCTGTACAATGAAATGCTGCGCCACGGTATTGGCCACCGCCGCTGCGGTCTCTGGGTCGGTGTGGGTAAACGACACCATAATCAAACGCGCCGCCGGTAATTGCTCGACCCCCAGGCCGCTGCCTATGACGCCCGCATAGGGCGACCACTTGGCCTTTTCTTCCGGCGTCATCTCTTTATTCAAATCAGTCGCTGGAATGTCTTTGATAACCGCAGGCGCTTTCGGATCATTGGATAAACGGACGCGGTTAAAGACCGTCTGCACCGCTTCGGTAATGGATTTGCGCGACGTGACTTCAAAGAATTTCGGGTTCTGATCGAGCCGCAGACTGGCCGCAACTTCCAACAGCAACGGGCGACTCTTAATCATGTACATATAGGTGTTCATGGCGTCGGAGTCGTCGGTTTGAATGACAATGTTCTGCGCTTTCATGAGCGTTGCGGCGTCTTTGCGAACCTCTATGGAAGCCGTAGCCTTGTAGATGGATTTGGTGCGATAGACTTCAATCGTCGCCGCCGAGGTAACGATAAAGACGATGACCAGAATCAGCCATTTGCGTTTGAGTACGGTGCGCCAGATGGCGCGAAAGTTGATGCCGCCTTTATCCGGCGTCGGATAGCCATAGCCATACGAACTGCTGTCCGCCGGATAGCCCGGCAAGGTCGGATAGCCCGGACGCACCAATGGATGTTCTTCTCTTGGGGTCATGCGCTCTAGTTCTACTCGTTTATCCTCCACAGCCTCTTCTCCTATTTCTGCTATGCTGCATACGTTGAACGCTTGCTGCTAACACATCAGCATCGTCAAGGTGCCAGCTACCGAATGATGCCGCGTTGAATGGTCGTCATGCCAAAGCCTTGCAGAATGGTGCCGCCAATGCTCCGCATACGACTGCTGGGAACCACGACCAAATCATCTGCTTGTAACAATATGTCGGACTTCTTGCCGCTCATCACGGCGTCTATGTCCACAGTGATTTCCAATTGTTTGCCGTCTTCGTTATTGCCGCGAAAGATCACGGCGCGGCTTCGCGCCGCTTTAAAGGTCGTGCCTTGCGCCAGCGTGATGGCTTGACGCAAAGTGGTGCCTTCTTTCAAAGGGAACGAACCGGGGGCATTGACTTCGCCACCGATAAAGAAGACATTGAGCGCTGGAATGTTCACCACATCGCCCGGCAACAAGGTGATGTTCTGACTGAAGCGGCCTCTTTCCAAGCCGTTGATGTTGGCTCGAATCATTTCGTAATCCTGATTGTCGGCGGCGACTTCCGTCGCCGCCGTGGTCGCAGGCGTAGTCGCCACCGGCATCGCTGCTTCAGCGGCGGTCGTCTGTTTGGCGCTGACCGCCTCCACGCTGGCAGCGTCCGTGGTCATTGGCGCACGTTGTTTGCGCCGTATGATAAAGGCGTTGGGGCCGTGATTTTCCATCATGCCTCCAGCCAACACAATCAAATCCAAAATCGTGACTTTGCCGCGAATCTTATAGGCTCCGGCAGCGTGCACCGAGCCATGAATAAAAAAGGTGCGGCTGTTATATTCGGTGACGTTGACGCTGATGCGTGGGCGCTTCAAATAATCGGCCTTGATGAGCGCCTCGCGGATGCTGGCCGCCAATTGGTCGGGAGTTTTATTGACTGCCAGCAATTTGCCTATGACCTGCATCTCGATGAACCCGGCAACGCTGACGGTATAGGATTGTGATAACTCCGGCGCGTCTTCGATCTTAACCGTCAAGACATCCGACGGGCCTATGTAATAATCATCCTGCGACACCACCCAGACATTGGACGCCGAGTTATTTCCCGGCGCAGCATTTTTGCCTCGGTTGTCATCCTGACTATTGGCCGACGCGGATTGCTGCTGCGGTTGTGACTGAGCGCTGGTGGACAAGCCTGCAAACATCAGCGCCAATAGCGCCATGCCCAAGATCGCGGCGACAACGCCGGTGGGTTTTCGGCTGCTGACAAAGCCGCGCCTTGTTGGCCTGCGGTTTTTATATCGCTTGATGAGGTTTGGTCTATCGCTAGGTTGTGTGGTCATACTGCCTCCAGAACGATCCGTTGATTGATGCACCATTCCGTACTTGACTTGCGGTCAACGGGTCTCCCGCATCAAGGCTTTGCCGACGCCTAGCGCGGCAAAGAGCGTCTGCCCTGCGCTGCTATTGGTTGACGTATCTTCATAACGCCTGACCTGTTCTACGGTCTGTGATAACAGCGCCACAAGCAGGAAGAAGAGCAAAGTATTTGAGGGCAATTGGAGATTGAAATCAAATAGGCTATGCACCAGGATTGCAAATACTCCCGCGCCGCTGCCCAGCGTCAGAGCGGCCAGCAAAGGGTCTCGCGCTTTCAGACCGCGAAGCAATTCGCGAAAGATGAGCGCCAAAAACCACAAAGCCAGCAAACCACCTGTCAACCCGGCGTCGGCCAGCACTTGTAAATAATCGTTATGTGCTTGCCCAACGATCAACGCCCCATCGCTGTGGCTGTATTGCGGATACGCAGTTGCAAATCCACCGAGGCCAACGCCCAGCACCGGATTGGCCTTTATCATAGCCCAGGTGTCTTTCCATATCCAGCCTCTGCTGGTATAAAAAGTTTCCTCTTGATTGGTAGCGCCCAAGACCGCGCCGCCCGTCAAGCGTCCGACCAGGCGGTCTGGCCCAACCCACAAGACGCCCAACCCAAGAGCCAAAAGAATCGCTACGCTCAAGGCCAGCCCTTTTATCCAAGTCACGGCACGCGGCTGCAACGTCAAAGGCGCGTGCCGCCGCGCTCGCCGCTTCATTCGCAACATGATTTTGCAAAACCCCATGAAGGCAATCGCCGCCGCCAGACTGACCATGCCGCCGCGTGATAACGAAGCGACCGCTGCTGTACTCATCACCAGCGCCGCGAAGCCGTAAAAGAGTCTGGCTTCCAACTTCCTGCCTTCCGCCCAGGCCAACGCCAGCGCCAACGGAATCAGCATCTCCATGTAACCGGAAAAATGATTGTGGCTGACGAAGGGGCCAAAGGGCGATGCGCCATTGAGATTCGGTTTGAACCAATAAAATCGCCCGTTCCAAGTGAAAAATTGCACCAGCGAGAACATCGCCAAGGCGACGCCATAACCGACCAGAAAATTCACCACGCCGTAAAGCCGGGTTCTGCTCACCAATAGATTGATCGCCACCAATAGAAAGACGGTCAGACAAAACAGCATCAATACTGCCCGTCGCGTCGCCTCTACATTTCGCGATAGGCTGTGCATCTCGCCGACGCTATCACTGACCGCCAGCCCCTGCACCAAGCCGACCAACAGCAAGGCGAGGACCGGCAAAGCCAGCGGCGGCAATTTCAAGGTCAGACTTTTCTGCGCTATCAGTTTGGCGGCCAAACCCAACAGACTGAGAATGCCGAGCGCCTCAAAAACGGCTACCGACCAGGCTTCTACGACGCCCTGTGCCAGCGCCGAAAAGACCACCGCAAACAGTAAAATGACGAGTAAAGTTCTTTCAAAAAACGCTGTCATAATTTGGCGGTCGAACCGCGCCCATCCACCACGCCTCTAGCTCCGGACACACTGCGGCCATGTCTTATTAAACCCGCAAGGGAAACCGCACCAGCGGCAAGTAAAATTTTCAAGCTGATCTGCAACATTGTTTCTCCCCACACTGATCATGCGCCTGCCCATAGGTAACGGCACAGTAATCTATAAAAGGGCTAATCTGGTGAGGGAGAAGAGAGGGCTCTTGAACTGGTCTTCGGAAATTGCAAGCCTGCTATTTCGATCAACCGCATCATCTTGATTGTTTCAAAGATTCTCTGATCCTGCTTGAAAATCAAGGCTCTGCTATTTTCGTTTCTTTGAAAATCAAGTCTTTGGGCTGTAGAGACACATTCTATGTGCATGAAAAAGATGCGTCAAGCAAAGTGCCTACCGATACCTGATTTATTCGTTCTTTCAAGCGTCTCTGCGGCCTCTGGCATCATCTGGCTCCGAGGCTAACCAGTCGAGCGCGTCCCTGCGCCGTCAGATTGCGGAGCCGGGTCAAGGCCCCTATGCCGAATATGACCGGCGCTTCCGAGGCGGCGCTTTCCAAGCGTAAAAAGCCGGTCTGTTGTCTGCCGACTTGCAGCATACCGATTTTCAAACCACCGCGTGTCGTCAGAGAAAATTCCGTCGCCACATTTGACGCGCCGCTTTCTTCAGCGCCTTTACCATTGGCGGCTGGTGCTCCCGCAGGCGTTTCGCTATTGGCGTCAGCCGTTTTCACGAGGTGTTCCAGCGCGTTTTGCAGCGCCGCGACTTCATCGAAATCAACGAAGCGGATGGCCTCCGGTTGTCGCTCGCCGCCGCGATTCGACAGCCGTATAAAGCTTAGTCCATAGACCTTCGCCGCTTCACCGAGCGCCGATAACACGATGGCTTCAATCTTGACTTCGGCTCCTTGCTGGCCGGGAAGACTGCCAATCGTTGTTGCCTCTTTGATAATCAGAACATCTTTGCGTGCCAGAAATTTTTCCACTCTGGTGCCCGCTTCATCTTTCAACGTCGCCGTTGAATTTTCCGCAGCGCGTTTGGCGCGATCTTTTTCGGTGTCCTCTTTGAGAACCTGTCTGGCCGGAGCCAATGGCGCGCCCAGCAAAAACAACATAAGCAAAATGATCATTAAACGATAGAACACTTTTTTCTCCGCAATATTTTGACTGACACTCTAATCATAAAAATTGGGGTAGTGGAGCAAGGAGGAGAGAGGGAGTTTGGCGTACCGCCTTCCGACGGGTTTATGGTTTGCGGCAGCCGCCGCCTGAAGGCGGTACGCCAAACTTTTCTTTTCTCTCCCGATTGACCCACTACCGTATGGGCGACCAGCGCAGGATCACTCGTACCAGGTTGCACTTTATTTGCTCCACAATCATAAGGGAATTCTTTAATCCCGATCACATTTTTTAAGCTGGTCCTTGTTTGAGAAGCGCATCGCCATCGGTTTTGATCGTCCTCCCTCAGTCCATAAATAGCCATAATTCAGCCAGCGTTTTTTTAACTCTTCCAGATTGTTGTCATAACTAAATCGCCCGCTTATTGTCCAGATACTGAACTGTGCGTAATGCTCATTTACACTGAAATGCTCATATGCCAAGTTTGGATGACCATCAAGATCAAAGAAAAATAAAACGGTTTCAGCCTTTTGCTCATAATCATCTCCCGGTTTTAGTATCAGGAAATCTTCACTCGGAAAGTCGCCTTCTGGTTTTGTGGAGCGAGACGTTATGGCAAAATCAATATTGCCTTCCATTTCGTACTGCCCCGATTCGGCATCTTCTTGGGTATGGGCAACCATTTCTCTGCCAATAGTCCCACTCTTTTTGTGAAGAATAATCGGATAGCTGCCGCTGTTGGCGTACTTCGTTTTGAGTTTCAAGTCTATGCGGATGGGTAGCAGCTTACTTTCCCGCAGACATTCTTTTTGTGCCACCACAGAGGTTGTAATTTCAAGGTTGGCTCCAACTTTATTCTTGATGCTTGACTCCCTCTCTTGTGCAAATGTGAGGATAGGAATAAGCAATAAGTTCAGCAAGAACAAAATGAGTTTATTCATAGCAACCTTTTTGAAACGAACTTCATGCTTGAGGGCTATGCTTGAGCAAAATCAATTTCCGCTTTTGGCGCTGGCCAGACGCTGCGACGATTTGCTCACGATAATTTGATTGTACGAGGGGAATGTCTCTTTTGCCGTTTCGGAAGCCCTGGGAGTGGCTACCGTGTTTACCGGCAATGGCGCAAGGTTCGAGCGCAAGCCCGCGTAACGCGAATAGATGGCGCGCACATAATTCTGGGTTTCCGAAAAAGGCGGTATGCGATTGCCGTAAAACTCGACCGCGCCCTCACCGGCATTGTAAGCGGCCAGTGCCAAGCGCACATCGCCGTTGAAGCGTTCCAGCAACCAGCGCAGATATTTGGCACCGCCTAAAATATTTTCCCGCACATCGAAAATATTGCGGACCCCAAAACGCATCGCTGTCGCTGGCATCAACTGCATCAATCCCGAAGCGCCTTTGGGCGACACCGCATTGCGATTGAAACCCGATTCGTGGCGCATCACCGATAGAATCAAATATGGATCGAGGCCATGCGTCATAGCGGCTTCGCTGACAAACCCATCTATCGCTGCATTGCCCGAAGAGATGCGTCCGCCTATTGCGGCGGGAATCCTGACCACATTCGTTGCCGGAGTGGGCGTCACCGCAGTTGGCTTTGCTACGGCTTCGGCGCGCCTCTGATTCTGTTGTTCGCCGGTCAACGGAACCGGCGGGATTTTAGGCGGCGACAGCGGCCCCTGCGCCTGCGCCGAAAGGGTGGCGATGAATACCACTGCAAGAGATAAAAAAATCTTCGACATAAAAACCTATTGCACCACTAATCTGGCAATTTCCAGATTATCATCACCACGCAGCAAAAGCACCAGTCTTTCTTTGGCGGCGACCAGCTTGGCGTCGAAGGCGATCACGCCCGTCAAGGTTTCCGAAGGGGCAAGCGTATTTTCAGGTTTCGATTGATTCAACTCCACAGGAATCGGCTGCGAGGCCTTGAGCGCCCCCGATTCCAGGGCGATAGCGGCAAAGGTGAAATCTTTGTCGCTGGCGTTTTGAATGGTATAACGCAGATAGGATTTCCCGGCAATCGTGAACATATCCGAGGCAAGCGTGATGATCACTTTTTTGATTTCGAGGCGCGGCGTTTTGACCTCGGCTCGCTGGACGCCGCCCAGCAGCGTTTGAATAAAACGGCGTTCCATTTCCTGCGAGCCGCGTCCGCTGGCTTGGCGTTCGCTTTCCGCAGCGCGGCTTTCGGCTTCGCTGGTGATGCGATTGGCATCTTCACGCGCCTTGCGAAGAATCTCGTCGGCCTTGGCCTGTGCCGCCTGTTCGATGGCGACTTTGCGTTTTTCCAGATCGGCTTCCGCAATGCAGGGCTTGTCTGCGCCGCCAGTGGTCGGCGGATTTTCCGGCGACGCCAGGCCGGTTTTCGGGTCTAGCACATTAATCACTCGATGCGCCTGATTGAACGGCACTACCGAGAGATCGAAATTGTAGGTCTTTCTGCCATCGCCGGTTTTGACGAACATATTGCTTAAGCCTTTCGGCGCAATCGGTTTGATAAACACATCATTGTCGCCCTGCTGCACCACGAACGTGCCTTTGCCGCTCTGCTGGTCATAGAGATCGCCGCAGACCACTGAAGTGACCTTGTCGGGAAAAGTAATGCGCGTGGTAATAGAGACCGCAGTCCGCACACTACAGGATTGTTCCGGTGCCAGGGTGACGGATGTGATTTGCGCTTTGGCTTCGATGTTAAGCACCGAGGCCAACACCGGGATAAGTAAAACCAGATACTTCGCTACGGCTTTCAAGTTCTCGCCTCCTAACCTGCTTTATGCTTCTGGCGAAAGTGGGGGAGGAAACCAGAGCATATTAAAAATTGCCGGATGATGCCCTATTGTGACAAAGACTCCCTCACGAAATCAAGATATAAGTTGTTGCCTGCTTAGATCCCTGGCCGCAACCGCTGTGCAGCAAGGTCGGCTTGCCCTCAACAGCGGCAGTCCCTGGTTGACGAGTGTAGAACCGCGCCGCGCTACAGTGAATTGCCGTTTCCCTGATTTAGAGCGGTTTTTGTTTGAGATTACGGAAACCTCAAACCCGTTGAGCGACGGTCGAAGACCCTCGCGGTCGAAGACCGCTGCTCAACGATAAGGTGTTCCGTACACCCATATGAAAACCGCTCTAGTCTTTACTCCACATTTCTCATGTAGCGCTTGATGTTCCAAATCTCTCTGGCGTATTCCAGCACGGTGCGGTCGCTGGAAAATTTGCCGGTGCGCGCCACATTCAAAATCGCTTTGCGCGACCACTCCTCTTGATTCAGATACTCCTGTCCGGCGCGCTCCTGCGCTTCGATATAAGAGGGCAAATCCGCCAGATGATAATAGTGGTCGCCGTAATTGAGGATGGCGTAAAACAGCCAGTTGAACAACCCCGGCTCGCCCGGATTGAAGCGGTCGGAGTTCAACGAATCCATCACTCGCTTGAGCCGCGCATCACGATAATAATAGTCCCAAGGGTTATACGAATTGGCTTCGCGCATAGCTTGAATCTCCGGCGCAGTCAGACCAAAGATAAAAATATTATCGTCGCCCACCTCCTCTTTGATTTCGATATTCGCGCCATCGAGCGTTCCCATGGTCAACGCGCCGTTCATCGCAAATTTCATGTTGCCGGTTCCCGAAGCCTCCATTCCGGCAGTCGAAATCTGTTCGCTGAGGTTGGCCGCCGGAATGATTTTTTCCGCCAGCGAAACGCGATAATCGGGAATGAAAACTACTTTAATGTATTCGTTGGCGCGTGGGTCGTGGTTGATAACCTGACCGAGATTGTTGATTAATTTGATAATCTGTTTGGCCGCCCAATACCCCGGCGCGGCTTTACCGGCGAAGATGTAGGTGCGCGGCACCACGGGCGTCCGGTTGTCTTCGACCAGCGAGAAATAGTCGTGAATGATTCTCATGCAATTGAGCAGTTGGCGTTTGTATTCGTGCATTCGTTTGATATGAACATCGAACAGCGAATCGGGATCAACGGTGATGGCGCAGGTATCTTTGATGACCTTTGCCAGACGCTCTTTGTTGGCGTGTTTGATGCTGCGAAACTCCTGCTGAAACTGTTTGACTTCGGCATATTGTTCCAGTTCGCGCAACTCATCGAGTTCCATAATCCAGCCATCGCCAATCGTGCTGCTGATTAATTTCGCCAACGCTCGATTGGCTTTCAACAACCAGCGGCGTTGCGTCACGCCGTTGGTTTTGTTGTTGAATTTCTCCGGCCACAGTTGATAAAAATCCGGCACCAGAGAGTGCTTGACCAACTCCGTATGCAAGGCCGAAACGCCGTTGACCGAATGGCTGCCGACGATGGACAGATGCGCCATGCGTACTTGCGGGTCGCCGTCTTCGGTGATGATGGACATACGTTTGGCGCGCTCGAAATCCTCCGGCCAAACCATCGCGACGCGCTCCAGAAAACGGCGATTGATTTCGCGTATGATTTGCAGATGGCGCGGCACCACCTGTTCGAGCAGAGAGACCGGCCAACGCTCCAGCGCTTCTGCCATCAAGGTGTGATTGGTGTAGCCAAAGGTCGCCTGTGTGGTCTCCCAGGCCGCGTCCCAATCCAGCTCTTTTTCATCAATCAACACGCGCATCAACTCGGCGATGGCCAGCGTCGGATGAGTGTCGTTGAGTTGAATGGCCACCTTGCTGGCGAACGGCTGAAAATCGTCATGCGTTTTGTGATACCGCCGGATGATGTCTTTGATGGCGCAGGCCACCAGAAAATACTCTTGCATCAAACGCAGTTCGCGGCCTGATTTCACCGAGTCCGAGGGATAAAGAACTTTGGAAATGGTCTCGGAGGTAATCTTCTGCTCGACCGCTTTCATGTAATCGCCGCCGTTGAAAATGTCCATATCGAATTCCTGCGACGAGCTTGCCGTATAGAGGCGCAGATAATTCACCGTGCGTCCGCCATAGCCGACGATGGGAAAATCGTGCGGCACGCCGATGACGATTTTGGCATCCTTCCAGTTCGGGTGATATTGAAACTGGCCGCCCTGAGCGCTTTCAATGCGCCCATAAACCGGAATCTGGCAGGCGTAATCGGGGCGCTTGATTTCCCAAGGCGTGCCGTAAGCCAACCAGTGATCGGGGTCTTCTTTTTGAGAGCCGTTACGGATGACCTGTTTGAACAGACCGTATTCATAGTTGATGCCGTAACCGAAACCCGGCATATCCAAAGTGGCAAGCGAATCCAGAAAACAAGCCGCCAGCCGCCCCAGCCCACCATTGCCTAGCGCTGCATCGGGTTCGATTTCGCGCACCTCTTCAAAATCCACGCCCATTTCGATGAGGGCGTCGCGGCACACTTCAAAAGCGCCCATGTTGATGAGATTGTTGCCGAGCGAACGCCCCATCAGAAATTCCATCGAAAGATAATAAACGCGCTTGGCATCCGATTGCCGATAGCGGTCTTCGGTTTCCAGCAATCTGTCCATGATGCGGTCGCGTGCCGCCAGCGCCACCGCGTAAAACAATTCTCGCGGCAACAAATCCGTCCACGCTTTGCCTATCGAATAACGCACATGTTCGAGCAGCGACTCCTGAAACGCCTGCACGGTATTGTCCAACTCCAAATCCTTCTCGCTAACCATCTATGAAAATCCTTCCACTGTTTTATTATGGCTCTGCAAAGCGGAAAAGCCAGACTCTTAAAAACCAATGAATCTAGCATAATCGTGCCTCACCAGCCAAAGCGCTTGGGCGGAGACTAAAATTCTTCTTCATCATTTTCCACGGCGAGGATTTCATAAAGCGTCGCGGCCTGCGCTTTGGTGGGTGGTTTGAGAGGAACATCCAGCACCCGAACCGTGGTGCGGCGTCCGTGCTGTTTGAGGGTGAGAGTATCGCCAACGCGCACTTCGCGGGCGCTTTTGGCAAGGGCCTGATTGAGCCTGATCGCGCCCGCTTCGCACAACTGCTGCGCCACGGTGCGGCGCGGAATCAAGCGGGAAAGTTTTAAGAAAATATCCAGACGCATGATGTATAGTCGCCCATCGCCCCTTTGATGATGCCCAATCGGGCGCGGACGCTTTCGGTTTGGCCTTGTGTCTTCGCCTTTTTCAGTCTAGCAGTCAGCGCCCACAAATCCCAGGGTAGTGGGGCAAGGAGGAGAGCAAAGAAAAGTTTGGCGTACCGCCTTCAGACCAATGGCGTTAAGTTGTACCGCCGACGGTCTAGTCTGCGGCTGACAGCAGCAAGCTACGACTGGGATTTCGTGCGCTTCTGCCACCAAGTCCGCCGCCGGCTAGACCGCCGGCGGTACCGTTTTTCTTAACTTCATGCCATTGGCCTTCAGGCGGCGGCTGCCGCAAGCCATAAAACCGTCGGAAGGCGCAACGCCAAACTCCTTCTCTCCTCCTTGCTCCTCTACCCGAAAAGGTTTTGCTGCAAGTAAATATTGGGCGGCGCTGCCGCGAGAGTGGGGAGCATCGCTTACGGACAGGCGCAGCCTTTCCGCACCTCAAAGCGGCACCGCCGCACAGAGTTCAACTCTCACAACTAAGCTGGGTAGTTAGAGGTTGTCGCATAAAAGGATTTTCTGTCCAGATATTGTATGTGATAGTGTAACTATCTACAACATATAGACGGCTGCGGGGATTCTGCGACGCCCTTTAATTATCAATAAGCTTCCTATTTACTCAGTGCACAGCGCGATGGCTTCGCGTAAAAAAGTCGGCGGGTCGCGTTTCGGCACAAACTCGTGCGCCAGATAACCGGTGAAGCCTCTCGCCACAATCGTTTTGCACAGTGCCACTCAAGGCAACTTCTGCGCGTCGTCTAGTTCGTTGCGACGCTTTTTTGAAGCCGAGGTCGCACCCCTCGTTCGCGGCTCCGTTTGACCACGAGAGATGCGCGAAATAGAAAGCGGCAAAACCGCTTTGACAGCCATTCGGATTGCGTCTAAGATTGCCCCCAGAGCGGTAAAGAGCGGAACGGGAAACAAAAATAAGAACGTAGCAATCACGGATGGTAACGATAAGGAGTGCGGCTATGAAGCATCGTTTGAAATGGATGCTCATCGGGCTTGGTTTCACGTTTGGCATTCAGGCGGCCATCTCGCTGCTGGCCAAACTGCTGTTCGGCAAGGCGCAATCTTCGCAAGGCACTATATTGATTTTACTCTTCGGCCTGACCTTGGGAGCCTTCCTCGTCGGCGGCTTTGTCATCGGCTTGATGAGCGAAAAAATCCGCCTGCTGGATGCCGCCCTCGTCGCCGTGTTGACGCTCGCGTTCAATACCGTTTTGTTGACGCTGACCTCGCCGACCAGCGGTAATTTTATTGCCATGAACTGGCTCAACGATGCCTACGGTCATCTGTTCATCACGGGTCAAAGTTTTCTCTACATCGTGCTGGCGCTGGCATCGGCCATGGCGGGAACTTATCTCGGCTGGCGCATCATGACGCCGCAAGACGGGCAGTTCGACCGCATCGCTCTGCTGGTCGGGTTGATGGGCGCGGTCATCGGTCCCTTCGTCTTATTTTCGTTTGATGGCAGCGAGAGCGAAAGCGCCAGCGACCAACAATTCCCCTGGTATTTTCTGGTCTTCGTCATTCTGCTGGTCTTGGTCATCATGGGCATAGGCTTTTTGATGTTCACCCGCGAAACCCACGACGCCGACGAGATTTCCATCAACCCGCACAAGGGCGATGAATATTTAATCGAACCCAAATAATCAGCAACTCACAATGCAAATCGAAGGAGAGGGAGTTGAGAAGCGGTCTTTGACTGCGCTTTCCGACGGTCAAAGACCGCTTCTCAACAGTGCAATTCAGCACTCATCAAAATCACTCCAGCACACGAAGTCATTAAATTTCACCGCTGACTTTGCGTAACTCTCTGGCGATTTCGGCGGCGGACTGGTAACGCTCTGTAGGCGTCTTTTTTAACAACCGCTCGATGATGGTAATCAACGAAGCGGGGGCGTCTTTGCGTAATTTTTTAATCGCTACCGGAGCGCGTTTGTTGATCGTTTCGATGGTCTGAAAATAGGTGTCGCCTTCAAAAGGCAAACTGCCTGTGGTCATTTCATATAACACCACGCCGAACGAAAAAATATCAGATAGGTGGGTGACCTCGCTGCGTCCGGTCGCCTGTTCGGGCGACATATAATTCACCGTGCCAAGCAAAACGCCCGATTCCGTGAGCCTGTTTTTGGGCGTGCGCTCACTTAACAACGGCGTCGGTTTGGCCAGTCCGAAATCCAGCACCTTCACCTTGCCGCGTGAAGTAATCATGATATTGGCCGATTTAATATCGCGATGAATGACGCCGCGTTCGTGCGCTTCGGCCAGCGCTTCGGCCACCTGTTCGCCAATTTCCAACACCTCTTTCAAGTGCATCTGTCCGTTGTTAATCCGCTCGTTGAGAGTTTCGCCTTCGACGCATTCCATGACGATGTAGGGATTCCCTGCGGCTTCGCCGATCTCATAAATCGTCGCTATATTCGGGTGATTGAGTTGCGAAGCCATGCGCGCCTCGCGCAGAAAACGCTGCTTCATGGTGTCGTTTTCGACAAACCGGGAGGCCAGCACTTTGATGGCCACCGTGCGTTGCAAATCGGTATCGTAGGCTTCAAAGATTTCGCCCATGCCGCCTGCTCCCAGCGAACGGTGTATGTCGAATCTACCGATGTGGCCGTGCGGTTCGATCAACGGCGGCGCGGCGACCTTTTCGGTCTTGCCATCGTGAACCGCCATCGCCGCACGGTCGGTATCGCGCAACTCCGTGGTAATCAGGCGCGGACGCGAAATCACCGAGGAAAACTTGCTCGAAAACAGACGCGGACCGCGTTCGTCCTCAATGAAATAACCGGCGCGTTTGAGGTCTTCGTAAATATGTTCCTGCTCTTTTTCGACGCGGCTGTGTTCGACAAAACTGCGAATGGCGCGGCGCTGGCCTTCGCCCATCTTGTCCCATATAAAACGGAATTGCCCTTTGGCTTCGTCCAAAAAATTCTCTTCGACCTCTTCGCGGTGCAACTTGCCGTCGTTTTCCAGCAGATAATCGAAGTAGGCAGAGCAGGCAATTTGCAGAAAATAGGGGAACTGTCCGGCGATTTCCATGATGCGCCGCGCATAATGTTCCAGCGACAAACCTTCTTCGGTGGACGGTTTGACAATCAACTCCATAGCCTCTTTGCGCGAGAACGCCCGCAGAAAAACATTGGTGAAGATATTGAAGAACGGCGAATCGGCGATCAGTTGGGTGTAACAAAGTTCCTGTAAATCCCGCGCCGAACTGGTCACATAAGCGACATCGTAGTTGTTGGCAATCGAACGCAGGAAGGAATAGAACTCCAGATCGAAAGCGCGATTGGTGGTGATGACATCGAATTCATCAAACAGCACGATGAGTTTGCGGCCTTCATTGCGAAAGCGTTCAAGCAAGCCGCGCAGGGAATCGAAATTCGGTGCAAGGGTTTTGATAGAGTCGTCAGTTATCTCTTTGGCGATGCACAAAAACAGTTCGACGAAAAATTCCGTGAGCGTCAATTTGCGTTTCTGTTGCAGGTCTATGAGAACGAAAATATAGGCTTCGGGTTTATCAAGGAAGCGCGCACGAATCTGCGCGTGATTGATAAAGTAGAGCAACGACGATTTGCCGATACGACGGTCGCCGACTACGGAGATGGATTGCGGACGCGAGGCGGCAAGGCGCGAAAAGATTTTCGCAACCTCACGCGAGCGCCCATAAAACTGCTCCGGCTCTTTGATCGCCACACGATTTAAGTATGGATTACGCGGCATGAATTCTTCAACGCTCCCTCTGCTTCCGACTCATTTCATATCCATTGCCAAAGAAAGTTGCACTTCGGTCTTTGGCTTTTTCACAGCTTGCTTGCCTCGGTTGCTGGCGGCAAAGCCTGCCTTAATCAACAACGCTTCGTCCATTTCGTTACGCAGGCTTTCGCTTGCACCAACATGATAGAAATGACTGCATACGCGCAACTCAAAATCAGACCAACAGTCAACTACATGAGAGTTTTTTCGATAGCGGTTTTCAAGCCACATGGAAACCGCAAATCCGCAAGGCAAGGACTTGGCCACAGCAGAAAGTTTCATTGCCTCTGAATCATCCCAAGCGTTGTAATAATCGGTGTGCCGCCCAATGTAGGGCGGGTCTAAATAAACGAAATCTTCCGGCTGCGCTTCCCCCACCACATCCTGCCATTTGGCAACGCGAAACTCCCAATCCAGGTCTTTCATTTGTCGGGTTGCCCAGCCCACTTGATTGACGATTTTTGTAATGTAGGTGGGCGCGAATCGTTGTGGCTTGTGACCGAACGGCACATTGAATTTGCCTTGACGATTGAAGCGCATGAGGCCATTGAAACAAGAACGATTGAGAAACAGAAAATCAAAAGGTGAGGCGAACTGATTGAAGCGTTCGCGCACTTCATAATAGTAATCCTGACCGCTGCGAGCGAGTTTTTCTCCTTCGCAAAACAGAAATTCCCGCACCGCAGCTTGATGGATTTCGCCGCTCTGAATCGCTTGATAAAACCTGATGATGTGAAGGTTGGTATCGGTGAGCAAGGCGCGCTCGGGCTGTAAATTGAACGCTACCACTCCCGATCCTAAAAATGGTTCAACCCAGCGCGCTTGCTCCGTCGCTGTCCATTTAATGCTACTGAAAATGAACGGCACTAATTTCGTCTTGATGCCCTGACACTTAATTGGCGGAACCTTTACTTGTCCGATTTGCAACGGCAGTGCATTCATTTTTGACCTCTTGGCGAAATATTTTTATAAGCGAAATAGGTCGCCAGATTTTTATAAGGCGGTTTTTCCAAATCCACGGCGCGAGCCATGTCAGAGGTGAGATAATACATCCAGTAATCGTCAAAGACCGCTTCGCCCAATGCTGCAAACGGCCCATTCCCAATTATCAGTTCGGCAATTGTCCAGACCGCGCCTATATTCTTGGTGTTGCCGCTTCCCGGTTGATGATTAGCGATTCGATATTTTGGTTGAACGAAAAACTCCACGTCTTTGATAACCGAAGGTATTTCTTCCAGGTCATCAAGAGAGTGCAATTTGAATTCACTGATTTTCGTATCTACTCTAGAATAAATCACGCCAAGCACAAAGTGACTGGCATACTCACCGTAAGGAAAGGTCGCATTCTTCGTCGAACTGCGATTGCGAAAGTAACCCGTAAACGCCCCCAACGTCATCGTGTTTACTTTCTCGGAATTGATGCGATAGGTACTTTTCAAATCTACTGCAAACTTGTTTTCGCTTTCATCAACGAAGGTTAAATCGGGATAGTGGTTCTGCTCACGCGAAAGAATCACTTTCAATTTGTGTTTGTCCGCAAAGGCGAGGAAATGCGGAAAGAGCATCAGTTCGATGAGTTTTGAAATGACTTTCGTATCGCCGGAAATCGTATAAACATTTTTGAAAATATCTATGAACCCCTTTACCACCCAATCGCCGTTTTCACTGGAAATGAGCTTTTTATCATTGAGGTTTTGAATTTCTGCTTGAAGAAGTTTCAGGAAAGCGGTGGCTGCCTGTTTATCATCCTTGCCGCGCCCCCCGTTACTCCAATCCAGATTGCTGAGATTGTCTGGAAGGTCATCAACCGCCTTTCGCGCTTTCCCTGGCCGATGACGCTTCTTCTCCGTCGGTTTATTCGCTTGGTTTTTCTCAGCTTTTTTCATAAACGATAATCAAGGTGAAGAATTGGACATGGCTATTCTAAAGTGTTCGCACTTCTTTGACGACCTGCCAGATGGAATGCGAGCGGCGAATCCACAACCGCAGTAAATCAATCTTGATGCGAAAGCCTTCGCTGGAATTTTTGTCGAGCAATTCGCGGCGGAACATCTCTTCCAAGGTCATACGAATCGTCGTCTCCGACAGGTTCACCGGATACTCGTTGCTGCGACCATAGCTTCGCAAATCATAAGCGGTAGCGAAATCGTTGCCATCCTGCAACAAGTCGGCAAGCAAAGACATCACCAGTTTTTCATCATCCGACAGCGCCTCCCAGGTATAAATCATCTGCGGCAGCGGATTGTCAATAATGTCTGCCGTGACCGCTTGCAAATCGGCAAGGGTGATCCAGTTCTGCCGGTTTTCATTCATATAATCCACGACGTTTTGACAAATGACCTGGGTATAAAAAGGCTGTCCGGCGGTCAAGCGGCAGATGGCTTCGCTGACGCCGCGCCCATAGATAACGCGCCCTTCGACCGGCTCGCTAATCAATCGCACGGTGTCTTTGCCGGAGAGAAAGCCGACCTTGCGAAACAACGAACGGCGCAACAATTCGCGCCAGTATTTTTTATCGCGCTCTTCCAGACGCCGCGACCCCGTGAAGATAAATCCCAGGCGCTCTTTGTTGTCCATCAAACCGGCCAGAAAGGTGAACAACTCCTGCGACAATTTGCCGTCATCTACTTTCGATTCCATCAACTCGTATTCATCGAGCAAGATCAACAGCGTGCGATCATTGATGGCGGTCAGCACCTCGTCAAGAAAATCTATGAAGATGTGATAGGGATTGCCGGAGTCGAATTTCGCCGCCGTGACCGCAATAGCTTTGCGCGCCAGCGCTTCGACAATCAAGCGCGTCATGCGTGCAAAGAACTCGGCATCCGAGGTGATGACCATCTCCTGCATATCCACAAAGACCGGTATGAAGCGCTCGCCCAAACGCCCGTTCATCACTTGAAAAAGGATAGAGCTTTTGCCAACCCGACGCTCGCCGCAAAAGACGATGACCACGCCTTGCGATGCGCCTTCGAGTTTAGTTCGCACATAGCGGAAATCATCTTCGCGGCCAAAGAACATCTGTTCAGTGCGAATCGGGTTGCCGACGATGTAAGGATTCGGTTCGATGGCCACATATTCGCGCAACTCTTTGGGCAACACATATTCGCGCTGACTTTTCTGGCGCGCCACGAAAAGGGCTGTGGTAGCCGATCCTAGGGCGACCAGCCCCAACAGATAAAACCACCACTTGCGGTAAAACGGCGAATCCACCACTACGGCAATTGCCGTGGTCGGAGCCAAGCCGCCGTACAAATCGCGGTTCAACGCCATCACCTCAAACCGGTTTGCGCCCTCGTTCAAATCGAAAACCGAAATTTCCCGGTCCAGCCCCGCCTGCATGGGCAACAACTCCCAACGCTCGTTGCCGCCTTCGGGATTGAGGCGATAAAGGTACTGCACCGGCTTGCTCATGCTGACGCCGGTCAGATGAAAGACGACGCGCTGTTGACCGCTCGGCAATTCGTAAGAGTTCGACGCCGAATCTATGTCTATGCGCCCGTCCACCTTCAAAGACACATGGGTGGACGGCGTAGCGCGCACCGGAGTGTGACGCACCGCGCCTTTATCGGTGGCAATCCAGATATGCCCGCCATCATCTTCGGAAATCGCATTGATTTTATTGGCGGTCAGCGCATGAAGTTCGCCTGAATAGACGCTGGAAACGATGTGGCCTTCAACGGCAGCGAACTTTTTCACCTGGCCGTTGTCAGTGCCGACCCAGAAGAAATTTTCTTTATCCACAAACAGTGCGTTGGCCGGTTCGCTATCGAACGAAGAAGCGGTCTGCTGACGTTCATTAAAAATCTGCACCCCGGCGCGTGAGGCCACCATCAGTTCCCCGTTGAAGCGCGTTACCCAGCGCGTGTCATTGTCGAGCAAACCATGCGCGGTGTCGTACAACGTGGCGCTGTCGCTTTGCGTATGATAAAGCATCAAGCCGCGTGAGGTAGCAAACCACAAACGTCCGTCGCGGTCTTCGTAAACCTGGCGCGCATCATAGCCGTCCAGCGCGTCGAGTTTATGAAAGACGCCGTCGCGGAAAATGCTTGCGCCTTTAGCGGTGGCAAAGACCATCGCCGCGCCTTTTTCGATGCTCGTCACATAACGTATATTGCTCGACGCCAGCCCGTTGCCTTCGCTGAACTGCGTCAGCGTTTTGCCGCTCAATTTGATCGCGCCCTGCTCGGTCGCAAACCAGGCCGCGCCGGTATCATCAAAGGCCACGCCGCGAATATTGAGATTGGAACGAAAGCGCTCAACGGGAACGAAACGCTCGTCCTGCATACGCGAAACGCCGGTCGAGGTGATGCACCAGATGCTGTTGTGCGCTGTTGTCGCAGACGCTTGCGGCCCCTCGACGATGGCGCGCACATCGTTATCCGACAGCCCCCGACTGGTGGTAAACATGATGAAGCTGTAGAGGTCGGCATAGACCGCGCCGTTATTGGTCGCAAACCACAAACAGCCTTCGCGTTCGTTGGCGATGGCCAACACCTGATCCTGATCCAACACACTGAAGCGTTGCGTATCCCGCGTCGTGGTGTCGTAAATCAACGCGCCGCCACCGGTCAAGGCCAACCACATACGCCCTGCGCTGTCCTGATGAATGGCGCGCATCGAAGCCTCGTTCACCCGCCGCACCTGCGTCAAATCAGCGGCACCCAGGTTGCCGCTGTCGAGAACCATCGCCCCTTTGCTGCTGGCAAACCACAGATTTCCGGTTTTGTCGGCAAACAGATTTTGCACCTCGCCCAGGTCATTGACTCGGTTGGGCAACGCGGCATCGGCGGCGGCGGCAGACGAAGCGGCTTGCGAGGTTTGATGCGGACTGGGCGCGATTCTGGAAGTCGAAGGCGACGCTTGACGGGCAGAGGATTGCGGCATTGCGGCCTCTGCCATAACCGTGTCGTGCTGATGTTCAAGCGTGGTGATTTTGTTGTCGGCAATGATCGCTATGCCGTTGGCGGTCGCCGCCCAGAGCTTGCCGTTTTTATCTATGACGATGGCACGCACATCGTTGGATGGCAGCCCGCGCCCTTCATCAAAGGCTTCCAGGTCTTTGCCGTTGAATTTGAAAATGCCGGTGGCCGCGGCAATCCACACCTCGTTGTTGGCATCAACGAGAATTTTTCTGGCCTCAATATTTTTCAACCACTGGCCTTCATCCGCGCCCTCTTTGGTGATGCGCCGGACGCCTTGTTGAGTGGCAATCCACATCCGTCCGCTCTGGTCTTCGGCAATCGCCCGCACCTCTTCGTTTGCCAGCAACGCATAAGCCGAGCCCGCTCCGGTTGAAGATTTGAACTCCGCGCCGTTGAAACGCGCCAGCCCTTTATCCGTGCCAAACCACACCCAGCCTTCGCTGTCCTGAAAAATCGTGTTGACGTTTTTGGCCGGCAGATTCGGCACGTTGTAGCGCGTGATGGCTTTGCTGTTGATGGGAATGACCGGCGCGACCAACAGTTGCAGAGCGAATTCCGTAGTGATGTCGGAAGAGATAAAGACCTGATTGCGATATTCATCGTAATCGCGCAGCACGGCAGTCAGCGTGTAAGAGCCGGGCGCGAGTCTGCCGAAATAGGCATCGCCGTTTTTATCGGTAACAGCGCGCGCCGCAGGGTTGCCGGAAACCGCGTTGCCCTGCGTGTAGAGCGACACCGTTACGCCGCCCAGCGATTGATTGTTGGCATCATAAACGGCAACGTGTAGCGACGAAGAGACCAGCTTGAGCAACAACAGCGGGACGATCTCTTCGAGCTTCGCGATATTGACCGTGATTTGGGTTTTGCGAAAGCGTGCCGCCTGCGCCGTGATGGTATATCTTGCGGGTTGCAGATTTTTGAATTCAAACCTGCCGTCCGCCATCGTGATGGCCGAAGCGGAATAATTCGCGGAACTGATCGTCACGCTGACTTTTTCCAACGGTGTGCCTTTGTCGTCCTGCACCAGACCGCTAATCGAAGCGTTGTTGCTCTGCGGCTGAGGCGTCTGATTGGCCTGACTGTACAACCCCACCGTGACGAGAATAAAAACCATCGCCAAGGCGCAGCGAAAAACGCCCGTATTGATTGGAGATTTTGCAGCGATTTTCATGTCGAGAAGATTTGTTTGCACACTTGTTCAATCACGAAGAACACCGGAACACGAAATGAAGAACTCAGCAATTATAGCGAATGCCATTTGCTCACGACCACCACACTTGGTTGAGGATTGTGACTTCAATCAAGTGCAACCCGCTATCAATGGTTTTGCACCAGTGTCAGTTGTTTTCCACATAAGGCCGCGATTGAACGATGTAGAGTTGCCCTTTCGCATAGACCCATTCGATGTCCTGGTCGCGTCCGCCGAACAGGCGTTTGATTTGCAAAGCGGCACGCGCCAGACGGCGAATCATGGCATCGGTCAACACGGCGCGCTGCGGCTCAATTTTGAATTCTTTGACGCCGCCCTGCTCATCAAATTTCAACATCGTGTCTTCGTCCGAGCGGGTTAAAATTTTGGTGGAATTGGACGACGGATTATACAACACCTGTTCGGCGACGCGACGGCCTTCGACAACCTTGATGCCGAGGCCGCGTTTGGCGTTGATATAAACCGCGCCCCGATTCGTGCGATTGAAAGGGTCTGTGGTGATGGCAACGCCCGCGCTTTCCGCATCTATGCCTTCTTGCACCAACACCGAAGGATAAACGCCGAAATGATTCATGCCAAAACTTTCCCGCGCTTCGTAGGCTTCATAATTCCACACCGAAGCCCAAACGGTCTTGACCGCTTCATACAGTTGCTCGTAGGTACGGACATTCGGCACCGTCGTATAAAGTCCCGCGCCGCTGAAATTCGGCAGGTCTTCGGCGTTGGTCGAACTGCGCGCAAACAAGCCTTTCGATAAACCTAAAGCGAAGGCTTTGCCTTCGAGTATTTTTTTGAAGGCGACTTCCAAGTGTCCGCCTTGAATCCATTGGCGAATTTCCGCCAAGCGTTTTTTGCGATACACCGGGTCGTGAACAAAGCGGTCTTCTTCAACCGCGTTGGCGATTTTGTCTTCGAGTTGGTTGAGGGCTAAAAATCGCTGGTAATAGACGAAGGGAATCGAAAAGCCTTTCGGCACGACGATAGCGGGATTGTGCGCGTTGATAATCTGCCCTAAATTCGCGGCTTTGGCACCAAAGCGCCGGGCATCAACGGCGTGTTGCTCCTGCAAATCGGTGAGCTTTTCATACCGCAAATCGGCAGGCGGCGTAACCAGATCGCTGCGTTTGATAAATTCACGATTGCGCGCTTCGACCTCTTTGGGATTTGCCGGTGTGAGTTTGTAGTCGTTGTCGTTGACTTCCAGACGCACGTATTTGCCTTCGAGCGCTTGGAAAAGTTTATCGGCGTTGGCGATGCGCGCATTCGGTATGCCCCACGATTTCGCCAACAGATTAACGTGCGACAAGGGCGACGCCGGTGCGGTGGTGATGATGCCGGAAAGCGGCGTCAGTTGCACAGGGACTTCTTTGAAGATGACGATTTGATTGCGATCAATGACGGTCTCCGGCGTCAGGCGTTCCAGTATGCGAAGCTGCCCGATACCCGCGCCGGGATTGAGCGCTTGATATTGTTGATTGCTGGCCAGGTCGCTTGCCGTGATGACCGGAACACGCAGGGCTGAAGCGGCGGTCACCGCTTTGGCGGTCTCTTCCTGAGCGATGGAATTGGGCTTGAAAAAAATCTTGGTGAAGAAAGTCCGGCTCAAGGCGTCGTAGCATTCGGTCAGTAATTCACTCGATAATCTGTCGCCTTCCCAAAATTCAAAAGTGAATTGATCAACCGCCGTTTGATAAGCGATGGTGCCCAGGAAAAATCTGCGGTCTTTCGCCGCATAGTTGTTTTCGTAAAATATTTTGCCGCGTTCGAGCGATAGATATTCGGCGTTCACAAAATCTTTGTGAAAGGCATAGGCTTTCGAGTTGACATAATAAACGCGGTCTTTGGCGCGGCGGTCTATGACAAACATCAAATGCGGCAAGGCGTAAAAACGGCCTCGATAATAGGTGCGCGAGAGTTTGTCGAAATCCCTACGGGAGTTGATGCGCGCCAGCGCGTGCAGCGGTGCGGTTGCCGAACCGCGTGTCGGTTTATTCATCGCCTTTTGCGACAGCAGAAAGGTTTCACCTGCCGCAGCCAAAACTGTCGGCACCAGAGAGCAGCACAAAACGAAGACTAAGATTTTTTTCATGGCGTGATGATCACCAGAGCAAAATTTTTTCGAGCAGTCACTAACGCCAAAGAGTTTATCACGATGTCGCTCGTCAAAGCCTCAGAAGATTAGGGCTATTGCAAAGTCGTAAAAACCCCTGTACGGGCGACCCGCTGTGGCATGGGTGTCAAGTTAAGCTCTGCCCAAGCTCTTTGATAATTCGTTAAGCTGTCGTCTCCAAAGAAATAAAGCTCAAAGGAGACGCGAGGATGTCGAAATCTAAGAAGCTTGATCGGCGCAATACCAACGCCGATTTTCGCGCCCGTAACCAGTGGCCTGCGCCGCCCATCGAGGAGATTGAGA
>JACQDB010000018.1 GCA_016201275.1 Acidobacteriota bacterium
CAGCGGCGCAGCAGCCTGATTTCATTGGCTTTTTCAACCCTTGGAATGATTGAACCTCCCCTCAACAAGCTGAGGTTCAATCATTCCAGGCGCGAACCGCAAGGTCAGCGCTTGATTGGTGTGGTTCAATTTGAAATTGTACAAAGTCAAGCTAACTACCCAGCTTTTTGTGAGAGTCAAGTTCTGTGCGGCTGTGCCGCTTTGAGGTGCGGAGAGTCACAGACTCTCCGCTAGGCGATTTCTCTGTTTTCGCGGCTGCGCCGCACCGGAGGCTGCGCCTCAGAAAAACTTGGCGGCAGAAGCCCAAGGGCGGCGCAGTCGCAAGAATTGGAACACCGCTTACGGAAAGGCGTAGCCATTTCCGCACATCAAGGCGGCACCGCCGCAAGCGCTGGCTGGGTCTTGATGCTATCGCCTGCTTCGCGGGTTATCACCGACCACCACAACTTTAGGACACTACCCAATTTTCTGCGACGGCGTCGAAACTTGCGCGCCTTGCTGTGCGCTTTCGCCTTCGGTTACGATTCTTTTATCAGTACAAAATCTTGAATGAGACAAGAGGAATTTTATGAAGCTATGGAAAACGGTTCTGAGTTTGAACTTCGCTTTGCTCTTTTTTATCGGTGCTGCGCCCGTCTTGCGCGCCCAGAATTTTGATGTCAAAACTTATCAACTCAAAAACGGCATGAAGATTCTGGTGCAGGAAGACCATTCGATTCCGAGCGTTGCGCTCTACCTCTTCTATCGCATAGGCTCGCGCAACGAACGCCCCGGCACCACCGGGCTGTCGCATTTTTTTGAACACATGATGTTCAACGGCGCGAAGAAATATGGCCCCGGTGAATTCGACCGCGTGATGGAAGCCGCCGGTGGTCACAACAACGCTTACACCTCCAACGATGTGACGGTCTATCAGGATTGGTTCACGCCCACGGCGCTTGAATTAATCTTTGACCTGGAGTCCGACCGCATTCAACATCTCAGCTTTGACCCGAAGATCATCGAATCCGAACGCGGCGTCGTTGCCAGCGAACGCCGCACTTCGGTTGATAGCAATAACTTTGGCATCCTCAACGAACAACTCTATGCGGCGGCTTATACGGCGCACCCGTATCAATGGCCGGTCATAGGGTGGATGGTGGATATTGAAAACTGGAAGATGGCAGACCTCAAGCGCCATTTTGAAATCGGCTATGCGCCCAACAACGCCACGATGGTGGTGGTGGGCGATGTCAGCAGTGACGCGATTTTCACCCTGGCGCAAAAATATATCGAACCAATTCCGGCGCACGAGCCACCGGCGAAGGTGACCACCACAGAGCCGGAGCAGTTGGGCGAACGCCGCGTCGTGGTGAACAAGTACGCGCAGTTGCCGATTTTGATGATGGGTTATCACGTTCCCGAATCGGCGAACCCCGATTATTACGCGCTGCGCGTCATCGAAAAAGTCTTATTCGACGGGCAAAGCTCGCGTATGTATCAACGCCTGGTTGATAAAGATCAACTGGCCTTGAGCGTGCAAGGCGGCATCGGTTTCGGTTTCAGCTTTGACCCGGCGCTGTTTGAAATTACCGCCCAACCCAAAGACGGCATCGCCCCCGAAGCGGTTGAAAAAGCGATCTACGAAGAGTTGGACAAACTCAAAGCCGCGCCCATCGCCGCTAAAGAATTGGAGAAGGCCAAAAATATTTTGCTGGCGGATTTCTATCGTTCGATGAAGACCATCAATGGTAAGGCCAACACCTTGGGCAGCTACGAAGTGTTTTTTGGCGACTATAAAAAGATGTTCACGGCAGCCGACGACTTCAACAAAGTGACCGCCGCAGAGGTGCAGAAAGTCGCGCAAAAATATTTCGGTGAAAAGAATCGCACCGTCGCCACTTTGATTCCCGAAGCCCAGAAAACCGCCGCCACCAAGCCTGCTGCCGAAGCGGTCAAACCCAAATCAGAAGGCGCAAAACCGAAAGCGGCCAGCGCCAAAGTCGCGGCCAAAAAAACTGCCGTCAAGAAGCCCTGAGCCGGAGGAGAATCCATCATGAAAAAATTATTTATCGTTGTCTTCATCGCCCTTTTATCAATGTCAACAGGCGTTCCCGCCCAAGCTGCCAACGGCGAATTGAAATTGCCGCCGTATAAAAAAGTGAAGTTGGGGAACGGCATGACCGTGCTGTTGATGGAGCAACACGAAGTCCCGATCATCAGTTTTAATTTCATCGTCAAGGCCGGTTCGGTCGCTGACCCGGTGGGCAAAGAAGGCTTGGCGTCGGTGACTGCCGAATTGCTCCGCAAAGGGACAAAGACGCGCAGCGCCGAGCAACTGGCAGCGGCACTTGATTTCATCGGCGGCGAGTTTGCGGCGCGTGCCGGTTACGATTTCACCAACGGCTTTGCCGAGTTTGTGAAAAAAGATGTAAACACGGGCGTCACTCTGATGGCCGATGCGCTGCTTGAGGCGACCTTTCCGCAAGGCGAAATAACCAAGCTCATCAAGCAGAGAGTGGATGGCATCAAGGCCGCCAAAGATCAGGCGCAGGGCGTCATAGGCACTTACTTCGCCGGATATTTTTACGGCAAGCATCCGTATGGGCGACCGGTGGGCGGCGATGAAAACACGCTTGCTGCGATTACTCGCGCCGATGTCGTGCAGTTTTACCAGTCTTGGTACGCGCCTGCCAATATGACGCTTGCCATAGCTGGTGATTTCCAGGCGGCAGAGATGGAAAAATTGATTACCGATACATTCGGCGCGTGGAAGGTCAAAGGCAACACGCCGATTACCATAGCGGATGCCGCGCCTTTTCAAGGCAAAAAATTGTTGCTGGTTGACAAGCCTGATTCGACGCAGACGTTTTTCATGATCGGCAATCTCGGCATTGCCCGCAACAATCCAGACCGTGTACTAATCAATGTCGTCAACACCTTGTTCGGGGGGCGTTTTACTTCCATGCTCAACAGCGAGCTACGCATACAAACCGGTTTGACTTACGGGGCGCGTTCGACCTTCGACGAACGCAAAGCCCGTGGGCCGTTTATTATCTCGACCTACACGCGCAACGAAAAGACCGAAGAAGCCTTGGATCGCACGCTGAACATTCTCCAGCGGCTGCATGAAAAAGGCATCAGCGAAGCGGAGTTGAAATCGGCGAAAGCTTATATCAAAGGGACGTTCCCGACCAGTTTGGAAACCACCGACCAGTTGGCGGCGACCCTCGCCCAACTCGATTTTTATGGCCTTGATGACAGCGATGTAAACAGCCTGTACGCCAAGCTGGACGCCATGACTTTGGCCGATGCCACGCGCATCATCAAGGAATATTTTCCGCTCGACAATCTGGTGTTTGTGCTGGTCGGCAAAGCCAGCGAGATTGAAAAGATGGCGAAAAAATACGCCCCGGTATTTGAGAAGAAAGCCATCACGCAAACCGGTTTTTAAGTCGAGTCGCGGTACAATGGGGTGCAGCGGAATGCCCATGAAAAGAGGCAACGACGATAAGCGTACTGATTGATAAAGAAGGTCACAGGGGAGTTGGCGGCACGCGGGCGGCAATTGTACGCCGACAAGTTGAAAGATTTGCTGGAGCCGCAACACACTGGGCAGTTCGTAGCCATAGAGCCGGACACCGGCAACTATTTTCTCGGCGAAAAAGATATAGATGCGATTCAGGCAGCGCGTGCGGCAATGCCTGGAAAGCACTTTTATCTGGCCAGAGTTGGCTATCCGACGGCATATAAAATTGGTGGCTATGGCTTACGAAAACGGCCCCGTGAATAATTTGCGTGAAGCTTGCATTACGATAAACTTGAACGATTCTATAGAGAATTTCATTTGCCCACGACCATGACACCTAGTTGAGAGGCGGTCTGTGACCGCCGTGCGGCGGTCACAGACCGCCTCTCAACCCATCGCACACCTCTGCAAGCCGCTAGATGATTGTTGAAGGTGTGATTGGCACAGGCTTCACAGGGGCTTTAGTTCTGCCAAAAAGTCTTTTGAAGCAACTTCAGATAGAGGTTTCCGAAGCAATAGATTTCCGAACTGTGGGCGGAGCGTAAACCCTACGGTTTATACCTTCAGCTTGCGAAACCGTCGAGCGATGAATGAAAATTCATCGCTCAATTTTTTGGAGGAATCTTTCACCATGAAAAAACTTGTTGCGCTATTACTACTCATCTCGGCGTTGTCGTTCAACGCGCCGGTTTATCGCGCCGATGAAGGGATGTGGACCTTTGACAATCCGCCGCTCAAACATTGGAAGAAGCGTTATCACTTTGAGCCTACGGCGGCGTGGCTCGAAAATGTTCGCCTGGCTTCGGTGCGTTTGAATGATGGCGGGTCGGGCGGCTTCGTCTCGCCGGACGGACTCTTGGTCACCAATCAACACGTCGCCAGCGGGCAGTTGCAGAAAGTCTCTACGAAGACCAAAGACTACACGAAGGATGGTTTTTATGCGCCCACCAATGCCGAAGAATTGAAGTGCCCTGACCTTGAATGCAATGTGCTGGTGTCGTATGAAAATGTCACCGAGCGGGTGCAATCGGCGGTCACATCCGGGGCGACAGACAAACAGGCCAGCGCACAACGCAAAGCTGTCATGGCGCAAATCGAAAAAGAATCCACGCAACAGACGGGTTTGAAGAGCGACGTGATTTCGTTTTACAGTGGCGGCGAATACTGGCTCTATCGCCACAAAAAATATACGGACATACGGCTGGTCTTTGCTGCCGAAGAACAGATCGCTTTTTTCGGCGGCGATTATGACAACTTCACCTATCCGCGATATGACTTAGACGTTGCGTTCTTTCGCGCTTATGAAAACGACCGACCAGCCCGGACGCCGCATTATTTCAAATGGTCAGCGACCGGCCCTGTGGATGGCGAATTCGTGTTGGCTTCGGGCAGCCCCGGTTCGACCGCCAGACTCTTGACCGTGGCGCAACTCGCCTATCAACGCGAGGTCGGCAATCCGCTGCAAAAACAGGTGTGGACGGCGCGCCTGAACGCCTTGCAGGAATATGCCAAAGGCGGCGAAGAACAGGCCAGACAGGCGGGCGCAGGCATACGTTCGTTCAATAATTCGCTCAAGCGATTGGTTGGGCAACAGGAAGGCTTGCTCAATCCGCGAATGTTTGCGAAGAAAGAGGCCGAAGAGCAAGCCTTGAAAGATGAGTTGGCAAAAAAGCCCGACTTGCAAAAACTGTACGCTCCGGCGTGGCAGTCAATCGCTGCGGCTTACGCGCAGCTTCCGGCGATGGCGAATCGTCTGGCCTTTTCCACGCTTGCGGCGTCACGGCTCGGCGACATCGCGGCCAAACTGGTGCGATATGCCGAAGAGATGCAAAAGCCGAACGAGCAACGCTATGACGAATTCCGCGATTCTCGTTTGGAGTCTTTCAAGTTCGCTGTGCTGTCGCCCGCGCCGATTTATCCGCAGATGGAAGAGGTGCTGCTGACGGCCTGGCTTGCCGAAGGCTTGAAAACCTTGGGCGCAAACGACCCGTTCATCAAAGCCGCTTTGCAAGGGGCGACGCCTGCCGAAGCCGCTCGTCGCGCCATTCAAGGAACGCAGCTTGCCGAGGTGAAAGCGCGCAAGGCGCTGCTGGAAGGCGGCGCGGACGCCATAGCAAAATCCACAGACCCGTTGATTGTGATGGCGCGCAATGTCGAGCCGATTATCCGCGAGTTGCGCGCCTGGAACGAAGAGAAGATTTTGAATGTCGAAGCGAGCGCCGGAGAAAAACTTGCCAAAGCGCGATTTGCTGTCTATGGCAAAAGCGTGCCACCCGATGCCAATTTCAATCTGCGCCTGAGCTATGGCCGAGTCTTAGGCTACGAAGAAGACACCACGCTGGTGCCCTTCAAGACCACGTTTTATGGTTTGTATGATCGCGCCGAAAGTTTCAATGAAAAACCGCCCTACGATTTGCCTGAGCGTTACCGAGCAGGCCGCACGAAATTGGCTTTGGCGACGCCTTTGAATTTCGTGTACTCGGCGGACACTATCGGCGGCAATTCCGGTTCGCCGGTCATCAATCGCAATGCTGAATTGGTCGGTTTGAATTTCGACAGCAACATTCAGAAGCTCTCGAATCGGTATTGGTACATCGAAGAAGAAGAAGGCAGTCGCGCCGTTGCGGTGCATAGCGCGGGGATTCTCGAAGCCTTGCGGCAACTCTATCACACCCCGGCGTTGGTCAAAGAGTTGATGGGCAGATAATCCAGTGAAGTAGAGGCGACCCCTGCATAGGGTTTTGTTGGCGAGTACGGAAAAACCAAACAATTGAGCGGCGCTCTCTGACCGGTACGCGGTCAAGGAGCGCCGTTCAACAAGATAGCAAATTGCCTTTGCCCACGACCGCCTCGCAATCAATCGCACACCTGTGCAACCTGCTATGGGATGCACCGTCCACGCTGTGGCCAAGTGCTTTACGCTTTTTCTGCGAGCGTCTGAAAGTTGTGGATGCAAGCGCATTTTGGTTGTCACTTAATCGTCAGTTGCGATAAGCTTGCGAAGCCTTATCGAACAGCTCTGCGGCTTTTGTTTATACTGCAAAGATTCACTTGATGCTTAAACAGATCAGGCCCCCAATTCAAGCTTCCAATTGCATAACCAACCCCGCTCTTAAATAAAAAAGGAGAAAGAGAATGTCTAAACCCCAAAGACCCACCCATAAAGGACTCGCGTTACTGGTTCTAATTATTTTCGCTTTTGCCTGTTGGCAGACTTCAAGCTGGTCTAATTTCGCCGTACACGCGGCGGCGATTCGCGCTTCGCGTGCCAGCCTCGATGAAGCAACGGCAATGTTTAAGGCCGACCCGACGCCCGAAACGGCGAGTCGTTTCAATGAAGCGATGAAGGATTTCGAGATCGCCGTGGCGGCTGATCCGGCATACGCAAAATCCATCGCTCCTTTAACCTTGGCACCCAGCGCGCTTCTTCAGGTGCAGATTTTACAAGCCTTCAAAGGGAGCCAGACTGCGGCACAAAAAAAGATCGGCTCGCGCCTGTTGATCGTCAGCAAGAAGAGACAAAACAAGCTGCCGCTGGGTCTTGAATCGCTGCGTACCAGTGTCGAGACAGCGGTCGGCGGCAATGCAGTGGTTGACCTCACGGTGACCAGTCGCATCGCTGGACTCAAAGCCCTAGACGCTTATCACTTCGTCATTCGTAGCGCCCTCGGCAAGACCATCCGCGCCGAGGTGCCCTTTGACAAACTCGAAGAGATTGCCGCCCTGCCTGCCATCATCTCCATACGCGAACCGAGTAGAGCCTACACCAGTCGAATGGAATCATCGGGTATGGCTTCAACCTCTGGAAGTAGGCTTGCCGTAAATACCGGTTTCAACGAGCGTGCGGTACGCGCCAAGGTTCAGTTGCAGGCGGCGCTTGCAAAGCTTGCGGTGCCAGGGTCGCCGCGCCCCATGTTCGTTGATAATGTTTCCGAAGGCGACCGGACGCATCGTGCGCTCGACGCCCGTAATGGTTTCGGTTTCACCGGCATGGGCGTCAAGATAGGCGTCATCTCCGACGGCGTAGATACGCTTGCGACGCGGCAAGCGACAGGTGATCTGCCAGCCGTAACCGTGTTGACGGGGCAAGGCGGTTCGGGCGATGAAGGCACGGCAATGCTCGAAATCGTTCACGATCTGGCTCCGGGGGCGCAACTCTTCTTTGCCACGGCACTCCCGACCCAGGCGCAATTTGCTCAGAACATCCGCGACTTACGCACCGCCGGTTGCGATATTATTGTGGACGACATTATTTACCTCAATGAATCTCCCTTTCACGATGGGCAGCCGACGGGGCTCAATTCAACGATGGGGATCATCGCGCAAGCGGTCAATGATGTGACAGCGGCTGGCGCGCTCTACTTCTCGTCCGCTGGCAACGAAGGCAACAAAGACGACGACACATCAGGAACTTGGGAAGGTGACTTCAACGCCAACGGCACGCCTGCGGTGTTGGCTGGCGCTGGCCCTGTACACAACTTCGGCGATGGTGGGCAGTCTGTGCTGGTAACCTTTGGCGGCGGCAATCCGCCCCTCCTGCACTGGTCTGATCCACTGGATACGGCGGCTAACGACTATGACCTCTACGACCTGGATGGCAGTCTGACGACGATATTCGACGCTTCCACCGACACTCAGGACGGGGCGGGTGGCGACGATCAGCCGTTTGAAGGAATCTCTGGCGGGACCTTTAGCGGCGAACGTCTGGTCGTCGCGCTATTCAGTGGCGCGACGCGCTTCATCCGGCTGGAAGTATTTCGCGGGACGATTGCTCTCAACACCGCAGGCGCGACTTATGGTCACTCCGCGACGGCCAATGCCTACAGCGTGGCAGCGACACCCGCAAGTGCGCCCTTCGGCACAGGCGAGCCATCCGGCCCGTTCCCAGGCCCTTTCACCAGCGCCAATGTGAGTGAGACCTTCAGTTGTGATGGGCCACGCCAACTCTTTTACCAAGCGGATGGCACGCTCTTTGGAGCCGGTACGCTGGCTGGACAGGGACTCATACGCCAAAAGCCTGACATCACCGCCGCTGACGGTGTGATGACAGCAGCCCCCGGCTTTAATCCGTTCTTTGGCACCTCGGCAGCCGCGCCACACGCCGCCGCCATCGCCGCGCTGGTGAAATCTGCGAATCCGATGCTGACACCGACGCAGATTCGCACTGCCTTAACTTCATCAGCAATTGACATCGAAGGCGCAGGCGTGGACCGCGATACCGGCGCGGGCATCGTCATGGGTTTTGAAGCGCTGCAATCCATTGGCGCAACGCCGATAGCCACTCTAAATTTGGGAACCGTAACGTTCACCGAAACCGGCGGCGATGCGGATGGCTTTCTTGAACCTTGTGAGCGTGCTGATTTTACGATTGGGCTGACCAACGTCGGTGCGGCTACGGCTAGTGCGGTCTCGGCGACGCTGAGTTCGTCAACCTCCGGAGTCGTCACCAACCCGGCAGTTTCGGCTTATCCGAACATTGCCGCCAGCGCCAGCGCCAACAACCTTACGCCCTTTACCGTGGTCTTGCCTTGCACGCTGGCGTGCGGCTCAACCGTCAACTTCACCTTAACCGTAACCTACACGGGCGGCTCCAGTCCGCAAGTCTTCAATTTCAGCTACCGCCTCGGCGCTCCGGGAACGCCCGTCACCTTCAGTTATACCGGGCCTGCGGTGCCGATTCCTGATGCTACCGATTTATCAGGAAGCAGTCCGGGAGCAGCCGTGATGGCACCACTTGTCGTCAGCGGAGTTTCGGGGCCAATCTTCGATGTGAATTTCAGTATTGATGGTTCGTCCTGCTCAACGACAGCCGGTTCAACGACGGTGGGACTGGATCACACCTTTGTCAATGACTTGAAAATCACCTTGATCTCTCCAGCCACGACCAGTGCGTTGGTCATTGACGAAACCGATGGCAGTGGCAACAACTTCTGTCAGACCGTGCTGGATGATGAATCGGTGGGCGCGTCAATTCAAACCGTCGTTTCGTCGAATGCGCCATTCACCGGGTCGTTCAAACCGAATGCGGCACTTTCGATCTTCGATGGCCAGACCGCCAATGGCACCTGGAACCTACAGGCTCAAGACTTCTTTAGCGGGGACACCGGCAACATCCGTGCCTACTCCTTAATCATCACTCCGGCGGTCTGTCAAACCGCGCCTTGCGTGTTGACCTGTCCGGCCAATGTCACCGCGTCATCGGCGGTTCCGTTGGCGGTCAATTACGCCCAGCCAACCTTGACGGGTGGTTGCGGGGTCGTGACCTGTTCGCCAGCTTCGGGGGCGGTCTTCCCGGTCGGGACGACCATAGTCACCTGCACGCCACAATCCGGTTCGTCTTGTTCGTTTACGGTGACGGTCGTCATCCCCTTCGACGTGTGCATACAGGATGACAGCAATCCCAACAACGTCTTTCTGGCGAACTCGACCACGGGAGCCTATCGCTTCTGCTGTTCGGGAACTCCCTATACCGGCATCGCGGTGGTGACCAAGAAAGGCAACGTGATAACTTTCCAGCACAACGCCGCGGATCGCCGCTTACAGGCGACGAAAGACGGAGGAACCTTCAAGGCCTCGGCCTCGCTACAGTCACCTCCTGGAACTACCAAGTGTGCGATCATAGACAGAGACACGCGCAACAATACCTGTAGCTGTCCATGACCTTGAAACCAAAGAAGCGCTGGCGGCAACGTCAGCGCTTCTTTACTCAGCACCAAACCGCAGCTTGGTTGTGGCCTCAGCGCGAGGCAAACCCTGGCGCGGCCTCGTCGCCAATATCAGCGGAAATAACTCGGCGCACGAGAGCAGATAAGCATCTGAGTAGCAACAACGAAATCCTTTCACCACGAAGATCACGAAGCCAACAAATCAATCAAGCACCTTCGTATTCCTGGTGTTTTTCGTAATTGGGAAACCAATTTTATTTTCCACACTATAGCGAATTGCATTTGCCCACGACCACAACATCTAGTTGAGCGGCGGTCACAGAGCGCCGCACGGCGGTCACAGACCGCCTCTCAACCAATCGCATAGATCTCAACCCGCTATAACCAACAACGGTGATCTCTGTGCGTGATGGTTTGCTCAACGGCAAGCGTGCCAGATAGTGGAGATTTGAAGAAGGCGGATAGCTCGCCGCGTCCGTCAGTTTTTTTCTGCGCCCTGGGTTTGGCGCTTCCCGCTGCACGACAAATTCATTTTATCATTTGAAAAACCAGCCGCCGCTCTTTATGATCTCGATGCCGCTCATACCCAGTCCAGCGCTTCATCCATAGATTACTTTTGTGAAGGCGAGGTGCGCTCTTTGCCGAAAGTCTTCCCGTTACAAAAGCGCCAGCCGAACCGCTCTCATCAGCAGCGATAAATCCAGTGGAACGCCGGAAGACTTCAGTGCGTAAGAGATTTTTCACGCACTGAACAGCATCTGAAACCCTATGACTTGCAGTGGACGAAAAAGTGAACAAAGCGGATACTTCTATCTTAAAATCCCATTCACGAAACGGATTTTCTATAAGGAGCCTCAACCCGAGATGACAAAAATACTTCTTCCTGTGGTGCTTTTACTGGCGCTTGCGGTAACGGCATTGGCGCAAGGTGAGTCGGTAACTCTCTATCAAAAACCGACGCTGAACCGCACTCATATTGTATTTGTTTACGCCGGTGATTTATGGATAGTCGGGCGCGCAGGCGGCGACGCCAAACGTCTGACCAACGGCGTCGGCACGGAAACCGATCCGGTCTTTTCGCCCGATGGCGCGACCCTTGCCTTCACCGGCGAGTACGATGGCAACGTGGATGTTTACACCGTACCGGCAAGTGGCGGCGTGCCACGTCGTTTGACTTATCATCCGGATGTGGATCGCGTCGTGGGTTGGAGCCGCGATGGCAAGCAAGTGCTGTTTGCTTCGGCGCGCCTCAGCACCTCGCGTTACAATCGCCTCTTCACCGTTGGCCTCAAGGGCGGCTTGCCCGAACCTCTGCCTTTGCCGATGGCGCAATATGGCTCCTATTCCGCCGACGGTCAGCACCTCGCTTATGAACCCTTGACCCAATGGCAGCCCGATTGGAAACGCTACAAGGGCGGCCAGACCATGCCGATTTGGATTGCCCACCTCAGTGATTCGACCATCGAAAAATTGCCGCGTGAAAATTCCAATGACCGTTACCCCATGTGGATTGGCGATAAAATTTATTTTCTATCGAATCGCACCGGCGCAGTCACTTTGTTTGCTTATGACACCAAAGCAAAGAAGGTCGAACAATTGATTCACAACAACGGGCTGGATTTCAAATACGCTTCGGCAGGCCCCGACGCGATTGCGCTGGAACAGTTCGGCACTATCAGTCTTTACGATTTGAAAACTGCCAAGACCAGCAAAGTCACTATTCGTTTAGCCAACGATTTGCTCGCCGTGCGTCCGCGTTTTGAGCGTGTTGGCAATCGCATAACCAATGCGGCGATTTCGCCGACCGGCGCACGAGCGGTCTTTGAAGCGCGTGGCGAAATCATTTCGGTTCCCGCCGAAAAAGGCGATGCGCGCAATTTGACCAACACGACAGGCGTGATGGAACGCGACCCGGCGTGGTCGCCCGACGGCAAATGGATTGCCTATTTTTCCGATGAATCGGGCGAATACGCTTTGCATCTGCGCGATCAGAAAGGCGAAGGCGAAGTCAAAAAAATTTCCTTGCCGCCGACTTTTTACTTTTCGCCGGTCTGGTCGCCCGACAGCAAAAAGATTGCCTTGACCGATAAGAAACTCCAGCTCTGGTATCTGGACATAGACAAAGGCAGGCTCGTCAAAGTGGACAGCAACCCGATTGGCGCAAACGATGATGTGGTGCAGGCCAACTGGTCGCCCGATAGCCGTTGGATTGCCTACACAAAAAATCTGCCGAACCTGTTGCGCGCCGTCTTTATCTATTCACTCGACGCCGCCAAAGCCACGCAAATCACCGACGGCTTGAGCGATGCGCGCTATCCGGCTTTCGATGCGAATGGCAAGTATCTTTATTTCACTGCCAGCACCAATCTCGGCCCTGCTATCAGTTTTGCAGACCTTTCTGGCATCGCGCATCAAACCACGCGCAATGTGTATGCAGTGGTTCTCCGCAACGATATTCCTTCGCCGCTGGCACCCGAAAGCGATGAAGAAAAAGTGCAGCCGGAAAAGAAAGACGAGGCCAAACCGGCAGACAAACCCGCTGAAACCGGCGATAAAAAAGCCGACGATGCGACCGCTGATAAGAACCCGCAAGGTGCGCCTACAGCCGCCGGAGCGCCTGCTGCGCCAGCGCCTGCGGGTGCTATGCCAACGGCAAAAAAACCTGTTGAGCCAGTACGTATAGACTTTGACGCGATTGACCAACGCATCCTCGCTTTGCCGATTCCGGCGCGCAATTACATCAGCCTGCAAACTGGTCGCGCCAATAATTTTTATGTCGTCGAAGCGCCGCCGATTAGCTTTGACACCTTTGCTCCGCCATCGCTCATCGTTCACAAATACGATCTTGATAAACGCAAATTCGATAAAGCCCTCGAAGGCGTAAGCGGTTTCACGCTTTCGGCAAACGGCGAAAAGGCTTTGTATCGTCAAGGGCCAAACTGGCTGATTGCGTCAACGGCGACGCTGGGCGCGCCTGTGCCGCCGGGCGCTCCGGGGGGGCCGAATATGCTGCGCGTCAATGAAATGGAAGTGCAGGTTGACCCCATCGCCGAATGGCGGCAGATGTACCACGAAGTGTGGCGCGGCGAACGCGATTTCTTTTACGACCCCAATGCTCACGGACTGGATTTGAAGGCGGCGGAAAAACTCTATGAGCCGTACCTGGCGGCGGTCGCGCATCGCGCCGATTTGAATTATCTGTTCACCGAGATGCTCAATCAATTAACCGTAGGCCATATGTTCATACGCGGCGGCGATCAAGTGCGCCCGAACTTTGTGCCGGGCGGCTTGCTCGGTTGCGATTACAAAATAGAAAACGGGCGTTATCGTTTCGCCAAAATCTATAACGGCGAAAACTGGAATCCGCAATTGCGTGCGCCGCTGACGCAACCCGGCGTCAACGTCAAAGAGGGCGAATATCTGTTGGCCGTCAACGGGCGCAATCTGAGCGCTGACGATGATGTTTATCAGGCGTTCGAGAGCAAAGCCAATAAACAGGTGGTGATTAAAGTGGGCGCGAATCCTGACGGCGCGGGCGCACGCGAAGTCACCGTGGTGCCTGTGGCTAGTGAAGGCGGCCTCAGAAATCTGGCGTGGATCGAAGGCAATCGCCGCAAGGTTGACCAATTGAGCGGCGGCAGGCTGGCCTATATTTATATGCCGGACACTGCCGTTGGCGGCTACATCAGTTTCAATCGGTACTTCTTCGCGCAGACCAACAAAGAGGGCGCGGTGATGGACGAGCGTTTCAATGGTGGCGGTCTGCTTGCCGATTATGTGGTTCAACATTTGACGCGCCAGCCCTTGAGCATGATTCATTACCGCGAAGGTGGACAGGATGTGCCTGTACCGGCGGGAGCAATTTATGGCCCCAAGGCCATGTTGATTAATGAGCTTGCGGGGTCGGGCGGCGACGCGATGCCGTGGTATTTTCGCAAATCAAACATCGGCCCAACCATAGGCAAACGCACCTGGGGCGGTTTGATTGCTGCGTTCTCCGCGCCGACCTTGATGGATGGCGGTGCCGTCACTGCGCCGGATGCGGCGATTTATGGACTCAAAGGCGAGTGGGAAGTCGAAAACGTCGGCGTTCCTGCCGATATGGAAGTCGAGTTCGACCCTGCTTTATGGCGGCAAGGGCGCGACCCGCAATTGGAAACAGCGGTAGAATACTTGCTCGACGAATTGAAAAAGCATCCGCGTCCGCAATACCAATTGCCGCCGTTTCCCAATTATCAAAAAGGCGCAGGCGCTTTGCCCTCCGCCAATGGCAGCAAACCGAAATAAGTAACAAGGCAAAAGGCGCTAGGCCAAAGGTGCGACCGCTGAGTTTGGCCTAGCGCCTTTAGCCGATCAAAACTTTTGCCCAACGACGCAATATCAACAGTGGAAATCTTACCTTGGTCGGAGAGCGCGTGACGCCTGCCCCGCATCGTGGGGCGCTGCAATCAAAGGCTCTCAGCGCCAGACCCGCGCTCTCGTTTCTGCATCGGAGATATGGATATGAAAAAAGCTCTCTTGATCGTTTTACTTTTTATACTGACGGCGCTGGCCGCCTTCGCGCAAAGCGACAAGCCGACGATGTTTCGTCAACCGGCTTTGAGCAAAGATAAAATCGTTTTTGTTTATGCGGGCGATTTGTGGATAGTCGGACGCGAAGGCGGTGCGGCTGAACGCTTGACCACGGGCATCGGCACGGAGACTTCGCCGATTCGGCGGACGCTTCGCAGCTTGCTTACGTGCCGCTGCCGCGTTCGTTCAATAACTGGAAGCGCTATCGTGGCGGCACCGCAACGCCGATCTGGATTGCCAATCTTGCCGATTCCAGCATCGAAAAAATTCCGCGTGAAAACTCCAACGACTTCAACCCGATGTGGGTCGGCAACAAAATCTATTTTCTTTCTGACCGCAACGGCGCGGTCACTTTGTTTGCTTATGACACGCAAACGAAAAAAGTTTCGCAGCTACTTAACAACACCGGCCTTGATATGAAATCGGCGTCAGCAAGCAGCGAGGCGATTGCTTACGAGCAGTTCGGCTCAATCAATCTTTACGATTTGAAATCGGGCAAAAGTAAAAAAGTCAACATCACCTTGAATGGCGATTTGCCTTTTGTGCGCGCCCATTTTGAAAAGGTCGCGCCGCGCATCACCAACGCCGCGATTTCACCGACCGGCGCACGAGCGGTCTTTGAAGCGCGTGGCGAAATCATTTCGGTTCCCGCCGAAAAAGGCGATGCGCGCAATTTGACCAACACTTCAGGCGTCGCCGAACGCGACCCGGCGTGGTCGCCCGACGGCAAATGGATTGCCTACCTTTCGGATGAATCGGGCGAATACGCTTTGCATCTACGCGATCAGAAAGGCGAAGGCGAAACCAAAAAAATCGCTCTGCCGCCGTCATTTTATTATTCGCCAACGTGGTCGCCCGACAGCAAAAAGATTGCCCTGTTCGATAAAAAACTCCAACTCTGGTACGTGGATATTGAAAAAGCTACGCCGATCAAAATTGATGCGACGCTGGCGGGAGCGGGAACGCTTGACCCGACCTGGTCGCCCGACAGCAAGTGGGTGGCCTATGCCAAGGCTTTGCAATCGTGGATTCGCGCCATCTTTGTTTACTCCGTCGAAGAAGGCAAGAGCTATCAAATCACCGATGGTTTGAGCGATGCGCGCTTTCCTTCATTTGATAAAAGCGGCAAGTATCTCTACTTCACCGCCTCGACCGATACGGTGAACACTTCGGCGGGGCTTGATATGTCTTCGTATCCGTTCCGTCCGACGCGCAGCGTGTATGTATGCGTGTTGCGAAAAGATTTGTCGTCGCCGCTGGCACCGGAAAGCGATGAAGAAAAGATTCAAGAAGACAAACCCACAGAGGCCCCCAAGCCGCCGATGAAACCGCAGCCGGTGAAGGTCACGATTGATTTTGAAAAGATTAATCAGCGCATACTGGCTTTGCCGATTCCCAATCGCAGCTACTTCGGATTGGTCGCCGGAAAAGCCAGCACCATCTACCTGGTGGAAGTTTCCCCAGCCCCCGGCACCCAAGGTGCTGCGGTGCAGAAATATGATTTGGACAAGCGCAAACTCGACAAGGTGCTGGACGGCATTCTCAGTTTTGAGGTTTCGGCAAACGGCGAAAAGGCTTTGTATCGTCAAGGGCCAAACTGGCTGATTGCGTCAACGGCAACGCTGGGCGCGCCTGTGCCGCCGGGCGCTCCGGGGGGGCCGAATATGCTGCGCGTCAATGAAATGGAAGTGCAGGTTGACCCCATCGCCGAATGGCGGCAGATGTACAAAGAGGTGTGGCGCATTGAACGCGATTTCTTTTATGCACCGAATTATCATGGCTTGAATTTGAAAGAGGCCGAAAAGAAATACGAGCCGTATCTTGGCGCGCTGGCGCATCGCGCTGATTTGAATTATCTGTTTGGCGAGATGCTTGGCGAATTAAGCGTAGGCCACCTGTATGTGCAAGGCGGCGACACGCCGAATCCGAATCGCGTGCCGGGCGGCTTGCTCGGTTGCGATTACAAAATAGAAAACGGGCGCTATCGTTTCGCCAAAATTTACGATGGGGAAAACTGGAATCCGCAATTGCGTGCGCCGCTGACGCAACCCGGCGTCAATGTCAAAGAGGGCGAATATCTGTTGGCCGTCAATGGTCGCAATCTGACGGCAAGCGACAACGTCTATCAATTTTTTGAAAGCACGGCAGGCAAACAGGTCTTCATCAAAGTCGGAGCAAACCCCGATGCTGCCAATTCCCGCGAAGTTACCGTAGTGCCTGTGGCAAGTGAAGGCGGCCTCAGAAATCTGGCGTGGATTGAAGACAACCGCCGCCAGGTCGAGCAGTTGAGCGGCGGCAAATTGGCTTACATATGGTTGCCCGACACCGCACAGGGCGGCTATACCAATTTCAATCGCTACTACTTCGCGCAGCTTGATAAACAGGGCGCGGTGATTGACGAGCGCTTCAACAGCGGCGGCAGTGCTGCCGATTACATCATAGATTTTTTGCGAAAGCCGATTATGAATTATTGGGCGGTGCGCGAGGGGCTGGAAGGGACTACACCATTCGGCGTCATCAACGGCCCCAAGGTCATGATAATCAATGAATATGCGGGTTCGGGCGGCGATTTGATGCCGTGGTTGTTCCGCCAAAACAAGATTGGTCCGCTCATCGGCAAACGCACTTGGGGCGGCTTGGTTGGCATTGGCGGCTATCCGCAATTGATTGATGGCGGCCAGGTGACCGCGCCGCACTTTGCGTTTTACACCGCCGAAGGCAAGTGGGACGTTGAAAATATCGGCGTCGCCCCGGACATCGAAATTGACCTGGACCCGAAAGCCTGGCGACAGGGACACGATGTGCAATTGGAGAAGGCCGTCGCCGAGGCGCTCGATTTATGGAAGAAGAATCCGCCGCAGCGTCCGCAACACCCGGCCTATCCCGATTATCACAAAAAGGACACACACCTGAATCCTGAGTCGGTAAACGGCAGCCGCAAAAATTGAAAGGGAGCAGAGGAGTAGGGGAGAAAGGGAGTAGGGGAGAAAGGGTGAATAATCGCCTAGCGGTATCTTGAGTTTAGCCGTGTCTTTTCAAGCACGGGACAAGATACGTGATGCGAACTACGTCGCGTCAGCGACGATTGAATTACCGATGGCTGGAGAAGTCAGCCGTCGCTGACGCGACGCCCATTGTGGATTGATGTTTCGCCCGTGCCTGAAAAGACACGGCTAAATTCATACGGTCGCGACGCGACTAATCATAATTCCCGGCATATCAAACAAGTGGATAATCTCCACCTGACTCTACGCCGTTTTGCTTTCATGAGGAGAAAGAAATGAAAAGAGTTCTACTAATTATTCTAGTGCTGCTGGCGCTGACCGGCACGACGTTGGCGCAAAGTGACAAGCCGACGATGTTTCGTCAACCGGCTTTGAGCAAAGATAAAATCGTTTTTGTTTATGCGGGCGATTTGTGGATAGTCGGACGCGAAGGCGGTGCGGCTGAACGCTTGACCACGGGCATCGGCACGGAGACTTCGCCGTGGATGTAGCCGTAGCCTGGTCGCCCGACGGGAAAAATATTTTGTTCCGTTCGGGACGCTCAAGCGGTATGCCGGTGGCGAAACTTTTCACCATTTCGGCGGATGGCTCTTTCCCCGTCGAAGTGCCTTTGCCGATGGCGCAGGAAGGCGTTTATTCACCCGATGGAGCGCGGCTCGCTTATATGCCGCTGGCTCCGGCCTTCGCGCAGTGGAAGCGCTATCGCGGCGGACGCATGACAAAAATCTGGCTCGCCAATCTTGCCGATTCCAGCATCGAAGAGATTCCACGCACCAACGCCAACGACTTCAACCCGATGTGGGTCGGCAACAAAATCTATTTTCTCTCCGACCGCAACGGCGCGGTCACTTTGTTTGCTTACGACACCACGACCAAACGCACGACGCAATTAATCAATAACACCGGGCTGGATTTGAAATCGGCGTCGGCAAGCAGCGAGGCAATCGCTTACGAGCAGTTCGGCTCAATCAATCTTTACGATTTGAAATCGGGCAAGACCAGCAAAGTCAACATCACTTTGAACGGCGATTTGCCTTCGGTGCGTCCGCATTATGAGCGCGTCGCTAGTCGCATTCTCAACGCCGCGATTTCACCGACCGGCGCACGAGCGGTCTTTGAAGCGCGTGGCGAAATCATTTCGGTTCCCGCCGAAAAAGGCGATGCGCGCAATTTGACTAACACTTCGGGCGTCGCCGAACGCGACCCTGCGTGGTCGCCTGACGGCAAATGGATTGCTTACTTTTCGGATGAATCGGGGGAATACGCGCTGCATTTGAAAGAGCAATCAGGCATTGGCGAAATTAAAAAAATCAGTCTCGGCAATCCGTCGTCATATTTTTATTCGCCAATCTTTTCGCCCGACAGCAAAAAAATTCTCTTTCAGGACAAGCGCTTGAATCTCTGGTACGTTGACATCGCTAAAGGTACGCCCGTCAAAGTTGATACCAACACTTATGAAAATCCGTTTCGCGTCTTTGACCCGTCATGGTCGCCCGATAGCCGTTGGATTGCTTATACCAAACAGTTGAAGAATCGTTTGTGCGCGGTCTTTCTGTACGCCCTCGAATCGGCAAAGAGCAATCAAGTCACCGACGGTTTGAGCGATGCGCGCTATGCTGGGTTCGACAAAAACGGCAAGTATGTTTACTTCGCCGCGTCAACCGATGTCGGACCGACAACCGGCTGGCTTGATATGTCGAGCTTTGCGCTGTCTTCGCAAATCACTCGCAGCGTCTATGCCATCGTCTTGAAAAAAGATCAGCCCTCGCCGCTGGCCCCGGAAAGCGACGAAGAAAAAGTGCAAGACCCGAATGCGCCGCCTGTGCCGCCAAAACCACCGGCGAAACCCGAACCCGTAACCGTCGCTGTGGATTTCGACAACATCGGCCAACGCATAGTCGCTTTGCCGATTCCGGCGCGCAACTATGTAGGCATAGCCGCAGGCAAAGCGGGGACGATTTTCTTGGCGGAAAATCCGCAAGGCGCAACCGTTCCCGGCGTCACCATTCAACGCTTCGATGTGGATAAGCGGCGCGTTGAAAAAGTGCTGGATGGCGCGACCGCGTTCACGGTTTCTGCCAACGGCGAGAAGATGCTTTTCGGGCAAGGCTTCGGCCCGGCGATGCGCTTCGTCATCGCTTCAACCGCCGCACCCCTCAAACCCGGCGAAGGCGTGTTGAATACCGGCGAGATGGAAGTTTATGTTGACCCGAAGGCCGAATGGCAGCAGATGTATCACGAAGCGTGGCGCGTGCAACGCGACTTCTTTTATGACCCAGGTTTTCACGGCCTCGACATCAAAGCCACGGAAAAGAAGTATGAGCCATTTCTTGAGAACGTCGCGCATCGCGCCGATTTGAATTATCTGTTTCAAGAGATGCTCGGCAATATGATTGTCGGTCATCACAGCTCCGTTGGCGGCGACGCGCCACAGGTGCAAGCGGTGCCGGGCGGCTTGCTCGGTTGCGATTACAAAGTTGAAAACGGGCGCTATCGCATTGCCAGAATTTTCAACGGCGAAAACTGGAATCCACAACTGCGTGCGCCGCTCACCCAACCCGGCGTTAATGTGAACGTCGGCGATTACCTGCTTGCAGTCAACGGGCGCAACTTGACGGCAAGCGATAATGTTTATCAATTCTTTTTAGACACGGCCAACAAACAGGTGACGATTAAAGTCGGCGCGAATCCCGATGGCACAGGCGCAAGGGAAGTCACGGTGGTGCCGGTTGGCACGGAAGGCGGCCTGAGAAATTTGGCGTGGATGGAAGACAATCGCCGCAAGGTTGACCAATTGAGCGGCGGCAAATTGGCGTATGTGTATCTGCCGAACACGGCGGGCGCGGGTTATGCCAATTTCAATCGCTACTACTTCGCGCAGCTTGATAAACAGGGCGCGGTGATTGACGAACGCTTCAATGGCGGCGGCACGGCGGCGGACTACATCATTGACTATATGCGACGACCTTTGATGAACAAATGGGCGACCCGCGAGGGCGAAGATTTCACCACGCCCATCGGTTCGATTTACGGCCCCAAGGTCATGATGATCAATGAATATGCGGGTTCGGGCGGCGATTTGATGCCGTGGTTATTTCGCAAAGCCGGTGTCGGGCAATTAGTCGGCAAGCGCACTTGGGGCGGACTCGTAGGTATTTACGATTACCCTGTGTTGCTTGATGGCGGCCAGGTGACTGCGCCGCGTGTGGCGTTTTACAATCTGCAAGGCCAATGGGACGTGGAAAATTACGGCACGCCGCCGGATGTCGAAGTTGACCTTGACCCGAAACTGTGGCGACAAGGGAAAGACTCGCAACTGGAAAAAGCTGTTGAGGTGGCGTTGGCGGAACTGAAAAAGAATCCGCCGCCGAAGTACAAAAGGCCAGCCTATCCGAATTATTACGGCGCTCCGAAAGCGCCACTGGCAGCGAGAAATTCTGCGCCCACATCGCGCAAAAAGTAAGCCGTCTGAAAAAGCTGGAACGGATGGCTATCGGGGAGACGGTGAACTTCAGTTTGCCGCTGTTTGAAATCACCTATGCAGTCCGCTATAGGTGTAGAAAATGGGATTAGGATTGCGGATGAAATAAGACGCAATTCTTGAGGTTCAGAGTTACGCCTTTCGGCGTGAGTTGACGCAGACGCTTCACGCCGAAAGGCGTAACTCTGAACTTGCACTTTAGTTCATCGACAATCCTTAAACCGATAGTCCAGTCAGCGCAACGGTGAGCAATAACAGGCGCTTCAAACCCAGTTCGCGGCCTGTCGGGTCGTACCATTCTGCCAGCGTATGACAATGGTTCGAGGTGCCGCCTGCGCCGATGGTAATCGCCGGAATGCCCAATGAAATTGGGATATTGGAATCAGTCGAAGAACAATCCAGACGCGGCTCTATGCCTAAAGCGCGAGAGCATTCCATCGCCGTTTGCACGATGTGCGAAGCCACAGGGGTTTCGCCCGAAGGCCGGTCGCCTGCCGCGTCTATCGCATAGGTGAGCAGCGTACCGCTCAAGGCGCGTTGCGAATTTTCTTCGCGCACGGCCAATTCGATCACCCGTCGCAAGTAGGCTTCGAGCTTGTCAATTTCATCGCGGGAAGTCGAGCGCATATCAACCGTCATGCTCGCCGATTCGGGAATCGAATTCACCGATTGTCCGCCCTCGATGAGGCCTATGTTGTAAGAGGTGCGCGGCGAAATCGGCGCGGCATAGGTAGCAAAACGAGCGATGGCGCGACCGAGCGCGTGCACCGGATTGACGACGCCGAAATCGCCCCACGAATGTCCGCCGGGGCCATTGATGGTGACGCGATAACGCCGCGACCCCAAAGCGCGGCTGGTAATGCGTTCGACGCCGGGGCCATCTAGCGAGATAAATGCCGCCGCGCCATTTTGAAATTCACCGGCGGTGAACAGATGTCGCACGCCGCGCAAATTGCCTTCGCCTTCTTCGCCGACCGTGGCGACAAAATAGATCGTCCCGGCGGTTTCAATCTGCGCCACGTTCAAGGCTTGGGCTAGGGCGATAAGGCTCATCAAACCGCAGGAATCGTCGGCAATGCCGGGCGCAAGGAAACGGCGACCATCGCGCTTGACGCGCACGTCCGTGCCTTCGGGGAAAACCGTGTCGAGGTGCGCCGAGACGATGAGATCGGGAGTGGCCGAGGTGCCGCGCCGTTCGGCGATGACGTTGCCTTCGGCGTCGGTGTGAACCTTGGTCAAGCCGCATTCGCTAAAGCGTTGTTTGATGTAGGCGGCGCGCAATTCTTCTTTGAAAGGTGGCGCGGGAATTTCGCAGATGCGAATCAATTCGTCGGTAAAGTTGTCATTGGCTTCGACAAAAAAAGCGAAAGCCTGTTGAATCTGCGGGTAAAAGATTAAGTTTTCCGCTGTTGACTGGGCTTCGATTTTGCGTGCGTAATTTTGCATTCGTTCAAATTGTGATTTTGGCGTTTCGGATTTTCAAGTCGAGAAAGCCTGATTTCATCTTGAGTCGCAGTCGAAAAATATTCAAGTCAATTTTATGGCTTTGAAAACTTGAAACCAGTAAAACGCGATCAAAAAAATCCGGTAGTGCGAAAACAGTAAGGCTCGACCGGCAACCAACTGCGCCGGTTTCGCTCCATAGCAGCGACCCTTGCTTGCAGCGTCAACAGAGGTCGCTCCTACGCAGCTAGAGAACTTCTCGTAGTCCATATCTATAGACAGATGGCTCCGACGGAACTACTCATCGGTTCAAGCGTTCCCACTTGAGTATTACTGTTTTAGCACTACCAAAAATCCAATCAAGTCAACTGCGCCATCTGCCTTTTTACTTGCGCCTTTTTATTATTGCCGTCTCACCTCTCAGCCGATGGCTGTCATGATTTCGTCATCGGTAAGCGTGGCGTTGCGCTGTTTGGCGTGATGAAAAATTTTCTCTACGCGCTCTTCCGTAGGCTCCAGGCCGCGTTGCTCAAGCCAGAAGATGACATTGGATTTGCCGCTCATGGGGCCGATTTCAATCACCTGCTGGCGTCCGAATAATTTCGCCGGAACGCCTGAATACACAGCGTCTGCCAACCACTCGTCGCCTTTGCGAAAGGCTTTAATCACCGCCGCTGCGTGTACGCCCGTCGCCGTGCGAAAGGCATCGCGCCCAACCACCGGATAACTGATGGGAATCGGTATGCCGGTCGCGTCGCTTGCGGTTTCGCAATACTTCATCAGCTTCGAGAGGTCGCGGTCAAGGTAGCCCATCAATTGCAGGTTGACCAGAATTTGATCCATAGGCGCATTGCCAACGCGCTCGCCTATGCCCAAGGCGCTGCCGTGCAAACGGTCTGCGCCAGCTTCAAACGCCGCGATGGAATTAATCACGCCAAGCCCACGGTCTTGATGCCCGTGCCAGTCAATCTTCACCTCTTCGCCGGATTCTTCGACGATAGATTTGACGAAACGAATCAACGCCGCCGCACCTTCCGGGGTCGCGTGACCAACCGTGTCGCAAACGCATAGACGTTTTGCCCCCGCTTCAATAGCCGTTTTATACAGCGCACGAATCGTGTCCGGGTGAGCGCGGGTGGTGTCTTCGGTGACGTACATCACCGGCAGATGGTGCGCGGCGGCAAATTTCACCGCCTCTTCGGTCGCCGTCAACATCATTTCCAAAGACCAGTTTTCCGCGTATTGCCGAATGAAACTCGAACCTATGAAGGTGCAGGCTTCGATAGCGATGCCGACTTTTTGCGATATATCAATGATCGGTTGAATATCGGCGATAACGGTGCGGGAAGCGCAGTTCGCTGTGATGTCGAGCTTGCAATCGGCGATCTCTTTGGCCAGCCGTTCGACATCGGCAACCGCGCGAGGTCCTGCGCCGGGGAGTCCTATGTCGGCGGTGTCTATGCCTAGCGAATCCATGAGGTGCAGCAACTCAATTTTTTTTTCAATCGGTGGGTCGGTGACCGATGGCGATTGCAAGCCATCGCGCAGCGTTTCGTCATCGAATTCGACGCGCCGCGACGTGACCGGAAGGGTATCGGCGTGATTCCAATCGTAAATTAATTCTTCTTTATTCATAGCCTGGCCTCTTAAAAAAACTTGGTGACGATTCGATTAGAGCAAAGCGGCAAACGCAGCGTCAAGCAAGAGAAGGTTTCGAGCTTTCCGATTACCGTGAAGGGCGGTTGGATGCTACTATTTACGCCTCAACTGGGAGAAACTGTGTGGCAGCCGTAAGCGAAAAAAGCGTTCAACCTTCGACAACATTTGCTATCGCAACGCGCAGGCCGCCAGCGCTGCTGGTATTTTTTGCGGCGCTGTTTATGGTGAATCTGCTGTTGCGGGTCTTTTATCTGCGTTATCAATTTGTCAACGGCGATGAAGCGGTGCGGGCTTTGACGGCAACCGGTTTATTGGATGGAGCGCGGCTTTATGTTGATCTAGTGACCGACAAACCGCCCGGCGCGACCTGGTTTTATGCGGCAGTGTTTGCGCTTTTTGGTCGCCGCATGGTTGCCGTGCATTTGGCGGCGGCGGGGTGGAATTTTCTCACTGCCATTGTTGTGTGCAAAACCGCTGCGATGGTTTACGGCAAACGCGCCGGATATTTGGCGGCGGGGTTGTTCGTCTATTTCAGCAACAGCTATTTCACGCCGGATATGATGGCGGCCAACACCGAGTTATTGATGGCGTTGCCTTATACGGCTGCGTTCTATCTTTATTGGCGCGTTGTGCGTGGGCAGCAAAGACCAGGCCAGCCGAAGCTGCGCCTGGCGGCTGATCCCGAATCCATTCTTGCGGCTAGGCGAAGGGGTGGCGATGAGAAAAGCGCAGAGGCGGCGAAATCCCTGCGCGTCTGGGTGCAGCTATTCGGCGTGGGGTGCTTGACCGGCGCGGCGGTGTTGTTCAAACAGTTAGGCTTTTTCAACGTCGGTTTTTTCTGCGCCTGCGAAATCGTTTTGCTCTATCGCAAGCGGCAAAAAGCCCGATTTTTCGGGCTTTTTCTGTCATCTTGCAAAAGACTTCTGCTGATAGCGACGGGACTAAGCGCGGTCTTTGCGGCGCTAGTGATGTGGCTGTATGGGACGGGGGCGCTCGAAAGTTTCTGGCGCTATAGCTTTGTCATGAACTGGTTTTACATAGATTCACTGTCCACCGATTTGTGGTTGAAATTTATGTTCAAAAGAATTTTCGGCTATGTCGGATTCAATCTTGCGTTGTGGGCGCTTGCGGCTTGGAGCGTCTGGCAGACGGTCGTCAGGCGTCAACCCTGTCGTCATAAAGATGCAGAGAAAAGGCGCAACGGGTTGCCGAGCGTCGCAGCGGTTGGCGAACGAACCGACGCGGAAACGGGTAGCGACAAAATTGTTTATGACAAGAGCGTGGAGGCAATGCCGTTTACGACTGGCAACCGCGATGCCGAGGTTGCAGTGATTTTATGGGCGCTGGTTTCGTTAGTCGCGGTCTTCATGAGCGGGCGCTTTTTCGGCCATTACTTCATACAAGTTTTGCCAGCGTTAGCGATTCTGGCAGCGCCTGGTCTGGCGCTATTGATGGAGCGCTGGTCATTGTCGGCGTTTCAACCAAGAGCGAAAGTTATCGCCGCGAGTTTGCTGGTCGTCTTTGTGTTCGGCTTGGTTCGCATACACCATCGCACCGCGATCCTCGCCTATGAAACACTGACCGGACAGCGCACCAGATTCAGCGCGGCTTGGGGAATGAGTCGGCGCGAACACGAAGCTGACATCGTTTCGCAGGCATTGCGACAAAGACTCCGTGCCGGAGAGCCGCTCTACATATGGGATTATGCGCTCGATGTGTATTGGCGCACCGGTTGTCGTCCGGCGACGCGCTTCATCACGCCGAATCATTTGACCGGCGATTTCACCGACGCCGAAATCGCCGCAGACATGGGGCAGAGCGATTTCTGGAAGCAGCATCGCCAACTGCTTCTGGAAGATTTACGCTGCCACAAACCACGCATTATTCTCGACCCGACGGGCGGCTTGGAAAATGTGCCGTATGCGGAAATCGCGGCGTTTATGCAGGAAAATTATCAGCGCGACGCAGCGCTTGGCCTTGATCCGGCGCGCCCTTTTGTGGTTTACCAATTGAAAGAACGTCCCTAAGCTCGACTTTGTACAATTTCAGATTGAACCACACCAATCAAGCGCTGACGTTGCGGTTCGCGCTTGGAATTATTGAACCTCGCCTCAAAAAACTGAGGTTCAATAATTCTAGAGGTTGAAAGCAAAAGGCTGATTACATATAGCGATTGGCAATTGCGTGCGTGTCAGTAGCCCGACCGTGAGGGAGGGCTTGCGTGCGAATCCAAGCCCTCCCTCACGGTCGGGCTACTGACATTGGGTCGCAACCGACTGCAAACCGCTATAAGGTTGGTTTGCCTCTGAAAAATCTACCAATAGAGAGTCGAGGCGGTTTGGCCATTCGCCTGAATCCCCCCAACGGCAGTTGGGGGATTCGTTTATCATTGACAGCGTTTCGTAGGTTGGACTTTAACTATCCCCCGATTGCCATCGGGGGGATTGGCAAGGCTGGCTCGCCTCTGAAAAATGTACCAAGTCGAGCTAAACTCACGACCATAATTTTTTTCGACAGCCTCACCTGGGCGTTTTGCCTTTTGCCTTTTTACTTGTGCCTTTTCAAAACCATTTCAATTCGGCGGTTTTGACCACCAGATTTTCATCCAGCGTGGCGCTCATTTTCAAATCGAAGCGCACATCGCGCAACGTCACCGCATAACCATCCGGCAGCGCTTCGACATTCGACACCGTGTAGCGCGCAAACTTCATGAAGTACCGCGTGCGCGGCGAATTCTTTAACGCTTCAACCAGCCGGGCATCCAGCACCGGGGCTTCCTGCCAAACGGGCTGCGCGTTGCTGATATTGATATAGGTGGAATAAATGGTGTCACCGTTGGCGGCGACGGCTTGCCACAACAGGGGATTGGCTGGGGTTGGCCAGACTGACAGCGCGGTGATGTTTTCCGCTGGCAACGCCGACCGCGCCTGATCCAGCGCCGTCTGTTTCGCCAGCCACATCCCGCCCCAATAAACCAGTAAAATGATCAGCGCCGAACGCGCCACTTTTTCGCCAGCCTGTCCCCAACCGCGTATAGCACCGAAGATGACCAACGCCAGACCACTGAACCAGATCAGACGTATGACCAGCGGAATCGCCGGAAAGCGGTCGGAAGGTTGTTGCAGCGCAAAGGCTACCAACAGCGCCATGATGATGCCCAGAATTACCCACACCGCAATGCGCGCTCCGCCGTTGATCGTCAACCACATGGCCGCACCGCCCAGCACTAACCAGATCCACGGATCCACAACGACTATCAGATCACCATAAAACCATTTGCCGCTGAACGGCAGAAACGGGCGCACGCCATAGTTATTGGTGAAATCCATGAGCAGATGACAAAGCCCGGCGAAATAGGCCAGCGCGAAAATTCGCAGCGGACGAATCGGTCGGCGAAACATATCGTGGCGCAGGCGAAAGCGCCTGTCGAGAAAGACTAGAATTAAAGTGAGCAGCGCAGACAACAGCAGCAAGCCGACGAAGGAATGCGTGAAGCCGCGATGATTTTCCAGATCCACAAAAGCGCCGCGAAAGCGCATGACGGAATCCACGTCCGGCATATTCGAGGCAATCAATAACGTCGTGGTCGCCAGCGGGGTGGCGCGTTCCAGCCCGCTTTTGGCGACCGTCAGTCCGAAGAAGGTGTGCGTCAGATTATCCATGTCTATAGGGTTTGGTATCCTCTGTGAATTTCTCCATAAGCCTTACGGCTGGCCTTCCCAGCGTTCCCGCTATGCCTCTGAGTTGGCGACAGCGCTTTCACTCGCAGTATTTTTTCAGAGAGAAAAACTTCATGCAAACCTTGCGGTTGAGAGGTGACCGAGGGTGATGGAGCGTCAACGAACGCCCGAACGGGCAGGCGTTTTGACCGTCCATTTTGGCATGGTTCATTCGATCCGCGAGCGAAGATTTTATCTGGCGTAATCGCGCCCTAACAGCGCCGCGCCGATGACGCCTGCCGAGGGGCCGAGTTCGGCTTTGACGATCTGGCAATCCCGAAACGAGGGCGGGAAAGCGCGCCGCCGCACTTCATTCGTCGTCGGCTTTAAAATTAAATCACCGGCCTCCATCACGCCGCCGCCCATGACAATCATCTCGATGTTCAACAAGTTGACGACAGCGGCCAAAGCGATGCCCAGAAACATTCCTGTGCGTTCCATCATGAGTTGCGACATTTCATCGCCGCTTTGGGCGGCGCGGGCGATGTCTTCGGCGGTCAATTCGCGGTCACGCGGCAAGGCCAATAGGGACAGCGAACTGGTGCGGTCGCGGTACAGGCGTTCGCGGGTGCGGCGCACGATGCTGGGGCCGGAAGCGATGGTTTCCAGACAGCCAATGTTGCCGCAACCGCATTCGATGCCTTCCGGGTCAATCGTCATATGCCCGAACTCTCCAGCAAAGCCGTTAGCGCCGCGATAAATCTGGCCGTTCATAATCAGGCCGGAACCGATGCCAGTGCCGAGGGTGACGAAAAAGACATCGCGTTTGCCGCGTGCCGCACCGGCCTGATGTTCGGCATAGGCGGCGGCATTGGCGTCGTTATCAATGACCGTGGGCAAGCCGGTTTCTCGCGCTAAGATGGCCGGTACATCCACGTCCGCAAGGTTGGGCAAGTTGGGCATCACTTCTATGCGATTGGTTTTGATGTTGACCAGTCCCGGAACGCCTATGCCGATGGCGGCGGCGTGGCCTTCGGCCTGTTTGTTCAAGCCTTGTGCGAGGCTGACGAGTTGGGCGAGCAGTTTGTCAGAATCCTGTTGCTCGGTGTCAACGCGCAGTTCGTGAACGATTTCACCAGCGGCATTGACGAGCGCGGTTTTGATGGTCGTTCCGCCGAGGTCTATGCCGATAAAAACATGGTCTGGGTCGGTAGTCATAAAAGCAGTCCTTCGTATTTCGCGTGGCGATGTACCGTGGCGCGATGGCGGTGAGGAACGAAACGGCACGCCTAAATGATCTCGCGCCAGCGGCACACCCTCACACCAAAAACCCCTATGGTCATGCACGATTCTTGAGAAGCCTTTGAAATGTCGGAAGGTTCAGCATAACAAAGGCGCAAAAGGGATGTCAATTTTTGCCTTGTTCGGCTACAATCCACAGGCCAAAAATCGGGCTTGGAATTTCACGGCTGCCGAGGTTCAGCCTACAGGGTTCATTGCACGCAGACACTGCTGAAATTTTTTGCAATACCAGAAAAACGGAATGGAAGAAATCATAAAACGATACGGATTGTGGGCGGTGTTTTTCGGCACTATGATCGAAGGCGATTTGACCTTGCTGCTGGCCGGAGTGCTGGCGCGTGCCGGATGGTTTTCGTTTGAAGAGGCGTTCGCGGTCGGCACTGCCGGAGGTTTTGTCGGCGACAGCATCACCTATTGGATCGGCTCGCGCTTTCGCGGCAAAGCGCACCGCATGAAATTTTATCTCAAGGCCAAACCGCGCATCGAAAAATTGATGAAGCGCTTCGGCGTGTTGTCGGTCTTCATCGTCAAATATGTTTACGGCTTGCGAACCGCCAGCGCCCTGTTCTGGGGCATCGCCCATTTCGGCAAAGTCCGCTTTCTGGTGCTGACGCTGGCCAGTTGTCTGGCCTGGGCGGGCATACTGGTCGGCTTGGGCTTTACCTTTGCCACCGGCGTGGAAAAATTAATCGGCGATTTGAAGCGCGTGCAGATTATTCTGCTGGTCGTTCTGGTGATTATCCTGATTGTCTATTTCATAGGCCGTTTCGAGCGCACCGTCATCGAAGAAGAGAATGACGAATGAGGCGTGCGCCGCCGCCTGATTCACGCGGCGGATTTTCTACCCTATACTCTAAAGGCAATCCGGCAGTGACGAGGGCTTCGTAAAAGTTGCCAGGATTTTTGCAACTAAGGAAAGCGCGGAATGCTTCAAGAGATCATTTCTCACTATCGCATCATCAAAAAACTCGGCGCGGGCGGCATGGGCGAGGTCTATTTGGCCGAAGACATACGCCTGTTTCGTCAAGTGGCGTTGAAATTTCTGCCTGCCTCTTATCAATATGATCCGGCGCGGCGTTCGCGGTTTTTGAAAGAGGCGCGTGCGGCTTCTGCCTTGCGGTCGCCCAACAGCGCCGCTATTCACGACATCGGCGAACACGAAGGCTTGAGTTTCATCGTGATGGAATATGTCGAAGGCGAATTGCTGGCGCACAAAATTCACCGTTGTGGCCTGGCCATTCACGAAGCCATAGACACCGCCGCGCAGATTGCCGAAGCCCTCGACGAAGCGCATTCGTTGGGCATCATTCACCGCGATATTAAAAGTGCCAACGTCATCATCACGCCGCGCGGTCTGGTGAAACTGCTGGATTTCGGGCTGGCGCAAATCGCCAATCCCCTCTCCCCGGACGCGGCGCGTTACCAAACCTCGGTGCTGCAAACGGACAACGAAACTGGCGCAAGCAACGGCGACGCGCAACCGACCGAGGCGCTAGACGAAACCGCTACGGCTTCTTTGCAAGCGCTGGTGAAGGCTACGGCGATGCTCGACCCGCAGAACCTAGCGACCGCTACGTTTGAACGCAACCCTGAGGAAACCACCGCGCCCGCCACGGTTTTGCAGGACGCCGTGTTGCCGAGCCTTGCACGCAATCCCAACGCCGATGATGCAAGTTCATCAAGCGCCGCCTCGAACCGTCAGGCGACGCCGGAGGCGGCGCTTTTCAATCCCCTCAGTCAAGCGACGACCATCGGGCTGGTGATGGGAACCGTGCCGTATATGTCGCCCGAACAGGCCTTGGGTTTGCCGCTTGACCAGCGCACCGATATTTTCAGTCTGGGCGTGGTGCTGTATGAAATGCTGGCCTGCAAACAGCCGTTCGTGGCGGACAGTCAGGCCGAGTTGCTGCACAATATTATTAACGTAGAGCCGCCGCCGCTGTCGCGCTTCAATTCACAGGTTGCGGCGGAACTCGAACGCCTCGTTCACAAGTGTTTGGAAAAACCCCGCGACAAACGCTTTGCTTCAGCGCGGGAACTCATCACGGCTTTGCGGCAACTGCAAAACGAGTATGCCACGCGCTCACTCAGCGACTCCGGTGCAAGCTCATGGGCGCAACCGACCAAGCGCACGCGCCCACGACGTAGCATTGATTCGCTCGCCATTCTGCCGTTTGAAAATGTCGGCCAGGATGCCGACACCGAATACCTCAGCGACGGCATTACCGAAAGCATCATCAATAACCTGTCGCAATTGCCGAAACTCAAAGTGATGGCGCGCAGCACGGTCTTTCGTTACAAAGGCAAAAGCGTCGCGCCGCAGCAAGTGGGCAATGAATTGAAGGTGCGTGCGGTCTTGACCGGGCGCGTCTTGCAGCGCGGCGATACCTTGGTTATCAAAGCCGAATTGGTTGACGCTGCCGATGGCTCGCAACTTTGGGGCGAACCGTTCAATCGCAAGATGGCCGACATCTTCGCCGTTGAAGAAGAGATTTCGCAGGAAATTTCCGCCAAGCTGCGGTTGAAATTGAGCGGCGAACAGAAACGGAAATTGACCAAACGCCACACCGAAAATCCCGAAGCGTATCAAGAATATTTGAAGGGGCGCTATCATTGGAACAAACGTACCCGCGAAGGTTTGTTGAAAGGCATAGAGCAATTCAACAAAGCCATAGACCTTGATCCGAATTACGCGCTGGCTTACGCAGGGCTTGCCGATTCCTATAATCTCATCGCCAGCTATAGTTCTTCGCCGCCCAGCGATGCCTTTCCGAAAGCCCGTTCGGCAGCCACCCGCGCCTTGTCGCTGGACCACACCTTGACCGAAGCGCATATCTCTTTAGCCTTCGTTTTGTTCGGTTACGATTGGCAGTATCAAGAAGCCGAAAAAGAGTTCAAGAAAGCGCTGACGCTCAATCCCGGTTATGCGACAGGGCATTTGTGGTATGCGCTGTTTCTGGTGGCGATGGGACGTTATGATGAGGCGCAAGCAACCATGCACAGGGCCTTAGAGCTAGACCCGCTCTCGTTGCCCATCAACACCAATCTCGGTTGGCTTTTCTATCTCGGACGCCGTTATGATGAGGCCATCAAACAATTGAAAAAGACGCTGGAGATGGAGCCGAATTATTTACTGGCGCGGCGGCGTCTCTGTCAGGTCTATTTGCAGCAGGAGCGCTTTGCGGAAGCCGACAGCGAATTTCAGCAGGCTTTGGCGCGGGCAGGTGAAGACCTCGAAACCCTCGCTTCGCAAGGCTATCGTTACGCGCTCTCCGGGCAAGCAGAGGCGGCGCAACAAGTGCTGGATGAATTGCAGAGTTGGAGTTGTCAGCGTTATATTCCGGCTTATTTTTTCGCCAAAATTTTCATGGGACTGGGCGATAAGGATCAAGCATTTGCATATCTGCATCAGGCACTGGCAGAACGCTATGGCTTGTTGGCTTACATGAAGGTAGAGCCTGAAGTGGACAGGCTGCGCGACGACCCGCGCTTTCAGGAATTGGCGCAGCGCGTCGGCTTAGATGGAACCTGATGGGCATCAAAAAAATTCGCCGTGCGGTACGACAAGGGCATTACGAATACTCCATTCACGCGTTGGAAGAGATGGACGAAGATGATCTGACCGAGGAAGATGTGCGCACGGCGATTTTGCACGGAACCTTGGTTGCCGAATTGACTGATGATCCGCGAGGTGTGCGCTTCGTCGTGCAGGGGACGGCGAAAACTACCGCTTGCGAACTGGAAGTTGTCGGTCGCTTTTTGCCATTGGGTTTGATGCGTATAATCACCGTGTATGCTTTGAAAGAGTGACGTAATGAAGCAGGATTTTTGTGAGTATTGCAACGCCGAGTTAGTCAACAGCGAGAAGTTGGTGACCGTTTATCGCCATCGCAAAGCGCAGCATTTTATCTTTGAAGGCGTTCCGGCGCGGGTCTGCCCGCGTTGCGGTGAGCGCTATTTTTCTGCTCAAGTGGTGCGCGAAATGGACGACCTGATGAAGCACCCGCAAGCGCCGGTCGCGCTTGTACAGGTTCCGGTGATGGCGCTGCATCGCTGATCATTCGGCATCGTGGAAAACCATTAAATTCCAGACCGCATTTGAATCTTCTACCAAATGACTTTCGCCGCCGGAACCAGTGTTTCTTATTATCGCATCGTGTCGCGTTTGGGCGCGGGCGGTATGGGCGAAGTTTATCTTGCCGAAGACACGCGGCTGGGACGCAAGGTTGCCCTGAAAACCCTGCCGCCGCATTTCACCAAAGAGAGCGACCGCCTGCGCCGCTTCGAGCAGGAGGCACGCGCCGCTTCCGCCCTCAATCATCCCAACATCATTACGATTTTTGAAGTCGGGCGCAGCAACGACACCAATTTCATCGTCACCGAATTCATCGAAGGCCAAACCCTCAGACAGAAAATGATGAGCGGGCGCATGAGCCTGCGCGACATTCTCAAGGTTGCCATTCAAATCGCCAGCGCCCTTTCCGCCGCGCACGCCGTCGGCATCGTGCATCGAGACATCAAACCGGAAAACATCATGCTGCGCCCCGATGGTTATGTGAAAGTGGTGGATTTCGGCCTGGTGAAATTAACCGAATCGCTCAACCTGGCGAGTGAAGTGGATCACGAATCGGAGACCAAAATTCTGATCACCGACCCCAGCATCGTCATGGGTACGCCGCATTATATGTCGCCCGAACAGGCGCGCGGTTTTACTATTGATGCGCGTGCCGACATCTTCAGTTTCGGCGTCGTGTTGTATGAAATGATTACTGGGCGCGTGCCTTATGATGGCGCGACGCCGGGCGACATCATCGCTTCGATTCTTTACAAAGAGCCGCCGCTGTTGGCGCGTTATTCGCGGGAAGCCAACGACGAGTTGGAGCGCATCGTCACCAAAGCGCTTCGCAAAGACCGCGAAGAGCGTTATCAAACTGCCAAAGACATCGCTATTGATTTGAAAAACCTGCGCCAGCATCTGGCTTATGAAGAAATCCGCGAGCGCTCGTTTGCCGGTCACACGGACAGCGATTCCGGGTCTATGCGAAGCAGCCGCGACACCGTTGTTGAGTTGGCGCGGTCAGCGGATTTTGCCAGCGGCGAGATGCCGCCCTTTCCTAACAGCGACTCGCAAAACCTGCGTCCGATGTCGAGCGCCGAATACATCATCACCGGTTTGCGCCAACGCAAGAAAGGTTTGATCCTGACGTTGCTCGCGCTCCTCATTGTCGCGGCATCGTTCACCTATTTTGCCGGAAGCAATAAAAAAGCGGTTGAATCCATTGCCATACTGCCGTTTGCCAATGCCAGCGGCGACCCCAATTCCGATTACATCGCCGATGGCATGACCGAAAGCTTGATTAAGAATCTATCGCAACTGCCCAAGCTGAAAGTCATGTCGTTGATTTCGGTGCTGCGCTACAAAGGCAATGAAATAGACCCCCGTGCCGTGCGCCGTGACTTGAACGTGGATGCGGTATTGTCGGGGCGCATCACGCGGCGCGGCGACAGCATCGCGCTCACCATTGAATTGGTTGATGCCCGCGACAACACCCGTATATGGGGCGATCAGTACGCCAGAAATTTCTCTGACATCCTCGCCTTGCAGGAAGAAATTTTAAGCGCGATGTCGCAGAAACTGGAATTGAAACTCGACAGCAACGAGCGCAAACGCATGGAAGCGTACAAGCTCTACCTGATGGGACGCAATTACTGGAACAAGCGCCGCCCCGATGATTTGAAAAAAGGCATAGAGTATTTTCGTCAGGCGATTGATAAAAATCCGCAGGACGCCAAAGCCTACGCCGGACTGGCGGACTCTTATACTTTGCTGGCGGTTTATGGTTCGCTGCCCGGCAACGAAGCTTTTCCGAAAGCCAAAGAAGCCGCCGAAAAAGCCTTGCAACTGGACGACACACTGGCCGAAGCGCACACCTCTTTAGGCTTTGTGCAAACCCGTTACGATTGGGATTGGGAAGGCGCGGAAGAGAGTTTTCGCCGCGCCATCGAATTGAATCCCAACTATGCGCTGGCGCATCAATGGTATTCCAACTATCTGGCTTCGGTGGGGCGTTATCAAGACGCCATAGACGAAGCCAAACGCGGCCAGAGCTTGAACCCGCTCTCTTTGATTACCAACGCCCAGATCGGTTGGGTCTGTTTTTTCGCCCGCCGCAATGAAGAAGGCATCGCCGCCTGCACCAAAGTCATAGAGATGGACGGCAACTTCTTTTCAGCGCGGCGCTATTATGGCTTGATTCTCGAACAGAAGGGAATGCACGAGCAGGCCATCGAGCAATTTGAAAAAGCCCGCGAGATGTCGGGCAGCAGTCCAGTGGTGGTCGCCGCCCTCGGCCACGCTTATGCGGTTGCCGGCAGACGCCACGAGGCCGAAAAGATTCTTGAGGAATTGCTCGACCCCACGAAAGGCGGACGCAAAGGTTCGTCTTACGACATTGCGATTATCTACGCCGGGTTGGGCGACAAAGAGAAGGCCTTCGAGTGGCTGGAAAAAGCCTACAACGAGCGCAATGATTTTCTGGCCTACTTGAAAGCCGACCCGCGCTTTGACCCCTTGCGCGCCGATGTGCGCTTCGACTCGCTATTGCACCGCGTCGGGCTGTATTAAAACGATTGGGGAGCGGCATCGCCTATAGCAAATTTCCTCGCCAAAAATCCGCAACGAAATTTATAATGGGCGAGACAACTAGAGCGGTTTTTGTTTGAGATTACGGAAACCTCAAACCCGTTGAGCGGCGGTCTCTGACCTTCGCGCGGTCGAAGACCGCTGCTCAACGAGAGGGGGTTCCGTACACCCATATGAAAACCGCTCTAGCGGACAAAATTCTACGACCGAGCCTCACCATAATTTTTATGATTGTCTTTGCTTCGTTTATCATCCTTGCCGCTTTGACCTTTGCCGTGAACGAGTCGCGGCGTGCGGCGCTGGCGCGTCACGCTCAGGACTGGATGCTGGATGCGGCGGGTTTAGTGGTTCAAGGCGTGTTGCTTCCGCTCGTGCAAATCGCCCTTGTTTATTGGCTTTTTGCGACTCTTGCGCCGCGTTGGCAAGGGGCGCTGGCGGTTTCGCCGACGCTTGCTTTCCTGCTCAATTTCGTACTGGTGGATTATCTCTATTACTGGAATCATCGCCTGCTGCACGGCAAGACTTGGTGGGATATTCACGCCGTGCATCACAGCGCAGAGCATATGGATGTCTTCATCACCTCGCGCAACACCTTGTGGACTTCGCTTCTGATGGTTTATTTATGGGTCAACGGCGGGTTGATTTTTTTGTTGCAAGAGCCGCAAGCCTTCCTGGTGTCGGCCTCCATCACCGCAAGTTTAGACCTCTGGCGACACAGCGCGTTTTTTTTCACGCCGCCTTCTTTGCGGCATCGCCTCGTCGCCGCAATCTTCATCACGCCGCGTGAACACGCCTGGCATCACAGCGCCACGCAAGCGCATAAAAACTTCGGCGCGAACCTTTCGATTTGGGACAAGCTGCACGGCACTTACTACAGCCCCGCACAACGGCCCCAACAATTCGGCATTCCGTTGACCTTGGATTTGCGGCGCAAATTATTATTCCCGTTTGCGGCGCGAAAGGCGGGTAGCGCAAGATGACGTTTGCCGGTCGCCTCATCGCCTTGTATCCGGCAGGACTTTTGAGCCTCTTGCTGGCGACGCTTTGGTGGTTCGCTTATCGTCCGTCGTTGCTGCAACCACTGCTGTTTTTATTGATTCTTTATCTCGTGCCGCCCTTGTCGTTGCGATTGCATCAGGCGCTTTTTCCGATCCGCGAAAAGCCTGCGGATTTATCGAAGCGTCGCTATTCGCCGTGGTGGGGAGCGCATCAGATTCAAGTTATCTACACCGCCATTCCCCAACTCGAAGCCCTGCTTCGTATTATTCCCGGCGCGTATAGTTGCTGGTTGCGCTTGTGTGGCAGCCGCGTTGGGCGCAAGGTTTACTGGACCCCGAATGTCGAAATCACCGACCGCTCGATGCTTGAAATTGGCGATAACGTGGTCTTCGGACATCGCTGCAAACTGTTAGGCCACGCCATCAAACCCACAGGCCAACGCATGATTTTGTACTGCAAAAAAATCACCATCGGCAACGCGGTCTTCATCGGCGCAGGCAGTCGCATAGGCGTAGGCGCACGCATTGCCGACGGCGTTTATCTGCCGCTGCTTACCGATGTCTATATCAATCAAACCATCGAAGTGTCGCCGACTGCCGAAAAGCTCAGGTAAAATCACTGGGCAGCCTGTAGCTTGGTGTGATGAATGTACGGACGACTCGCTGTGGTCGCCCCTTTTGACGACGAGGCGACCACAGCGGGTCGCCCGTACATTCATCATGCAAGGCCCTCTGGCCTGCCGACTCCTCTTATGCTGAAAACGCTTCGCCCCATAATTAAACCGTTTCTGCGTCCGGCGCTGGCAAACTTCAAAAGCGCCTTGCAGAGACCTGACGAAACGCAGCAACTGGTGCTGCAAAAACTCGTCGCCAAGCTTGCGACCACCGAATACGGTCGCCATTTTCACCTCAAGGCCAAAGACGATTATCAAACCTTTGCCGCCAAATTGCCGCTCGTGACGTATGACGATTTAAGCGACTGGATCACGCGCCAACAACAGAGCGAAAAAAATGTGCTGGTCGCCGAAGCCGTGCAGTTTTATGAAAAGACTTCGGGCAGTGCCGCCGCCGCGAAATTCATTCCGTACACGCCATCGTTGAAAGCCTCGTTCAATCGAATGTTTGTCATCTGGCTGGCGGACTTGTTGGAAAATTTGCCGCAGCTTGCAACCGGCAAAACCTTCTTCAGCGTCTCTCCGACCTCGCCGCAAAGGTCAACCACAGGGCGCGGCAAAGCCATAGGGCTGGCCGATGACGCGCACTATTTGCATAGGTGGTTGCAGAGGTTATGCAAACCGTTTTTCGTGGTGCCGCCTGCGCTCAAAGGCTTGCAGGAGGCGCAGAATTTCCAGCGCGCTCTGGCGGTTTTGCTGCTTGCCGAAGAAAAATTGGAAATCCTCTCGTTATGGAATCCGTCGTTGTTTGATGTCTTGTTGGAGTTCATTCAAGCCAACCGCGAAATGTTGCATACAGATTTACGCAGCGGCGTTTTGCATCTCGAAAATCTCACCTTTCGTTTTCCCCAGCCGAATGATAAGCGCTTGGCGAGGCTGGCGGCTGCCGAAATTTCGTGGCCGCATCTGTGGCCGGAAATCAAACTCATTTCGTGCTGGACGAGCGCGCAAGCAAAGCAGGCCGCCGCACGTCTGGCGGCAAAATTTCCGCACGCCTTCATGCAGGGCAAAGGTTTATTGGCGACGGAAGCGCCCATGACCTTGCCGTTGATTGAAGCGCGTGGATTTGCGCCGCTGCTAACGGAAGTCTTCTTTGAATTTCTCGACGCCCAAGATCGCTTGCGGCGCTTGTCGGAACTGGAAGTTGGGCAGGAGTATGAAATCGTGTTGACGCAAGCGGGCGGCTTGTCTCGTTATCGTTTAGGCGATGGGGTGCGGGTGACGCATTGGTATGCAGCGACGCCGTGCTTGGAATTCACTGGACGCAAGGCGGCGGTCTGCGATTTAACGGGCGAAAAACTCAACGATCAGTTTGTGCAAAATTGTCTGACGCGCTTGGCGCTGCAAAGCGTCTTTCAAGTGTTGTTGCCGGTTGCCGATGACAAGCCTTATTACGCGCTGCTGACCGATAGTTTGAGGTTGGCTCCCTGCGCCGATGCGGCGGCAGCAACAGCGGCGCTTGAAACGCAATTGGATAGTCTATTGCGTGAAGCGTATCACTATGACCAGGCGCGGCGGCTCGGTCAATTGCAGGCGGCGCGCCTGGTCGTGGTTGCCGAGGCGCGCACGTTGTACTTCGATTATTTCGTCGCCAAAGGTTTGCAGCTTGGCAACATCAAGGCGCAGGCGCTGCTGGTCAATCTTGCCGATGCGGCAAACCTCTTGCGCCGTTTGGCGGTCGTCGAATGAGCGCCTCACTGTTTCGCGGACGCGGCATCAAGCAGGGCGCGGACTTTGCGCCCCAACTCCGCTACGCCGTAAGGCTTTTGAAGAACCACCGCGTTCGTTTCTGGCACAAGCGTATGTCGAGTCATCTCGGTGCTGTAGCCGGTGACAAAGATGACCGGCATCGCGCCATTCAGCTTTTGAATTTCCTGATAGGCTTCATAGCCTCCGCATCGCGGCATGACCATATCGAGAATCAGCAAATCTATCTGGTCGCGGTGCGCGGTAAACTGGCGTAACACTTCTTCACCATTATTGGCCAACAGGACTTTGTAGCCGAGTCCTTCGAGTGCGCTGCGCGCCAGCCGCTGCAAAGTCTCGTCATCTTCGCCAATCAAAATGGTCTCTTTGCCGTTCGGCAGTGGCACTTCCTCGGCCTGTAGCTGCGGTGCGGCAAATGCTGACTGGTGCGCTGGCAGATAGACTTTGAAGGTCGTGCCGATGCCCATTTCGCTGTACACATGAATCAAGCCGTTGTGTTGTTGAATGATGCCAAAGACCACCGCCAATCCGAGGCCCGTGCCTTTGCCTTCTTCTTTGGTGGTGAAGAACGGCTCAAAAATATGCTGCAAAGTTTCCGCATCCATGCCCGTGCCGTCATCGCAAATGCTGATCTGCGCGTACTGACCGGGTTTCGCCCACAGGTTCTCTTTACAATAGGCGTCGTCAAGCGTGACGGCCTGAGTTTTAATCATCAGTTGGCCGCCTCCCTGCATGGCATCGCGGGCATTGATCGCAAGATTGATGATGACCTGTTCGATCCAGCCGTAGTCGCTGAAGACCATAGGCAGTTTGTCGTCGGCCAGGAACAGCGTCTCGACCTCTTCGCCGATGATACGCTGCAACATTTTCATGAGAGTGCCAATCGCCTGATTAAGATTGATGACCTTGCGTTCCAAGACCTGACGCCGGCTGAAGGCCAGCAGTTGGCGGGTCAAACTCGCCGCGCTTTCACCGGCCTTGATGATCTGTTCGGCAGCGGCGCGATTGGTGTCAGAAGCGGCAAGATTGCGAAACAACAATTGACCGTAGCCGATGATGACGGTCAACAAATTATTGAAGTCGTGCGCCACGCCGCTGGCCAAGCGCCCTATGGATTCCATTTTTTGCGCCTGCAACAGTTGATCCTGGAGTTGCTGATGTTCGGCTTCGGCGCGCTTGCGTTCGGTGATGTTGCGGGCGATGCTCTGAATTTCAACCGGCTTGCCTTTGCGATAGATCGTTTGACTGTTGACCTCTATGCGAACCTTCTGGCGGTCTTTGGTGGCGATCTCCACTTCATAAACCGGCACGCTGCGGCCATCGCGCAAGACCTCCATGATGGCGCTGGCCAGAGGCATAGATTCGGGCGTCACCACCTGCGCGAAATTCATGTGTAGCGCTTCTTCGCGGCTATAACCGGTCAATTGCAAAGCGGCGCGATTGACGGTTTTGAAATTGCCTTCAATATCTAAGGTGAAAATAAAATCGCGGGCGTTATCAAGGAGGGCGCGATGGTTGGCCTCGCACTCCTGCAAAATTTCTTCCGCGGTTTTGCGTTCGGTGATGTCGGTCAACATCGCCATGCCGCCAAGATATTTACCGTGCGCGTCGGTAAGCGGTTTGGCGGACAACGCCGCCCACACCGACGAGCCATCTTTGTGCTGCAAGCGGAATTCAAACTGTTCGGCGATGCCCTCTTGATGACGCTCGACATACTGTTGGACTTGCAACTTGGCCTCGTCATCCATAAACGCGAAGATCGGTTGGCCGAGCATCTCTTCGACGCCATAGCCGAGAGTGTCGGCCAACTTCTGATTGACAAACGAAGTCTTCAACTCTTTATCCACCGTCCAGATGCCTTCATTGGTGATTTCGACAAGGCCGCGCAGTGGTGGTCCGCCGTTCTTCCCAGCACTCTTTGACTGGAATTTGGCACGAACCCGGTCGCTGGTGATGGCCAGAAGCACGGACGCCACGCCGATTAACCACAATAGCACGATCATCGCACTGCGAACGAAGAGGCTTTCCGTGCGTTGAAAATCGAGCAGAACATAGAGCGTGGTGCCTAGCGCCAAGCACCCTACGATACCGAGTTTAATTTTGTGTTGTTTGTTCATGATTACTTCTCCTTGCCGTGCCGTGGCGCGGCGCAGATTCACACGCAAAGGGAAGCGCCCTGCTTTATCATTCATCATCCCTTGCTCTCCTTTTATTTGCCCTCTAAAAACATTGCTCTCGCGTATCGTTCCTCTCTGGGTCCGTCGTGCGACAGGTCTCAAGCTTCGCCAAAGGATTTCTGCAACCACTGCTTCAAGATTTTGGGAACCTCATTAAATTCAGATGATTTATCGAAAAAGAAATCGGCTCCGGCCTGCAAACACTGCTGACGGTATTGCGGATACGGGTAGTTGGTCAGCATGATGACTCGTGGCGCGGCGCTCTGCTTTTTCACTTCTTTCAGCACCTCTATGCCGTTTGCTCCCCCCGTCATTTGAATGTCGAGGATGATGACATCCGGTTGCGCGTGAGCAATGGCGGCCATCGCAGTCAGGGCGCTGTAGGCTTGCCCGACAATTTCCACCGCAGCGATTTCACTGAGCAAGGTGATTAACCGTTCCTGCATGATGGTCGAATCGTCAACGATAAATACTTTCATGGCTTGCTCCCCTCTCTTGATTCAAAAAAAACCGGAATCAACATTGCCCAGCATAAACCTTGGGCGTGGCTGGCGGAATCAGCGGCAGGCTATTTCGGTTGTAGTTCATCGCGGTTTTTTTTGTAGGGCAAAGGCAAAGCGGCTGTAGGACAACTGCTTACCGCCGTGAGGGGAAGGCAAGCACCAGGCGAGCCAGCGGCAGCGTCGCCTCGAGCGTTTATTCAATCAGTTGGTGTGCCAGCGCGTAGGCCATCAGTTGCGCGGTGTTCTCCAGATTCAGCTTGAGCAGAATGCGCGACCGATAGGTGCTGATGGTCTTGGCGCTCAACGACAACTCGGCGGCAATCTGGCCGACCGTCTGCCCCGCGCCCAGCCGCACCAGCACTTGATATTCACGATCCGACAGGCTTTCATGCAGCGCTGCGCCGGAGGGCTTGTCAAGATCAAACACCAGACGGTCGGCGACCGCTTCGCTGATGTACTTGCGGCCTTGATAAACTTTGCGTATGGCTTTGACGAGTTCGGCGGCGTCGGCGGTTTTGGTAATGTAGCCAGCCGCTCCGGCTTTCAACACGCGCAGCGCATATTGGTCTTCTGGGTGGGCGCTCAGTACCAGTACGTGCGGTGCGCGGGGTTGTTGTTTGAGTTCGGAAATTAATTCAAGGCCGCTGCGCCCCGGCATCGAGATGTCCAGCAGGATGACATCACAAGGGTGTTGCTGGCACAGTGCCAGCGCTTGCGCCACGGTTTCGGCTTCGCCCATCACCGTCATGTCGGGATGTTCGGCGAGCAGTTGTTTCAAACCACGGCGCACAATTTCGTGATCGTCGGCGATAAGAATTTTAATCATAAAATCGGCATACGCCTTCAGCCGCTAGCTAGAGCCTGTCGCAGAATTCCCGTAACCGCCCATATGTTGTGGATGGCCAAACCATCACGCACAATATCTGGACAAAACATTCATTTCTGCGACACGCTCTAGCTACTGCCGGAGCCTCAGCCGGCGTCAAGGATGCCGCCCTTGAGGATTGAGAATCAACCACGACATCACTTCATCACCAAGATCACCAAGCCAAAGACGCCCGCAAGCACCTGCGGGTGGCGGCCTGTTGTTAATGCAGGGGAAGGCGAATCCGCAGTGCCGTGCCTTTGGCGGCTTTGCCTTGAATATCAAACTCGCCGTGCAACAGCGTCACGCGCTCGCGCATTCCGACGAGGCCGAAGGATTTACTTTTCGCCAGATCACGGTTTTGCAAACCCAAGCCGTTGTCCTGCACTTCCAGCAACAGGTTGCCATTCTCCTGTTCCAGTTTGACCTGAATTCGAGTGGCCGAGGCGTGACGCGCCACATTGGTCAAGGCTTCCTGGAGGATGCGAAAAACGGCAGTCGAGCGGTCGCGCTCCAGTTCTATGTAAGCGGGGGTGGCTACCAACTCGCAAGTGATGCCGGTGCGATTTTGGAAATCCTGCATCTGCCATTCGATGGCGGCGACGATGCCCAGATCGTCGAGAATGCCGGGGCGCAATTCACTGACCAGTTTGCGCGTCACCTGCACGGTGGACTCGATGAGCCTGTTCATCTCGCGGGTCTTGACCAGCACGGTCGCCTGCGGTTCAAAGCCAGCCTCGGCCAAGCGACGGTCGAGCCACGCCACATCCATCTTTAAGCCGGTCAAGGCCGCTCCCAATTCGTCATGAATTTCGCGGGCGATGCGGGCGCGCTCTTCTTCGCGCACCGATTCCAGATGCGCCGACAGAGCGCGCAACTCTTCATGCGATTCACGCAATTTTTCTTCGGCGCGCTGGCGTTCGGTGATGTCTGTGACCACTGTCAACAGCGCCGTTCGTCCATCAAACTCGAAGCGATGCGCTGTGACTTCAGCAAAAATCAGCCGCCCGTCTTTGCAGCGATGCCACGCCTTCACGGCACGATTGAAACGCTGAATATTTTGTACATAGGCCAGCATACGCGGCACCTCTTCGGGCAAGCGCAACTCTGCCATGTGCATATGCAAAAACTCTTCGCGGCTATAGCCAAAATGATTCACCGCCGCGTCGTTGACTTCCATGAAGTGCAAGGTTTCCCGATCCACCACCCACATAGGCAGCGGATTATTGGCAAACAGATAGCGAAAGTTGGCTTCATTCTGGCGCAGCGATTCTTCGATCTGCTTACGTTTGGTGACTTCATTCATGGTGACAATGGCACCAATAATCGCACCATCAGCGTTGTATAAGGGGCCGTATTTGGCGTCTAACCAGATAGGCTCTCCGGTTTTCGGCGATGCCGTTGGCAGGTCTGGGCCGACAGAGCTTTCTCCGTTCAGCGCTCCTTCCAACGAGCTATCGGAGGGGGAATCGCGATACCGAGGGAAGACCTCTAAAAATGGTCTGCCCACAACTTCTTCAAAGCGATAGCCGGTCAAGTCTTCCATGAAAGGATTCCACACCACGTACTTCATCTCGCGATCAAATACGACAATGCCTTCCTGGGCGTTGGCGATAACCTGCTTGTTAAATTCATTCGATTCGCGCAGCGCGTTCTCCATGCGCTTGCGTTCGGTGATCTCTTGAAAGAAGACCGCCAGACCTTCCGGCGAAGGGTAGAGGTGAGCTTCGAACCAGCGCTCCCAGGGGGCGAAATATTCTTCCGCCTGCATCACCACTTGGGTGCTGACCGCTTGATGAAAGTAGTGATAAAACGGGTGTCCTACGGCTTCGGGAATTTCCGTCCACAGGTGTTTGCCGAGCAAGTCTGCGCGTTGCCGATTGAGCAATTGCGCGCCTTTCTGGTTGACATAAACCAAATGCCAAGTGGGATCCAAAGCGATAAACGCATCGGTGATGCTTTCAAGAATCAGATGGGTTTTTTCTCGTGCGGCTTCGGCTTCGGCACGCGCCAGTTGCTCTTGCACCAGCAGGCGTGCGCGTTCTTTCTCGGCGCTTTTGCGCTCCGTATGATCCATCACAAAAGCGATGCACGTTACGCCTTCCAAGCGCGCCGCGCCGACCAGAATCGGCACTCGTGAGCCGTCTTTATGGAAGTATTCTTTTTCCCAGGTGGAACTTGCGCCCGTGCGTTTCACCTCTTCAATGGCGCGCTCGTCAAGTTGTTGGAATTCAGGCGGCGTCATCTCGTCCCAGTGAATCCGGCCACTGTGTAAGTCTTCTTTGCTATAGCCAACCATCTGCAAAAAGGCGTCATTGGCGTCTAGCACGTTGCCGTTGAAATCGGCAATCAGTATGCCGATGATGTTGGATTCGACCAGGCGTTGGAAACGCGCATGACTTTGTTTAAGGGCTTGCTGCGTCTGCTCGTTTTGCGCCAGCAGACGATAAGTCAACAGCAAGGCCAGAAGAACCAGAAGACTGGCGGCAAATCCGGGCAGTTCCGAGGGGATGGCTTGAGCGCGAAAAATCTGTTGTATCGTCATCAATGCAAAGAGCAGCGGAAAGACGGCAACGCGCCAATCTCTGGTCTTGCGTAAGATGACCACGGAGAAAACCATCGCCAACAGTCTGATCAAAATTGAAACCACCAGAATAAGGCTCATAGCGCCTTCCTTCCTGCGATGAAAAATCCGTCGTCACACCTCGGCCAAGTTGAGGCTGTTGGAATCATCAGTACGTGATGCCTGCCATTGTAGCATACGCCCCGCGTGTCACTGATATGGCAGAACTTTTTGGCGTGATCGGTTTGGGCAAAGGCGCTGGGCAGCAACTTCTGCTCTATACGTTTACTCGCACAGCGCCGCGCAGTCGGCGGCGCACCAAGGCGTGAACGCCGCCGCCGCTTCCAGGCGCGTCACCATCACCTCGGCAAAGGCTGCCGCATTGAGCAAGCCTTTTAAGAGGTGCAAACGATTGGCGGTTTCCGCTTCGCCGTTCAACTCCGTAAACACGGCGGTCTTTTGCGCCTTCGATAAAGTTCCTTTGACGCGCTGAATTTCGCTGACCGTCAGTTGCGGCCCAGCTTGCACCAGACGGAAAAAGCGTTGAAGCAAAGCGACGAGGTTGCCGATTTGCATTGCGGAAAGCGACTGTTCGTTGAAGAGCATCAAGCCGCTGACGTGATGCCGCGCTTCATCTTGCAAAATCGCTGCAAAGACCTGTTGCAGATTGCGGTCCAAACAAGCTCTGGCCAGAGCTTGATAATGATGAATGCCCCAGCCTTCTAAGATCACCTGCACCACATAAGCAAGCGTGGTGCGGTCTTCGCACTGCAAGACTTCTTCAATCAAAGTGATGAACGGATTATGGCGGAACGCCTGTGCTTGGGAAGCGGAAATGAATTGACCGATCCAGTTGAAATGCAGCGCTTCATCGGCGGCAAACAGACTGTAGAGCATACGCTCCGGCGTGGTGGCGGCTAGCAGTGACATCTTGGCGGCAAAGTACATTCCGCATTTTTCGATGTAGTAAGCTTCCGCCAGAAGATTGCGTCCGCAAGCTTGCACAATGGCCTGTTGTTCGGCGGCGCTGGAGTTTTGAAACAGAGAAACCCGGTCGAGCTTGAAGTGCGCGGCAGGCCAGCACGCTTGCGCCGCCTGCGCCTTGACCAAGGGCAAAGGGCTGCGACTCTTGAGGGCTGAACGCAGCACGGCGTACAGTTGGTGGTCATCGCGCCAATCCGGCGCATCCAGTCGCACGGCGATGTCTATCTTGTCGCAAGCCTCGGGCATCGAAAATTCTCCAACGAATGCAGCGTCTGCCGCAGTGCAAGCATACGCCAAAGCAAGGGCGAGAACCAGAGGTTTTGCTGTTGGCGCACGAGCAATTTTTATCAGGGATTTTCCTCTCTGGCGCTTGCATTTCCACAGGCTTTTGCGAATACTCTACAGCGAAAAGCCGCGACAGCCGAGGTCATTATTCTCTACCGTATTGGAAAAGTTTTGCGAAGATATTGCCTACAAAACTTGGTGATTTTCCACCAACCGAGTAAGGCTGGTGGATGAAATAATGTGCAACTTTGTACGGGCGACCCTGCGATGGTTGCCCGTACAGGGCAGGGGGAAATCTCTCAAGTCTTGCCGGTTATTTCATTCACTATACCAAGTTGCGGAACGGGTTTGCCGACTCTTGATGGCCGCCTTGCCGTGCCGCTGTAGCGCTGGCACAAGCGCCGCCGAGAAAGGCAAAATAGAGAATCGCATAGAGGGCTTCACCGTATCGCCTGCACCTTTGAAACCGCTGCACGCAGGGGCTGCCTGGGCGCAATGATTTTTTGATGCACGATGTTTTTTACGATAGATTTTTATGAAACAGCTAAACCTATTGATCCTTGTTTTGCTCTTGGCGCTGTTGACCGGAGCTTGTGTGTGCGGCCCCGAAAACAGCGGCGCAGTAGGCGCAAAGAAGACCGGCCCGATTCGCATAGGGCTGTCTTTTGACACCCTCAAAGAAGAGCGCTGGCAATATGACCGCGATTTGATTATGGCTCGCGCCAAAGAACTGGGCGCAGAGGTCATCTATCTGGCCGCCGACAGCAACGACGATGTGCAGAACAAGCAGATCGAAAATCTGCTGACGCAAGGCATAGACGTGTTGATTATCGTGCCGCACAACGCCGAAGTTGCCGCCGCCGGGGTTGACGCAGCCAAACGTCAAGGCGTGCCGGTGATAAGTTATGACCGCTTGATTCGTAACAGCGACGTGGATGTGTATCTGTCGTTCGACAATATCAAAGTCGGAGAGTTGCAGGCGCAATACCTGTTAGACCGCGCTCCGAAAGGCAACTACATTTTGATTGGCGGCGCGCCCACCGATAACAATGCCAAGATGTTTCGCCAGGGGCAGATGAACATCTTGCAACCGGCCATTGATCGCGGCGACATCAAAATCGTTGCCGACCAGTGGGCTAAGGACTGGCAACCGAACGAGGCTTTGAAGCACACCGAAAACGCCCTCACCCAGGTCAACAACAATGTCGTTGCCGTAGTCGTTTCCAACGACGGCACTGCGGGTGGCGCGATTCAGGCATTACAGGAACAACGCCTCGCCGGAAAAGTTCTGGTCTCCGGACAGGACGCCGAACTCGCAGGCTTGCAACGCATCGTCGCCGGTACGCAATCCATGACGGTCTATAAACCGATCCGCAAACTGGCGACCCGCGCCGCCGAAGTCGCTGTGGCAATGGCTCGCGGCGCAGCCCTGGAAACGACTTCAACCGTCAACAACGGCAAAAAAGATGTGCCTGCGATTTTGCTCGAACCAATAGCCGTTGATAAATCGAACATTGATAGCACGGTCATCGCCGACGGCTATCAAAAACGCGAACTGATTTATAAAAAACAATAAATAGTCCGTAGTCTCTAGTCCGCAGTCCATAGTTTGTCACCAGCACGATTTATAATTTTCGTGCCAACGTCAAAGCGAAGACTGAAGGACTACGGACTGCGGACTGGGAACTACAGGCAATGCTTTTAGAAATGCGCGAGATCACCAAATCGTTTCCGGGCGTGCGTGCTTTGGACGGCGTGACTTTTGATTTACGCGAAGGCGAAATTCATGCGTTGGTGGGCGAAAACGGCGCAGGCAAATCCACTTTGATGAAAGTGTTGAGCGGCGTTTACAGCGCCTCTGAACACGGCGGCGCAATCGTCATCGCTGGCGCGGTAAAAAAATTCAGTGGCATACGGGATTCCGAAGCGGCAGGCGTGGCAATTATTTTTCAGGAGCTGTCGTTAGTGCCGGAGATGACGGTTGGCGAAAATATTTTTTTGGGGCGCGAGCCGCGTCGTTTCGGCATCGTGCAATGGGACGCGCTCTATAAAAAAGCTGCCGATTTGCTCAAGCAACTGCATCTTTCGATTGACCCGCGCACGCCTATACGTCAACTCGGCATCGGCCAGCAACAGCTTGTCGAAATCGCCAAGGCGTTATCGCAGGAGGCCAGGATTCTGGTGCTGGATGAACCGACGGCGGCTTTGACCGATACCGAAGTGCAAACCTTGATGGCGATTCTCGAACAATTACGCCAACGTCAGGTCGGCATGGTTTACATTTCGCACAAGCTCAACGAAGTCTTTCGCATCAGCGACCGCATTACCGTTTTGCGCGATGGCAAAACCATTGACACGGTGGCGACCCAAGAAACCAGCGAAGCGCAGGTCATCGCCAAGATGGTTGGACGCGAAGTCCATCAGGTCTTTCCGCCCGACACCCGACAACCGAAAGAGGTGGTCTTTGAAGTGCGCGGCTTGACCGTCGCGGACGCTTACACGACAAAAAAAGTTGTCAAGCAGGTCAGCTTCACGGTCAAACGCGGCGAAGTTTTGGGCATCGCCGGATTGATGGGCGCAGGGCGCAGCGAATTGTTGATGGCGATCTTTGGTGCTTATCAGGGGCGCGTTACCGGCGACATTTTTTTGGAAGGCAAACGCCTGCGAATCAATAGCCCCGCCGATGCCATTGGCCAGGGCATAGGCTTTGTCACCGAAGACCGCAAGCGCTACGGCTTGGTTTTGGAGCAGACGATTGTGAAAAACATGACGCTTGCGGGATTGCCCAAATTATCCGGGCGCTTTGTCACCAATCTCGATAAAGAGACCCGTCTGGGCGGCAAGGCGATGAAAGATTTGCGCGTCAAAGCCAATTCGTTATTCACCATTGTCGGTACTTTGTCGGGCGGCAATCAACAAAAGGTGGTGTTGGCGAAATGGTTGTTGAATAATCCGAAAGTGTTGTTTCTGGACGAACCAACACGCGGCATAGACATCGGTGCCAAGCAGGAAATTTACACGCAGATAGACAAGCTGGCGCAATCCGGTTTAGCCATCGTGATGGTGTCGTCGGAGTTGCCTGAAGTATTGGGACTAGCGGACCGCGTGCTGGTATTGCGCGAAGGCCGCGTCACGGGCGAATTCACGCGCCACGAAGCGACGCCCGAAATCGTGATGGCACGCGCCACCGGCAGTTTCTAAAACGGTTTTTGCAGGAACGCTATCGTTTATCAAGGGTATAATATTGCGTTACCAAGCGGGTCTTTTACTGGCTTTTATTTTTGCGGCGTTGGCGCTGCTGCATCTCTATTGGGCGGCGGGCGGCAGTTTCGGCAGCGCGGTAAGCGTGCCGATGGTGGATGGCAAACGCGCTTTTAATCCTTCGCCTATGGCGGCTCTGTGGGTTGCTGCCGCGTTGTTTATGGCGATGCTGGTGATACTCGGACAACTTCGCGTCTGGGGAAGTGGAGTGCCGCAATGGATTTTTTATTCCGGCACCTGGACGCTTTGCCTGCTCTTTTTTATTCGGGCGATAGGCAATTTCAAGTTGGTAGGTTTCTGCAAACAAGTGCATGATACGGATTTTGCGTATTGGGATACGCGCTTGTTTTCGCCTTTGTGCCTGCTGATTTCGGTACTGGCTTTTTCAATTGCGATCAAGAAAAACTAATCTCTCAGTTGAACAAAAATCTATGAGCGAATCACAATCACCACGCGACAAAAATGAGACTGCCGCCATCACCCAGGGCTTGCGCGAATTATTCATCAAGCTGGATTGGCGCACCTACACCATGGTCTTGGCGTTAATCGTCATCTGGATCACCTTCGCCTATACGACCCACGGCGTCTTTCTGGAGGCGCGCAATTTTTCCAACCTCATGCGACAGGCGACCATTACCGGCGTCTTGGCTGTCGGTATGTTGATGGTGATTTTGCCCGGACACATAGACCTCTCGATAGGCTCGATAGCCGGACTGACGGGAGCGCTTGCCGCCATCGCGCAGGCGTTGTGGGGTTACGGTTTAATTCCTGCGCTCGCCATTGGCATCGTCACCGGCCTCATCATCGGCTTGGTGCAAGGGGCATTGGTGGCCTATGCCAACATCCCCGCGTTCATTGTCACGCTGGGCGGTTTGCTGGCATGGCGCGGCGTCGTCAAAGGCATCACCAAAGGCAACACCATTCCGATTGGCTTGGCGGAGTTCAAAGCCATAGGGCAATGCTATTTAATGAGCAAGGTCGGCATAGGGCTTGCGGCAGTGGCCGTGCTGGCGATTATTTTCCTGGCTTGGCGTCGCCATCAATCGAAACGTCGTCACGGCGCGACCCTAGGCGCAACCAATCTCGTGGTGCAAATTCTCTTGCCCTCGGCGTTGGTCATCGCCTTTATTTACGCGCTAAATCAATACGCGGGAGTGCCGATTCCGGTAGTGATTTTAATCGTCGTGGCCTTGCTTGGCGCGTTCCTGACCCAGAACACCACCTTCGGGCGCTACCTCTATGCCATCGGCGGCAACGCCGATGCGGCGCGGCTTTCGGGCATCAACATCAAGCGCCATGTGCTGGCGGTTTTCTGTATTATGGGCGCGCTTGCCGGACTCGGCGGCATCATTTATACGGCGCGTGTCGGCAGCGCTTCGCCCGATGCCGGACGCTTGTTGGAACTCGACGCGATTGCCGCTTGTGTGATTGGCGGCACCAGTTTGATGGGCGGACGCGGCACCGTTTTTGGTGCCATTTTAGGCGCGATTTTTATGGCGAGCCTGGACAACGGAATGTCACTCAGGAATTATCAAGACTTCACCCAGGACATCGTGAAAGGCGTCATTCTGGTCGCCGCCGTTGGCCTCGATATGATTGGTCGAAAGAGAGGATAAACACGCCTAGTGAATATCGCTTGGAAGGACGGTCATCGCCTGCTGATGATTTGTCTCTCGTCTCCTTGGCGGCGAGCGCGGCTTCTTGCAATTGCCCTCTCAGTCGCATACGATGCGTAACATGAAAGATAGACAGAAACCGCTTGCAATAGACCTTTTTTGTGGTTGCGGGGGAATCTCTACAGGACTGGCCGCAGCCGGTTTTGAGATTCTGGCAGGCGTTGATTCTGAGCCGAATTATTTATCATCCTTTTCGCATAATTTCCCACACGCTCAAAGCCTCCAACTAGACTTGGCGAAATATTCTCCCCAAGATTTTATGAAGGCATTACAGTTGGCACCAGGCGAAGTGGATTTGCTTGCCGGTGGGCCACCTTGTCAGGGGTTCTCAAAAAATGTTCCCAGAAAAAATCGTTATCTGGATGACCCTAGAAATCACTTGCTGAAATCGTTTTTAGATTATTGTGAAGTGCTATTGCCGCGCCTGATTTTGATGGAGAATGTTGCGGAAATGAAGAACGGTTTTCAGCAAGCCTACAGCGAAGAATTATTTTCGCGGTTGCATCAAGCCGGCTATATGGTTTCGCATGAGGTTGTGAATGCCGCAGATTATGGCGTTCCACAACGGCGGCGGCGCGCCTTTTTTATCGCCAGTCGTGACGGCCTTCGACTGGCGTTCCCCAAACCGACGCATACGAATCCGACTTCTCAACAAGGGCTTTTTCCTCTGCCCGGCTATGTCACGGTGTGGGAGGCGATAGGCGATTTGCCCAGCCTGAAGCATGGCGAAGGGCAAGAAGTTTGTGAGTATCAAAGCGCCCCTTTCTCGCCTTATCAACGATTGGTTCGAAATTGCACTAACCGCGTCACGAACCATGTAGCGCGTTATCTGCAACCCACTCAATATGAGCGCTTGGATTCCCTGCAGCCGGGAGAAGGTCTCAAAGACCTACCGCTCCATCTGCAAACGAAAAGCGGCTACAGCGGGGCCTATGGTCGGCTCACCAAAGAGATGATTGCGCCGACCATTACGCGTTGGGTTTTCCATCCTGGCTCGGGGCGTTGGGGACATCCGATTGACATCCGAACCTTGACCATCAGAGAGGCCGCACGTATTCAAGGGTTTCCCGACCGCTTCGATTTTGTCGGCTCGTTCACGCAACGCGCAGGGCAAGTAGGCAACGCGGTTCCGCCGCTGCTGGCGCAACGTCTTGCGGAAACCATGTGGCATCAGGTTGTCAGTTTCGATAACAGTGCGACAAATTTTTCCAGGTCAAGTTGGTCGCTTGCCATTGGCAAAGAGAAAGTAACAGCGTGAAGCTTACTCGCTTCCTCCCACCAACGGCGCTCTCCATTAAAGTGCAACTGATTTTCACCTAGCCCATGCCAAGCAAACCACTTTTCCTGGGTGGCACGGTGGATTCCATGAAAGGCTTGTAGTTGCTCTTTTTTCCCGGTCTTTTTCGCCGTTGACCAACACCATTCAAACTCCAATTTGTTGAATATCGCTGGCGACGCCTGAGTGCATAACCGTCGTTCAAAGTAGTTGGCTTGATGGTCGGGGTGCAAAATCAATCTGGCATAGCCAATCGCCTCAAGCTCGTAACGATGCAGACTAGCGAGCGCGTGTTGGTTACAGCAATCAATGATGGCATCGCCCAGCACTTGTTTGCCGCGTGCAGATTTTCTGGATTCGGCAATGAGCGCAACTTGATTCGGGATTTTGGCTCGCTTCCAGGTCACCGGCGTAGCTGCCTGAGTGGATTTTACCTGCCAACCGATTCGTTGCTGGCGCTGGATGACATCCACGAAATCATAGGTTCGTAAAACCTCGGCGTTGCGAACGTGCGCCAAAGCGGATTCCAGTAGAGCGCCAGGGATGTTATGGGAAGCAAAGGGCAGTCGCGCATAGCTGGTGATGATTTGAACCAACCTTTTCATCTGCGCCGGGTTGGAGAAAATGGCAGCTTCATTCATGACTTCCTTTTCTCCTCCGCCAGTAACGTGGCGGGTTTGACTTCGAGCGCATTGGCGAGTTGTTCAACGATCAGTAAAGTGGGATTGCGTGCGCCATTTTCAATTTGACTGATGTAGGTTCTGTGCAAGCCTGAAAAACCGGCCAACATCTCTTGTGACCAACCTTTCGTCAGTCTCAGCTTTCGCACATTCTCTCCGAATAGTCGGGTTATCTTCACAGGCAGAAATCATGCCAGAAATTTATCACCACAAAGCAGACGATGAGTAACAGCCGGTTGATTTTCTAATCTTGGGCATTGCTGGTCTCTGTGGTAGCCTAAAGAACTTTGATAAGTGGGAATTTGAAATCGGAAAATTGAGGGGGCATGAGTATCAAACGAGCAAGCGGCATTTTGCTGCACATCACATCACTGCCGAGCGCGTTCGGCATCGGCGATCTGGGGCGGACCGCGTATCACTTCGCGGATTTTCTTTCTCTCAGCAAACAGGGGTTGTGGCAAATTCTGCCGCTCACGCCAACGGGGTTTGGCGATTCGCCGTATCAAAGCTATTCGGCCTTTGCCGGTAACACCAATTTGATCAGCCCGGAAAAACTGGGCGAAGAGGGCTTGCTGTCGCAGGCGGATTTAACTCACAGGCCGGAATTCAATGAAGACCGCGTGCAGTTCGAGGCGGTGATCCAATTCAAAAATGACGTGCTGGCAAAGGCCTATCAAAACTTCCGGGACGCTGCCAATCCGCATCTGCGCGCCGAGTTTGAAGCCTTCTGCGTCTATGCGAAACGCTGGCTGAATGACTACGCGCTGTTTCGCGCTTTGTTGAAGGCGCATCATGGTGCGGCGTGGAACCGTTGGCCGAAAGCGCTTGCCCTGCGCGATGAAGCGGCGCTGGTGCTGGCGCGCAAAGACTTGCACGAGGAAATCGAAGCGCAGAAATTTTATCAATACCTGTTCTTCAAACAGTGGTTTCAATTGAAAGCGTATTGCGCCGAAAAGCGCGTCAAAATCATCGGCGATGTGCCGATCTTTGTGGCGCACAATTCTTCGGACGTATGGGCTAGTCCCGAATTGTTCAAGTTGAAAGCGGACGGCTCGCCCGTTGTTGTTGCCGGGGTGCCGCCCGATTATTTCAGTCAGGACGGGCAATTGTGGGGCAATCCGATTTACAACTGGGAGAAGATGCGCGACAGCGATTTCCAGTGGTGGGTCGAACGCTTGCGCGAAACTTTGAAGTTGGTGGATATGGCGCGCATAGACCATTTTCGTGGCTTTGCCGCCGCGTGGGAAGTGCCTGCTGAAGACCAGACCGCAAGGAACGGCAAGTGGGTTGACGTGCCGGGACGCGCCTTGTTCGAGGCGCTGCATAAAGCCTTCGATGAGTTGCCCATTTTTGCTGAAGATTTAGGCGTCATCACGCACGACGTAGAAGCCTTGCGCGATGATTTCAAATTGCCCGGCATGAAAATTCTGCAATTCGGTTTAGGCGGCGATGCCAACAATACGTATCTGCCGCATCATTATCCGCGCCACGCCGTGGTCTATACCGGCACGCACGATAACGACACGGTAGTAGGTTGGTACAACAGCAAAGTGCAAAGCGCGGATGACCACGCCAAACGCGAGTTGCAGTTCTGTTTGAAATATCTGCACTCGACCGGCGCAGAGATTCACTGGGATTTCATACGCGCCGCTTTGTCATCGGTGGCCGACACGGCCATCATTCAGTTGCAGGATGTGTTGGGACTCGACGGGCAGGCGCGCATGAATTTACCGGCGACCGAAGAAGGCAACTGGAACTGGCGCGTCCGCGCTTCCTTGATGACCAGAGAAGTCAGCGACCGCCTGCGCGAGATGACCGAACTATACAGCCGCGCTTCGTGGTGAGAAATCGTGATGACGGATTTCCGACAAGTGAACATCGAAGGCTACACGCCGGAAGAGATATTGGCGTTGCCGTATGCGGAAGTGGAAGCGTTGGTATTTTGCGATGAGCCGTTCGCGTTCCGCGCCGGTTCAGCCGAAATTCTCGGCGAGTTTCGTTTCGCTCAAGACCGGCTGGTGGTCGAGCTTGCTCATATTGATGGCGGCGGCGAAGGCGTCTTGCTGGCGCTGTGGATTCTGGCCGAACGCTACGCCAAACAACGAGATTGCCATCAAGTTGAATGGATTGTTCACGCCTTGACTTGCGCCAAACCGAATTTGAAACTGCGCCGCCTGCTGGAAAGAAAAGGCTTCGTCATCAAGACCAGTAAAGAAAATGTCGCAGCCTATACGTATCTGCATTGCTTCTGAACGACCAAAGCGTTAGTGCCAATCGTCGTTGCATCACGAAGGCCAATCTTGCAGCGCCTTGCGAAGCTGAATCAATTGTCCCAAGTGATGGGCATTGTGATCGGCTATCAGCAGAATTTCTCTGAGATAGGTATGCCCATTTCCATGAGGAATCTCGGCAGTTAATTCAAAGCTCTCGTCCTCGGCCAGTTTGATGGTTTCTTCAAGATCGGCAAAAAATCCCGCAACGGTTTTCTGCCAATCAGACTCCTGCATCGGTTCAGCAGGTTGCGGCCAATAGCCCGATGGAAAAGCGGGCGAGACCCAATTGGCATCAAGGGTGTAACGCAAAATATCCTCCTGAGCCAGACGCATATGCTCAAGCACTTCCCATAAGGAATGGGAAAATCCCTGTGGTCGGCGGTTGCGCTTTGGTGGATCAATGCCGACCAGCGCCTCCCGCATGGTCGAATGCGCTAGTCCGCCTTTCAATACTTCAACCAGACTCTGGCGCAGGTTTTTATCATTCATAGCGTTCCTTCACAAAAGCTATCGAATATAGCCAGCCACCGAATAACAATTGGTCATCGGCGCGGCATTGCACAACAGTGTAGAAAAAGCCGCGCCTTAAATTCAAGCGACGCGGTGATTTCTCAAGCCGTTTTTCTTCGCCGCCGATTATGCGGAAAGGTGGGCGCGGGAGGCGCAGGTATGCGGACAACCTCTTCGGCAGTTGTGGCGTGGCGGCGTTCGAGTTCAAGTTTCAAACTCTCTTCGCCGCGCTGCATCGCCCAATGATGATTGGCGGAAAAAATCGGCTTCAGCAAAAACGATAAAGCGCTCAACAAAAATTTATCGGCGCGCAGTTGCCAATCATAGGTGACGTTGGTGTAATCGCCGTCTTGCGCCAACCTCCAGATGCCGCGCCCTACGAAATCGCCCCACGCTTCCAGAGCAAAGCCATACGGATAATTTGATTCGGTGACGCGAAACTGCCAGCGCAAGGTATAAGGCAGCCAGCCTTTGGTGTAGAGGCTGACGATTTTGCCGACGCCTTCGCTATCGCCCGCTTCCAACTGCCGCACGTCGAGATAAACCGAAGGCCACCAGCGCGGCAATTGCGTCGCGTCTTTCAAAATGTCGGCTACTTCGTTGACCGTGCCGCGCACCCGCCAATGAGTGATGAAGTGATAATCGTTGGTCGCCATTCATTGCTCCTGATTGAAAAAATTGTCGTTCGATAGTTGTTTCGTTCAAGGCGAATTACGGCGCATAGGCGTTGCTGGATTGCCACTGCTAAAGCCAATAGCCATCGCCTAACAGACGCTTTGCTTGAGCCGTCTGCTGGCCCTTCCTCCGTTGTCGTGCTGTTTTGCGAGATTCGTAGAATGATTTGTAGCAATAAGGGTGGCGAATTTATTGATATGATCAGAAAGCTTTAACTATATGCGTGGCACACCAAGTTTCGGCGCAACCAGTGCAATGGCCTGAATAGTCATGCGGCTTGTTGAGTTTCTTTTTCCGAATCTTGGTGTGCCGCGCATATAGAGCCTGTCGCAAAATTCCAGCAACCGCCCATATGTTGTAGTTAGTCAAAGCATCGCACACAACATCTGGACAGAAAATCCGTTTCTGCGCCACGCTCTAAGCTCGACTTTGTACATTTTTCAGAGGCGAA
>JACQDB010000032.1 GCA_016201275.1 Acidobacteriota bacterium
ACGGTCGCGCTCTGGCAGAGAGCGCAGGAGGCTGGCGGCAATCTATCTCCTGCACCCTTTCAGGGCGCATAGCGTTTGCTCAACTTGATTCCAGTGCCTTCAGCACTGGCTAATCTCCTACACCCCTGCGGGGCAAATGGCGTCGCTCAAATTGGCGTCGCGCAAATCGGCTACTCTCCTACACCCCGGCGGGGCAAAGCAAGCTGCGTCGTTCCCATCCTTCAGCCGTTTTTTTTAGCACTACCAAAGCTTAATGCGACGAATGGTTTTGAAACGGCTGCGCCTGATGAAAATCATTCGCTCGTCACTTTGATGCGGTGCAGGCCGGTTGCGCCCTTTGGGTCTGGCGCGGTGTTTTGCGAAGTTTGCAGATTGCCGCGCCCATCGGTAGCGCGCACTTTAATTGTATATTGACCGGCGCTCTCAAGCGTCCACGCTTTATGCCACAACACCCAAGTGTAATTCGACAAGGCCGGTTTGATTTCGGCGCTCTGCCAGCTTTTGCCGTTGTCGGTTGACACTTCGACGCGGCTGATTTGCCGATCCCCCGCGAAGGCTATGCCGGAAATGATCGCGTTGCCTTTTACCGCCGCAGCGGGCGTGTCTATGCGCGACATGATTTGGTATTCGGCCTGGTCGTCCCAGCCGCGTTTTTGCCAGTAGCCTTTGAAATCAAAATCCACCGCTTCGATGCCGGTGATCCATTTGACGTTCTTCATACCGTAAATGCCCGGCACCAACAGGCGCAACGGGAAGCCGTGAATCTTTGTCAACGGCGCGCCATTCATTTCATAAACTAACAACGTCGCCGCGTTCAGCGCTCGTTCTATGCGGATCGAATCGGTGTAGCCGTCGCTGGCATACAACACAATGTCCACCACGTCCACTTGCAACCCTGCGCTCGTGAGCAAATCTTGCAAGCGCACGCCGCGCCACAACGCATTGCCAATCAAGTTGCCGCCAATGGTGTTGTCTATACATTCGAGGGTGGCGTACTGTTCAACCGCGGGCAGCGCCTTGAGCGCTTCATACGTCAACGACAGCGGATTTTCAACCCGCCCCTTGACGGTCAACTGCCAGTGCTTCACATCCACATCAGGGTCAAAGGGATTTTTCGAGACTTGATAAAAATCTTCTGTGGGCGTGATTTCAAGCGCCAGTCCGTCGAGGTTCGGAAAGATGCCGTTGCCGTTTTTCACGCGCCCTGCATTGGCTTGAAACCAGGTGTCCCACAACGAGATGGCGATGTCGTAAACGCCGACCGCAAGCACAGCGAAACTTATGCCGCGCATGACTTGACGGCGCGAGAAGCGATAATTATTGGCCGCTGCGACTTCAGGTTTTTTCGTCAACCACTTTGCCAACACCGCCAACACCGCAGTCAACAGCGCATAACTAATCAGCAACGCCATTGCAGTGAACAAGGCTCCTTGTCGTAAACGATTGCCGAACCAGCCGCCGCCAAGCGCCGGTAAAAAACCAAGCAACGTCAACCCCCACAGGGCTAGGCAAAAGCCCGACAACCATAACGCCTTGCGGAGGGCGGAGGGCGGAGGGCGGATTGGCGGCACGGGTATGGACGGGTCTTGGGTTGTCGTTAGCTGAGGGCTTGGGGCTGGTGAAAAGTGCTGGAGAAAGAAAAACGCCGCAGTGGTTAAGGCTGCCGCATACAACACGACGCAAGCCAGAAATGCCAGATGCTTGGCGAAAGGGCCGAAAAAACCTACGACCAGAGCGATGAAATTGATCGGTAGAATGGCGAACAAGGCTTGCGCCATTAATTCAGGAAGCAGCGGTGCATCAAAACCAAAGCGCGCTATGAAACCAATGGCAGTGCCGACGAGCGCCGCCAATAGCGCCACTTGAAAATGCACTTCGCGCCCGGTCGGGGTCTCCGCTTGGGCTTGGCCTAAATTGAGTTGCAGAATATCCATGCGCCTGATGAATAGTATAGTCGCTCATTCCTTCATGCCGAAAATCATGAAGAATATTCCCGCTGGAGTTGCAAAAAAATTAACCTGAGATTGCCGCTTTCCCGATTGCCTAGCGCCGCTTTTCAATAGTAAGCTTTCGCTTTCATCCCCTCTTAACCATTCAACAGCAGGACTATGTGCCAATGAAAAATGGAGTGCCATCGCCTACCGTCACAGCGGATTTACCGGAGCCTCATGAGACCGATGCAACAGCAGCGTCAAGCGAACAACCGTTGCTGACGCTTGAGCAAATCATCACCAATCAGTTTGTTACTTTGCAGCATCATCTGGCGGCGGCGCTCACCTCCGACGATGTGGTGGCCATACATAAACTGCGCGTCACCACCAGAAAGCTACAGGCCTCGCTCGATTTATTGCAGTTTGATGATGCGGGTGCGGAAGTGAAGAAGGTCAAAAAGGGGTTGCGAAATTTGCGCCGCAAGCTGTCGGCGGTTCGCAACTATGATGTCTTTCTCGACCTGCTGCAACAAGAGGCGGAAAGCCGCCGCGCCCTGCACCATCCGTTCAAGTTTTTAGGCAAAGCCTTGCAGCATCGGCGTGCCGAAAGCGCTTTGCAGATAGCGCCTGTTCTGCGCGCCCTCCAAGTCAAGCAACTGGCCAAAGCTCTTGGGTTGAAGTTGACGAAAGCAAACGCCGAAGGAAACTCGCAGGCGGTCTCGGAAGCGAAATCCCGCTCCAAATTTGCCCGCTACTTTGCTGAGGATAAAATTTTACAACACACCGCCAATCGCTTGGATCAGCGGTTAGCGGAATTTCTTTTGCTGACCGCGCAAGTTCAGCCGACCACTCACCCAGAAGAGTTGCATCAACTGCGAATCGCCGCCAAGCGGCTGCGTTACCTGTTGGAGATTGCCGCTGAAATGGGTTACGGCGAAAGCCTTGCGGCCTTGCGGTGGTTGCGTGCGTTGCAGGATAAAATCGGCGACTGGCATGACCTGGAAGCGCTGGAAAGCGAAATCATCAATATTGCCGGACGGCGAAAATTTATACGCAAGCACTTGGAAGAAGCGAGCGCCATACTGGTGGCGGCAGTGCATCTGCAAAAGAAAAAGCAGACGCTGGCGCAGCCTCTGTTTCCGATTAAGGTGCCGAAAACTCTGGCGCGGAGCGCAAATCGAGTTGCTAATTCTCTGCATCAGGCTTCACAATCTGAAGTCGAACCATGAGCCAGACCGCCAACCCTGAAGCGCGCCATCGCCTATCGAATCTTCTCGTTGCACTACTCGCCATACTCTTTGTAACGGCTTTGCTGATCGTCTGCAACGGCGGCATACGCGTCGGCTTTTCCAATCACACGGGGTTGCTGCCGGTGGTGCGCCGCCTGCTGGACGCCAACTATCTGCCCGATAATTTCAGCATCACGCTCAGGCTCTATCATCATCGCAGCTTTGTTTATATGGTTGCCGCTTTGGCGAAATTCTTTGGCGAAGACAATGCCCTGATTTTGCTCAGTGTTCTCGGTTATCTGTTTCTCAGCGCCGCTATGTATGCGCTGTGTCGCAGTATGAAATTGCCGACGCTGGCCTACCTCGCCTTCGCTTTTCTGGTAGCGATGAGCATCGCCTGGACAGGGTTTGGTTTGGAGGCCAACACCTTTTTGGGCAATCGAGAAACTCAACCGCCGATTTTTGCTCACGCCGCTTTGTTGCTGTCGTTGGCCAGTTATCTGCGCCAGCGCTTTCGCTGCGCTGCCTTGTTTGCTGGCCTGGTGTTGCTCTTTCATTTACAGATAGGCTTTGCGTTTGCCCTGATTTTATTGCCTTTTTTCGTGCTTCACGTAAAACAATTCGGCGTTAAAGAAGCGTTCGTGGTGATGGCGCTTTATCTGTTGCCCGCAGTCGTAGCCTTGTTCGATGTGCCGCTGATGCTCGAACGCGGATTGGTCAAGCAGCCTTTTACGCTCACCGATATTAATTTTCGCCAGCCCTGGCACTTTGAATTGAAAGCGCCGCAGGCGGTCTTCTGGTTTGTCGCGCATTTGCTGATTCTGGCGGCGGTTTATTGGTGGTTGCGTCGCCACAAAAAAGCGGAGAGCCAGGCTGTAGGCGTGGTGTTATGGGTCAGCTTGGCGATTACGGCGCTCTCGTTGCTGCATCTGACGGATTATTACGTTGTGAAAATCGGGTCGTTGGTGAAGTTTCAATTTTTACGTATGAGCGTGTTGGTCACGGTCTTTGGCGCGTTGTCGTTGGTCGTTTTGGTCAACGCCGTAGTCAAGGAAAAAGCCAAGTCCGCAACTCTTATCGCCAATCTCAGCCTGATGCTGTTGGCCACTGTGCTGTATGCCATACCGGCAACGCGGCAAGGCATGACGTATAAATTTGCCATCGAAAAATATGCCGAGCAGAATTCCAATTGGGTCAACGCCTGTTTGTGGATTCGTCAGAACACGCCGCCGAATGCGGTGTTTTTATCGCCTCCCGGCACGGACGGTTTTATCTATCTGGCCAGCCGTTCCAATGTTGTGGAATTTAAGATCAACCCCGACGGGGCGCAGTATTTGCAGGAATGGTACGGGCGTTTGCGCGATTTGGCGGGCGGCACGTTGCCGGATCGCCAAGGCTTTGCCAATGCTCCTCTGCTCAATAAAGCCTATGCCGCGTTGAGCGATGAGCAATTGCTGGCGCTGGCCCAACGCTATCAGGCAAGCTATGCCTTGCTGCCGAAATCATCAACCACAAATCTCGAAGTCGTTTACGAAAACGCCGCCTATAAATTGGTGATTCTGGCGCGCCATCGCTAATCGCGGATCCCCTGCGACTAGCGACACAAGGAATCACTGCGATTCACGCAGATGGTTCAGCACCAGATTAATAAGCCGTTTTATCAAGGTTTTTTTACTGCGAGACCAAGGTCGAGGCGGATTCAATGCTCCATTGACCCGGCACTCGCGATCCCACCTCGGCGCTGGTGGAAGCCGCTTGATAGCCCGCATACAAGGCCAGCGCATTGCCCATTTCCCACGCTGCCAGCGCATTGAATAATCTAAGACTGGCGGTGGGCGGATCGCTGAAAAACCGATCTGCCGTCACACACACGGCGCGAATCGCTCTGCCATCGGTGGTGCCCACAGCCCAGAAATCCGGCGCATAACCGGGAACCTGAAACGGCACGGCTTCCAGCGTCACCAACAGGGAAGAGGGATCGAATCGTCTGGCGGCCTCGGCACAATTGAGTTTCGCTCCCGGCAAAGTATAGCTTCCGGCGCTCAACCACTTTGCCTGGATTTCGCTGTAGGCATTATCCAGCCACAGCGGAATAAAATTGCCGACCGTCATCTGTGCGGCAAAATCTCTGAACGGGTCAATGATATGTTCCGCGTTGCGCTCAAACATACGGTTGACGGTCTTCTTGATGCGATTCTTGCGCGGCATATCAAAGCCGTTGGCCTGATAGCTGATGCGAAAATCCGTTGAGGTTTTGATCGGGCATAGTTGTGCTTCACCCAAGAAAGGCCACCAGGAGGGAGCGCTTTGCATGGTTGGCATGAACAATGCCGGGGCGGCGGCTAAGGCCGAGAGAAACTGTCGTCTTTGCATGGGGGGCAAGTCTCCTTCACTTCAGGGTGATGAAATTTATTTAGTCCGCTTCGCCTTGGTGGTTGGCGGGGCGCAATAACTTCATCAACTTCATCAACTTCATCAGCGACATCGCATCATTCGCCAAGCGGCTGTCGGCTTGGTATCGCCGCGCCACGGTGAATCAAGGCGCAGAAGAGGGTGGCGTCTTGATAGCACCGCATAGCCGTTATGTTTGCTTGCGTCGAACAAAGCGATCTCGATTTTGGCCTGCGTACCAACTGCCGGTAGGAGCGTGTTGGCTTCAGGCGCGGTTGCTTTCGTGATTGTTTGAATCGTCCCGCTTTCTTCAGGAATCCATCAAGACAACGATGGGTTTGCGGTTCGACCTCAATCGCCGTATGAAGGGTTGATGACCATCAGGCGATTGGCTCGGAAAGGGGTACGGATTCATTGCTAAGGTCTTAGCAATGCAGAAGCCCGGGTGGAGGGTTCTGAAAGGTAAGGAGAACAGTGTGTCTATCCACGGGGGCAAATCAATACAATGCCAGACGCGGCTATGGTAGCCTCTTGAGATAGGTAATAGCAAGCAAAATCAACTTCACTGAAATTAAAAAAAATAATGAAAAAAGTCCCTAAATAGGCCATTTTTTCACGGGTTTTTCAATGTTATACTGAAGCCTTTTTTTACCACATTGGGCGGGAGTTTCGCGCCATCAAGCAGGGCGCACGACCTGGCCGGTCTGTTGATTGTGGGCAAGACTGATCAAGTCGCGCTCTTGTCTTATGGTTGCAGTTGCCATCGCTAATACGAAGCGTGGGCTTGCGGCGGCGCGTGCGTAACGTGTTGGTTCAGCTAACTCAACATCTCGTAAAGGGGGTGCAGATTCGATTCACGCGCTGCATAGCCGTGCGCTTCAAGCGGCAGCGCGACGTAGCACGCCGTTGCAAGAGCGTTGCGGTGATTCCACTGAAGTGAGGGGGTGAGCCGTAGCTCAAAAAGTCACCGTGCGGTCAGGCCGATAGACGCGTTGGCCCGCTTGGTGCAGGTCTTTCGGCAGCAACAGGGAAGCCCGAAATCAGTGGCCAGCGCAAGGTTGGATTGCGGATTTGCACTTCACCCTTGTGGCTCGCTCTCCGGCTCGATTTCGTACCGCGAGGTGATGATAGTCGAACCGTGTAACATCGCCGAGACGCTACAATATTTGCTCTCCGATAATTCGATGGCGCGGGCGACGGCCTTGACGTCTAGTTGATAGCCCTTCAGTTTATGGATGATTTCGATGTGAGTATAAATGCGCGGGTGTTCATCGCGGCGCTGTCCACGCACTTCGATTTCATAAGCGGTCACGCGCTGGCGTTTTTTCTGTAGGATCGAAGAGACATCGGCTCCGGTGCAGCCGCCCAAGGCAATCAGCAGTAATTCCATAGGCGTAGCGGCGGTCGAGTGGTCGTGAGCAAAGCTGGCGATGACGGCATGGCCGGAAGGCGATTCGCCAATAAACTGATCTTCACCGGCGTAGCGTAATCTTGCGACTTTCACTTCAGGGGCATTTTCTTCAGACATAGTTTCTCCTCGGCAGTATGGCAGAAGAAATATATCGCTCAAAGTCTATTGAGACAATCTGAGAACAAGGAATAAGAAGTTGGGGAAATCGAAGATGATGAAAAGACAGAACGTGATTGCTTGGAGGTGGGAAGGGAAGCCGCGAGAAATTAATGAGAAATCGTAAATAGTTTGGTGATGGGGATGGAGAGACTCGAACTCTCACGGGTTGCCCCACACGCCCCTCAAACGTGAGCGTATACCATTTCGCCACATCCCCATATTCTATTTCTTTCTCAAAAATCAATAGCCACTACTGCGCTACACAGACTGCTTGCGCTTTTGCCGATAATGACTCATCCATCTTTTACAAGTCGTTACATCGGTCAAGCCCAAACTATTGCCAAAGGTTGATGTTTGGCTATGACAATTCGGACAGAGAAATCGAAGGTTTGCTCTGCGATTATCGTGCCGATGACCGTTGATATGATCAATCGTCAACATCAAGGGCTTACCATTCCATATCGCTTCAATGCCGCACATCGCACACTGGAATGGCATTCCTATTTCAAGCATGGCGCGCCGCAGTTTAAAAGCTTTTTCTGGGTGAGCCAACGGGTCGCGTAATATCAATATCTGTTCCGCCGAAGCTTTTTCCGGGCCTTTGTGCTGGTCGCCACGATTCCTCGCCTGCCCCAGAAAGTGATCGGTGCGGATGCCATATTGTTGCACCAACCGTTTAATATTACACTGCGAACCGCCGGTTTGTTTCAATCCCAGACGCCGCAGCACTTCGGCATACGAGAGCGATGCTTCCACCAAGGGTCTGAGCATCTCCGCACTATATTTTCGTTGCGGCATACAGGATTTATATGCGGGAACATTCGTCGTCGTCAATCTTCAATAACGACTACCTCCTACACCCCCACAAGCAAAAGATGAATCAACTTGACAAAGAACAATGCGCGAACGCTGATGAAAAAAACTCAATCAAACCTACTTGGGCTTTTTGTTATCCGTCGGTTTGGCCTCTGGCTTTTTCGCCTCGCCCGGTTTCGCTGCCGGTTTGTCGCTGCTCTTGGGCGCAGCATTGCCAGTCGCAGGCGTTGTCGGAGTTGCTGCCGGAGCCACTGGCGGCGCGGCATCCGTTGGCGTCAAGGTCGTCGGCATACTGGCATCAGGCGCGGGTTGCGTCGAAGCGGGGCCTACGCCTTCACCCAGAGACTTCTTGGAAAACAACCCCGGTATCGAAAACAGAAAAGCGATTAAGAAGAAACAGATCGCTGCCGCGATAGTAATTTTGGCCAACACCGTTTGCGTGCCGCGTGGGCCGAAGGCCGAAGAATTCGCGCCGCCGCCGCCAAAGACTCCCGACGCATCCGATTTACTCGGCTGCAACAGCACGAACATAATCAATACGAAACAGGAAATGATATAGAGTGTGATTAACAGATAATACAATGTTTCCGCCTCTTGCTTATTTATAATTTACCAGCTTTGCGAAACTCTCGGCTTCCAAGCTGGCACCGCCAACGAGTGCGCCGTCTATGTCCGCTTCATTCATTAACGATGCGATGTTATCCGGTTTGACGCTGCCGCCGTAAAGGATACGCATTCCTGCGGCAACCCTGTCACCAAACAACGATTGCACACAAGCGCGAATGAAGGTGTGCATCTGTGCGGCAAGTTCGGGAGTTGCGGTGCGCCCCGTGCCGATAGCCCAGACCGGTTCGTAAGCGGTTATGATAAGTGACGCCTCTTCGAGTGTCAAGTTTTGCAGCCCTTGCTGCACTTGTGTGGCGACAATTTTTTCAGCGCTGCCGGCTTCTCTTTCCGCCAACGATTCGCCAACGCAGAGAATTGGCAGCAGTCTGGCATTCAACGCGGCGCGAATTTTTTGGTTCACCGCTTCATCGTTCTCTTGATAAAACTGCCGCCGTTCGGAATGACCGATGATGGCATAACGCGCCCCTGCATCGCGCAACAGGGTTGCCGAAACTTCGCCGGTAAACGCGCCGGGGCCGTGTTCTGCGGCCACGTCTTGCGCTCCTACGCTGATGTTCGAGCCTTCCAGTTTATCGGCCACGCTTTTGATAGCCGTGAACGGTGGTGCTACCAAGATGTCGCAATGCGTCGCCGCAACGACCAAAGGTTTGACCGCCTGCACGAAGTCCAGCGCTTCGGCAAGCGTTTTATACATCTTCCAGTTTCCGGCAATCAGAGGTCTTCGCATGATTTATTTCTTCTTCTCCACGGCTTTGGTTGGCTCGGTGATTAGCGACTGGCCTTCCGGCGCTTGCGTGCGGCTCAACAAAATGGAGGTCAGTTGCGTTTGCGTATCTTTCTTGATGCGTATCAATGCCTGATCGCGTTTGCCTTTTATCAAAGTCATTTCATAGCTGTCCGGGTCTTTGATATTGGCGGCAATTTCCCAGCCGTTACTCTTGACGGACTTTTCAAAATAGGCGGCCACCTGATCGGGCGGCTTGTTGGTTTGATAAATATACATGGCGCTGTCCAGGCCATTGACCGGGCCGTATTGAGCGTTGGCGACAGCCGAATGAGGGAAGGGCGGCAAATCCTTGATACCGCCTTTCACGGTGTCTAAAAAGGCCGGCATATGTATCGGCTTTTGCGCTTCTGGAGCGCCAGCCGGAGACTGCGGATTGGCGATGCCAGCATCGCGTTCGGCTTTGGCAATTGGGTCTTCGCTTGGCGTTTGTCCCTGTCCATCGTTGGGCGTAGCGGCTCCGCCGCTCTCACGATTGTCGCCAGTGGTTTTCTTATCAACCTTAATATCATCATACGCCGGTTTGCCGATTTTACAGCCAAACACCAGCAAACTTGCTACCATCAAAATGCCTGTTACCACTTTCTTCATGGCTACTCCTGAAAAATCCCGATTATGTTTTATCGTTCAAGGCTTCGACGCCGGGCAGTTTATCGCCTGCCAGGAATTCCAACGATGCGCCGCCGCCGGTGGAAATATGAGTGATGCGTGTGGCGACTCCGGCTTCGCTAACCGCCGCTACCGAATCGCCGCCGCCGACAATGGTCAGCGCGCCCGATGACGCAACCGCTTCGGCGATGGCGCGTGTGCCTTTATCAAAAGGCGGACGTTCAAACATTCCCATAGGCCCGTTCCACACCACCGTCCGTGCCGCTTTAATTTTCGCCGAAAAAGTTTCTATGCTGGCTGCGCCAATATCGAGACCGGCTTCGTTCGCTTTGATGTCTTTGACCGAGCAAAGATGAAATTCAAACGACTGATTACCCGCTTGCCAAAACGATTCATCAACCACCAGGTTATCGGTCGGCAAAAGCAATTCAACGCCTTTCTCTTTTGCGCGTTGCCATAAATCTTTGGCCAAATCTAATTTGTCATCTTCGACCAGCGAACGCCCGGTTTCGACGCCTTGTGCTTTTAAAAAGGTATAAGCCATCGCGCCGCCAATCAAGATGGCATCGGCAGACTTCAGTAAATTTTCGATGACAGCGATTTTATCGGAAACTTTTGCGCCGCCCAGTATCACTACGAACGGGCGCTCCGGTTTTTCCAACGCCGCGCCCATATAGCGCAGTTCTTTTTCCATCAACAGCCCTGCGGCGCTCTGCGCGACAAAGTGCGTGATGCCTTCCGTAGAAGCGTGTGCGCGATGCGCCGTGCCAAAGGCATCGTTTACATAAAGGTCTGCCAGTTGTGCAAGCTGTCTGGCAAACTCTGGGTCATTCTTTTCTTCGCCCGCGTGAAAGCGGAGGTTTTCCAGCATCAACACGTCGCCAGCGTGCAACGCCTCGGCCATTGCCTGTGTCGCTTCGCCAATCGCAGCGGGTGCGAGTCGCACTTCTGTGCCGAGCAATTCGCTCAGGCGTTTGGCCGCAGGTCGTAATGAAAACTTCGCATCCGGTTTGCCCTTGGGTCTGCCCAGATGCGAAGCGAGAATTAATTTTGCGCCGTGTTGCAGCGCGTATTGAATGGTCGGCAAAGCGGCGCGTATGCGCGTGTCATCGCTGATGACAAAGTTTTCATCAAGCGGCACGTTGAAATCTACGCGCATGAAAACACGCTTGTTTGCGAGGTCTAAATCTGTAATGGATAGTTTTGCCATAAGCGGTATTGGTTATTGGTTATTGGTTACTGGTTACTGGTTACTTGAAAAGAAACACATAACCAGTAACCAATAACCAGTAACCAGTAACCAATAATCAGTAACTAATAACTAAAGCCCTTTTTCAACCAGAAAACCGATGAGGTCAACGACGCGCGACGAGTAGCCCCATTCGTTGTCATACCACGACAGCAGCTTGACCAGATTGCCTTCGAGAACGGCGGTGTATTCGGCATCAAGTATGGAAGAATGCGGGTTGCCGCGAAAATCTATAGAGACCAACGGCTCTTCGCAAAATTGCAATATGCCTTTCATCTTGCCATTGGCGGCAGCTTTCATGGCGTCGTTGATTTCCGCTTTAGTAGTGGACTTGGCGATTTCCGCAGTGAAATCTACCACCGAAACATTGGGCGTCGGAACCCGCAAAGAGATGCCGTCGAGTTTGCCTTTCAATTCCGGCAACACGAGGCCGATGGCTTTTGCTGCGCCGGTCGAAGTCGGAATAATGGACAGGGCGGCGGCGCGGGCGCGGCGCAAATCTTTATGCGGCAAATCGAGCAACTTCTGATCGTTGGTGTAGGAATGAATGGTGTTCATCAAACCTTTTTTGATAGTGAAATGCTCGTGCAGGATTTTGGCAATCGGTGCTAAACAATTGGTCGTGCAGGAAGCGTTGGAAATCACATGATGGGCTTTCGGGTCGTAGGCTTCTTCGTTGACGCCCAGCACCACGGTCAGGTCTTCGCCTTTGGCGGGAGCCGAGATGATGACTTTTTTCACCGTCGCGCCCAGATGTTTTTCCGCCTGCTCGCGATTGGTGAACAGGCCGGTTGATTCGACGACGATTTCCGCGCCCACCGCTGCCCAATCAATTTTGGCCGGGTCGCGTTCGGAAAAAACTTTGAACTCATCGCCATTAACCTTGATGCTGTTTTCTCCGGCTTTAATGTCCGCGTCGAGGTTGCCCAGCACCGAGTCATATTTCAACAGATGCGCCAAGGTATGCGTATCCGTGATGTCATTGACGGCCACAAAATCCAGGTCGCCGCGATGCATGGCGGCGCGCATGATGTTGCGTCCGATGCGTCCAAATCCATTGATGCCAACTTTGATTCCCATCTCTCTACTCCTTTTGTGAATTCAGTATGATCGTCGCCAGAGACCTGCAAATCTCCGCGTAAAAGAACTATCGAAATTATCGAATGGCTAAGTGGTTGTCAAGGAAGGGCGCAATTGGAAAAGTGCGGTTATGAAGTCGTGTTGGTGAATTTGCGGGGAATTATTGCGTAGTTTTGCGAAAAGAAATTTTCAGCGGATTTGACAGGTGCAGCAGACAGGCGCGGCTTATCCGTCCGGATCGGCTGCATCCGGCGAATCCGCTGGGAATTCACCTTGGGAATTCGTCGGATTGATTTTTCCGCCTGATGTCGTCTGCGTGGCAAACCCCTTACGCGCCGGCGTCAGCGTTTCAAACAGACCGCCACGCCATCGCGTATCGGCAATATGGTGGTGAACAAATCCTGACTGCCATAAATCAAACGATTGAATTCCAGAACGCCCTGGGTATTTTGGTCGGCTTCATTGCGCGCCACTCTGCCGCCCCACAAAACATTGTCGGTGATGAACAAGCCGCCGCTGCGGATGCGCGGCATAGCGGCGCGATAAGCCTCCGGGTACTGATGCTTGTCCACATCGTTGAAAATCAAATCGAATTCGCCTTCGACCGAATGTAGCAATTCCATCGAGTCGCCGGTCAGCATCACGATTCTATCGGCGACTCCGGCGCGTTCGATGTAGCGTTGCGCCTCTTCGCGGTTTGTGGCGCTGCCATCGGTGTAATACACTTTGCCGCCTGCGCCAACGGCGCGCGCCAGCCATATGGTCGAATAGCCAATGGCCGAACCCAACTCGAAGATGCGTTGAGCATGGATTAATTGAGCGTATTGATACAGCACCCGCGCCACGGCTGGGCCAATGATGGGAATCTGTCGCAAGCGCGCCTGCTCTTCCATTTCCAGCAGGACATCATCACGCTCCGGCAATAATTCATAGATATAATTTTCAACCGCAGAGTCCAGGAAAGTTTCTGTCATGATTTATCGCTCCATAAAATATTTATGTTTCACCCTATCACCTCAAAAGGAGCATCGGACTGAGGACGAAAAACTACATGGCGCATTTGGGTGATTGATCCGAAAGCAGGCCAATGGCGTGAGGGATGTTGCTGCGAATGGCGGCGAAGTTTTCGATTGCGCCGCGCAAGCTGCCCGGCAGATTGATAATCAAGGTGCCTCCGCGTATGCCGCACACGGCGCGAGATAAAGGGGCAAGCGGGGTCGAATCGAGGCTGCGAAGGCGCATCAATTCGGCCAGTCCCGGAGCTTCTTTTTCGATGACCTCGCGGGTTGCTTCCGGGGTGTTGTCGCGCGGGGCAAAGCCTGTGCCGCCCGTCGTGCAGATGAGGTTTACGGCGTTGCTGTCGGCAAAAAACTGCAAACGCGAAGCAATCAAGTCGCGGTCGTCCGAGAGGATTTCCGTAGCGAAGATGCGCGCTCCGAGTTTTTCCAGTTCAGCGCACACCGCCGGTCCCGATAGGTCTTCGCGTTCGCCGCGTGAGGCTTTGTCGCTGATGGTCAAAACGACAGCGACGATTTCAACTCTTGCCATGCATATTCTCCTGCAAAAAAATGTAACGATGGTGAACCGATTGCGCTACTGCTTCGAGAGAAAAGTATCGCAGCCGCCAATGCGTTTTGTAAATGTCCTTGGTTTTTCCCTTAGGGCGATTGCAAAGCTGGGTAAGAGGGGAAAATTCAGCAGACCGGTACGGGCGCACCCGGAGGTGCGCCCGTTGGCGCATCCGCGAATCATTGAAGTAATCGCTTACCTTTCAACGCGGGACAACCATCGCAGGGTTGCCCCTAGAGAGGCTTTTACGACTTTGCAATCGCCCTATCTTCCATCTGTGTTTATCTGTGTTTATTTGTGGTTTCACTTCGGAAAATCAATGATGATGCGCCCTGTGTCTTCACCAATACATCCTCCAAAATAAATTGACTCGCATGGTTGGCAGGGGCTACGATAGAACCGCTTGGCAAAAGCTCATGATGATCGCTGGTTATGGAAAACCCTCGCCACCCATCAAGTAAAAATAAGGAAGCAAAAACCAACCCGCGTGCCAATGGCGAGGCGCTACCGCAATTTGACCGCCGCATCTTCGACGCTTTGGCGCGCATCGCGCAAGGCGACTTGGGCATACCGCTCAACGGCGCGCACGCCGAATTAAAAGGCCAGAGCAAAGACCTGTTGCTTAATCTTGACGGGCTGGCGCGCAAACTGCGCTACATCGTAGGGCGTCTGCAACGCGCCGCCGATTCTATTGAAACCGTCGTTGGCGAAGTCCTGCGCGGCACTCAGACGCTGTCGGCCAGCGTCATTGATGAAGCCACCTCGGTTGAAGAAACCTCTACCTCGATTATCGAAATTAATTCTTCTATGCACTCGATAGGCGACAGCTTGCAATCTTTGTCGGGGTTGACGCTTTCGACTTCGGCTTCAATTATCAAGATGGCGTCTTCGATTATTCAGGTGTCGCAGAACGCCGACGAACTGGCGCAGTTTGTTGAAGAGACGACTGCGGCTATCGAGCAGATGGCTTCGACGATTCGCACTGTTGCCGATTCCACCGAAGCCTTGGCCGAATCCGCCGAAAAGACGGCGCGCTCCATGCAAGCGATTGATGACTCGACGCGCCGCATAGACGAGTCCGTTAAAGAGACTACGGTGCTTGCCGAAGAGGTAGCGCGTTCGGCGGACGCAGGCAGCCAACTGGTAGCCGAAACCGCCGCCAGCGTTTCGAAAATCAAAGAAGCCATTGACGCGACTTCCGAAACTATCACCCGCCTGGGCAAACGCTCCGAACAGATAGGCGAAGTCACGCACGTCATTGACGAAATCGCCGACCGCACACATCTGCTTGCCTTGAACGCCGCGATTCTGGCGGCACAGGCTGGCCAACAGGGGCGCGGCTTTCGCATCGTCGCCGACGAAATCAAGGAATTGAGCGAACGCACCGCCGCTTCGACCAGAGAGATTGACGAGATGATAAAAGCGGTGCGCGAAGATGTCGTGGAAACCGTCGAGCGCGTAGTCGTCGGCGGACAACGCGCCGATGAAGGCGTCGAACTGGCTTCACGAGCTTCGGAATTGCTTGCTGAAATCCGCGAAAAGACCACGCTTTCATCCGACCGCATACGCCAGATTGCCGACGCCACCGCCGTGCAGGCAGCCGAAAGTCACACTGTGTTAGAAGCTGCCGATCTGGTACGTCAACAGGCCAGAGACATCGAACGCGCCACCAGCGAACAGGCCAAAACTTCGCGGCAGATTGGCGAACGCGCTTTGCACATGAGCGAGTTGACCAAGCAAGTGCAACGCGCCACCGGCGAACAAGCCAAAGTGTCGCGCTCCATCGCCGACGCTATGGAAGAGTTGAGCCGCGTCGTCGAACAGATACGCACCGCTTCCGATGAACAACAATCGGGCGTCGAACAAGTGGTGCGCGCTATCGAAACGATTAAAGAAGTCGTGGACCGCAATCAGGCGTCGGTCTCCGGCATCAACAGCGCCGTAGATTTACTGGTGCGCGAAGCCGAATTGTTGAACCGCGAAGTCGAGGCTTTCACTCTGCCTGCTTCTGAACACGGCGGCCATTTGCGCTTTGCGTTGCGGACGTCGCAACTGACTTTAGACCCGGCGACGGTCTCTTCGATTTCCCGCAACGAAGTCATCTCGAATATTTTTGAAGGCTTGGTGCAATTTGGCGAACGCGCAGAGATACGTCCGGCGATTGCTGAACGCTGGGAGATTTCCCCAGACGGTCGCACCTACACCTTTTACTTGCGCGAAGCGGCGCGCTTTCACAACGGTTTGAAGGTGCGCGCCGAAGACGTGAAGTATTCCTTTGAGCGCCAGATGCGACAGAATGAAATGTCTGCCGCCTGGGTGTTTCGCCCTTTGCTTGGCGCGGAACAATTTTTATCCGGCGAGGCCGATAGCGTTGCTGGCATTCGCGTCATCAATGAAAAAGTGTTGAAACTCGAACTCGTGCAACCCGTAGCTTTTTTTCTTTCGACCTTGTGCGTGGATTACGCCTACATCATCCCGCGTGATGAAGTCGAAAAAGCGACGCAGGATTTTGAGACCAAGCCCATAGGCTCCGGCCCCTTCAAACTGGTCGAGCCGGTAAGCGGCAAAGAAGTGCAGTTGGAACGCTTCGTCAATTACTGGAATCCGGAATTGCCTTACATAGACCGTCTGACCATTCAGTACGGCTTGAGCGCCGAAGAAATCTTCGATTCATTTTTGCGCGGCGAGTTGGATTATGTCAGCGATTTGCCGTTGACTTATTTGACGGAATTTCGCCAGCGTGTCGGTGAGATTCATCTGCTCGAAGCCTTGCAATTACAGACGCGTATGCTGGTCTTTGATTGCGAACGTCCGCCGTTTGATGATCGCCGCGTGCGTCAGGCGATTTGTTATGCGCTCAATCGCCAGCGCTTTATTCAAGAGGTCTATGCGGAGATGGCGGAACCGGCGATTGGCCCGATACCGCCGGGCTTGCTTGGTTACGATGCGACGGAAGTGGCTTATCAATACGACCCGGAACGCGCCAAAGCATTGCTCGAAGAAGCCGGTTATCAAGGCGGCTTTGATACCGAAATCTGGTGGTCGGATTCGGTCTCTCCTACGGTTGAATGTTTGCAGGAAGACCTGGCGGCGGTCGGCGTTCGCGCAGAGTTTCGTTATGTAGGCTTGACCGAATTGCAGCGCGCTTTGCGTATGCGAGCGACGCCGATAGTCGGGCGCGACTGGTACGCCGATTATCCCGACCCCGATAATTTTACCTATGTGTTATTCAATTCGCGTAACAGCGATCTGTTCATAGGCACGTATTCAAACCTCGAAGTTGACCACCTCACCGATGAAGCGCGTTCGGTGTTGGACAGGGAACAACGCGCTCTGCTTTATAGAGAAGTGACGCGCTTGTTGATTGAAGATGCGCCCTGCGCTTTCCTGGCGCATCGCCGCAGTTTCGTAGCCCACCGCGCCGACCTCGAAGGCGTAGCCTTGCATTTGCTGTCGCCCTTCGTGACCCCGAAAGATTTGTGGTTCGCCAAAACCGGCGAGAATCGCTGAACCTTTCACCCAGGAATCGTCACTACCCAGCCAGTTTGAAGATTGCCGGTCGTTTAGTTTTTGCGCCGTAGGCGCACAGGAGATTAGCCCGTGGTGAAGCCACGGGAAGGCGAAAGTGGGTTGACGGTCGCGCTCTGACAGAGCGCCGAAGGCTGGCCGCATCGCCTCTCCTGCACCTTTTCAGGGCGCGCCGTATTTGCCCAAACTTGATTCCAGTGCCTGTAGCACAGGCTAATTTCCTACACCCCTTTGGGGCAAATATGACTGGGTGGTGACGAGTGAAAACGAATTGGTTTGGCGTCGGTGTTCAATCCCTTTTTGCGGGCATCTGGAATAATTGCAGGATGATGTTTTGATAATGTTCAGGCAGGTCTTCGTTTGTGCCGGTGTTTTTGCGGCGCACTTTATGAAAGCCTTGGCTTTCATAAAAGCGGCACAACTCTTCATTGTTCGCCCAGGAATCCACGCGCAGCCATTGCTTATCGAAAGCGGCGGCACGCTTGTGACTCCATTCAAGCAACGCTGCACCGACGCCGCGCCCTGCTGCGCCGCGCCGGGAAATCAGCCGATGAATGTAGAGCGCCGTGTCGGGGTCGCCATCCCAAATTTTATCGTCCGCTTCATAAAGGCTGATGGTGCCAACGATCTGGTCATCAACTTCGGCAAGAAAGACCGCGCCTTTGTTGATCTCCTGGGCGAAGAACGCTGCCGAAAGATGGGCAAAGGTCGGCAATCCTTTGGCCTCTTGCCAATGGATTGCTTCGGTAAATAAAGCTTGAATGGCGGGGATGTCCGCAACCGTTGCTTGTTTGACGTTCATAAAAAAATAAATCGAGGAACGCACGACTCACCGGTCGGCTTGAAAAGACAGGCAAGTGAGTTGTGCGCTTCCTAGTTAAAGCGTGTCGCAGAAATGGGTTTTCTATCTATATATTGTGGGTGATGGTGTAACCATCTACAATATATGGGCGATTTCTGGAATTCGGCGACACCCTCTAGTGAAATCTTAAATTATCGAATCGCTATTCGCCTAGGCTCCAGCCTTTGCGGTACTCGCGTTGCAAATACTGATTGGCTTCGGGAACATTGGTGACTTGGCCGGTCGCGCCATCATAGACCAGCTTTTTGCCTTGGCCGGTTCGCAAAGCCACCACGCCGAGTAGCATGGTTTCAGTCAGTGGTACGGCATATTCAAACGGCGTGCTGGCTTGCTTCTTCTCTTTGATTGCCAGCGCCCAGTTCATGCGATGCAAGGCTTCTTTCTTTTCGCCGATTTCAATACGCGGTATGGTCTTCTTGACCTTCAACGCTTTTTCCATCAACTTCGCCGGATAGACTTTCGGATTCGCGCCATAGGTCTCGTGCATCAAGATGCCTTTTTCGCCTACGAAAATCGCGCCGCCGCCGGGAATCAAAGCCACATCATCGGGTAACACCTCCGGTCGCGCCGGCATCAAGCCGCCATCGTACCAGATCAGTTTGACCGGCGGTTGTTTGTCGCGTGCGGCGAAGTGATAAACCACTTTGCTGGCCAGCGGATAGCTTGCCGGTTTGTTCTTCGCATCGAGACCAAAAGGCGTAGAGGTGGCTTCCACAGTGGTCGGATAGCTGAGGCCAAGCGCCCAGTACGGATGATCTATCAGGTGCGCTGCCATATCGCCAATCGCGCCGGTTCCCCAATCCACCCAGCCGCGCCAGTTGAACGGATGATAAATCGGATGATAGGGAATCAACGGGCCGGGGCCGCAATACAAATCCCAATCCAGGCCCTGTGGTATCGAATAATCACCGGCGATGCAGTTGGCGATTTCTTTGGCCAGGCCGCGTTGATTCCAGCGTTGATCTTCGGGAACCGCTTCGCCTTTGGTCGGACGCGGCACGCCTTGCGGCCAGACCGGGCGATTGGTCCACACATGAACTTCGCTGACTTTGCCGATGATGCCGTCGTGAATCCATTCGTTAATCAAGCGCGCCCCTTCGCTGGAATGCCCTTGATTGCCCATCTGCGTGACCAGCCCCGTGCGTCTGGCGGCAGCGCGCAAGACGCGGGCTTCCTGTATGGTGTAGGTCAAGGGCTTTTCGCAATAGACGTGTTTGCCCAAATCCATAGCGGTTTTGGCGGCAACCGCGTGCAGATGATCGGGGGTGGCAACCAGCACCGCGTCTATGTCTTTTTGCTGGTCGAGCATCTGGCGAAAATCGTTATAGCGTTTGGCCTTGCCATAGGCTTCCTGCAACTTGAGCCAGGCCGGAGAGGGATTGCCGCTGCGGTCTTTGGTGCGCCGCGCCACCGCGCTATCCACATAATGAAAATCCACGTCGGCCAGCGCGACAATATTTTCGCCGCCCAGGACCAGTTCCTGAGCGTCGGAAGCGCCCTGTCCGCCACAACCGATAATGGCGATGTTGAGTTTGTCGCTGGGCGCTTGATAACCAGTGCCGCCCAGAACGTGGCGCGGCACAATCATTGCCGCCATCGCCAGGCCGGTAGTGCTTTTTACGAAATTGCGTCTGCTGAGGGTATGTTCTTGCTTCATCTCTACGATCCAATCTCCTTGCTTGAATTTGCCAAATCCATGTAGCGCTATGTTCACTTGAGAGAAGCCGTTGATAGCGAACCGTTGACCGACAGCAAGGCGCGGACAATCGTGGGATGATCGAAATCAACCGCCAAAGCCCAAATGAAAACCACTGTAAATAAGGAACTGTTGAGCATAGATAGACTACTTTTTTTACCGGGGATTGTCTAATCGTCCGCGCAAAAGATTTGGTGGAATTGAGACCACGTTACAACAGACGCTAAGGAGATTACACTTTTCTCACAGGTTTCTTCGCTGGAGGCGAAACTTCATCGCCGTTCGTCAATGGATTGAGAGAGGGCTTCTCTCTCTCAGCTTTCTTTGCTGGAGGAGTAGAGGCGAGAGGCTCTGACTTCTGGGCCGCATTCGCATCGCTTTCTCCTTGAGCAATTTCCCGCTGAGATTTTGATGAGCCATTTTGAGATGACAGAGAGTTGGGGGGTATCGCTTTATTTTCTTTCAGTGAGAGTAACGCATTGAAAAATACGACAAGGAAGAATACTTCACAGATATTAGCAAGTGAGCAAAGGAATTTGGCGTAGTCTGTGATTGGTATGATGTCACCATATCCTGTGGTTGTGATGGTATAATTAGCGAAATAAATATAGTCCAGAAGTTTAAGAGTTGCATTATTCTCTACCGGCTTATTGCTTGGCGCTGGTATTTGTGGAGTATATGAAACGGCTTCTATTGAAACATCAACAGTTCTTTCGCTATTTGATTTATTTCCATCTGAAGATAATAAAATATCAAACATTGGTTTTTTCGGCTCATTTGACTCTGAAAAGCATATCCATTCCACGTTACACCATTTGTTTCCACTTCCTTCATAAAGTTTTTCAACCAATCTATGCTTTAGATTATGGGCTCTTGCCTCTGCCAATTCATAATTAGATGGGTAGTAGCCGCCACTGGGCGTATCATCGGCATGACCAACCAAAATAACGCGAGCCTGAAAATTTTTGTCGGTGATTGTTTTTATTTGCTGTACGGCCTCCTCTAACCTCCGATTGTTTTCATTCATTTTATTTGCGATATCAAACATCTCCGGCCTGTTATTGGAAATTGTCGCTGTCTTTACGGAGGGATTATTTTTTTCCTCAGCTAAAATAGCCTTACCCTTATCGAAATCAAAAGTATTCGTCCATTGAGGTAAGTTATCAGAAGGAGTGGGAGGATTTTGCCCTTGACTGGTTGCCGCCGTATCTGATCTTTTTGAAGGGATAGTATCTTGATTTTTGAAATATTCCTTTGCATAGAGAGCGTGATTTCCATGGGTTTGGCTCTTATCGTGAAAGGCGAAGGCGAAGCCAAATAGGTATGAAATTATCAGAAAGGTGGTGAAAAACAGCATTACCGCGATAATAGACTCCTGCGAAGCTGCAGCCTTTAATCGGAGAAGCTTTTCTTTGCTACTAACTATTTTTTCTATTAACCATTTTTTGAATCCCCTATTGTTTTCTTCACCACCGCTTCTAATTATCTCCTCACTATTTAGGGGAATCATGGCGGCTATGGTCATGATCACCACAGCTATGACCAAAATAGCGATAATAACTAATGCAAAACCAGAATTGATCTCAGTATCTTTGCTAATAGCCACATAAAGTATCCATAAAAATGATTGACCGCATCCACCAATTGTCATCACAGCAAGATAGAATTTATGGAACGCACTGATATTTGGCTCTCGGTTTTTTGAGTATAAAATCAGCCCTCCAATTAATTGAATTAATATTGGAACGCTAAACAGAAAGATCAGCCAAATAGATTCTTTTTCTTCCTTGTCTGCCTTACTAAACACCTGACAACTTATCGCTGCTATATAAAAAAAGAGGCAAGCTGTTATGCAACTAAAAGAGACTGCCCCAAGATGATCGGAAGGGTTATTCGCCTTATTTTGCTTTTCCATGCCAGATTCTCCTTTTACTATTAATGTGGAAAAAAATCAGATTCCTCTACAACAGGTCTTTATAGTTCCCTTCAAGTTAGGAAACACTCACCATAACCTCCTTAAATAGGAGTGAGTGATCGGTTATTGAGGAGCCGCGTAACTAAAGTGATCCATAACGAATGAGGAATTCTTTACAGCTTATAAAACAACAGCAATTCAATGCGGCGATTGCGGCTCTTGAGTTCAGGCGAGCGATTATCCTGAAGCAACTTCTCGCTGTTGTATGGCACTTCGGCGGAGCGTTGCACCGGTTTGAATTCGCCGAATGAAGTGGCCGACATCAAGTGTTCCGCAGGGTCTATGCCTACGCTCTTTTGCAGAAACTCGAATACCTGTATGGCGCGCATGGCGGCCAATTGAGTATTGGATTGAAAGCGTCCGGTGCGGTCGGTGTCGGCGTGGCCTTGTATCTGTATCTCTTTAATCAGCGGCAACTGTTGTTTCAAGGCTGCGCCTACGGTTCGCAATATCTCTTCGCCGCGAGGATTCAAACGATAATCATCGGGTTGAAACAACACATGATCGCTGAAAGTAATCTGTTGCAGCGTCGGCTCGTTTTTAATGATGACATCATCAATCTTGGGATCAGCGATTGAAATACCAAAGACATCTTTGCTGAGCGCTTTCGCTTCTTTGCCATACGATGAAGCAATGGCTTGCACCATGTTCTTCTGGTTTTTATCCACCTGGCTGAGGTCAACTGCGCCCACCGAAATCACCGCCGCCACCAAAGCCAACACCAGCACCAGTAGCAACACCAACGCCAGCATTAAATCAGCAAATGAAGGCCAGAAATTGAAATCTAAAATATTTTCTTCTTCCATTATTTGCGTCTCCAAAAAGTAACCTTATCCAACACTCGCCTGCCGAAAGAGACTTCCTCTTCTGCAAAGGTTTCCTTGCGGCCAACAGTCGTGGTGTATGGACGCGGGGTTTCGCCCGTTTGTACGGGAGGCGGCACAAGCGACTGACTGTTTGCGGATTTCGTTTGATACACCGGCGTCCCCGTAGGGCGCGGCGTATAGCCATCACCGCTATATGCTTGACGCGGCTGATTGACGCGACGCCCAATGGTCTCCACCTCTTTTTCGATCACGTTGATTTTGCGAACCACGGCTTGCACCAGATCGCTTTGCCCTTTGCTGACCAGGCCAAGTTCTTTGAGCGCCACAACCATCTGTTTATTGGTTTCTTCGAGACCTTTCATCTGCTGCAAGTAGCTGCCGGAAAAATTCAACGCCTTGCCGAACTCCAATATGCTTGTGCCAAAGATAGCGAAATTCTGTGACAGATTGCCGAGGTCTTTGCCGGTCGCCTGAAACACTTGATTCGACTGCGCCAGGACTTGCAGCAGACCGGCAATTTGCGTGTTGGTCTTTTCCAGATGATTCAACTGGGCGTGATTATTTTCCATCTGTTCACGCATCTCGCGCTGCAATTCTTTGGCGACGATATCGGTGCGCTTGTCAAAATTCTCTAGCGACGAAGAGATGTGATCGGCGGCGGTCTTGATCGGCGTATCGAATTTCGCCAGCCCGCTTTGCACCTCTTTCAAGCCCACCTTCAAGGTTTCGGCCACGGTTTCGAGGTTGTCGTTCAAGCCCTCTTTGATCTCGCTCAAGTGCTTTCGCAATTCCTCGCGCAGCGGTGCGCCGAGCGCTTCGATCACTTCCTGATTGCGTGCCTCGATGCCTTGAAAGGCGTTGTCTGCCGCCTGCAATACTTTTTGCAAATCTTCATCCAGCGTGTGGCGCGATGCGATGAAGGCCGACTCGTAGCTCTTCAAACCGGTCAGCAATTCTTTGATCTGGTGGTTCTGTTCGTCGAAAACTGCTCTGGCGCTTTGTTGAAAACTCTCGGTGTTCTTGATGTTTTCCTTGACGCTTTGCTGGAAACTTTCGGACTCGCCGGTCATCTGTTTGTAGAGCGCTTGCAAATCACTTTGGAAAGGCAGCAACGCGCCTACGCCTTCCACAAATTTATCGGCGAACTCCTTGATCTGTGCAGAAGCTTTGGTCAATTGTTTCAGGGATTGGCTGGCATCCTTGACGCTCTGCTGCAACTCTCCGGCTTCGTTTTGAATGGCGGTGGAAAACTTCGCCACGTCGCGCACCGATTCCAGATTCTTCTGTATCTGCTCTTCGCTCAAGGCCAGCGTGCCAAGCAGTTTCTGCGACGTGGTAGGGAAGAGTTGCGGAATCCACACCGTCAAAGTTAAATGCTCCAGCGTGTGTTTAATCGGCGCGCACACCAGATTGAGATAGAGGCTGAAGAGAATCACGCCGCCAATCGTGCAGATGATGCCGAGGATGCTGGGCGCAAAAGCGCTTTTCAAATGGCTCAACAGATTGGCGAGGTCTTGCGAAAGCAGATCTTTGGATTGTTGCGCGCCGCCCGGTGCCAGGTGCGACAGTTGCGCCAGCGAGTCGGCCAGGCCAAAGAGCGTGCCGAGCAAACCCAGCACAATGAACAGCGCCAGCACCGAACGCAATATGCCATGCCATTGAAAGAGTTTGTTGGTCGTGTGTTTGATCAACTCTCCGGCATCCAGTCGTCCGTCTTCGACCCCGGCTTCATAAATCGCTTGGATATGTTTGGGAATAAGGGCGCTTTGCTTGAGCGAGCGATATTTACAAAACTGTTGAAACATTCCTTTGACGATTTCCAGAGTGGGTTGACTGGAAGCCTCGCCGCTCTTTGTTTTTTCCACCATCCAATCTTTGAGCGACGCGACCAGAGGCCGAACATTTTCGCATTGAAGCATCTGCTTGCGTTGTTGTCTCAGCCACAGACCATGAAGAAGCAAGCCGACCAGCCAGGCCCCGGCAAGCATCCAGATCAGCGCAATCACCCGCAACGCGAGGAGGTTTTCGGGGTAAAAATAGTTTGAAAAATCCATCTCTGTTTTCTCCTGCTCGTTATTCGCCCTGACCAAGTTGAAGCTGTCCCAGTCGTACAAACTTCCAGGTTTGTTTGTCACTTGATTCAAAGATCGCCGCTTGAGGCACTCTGACCCGGCGATAGCGCAGGCGCGGATCATAGTCGGGGCAATAAAAAACTTCGCCCATCGCATCGGGACCAAAGCACGATTGACGAAAGGTTAAATCGAAACGCGGTACAACGACATATTGATTCGGGCTTACATTGCCAAGTTTCACGGCATAATAATCGCCATCCGTAGCGCTTTGAAAAATCGGTTCAAGCGAAGAATCTTTGTGCCGCTGCAAGGCGTTGTGAGTACCAAAACGAATCGGGGCATATTGCTCGCGGAAGGCTTGGCGTAGCGACGCATCGTCAGCCGCTTGGTTGTACAACACCTGAAAAATTTCCAGATCAGCAGCGTGCGAAGGCTTCGCGCTTGGTTTCTGCGGCGGCGGCTCTTCGTGCCGCAGCGGCGTGTTTATCGGTGCTTCGTGAAGAGGTGGCGGGGTTGTCGCGTCTTCCTGTAGCGCTTGCCTCTGGTTCAGAATAGCTTGCGTTGCTTGTTTCAGGATCGCTTCGATCTGTAGCGGCGTATGGCTAGGCGTTGGGTCTTGAAGCGACTGACTTTGATTCACCGCTTTTTGATATAGCCGTTGCGTCGTTCCCGTTCCGTGAAACGGCGTGGGCGTTTTCGCTGCGTCTTGAAGCGGTTGTTTCGATAGCGGCTCTTCCTGAAGTGGTGGCCTGTTTGTCAGCACTTCGGGAAGTGGATCGGTATTGCCTCGCTTTTTTTTCTTCTTCGTCGTTTGCGAATCGAAAGCTTCTGTCTGTCGTCTGAAGGTTCCGCCAGATTGTTGGTATGAAATAGCGGTTTCGTCATGAGGGGGCCATTGACCGGCACGATTGAAGGCTCCTGATTCAGGGGGATCCGCTGGGCGATATTCCCGCCAATTGAAATAATATAAGAGGCCGACAAAAATTAATCCGCCGAAAGCAAATAACACCAGGATGCCAAAAACAAAATAGAGAAAAGCAAAGCCCACGTTTTCTGCTTGGTCATTCTCAAGCAATCGCACGCCGATGAGAATCACCAAGCTTGAGAGAAAGACGTACAGCAATATCTTGATAGCGGAAAGGAGTTTGTCAGTCGTGTCATTCATACCGTTTCCAAGTTATAGGCAATGACGCTCGATGCCTTCAAATATCCCAACGAATTTTCAATCATCCAACTATTCGCCCTGACCAAGTTGAAGCTGGCCTCTGCGTCCGGGGACTAGCTTCCAGGTTTGTTTGTCCTGTGATTCAAAGATCGCCGCTTGATGCACTCTGACCCGGCGATAACGAAGTTGAGGATTAAATTGCGGGCAATCAAAAACCATGCCCATCGCGCCGGGGCCGTAGCTTGATTCCTGAAAGGTCAAATCGAAACGCGGCACAACAGCATATTGATTCGAGTTACCCAGTTGTATAGCGTAATAATCGCCATCGTTGGCGGTTTGAAAAATCGGGTCTATAGAAAAATCTTCGCGGCGCTGCATTGCGTTACTCGTGCCGAAGCGAATCGGGTTGTATTGATTGCGGAAGGCTTGGCGTTGTGAAGTATCGTCAGCCGCTTGATTGTAATGCTCCCGAAATATTTTGTACTGTGCAGAGGTTGAATACTTGGTGATTGATTTCTGCGGTGTCGGATGTTTTTGATGGTGAGACGACCTATTTATTGATTCTTCTTGAATGTTTTGAGTATTTCCCTGCGATGCATTATCCGAAACGACGGGGACACCTACTGATGGCGTTTGATTTCTGGTTTCACCATCCGATTGCGGTGCAGGCGGTATGGGCTGGTTAGTTGGCGTCCAATGCGGGATTAAGGATTTAAATTCATATCCACCTGACTGCCGCTCTTCCCACCAACTGATAAGAAATGCAAAGCTAACAAAAAGTAGGAGTCCCAAAGCACATAAGGACAGGATGCCAAACACAACATAGAGAAAAGCATACCCCAGGTTTCCCTGATCTTCGTTCTGAAGAATGCCGACTCCTATAAGAATCACGACGCACAGAATGAAGATAATCAGGAGTATTGGAATTATTCGACGAAGATCGTCAGCCATACCATTCATATAGCTCTCCAAGGCAATGCTTTGCTAATTGTTGTGCTGGAAAGTGGACTGTAATTCAGCATTGCTTTAAGCAGCAGACAGCTTTTCCACAATTCCTCTTACCGCCCCTGCTACGCCGCCCAGTCTTCGGTTTTAATCTCTAACAAACTCTTCACCGCTAGAATGAAAATTGGTTCGACGTTGATAGATTCTGCATCTTCAACTCCCTTCAAATCTAACAACTCGTTGACGATCTGTGATCGAATCTCGCGCAGCAGATTTTTATCTACCTTGAGTTTGGGAATCACAGAATTTTGTGAAGCGGTGTAGTCATTAAAGGTTTTCAGGAAATCATCCAGACCGGGCATTGCTTCCGGCAGTGACAGACCTTGTTGCAACATCGTTGCCGAAAGCAACTGGTCCCAATTTTGTTCTTCTCCATTCTCCAAAAAACTTTCTCCGACCAACACCCCCTGCTCGCCATCCTGCTCGAATTTCAATTTGTCATCGCAAACCAATCCATAAGCTGCTTCGGCTTTCGGTATTGAACTGATCCTGATCTTGAAATCTTCTTTCTGTCCCTCGAAACCCGAAGCACGCAATAACATCTCTTTGAACAGATTATTAATTGGGCTTTTCTGAGTGTATTTTCCAGCATCCAGCCAATGAAAAAGGCGCGAGCCGTTGCCGCCAACATAGATATTGGGAATCTGCCGTTCGTACTTGCCTTGCGCCACTAAATATTTCAACAGCAAGCCGACGTAATAAAAGATTCCGGATAAGCCGATGGCGATCAGTTGCGCGAATTGTTGCACCTCTTCTTTGCCTGCATGGTTGGGAAGTTGGTTCAACCATTGATCGCCTTCTTTATTGATAATCGCATCGGTTTTGGCGTAAAAAGCCGCACGATTTCCTTGCACCGCTTTCAATCCGCTGACATCCGGCACAAATTTGCACAGGCTCAGAAAATCGGGATTAGCGCGTAGCAGATTCAAAAACATATCGCGCCCGGCCATCTTCAAAGAGGTTTGCCAGCACATATTATTTTTTTGCCAGATAGCAATGTCCGAAGTGCTGCCGCCAATATCTATGCAAACGGTTCCGGTAGCTGTAGAAGCATTTTCATAGTTTTTGAAGAACAAGGCCGAAGACATACTTTCGGTTTTGCTAGTCAACTCTGCATCTTTCGTCAGGCCAGTCAACTCCGAACAGGCTTGCGTGATTTTCATCCACGTCTGTGGAAAGCCCTGCCGCAGCTTAGTCGGAAAGGCGGTTGGAAACGAGTACGCCCAGTTGATGTGGCGCGCTTGTTTGGCGGCGACTTCGGCGGCGGCTTGCAAACAAAGCTGCAATAAAAACGCCTGCGCCCGATTGCGGTCTTCATCGCTGACCGACCATTTCAAATCGGCGGCTATGCCTGGCGCATTCGATTGAAACGCTTTGTAATCGAGCAGGTAATAAATATGTCCATCCAGCAAGGGGCGAATTTCCTGACCCCTGTCTTTGGCCGAAACCGAGCGATGTTGAAAGTCCTGAAACAAGCTTTGAAACGGCGTCTCTTGTTGTTCGCCGGGGAGGAAATGAAAATACATATCGGTGCGTTTCTGCCCGGAAGCGGTCACTTGCAAAAAGCGCTTTTCAAACTTGATGGCGACCGGTTCATTCGCGCCTTCCCGCGCATAGACATTGGTATTGGTTGCGCCGAAATCTATGCCTACGCGATAGGTCTTGGTTTGCGTAGGCAGGTCGTCGGGTTGGTCCAACAAGATCACCCCTGCCTCTGTGGTCTCCATCTTTTTGGTATCGGGATTGGCGGTTTGCGATTGGCAAATCATAGCTTCGGGAAAGATATTCATCTGCGTGACGAAGCGTTCAATTTCACCGCGCTTGTTCTTGAATTCCTCGCGCCCGGTCTCGGCGCTGGCGGGATAAGGCTGGGCGAAAAACGATTCTTCACCGGCGTTGTTGTAGTAGGTGAAGTAAGCTTTCCAGCTTCCGTCCTGAGTCTTGAAGTTCGGCCAGACTTCCAACACCGGTGGGCTGCTGATCGGATAGGCGATGCTTTCGTTTTTGGCGCTGAACACTTTGCTCACCAGAAAATCTTTGCCCACGCCTGTCGGCCCCGACAGCGGCACAAACAGTTTGGCGATGATGTCGTCGCCGCTCTGCTCGAAGTGAAAACGATTGGCGAGTTGTTCTGGCGTCAAGTATGCCAACAGCTCTTTGTTGAGCGGTAAAATCGGCGTCACCACATCGCCTTGGTAGGTCAAATAGTCAGCCCCCTTTGGGCGATTGGCTCCCGGAAAAGCATTCTCTTGATTGATGACAAAAAGTTTTTCGGTGAAAAAATCTTCGGGCTTCCATTTCTCCAAATGGTTATGCGGAACCCCGCCGATGAGATGGCGCTGGTTGGCGGTGCTGCTATAGGCATTGCTTTCGGTATCGAGCATCGCGCCGCCCCACACCACGATGTCGTGAGCTTGCATACGCCATTGTGTGGCTATCGAGGGATCAACCACGAGAATCTTTTTTTCCGGGGGCGAGGTCCTGGATGAGCGCAGGAGAACGTGCGATTCGGCGGCATCACCGTTGCGGCTTTCGACCGGCTTGCCTATGTATTCGAAGATGCCCAGCATTCCCATGCTGGTTCGTTCACTGAGGGTGACGCTGATCTCTGCGCTGCCGATCAACTCCTCTTTGAAAACCGTCAGGCGCTGGGACAAGTCACGCCATTCGCTGCCTTGTCGTTCCAGCCAGGGGTGGCTATTCAAGCCCTTGATGACTTCGGCGAGCCAACCGGCCAGGTATTTCCGTTGTTGATCGGCGAGTTTGCCCGTAGGGTCTTCCAGATAACGACCGCCGTACCAGGGGACGTTGTGTATGCGGTCAAAATAATCTGTCGCCGTCGCCACCAAAGTTGTCGGCGAAGTCATGCCAATCGGCTTGGCGTTGAACAACAGCACATAAAGTTTGTTCCAACTGGTATCTCTGGAGAGGCTGCGATTGGGCACCAGTTTCGACAAGGTGTGGAGGAAACTGGGCGTGGTGTTTTCTTCAGGCGCTGCCGCATTTTTATCCAGCACAGGAAGGTTCACCTCTTTGACGTTGAGTGCCGAAATGCCGCGCACCTCTTTGAGCGCCAGCAGCGCCAGCAAGCCGCGCCATTCGCCCACAATGCGTTTGTGCAGCAGATGATTGTGATCAAACAGCGCCATCTCAAAGAGCAAAGGCCGCGCCCACATATCGGGAATCGAGTTGATGTCGAGTTCTATCTTTTCGACTTTTAGACTCTCGCTGACTTTGTAAATTTCATCGGCTTCGCGTTCTAACCACTTTCCGGCCTCGTTGAGATTCGACACCGAGCCGTCTTCTTTGAGTCGCGGTAAAACCGGATGATGACTTTGTTCCTTCGACATAAGAATTTCTCCTTCTTAAAAATTCACGGTGGGCATAATGCTCTGAGCCGACTTCAATCTTCCCTACATTCGCGATAGAGCGCGTGAATAAATTTGCCGACGCCATCGGCATCATGGTCGCGCACTCTGGCATTGCACACGCGCTCCCACAGGCGCGTCAGTGCGTGAGCATGGCTGTCGGGATTGGCCAGGGTTAAGTTGTCGAAATCGCCGCTGCGGAAATCGCGCTTCAACTGCATGGCCTCTTTGCCGCCTTCGCTGCCGTTGACCTTCTGCGCGAAAGCGTTGTAGTTAATCAAGGCGACGCTGGCTCCGCTGGCCGAGCCTTGCAGGTTGGCCAACCATAAGAGCAGGCTTTGGCAATACTCTTTCACCTGTAGCAACTCGCTGACCATCGCCTTTTGCAGATCAATATGGCGACGCTCAAAAAAATCTATGTACCAAGGAGCGCGATAGCCTTTGCCGTGCTGATGTATGTCTTCCAACATAGGGTAGTAAGAACCGAGATAGGCAAAGGCGAAACGCGCCAGTTGATTAAGTTTCTGATGCAGTACCTGCTGCCCTTGAAAATATGGCAAGTCGTTCCAGGTTACGCTGCTGGCTTGTTGACGCGCCACTAAAGAATACTTCGTCGGATTCTTGCGCCCGAAGAAATCAAGACAAGCAAGCGCGGCATACAGTTCCATAAAATGCGGCTCGTTGCGTTGCGACCTGCCGCCTATGCTGGGCGCTTTCATAGGGCTGAGTTCCTGTTCGCCCAATAGATAAACCGCATCGTAAATGCCCAACTCGTCCTGCTGATGGTAATACTTCAATGCCGCTTGGGTATTGAGCAAAAAATCTTCGGCATCGGCGCGGAGTTTTTCATCGGTGACTGGCGAGAACGAAAAATAGGGAAGCATCAAAATGCCGCCGACTTTGGCATTCTCCTGGCCAATCTTTTTCAATTCGTTGTGAATCAAGCGGGCAATGGTCGGCACGCCGGACGCCCCCGTGCCGCCGAAGATCGAGCCGATTAAAATAATCTTTGCACCATCTTCGGCGCGCACATCTTGCCCGATCTTTTCACGAAAGGTTTTCCACGGCTCGCCCTTGCCAAGTTCAAGTGTATTCGCCATCACCGCCGCGCCTATCGAAGGATGCCCGCGAAAGCCTTTCTCCAAAGAAGTAACCTTTTCCACAGGGCTATACAACACATCGAACAGATGCGCCGCGCCTGCATCGTTCATCTTCAGATTGGTATAGCGAAAGAATTTTTCCAGCGTCGGATTGGCATCGTTGAAGGGCGACCAGACGCCGGGTTTCGCCACCGTGACAGGCGTCTTGAATAAATCCGTAGCGCCAAGTTTCAACTGCTGGCAGCGGGTGTATTGTTGCAGGGTAATCTCTGCTCGTTCTAAACTGCCGTTGGCTTTGTCTGGGTCAACAAAGAGCGTATAAAGCTCGCCCTCCGGCATCAATCCGGCGGCGCATAGATGGGTCAACGCCTCTACGCATTTCGCGCCGGTTCCGCCTATGCCGATTATGTAATATCTCATCGCTGTTCTCCTTGTGATAAAAAAAGCTCAATCTGCCGCGCTCATTTCGCGCCCGGCACGATGCGCTCTTCGCGCAGGTAGCCCGTCGCTTTGTCGTACAGGAATTCGACACATCTGCCATCGGGAAGCTTGATGCGGCGCACGCGGTTGTCTTCATACGTCAAAGCGGTCTGCGCCTGATTTGCGCCGATCACTTTATGCAATTGACCGTTGGCGGACAATTCAAAAGTCTTTTCGCCGCCATAAAAATTTCTTTGTACCACTTGATCTTCGCGGCTCAAGTCCACACCGCTGCGGCGTCCGTCTTTGCTGATTTCAATCGCTTTCAAACGATTGTTCGCCTGATAGGAATAATTCATAGACGCGCCATCGGGAGTTTCCAGTTTCGCCGGTCGGCCTTCCCCATCGTATTGACAGCGCAGGGCTGCGCCTTGATGAATCAAGGCGGTTTGCTCTGCGCCTCGGATTTCCTGCAACGCGCCAAGCGCGGGGTGTGCGAACGTGGTCGCTTGTTGTTGGCTATCGGCGTGCATCTCCAGAACGTCGCGGTCGGGGCTTTCCGGGGCGCTGCGGCGATAGCGTATGAGGTTGCCAAGGCCGTCATATTCGTAGCGCTCGCCGTAGCCGCCTTCATAATTGATCTCCGTGAGTTGGCCATTTTCGCCATACTGATATTGTGCTACGCGGCGATTGTTGATCAGCATTTCGGTGAATTTTCTATCGCTGTCAAAACGCATTTCGGTGCGGTTGTGGCGCGGGTCTTGCACAACGATTTTGCTTTTATCGGCTGCCGCTTCCCACTTTGCTTGACCGCCGTTTGCCAAGGTCGTCTCCGCGCTGACCAACTCGCCGTTGTTGTCGTACTTGTATAGACTGGCAGCGCGTGTGTGATCTTCGGTGCGCGTCAAACGGTTCTCTTTGTCGTAGTATTTTTTGACGAAGCGTTCGCCCTGTTTGTCTATCAGCACTTTGCCGTCGGCAGTCTTTTCGACGCTGCGCGACACCTCCTCAGCTTGATGAGCGGTTTGTTTCAACAGGCGTCCGGCGGCGTCATAAACATTTTCGATCAGCGGCTCATCATTCTCTAAAAGTTTGATAAGCAGTCGTCGCTCATCATAGCGATAATCGAGATTGCGGACGCCGTAACGAACGTGCGCCAGATTGCCCGCTTCGTCATATTCATAGTGCGTTTTTCGCTGACCGGAGGAAATGGCGATGAGTCGGCCTGCGTCGTCGTACTCGAAAGTCAGTCGCCAACTGACTCCAAGACAGCCGGAAAAACTGATTTGCGCGAGTTGGCCTGCGGCGTTGTAATCGTACAGAGCTGTGCTGAAGTCATGCTCGGTAGCGGTTGCCGACGAGGAATTTTTTTCCGCCATCGAGGAAGCTTTTGCTGTCGAAGGCGACGCCGTTTTCCCCTGCGGGCTGGCGCTTTTGCTTATGCCAACGCCAACGCCAGCACCAGCGCCAGCCGTTGATGAATTTGGGGCGCGATTTTTTTGGCAATCATCAGTCAGCACGGCGCGCAATCTGCCGGTTGAATCGAAGAGCCATTGTTGATGGGTTGCTGTAATCAGGCGGTACAAGCCGCCGCTTTCCGCGTAGAGCGCCTGAAAATTGGACTGCGGATTTTTCGGTATGAAGACGATGCGTTGCAAGCCTTGATCAATGTGATATTCATCGAAACGCTCTTGCCGCAAGCCGAACGGGTCGGTGAGGTGAAAGCGTTGCACCAGCGTTCGCGTCGCGGCGTTGCCTTCGACTTGAACATATTGCAGGCGTTTGGCTACGGTGGCTTCGCTGTGCGCCGAGTCGTAGCGCTCGGAAGCGTTGGCGGCTTCGTTGTCTTGCGGCCTTTCAAATTCGAGGCGCGGCAACAGCATACTCCATGAATGACCGAATTCCGACGCTTCGTTATGCGAGGAGTTGTAGTAGCGCGCCAGTCCCGGAAGCTCATTTGCGACCTCCAGCCAATCGGCGATTTCGCTTTCAACCGCGCTGAAACTTGCCAACTCGCGTTGTTGACCGGGGAACAAGGCGACCGCAACATAGGTTTTCTTGTGATGCTGAAAATCGAAAGCGGCTTGGTCTTGTTGACGCGCTGCGGCCCAGGCTTTCTTGAATTCATCGCCGAACTGATTGGCGTTGCTATCGGTTTGCAGGCGCACCTCCATATCAACGCCGCCAAACGAGGTGAGCCGTCGCGTCAAGGTGCCGCGTCCAGTGGTCTGAGTTTGCGTCTGTTCATAAAACGCCGACGGGGTGATTTGCGGCGTCGGATAGGGCGCAAATAGCTGCACGAAATTCCAGTCGGCGGGAATGTTTTGCGAGTACATCCATTTGGCTATGGCGACGGCTTGCGTTACCTGTTTCAACTCTGCGAAGGTCGGGTGTTCGTTGGCGAACTCTTCATAATGACTGGTGAAATGCGCGGCGAAGGCTTCGGCCTGGGGGTCGCGTATGCCGCCAGCGGATACCAGTTTGCCGCCACTCCACTGCATAGTTTCGGTCTTGACGCGCAGCTTGACAGGATCAAAGAGGATGGCGTTGCCGCCTTCATTCAAGTGCGCGGTCACCGGTTCGGGAACTAACCAAAAACGATTCCACAATTCCGGCCCCTGATGCCCTTGTGTAAAACTCATTTCGGCAAGGCTGCGATAATCGGGAACCGCCGAGGTCACTTTTTCTCTGGTGATATTATCCGCGCCGACGCTGTAGCCTTTCATCAAGCGGTCGCACTCGAACATCACCCAGCCGAGCCGGGTGTTTTCGGTGTTGCCAAAAAATTTCACCAGCATGGTCGGCCCCATAGGGTTTTGTGGATGCGGATCAATCGTCATGCCGGGTTCATAAGGACTGGCGGAATAGACGGCGCGCATAGCCGCCGCCAGATACTCCGGCTTCAAGGGCGGCAACGCGGTATTCTTCTCGCCGACCAAAATTAATTGTCCGCTATCGCGGTCATACATGGCGCCGTTGATGGCTCCCATCTCGCCTATGACTTTCGCCGCCTGGTCAAGATATACGCCGCCTACTCTGGGAACGCCGCCGCCACCGCCGCCGCCACCGGGTGGGAAATAGATGGTTTTGTTGCGCTCAGATGAGAGGAGGGAGGGTTGATTGAGACTCGATAAGGAATCGCTCGTTCGCCGGTGAAACCAATTATCGAAAGTTGTGTACCCGCGTCTGAATAAATTGGTGTCTGCCAGTTCTGTGAATGTGCCGACGCCTCTTGCGCCATATTGCAAGCCGCTCACCAAAGTGGATTCGCCGCGTGAAAATAAACCGGCTGATTGCCTGGATTTTAACTCTCCCTGCAATCCTCTCAAGGTCAGTTTGGTTAGCGCCGCGCCTTTCCGATCATGAGTCAGGTCATACAAAATATCGTTGCCAAATATGACATCGCGTGCAACTGGAACCCAACGCGCTATGGCGCGAAGATAGCGTTGATTGTCGGTGTTCGCATGAAACAATTCACCACGTACCAAAGCGCCGCCGAATTCCCTCGCCAGATAATATGGATAACTATGTGGTTGAACCGGATACCGCGCAGTCGGGATGGGCGGAAACCTTATAGGGTATCGAAACGGATTGTAGGTTGGGTTATAGTAAGGCGGTGGCGGCCAGCCTTGCATTCCTGTAGGGTCTAGCAAATTGATCGGGTCATTGTTGACGTAGGCGTATTGATTGAAACTTTCTGGCTCCGTAGGCACGCCGGGCTGACTGTCGGGGGAGAGGAAACGTCCCAGTTGCGGATCGTAAAACCGCGAGCGCAGGTATAGCAATTGCGCCTCTTCGTCCCATTGCTCGCCGGTGTATAGAAAATCAGTTTGGGCGTTGCCTGCTTCAAGAATCGGTGCGCCAAACGGCGTGTACTGGTAACGCGCTACCACTGCGCCGCGCTCATCCACTACGCAGCGCGTCGAGCCTAAATGGTCTTCGAGCAGATAGACCACCTTGCCTTTGTCGTTTCGCAGGGCTAGGCGTTCGCTTCCCGATAAATAGTGCGACAGCGTTCCGCTCTTATCGTATTGCGCGACGACCTTCGTCACTTCGCCGTTCACATCGTTGAGGTACTCGATGCTTTTGCCATTCACCTCGCGGCGCACACGATTGCCGTTGCCGTCATAAGCGTAACGAATCACGCCCTGATTGTTTCGCACTTGAGTCAAACGGTTTGCCTCATCGTACTGGTAAGTGGCGCGCTTGGCACCATCGGTGCTGGTCAACAAATTGCCGTTGGCATCATAAGTGAAAGTCGCTGTCCCGGCTCGTAGCAAGCGGCCTCTGGCATCGTAGGAATATTGTATGGTTCCGTTGGCGTCGGTCTGCGCGACGCGATTGCCTATGGCGTCATAACGATAAGCGACGGTTAAGCCATCGGCGTTGCTTACTTGCATTAAATGGCCGGAGAGGTCGTATTCATAGCGCGTGGTGAAGGTGGCGTGGGCGGCGGTTTCGGTAATCTCTGTGATGCGGTCTTCGGCGTCGTATTGATATTGGAAGGCGCACAGCGGGGTGCCATCGGCTTGACGATGACGCAGCGCCAGAAGGCGACCGGTGGGCGAAAACTCTTTGGTCGTGGTAATGCCATTGGGCAAGCGACGGATGATTTGATGGTTCGCGCCATCGTATTCATACCTTATAGCGGTCTGGCCATCGCTGACTTCGGTGAGATTGCCTAGCAGGTCGTAGTTGTATGCGATGCGCTGATTTTCCGGCAGCGTCAACCGTCGCACTTGCCCCCAGGGGTCATATTCATAGGCGAGTTTTTTCCCGTTGGCGTAAGTGATTTCCTGCAAGCGATTGAATTCATCGTAGGCGAAAGCGGTGCGACCTAGGGCGTCTTTCATGGTCGTGCAGTTGCCCGCCAGGTCGTAGTCAAATTTGACGCGCCCACCGCCTGGATAGTTCCACCCTGTCCATTTTCCGGCTTTGCCGTAAGCGATTTCGGTTACTTGACCGGCGCGGTCATAGCGGTAAGTAATCACCCGACCGTTGGGGGTTGTCAGTTTGCGGAGGTTTCCTTGAGCATCATGCTCAAAGCGTTTTGCATCGCTAACCGCAGGGAGAAAATAATCCAGGGCGAAGAATCCCACTAGGCTGCATATCGCCATCAGCACTACGCCGATCAGCCAGCCTCGGCCTGGGCGATGTGAAGAGTTTTGAGCCATGACTGCCTCCTTCCTATCGCTACAAAAAAAATGCTTTCATCGAGCCGTCGCCAAAAAGAAGTGGTGGAGGCGCTGAGGTACGAGCAAGCGGCAGGCGGCAGCCTTCACGAGTTAGCGCCTGATGAATCTATGGTGCATCAAGTGCAGCCAATCAAACTGCTCTGCGGCTCCAGCGTTCGGGTTGGTCGCGGCCAGCGCTGCGGTTGAACGCACCGTTTGCAACGTCGCGCCATTTGGCTGCTGTCGGGTTTTGTTACCAGTGCCGCAAAGCTTTGGCACCAAGCGGCGTGTACTTAAAAGCCGAAGGGGAAAACCACACTGTCGCCAGATAAAAGCACAACAGCCAGTTCACGCCATAAAAAATATAGGCGTAGATCGCCCCTTCCTGAGCCTGTTCGGTGAACCAGATTCCCAGTATCACGGCAACCACAGGCACAAACAACATCACATACCACAAAGGGCGCTTGTAGGAGGCCGACCATTGATCGGTGTGAAAACTCCATTGCCCCAAAATGTACCAGAGCAAGGCCGAGGCCCAGGATGTGACAATGCCTATCGTTCCCCAGCGCTTGAAACTGTCTAGCCAATCTTCAAGCGTCACGTTCGCCGGTGGCACGACCCGCTCGTACAGCCACAACTGCCCTTCCAGAAAGAGCAGGAATAAAAAATAGATGAGTAAGGCGATGACGATCATTCCGACGATATTCAACAGATGCCGCATAGCTGCTCCTTTCGCTTCAAGCGTTTTGCACGAAGAAATAAAAATCGGCGATCTTGGGTTTGTGCAGTTGTACCAGGGTCTCCCATAAATCATTCAAAAACGGTTTCAGGTTATAAGTCGTCGCGCCGTTGAAACTCTGGGGATGGCGTCGCCATTCTTCGACCAGATTGAGCGGCATATCCCAACGCGAAAACCCTTCCGGCAGCCGATACTCTTTCGGACGCAGCACGACGCGAAAACAATGTATGCTTTTGGCTGGCAGTTGCATAGCGTTCAAGGTCAACTCCACATTCATCTTGCCTTCGGTGAAATTGATGCCGTTCACTTTCACGGCCTGCTTGGCCTCTTCGTTGCTCTCCAAATGCGGATTGGTAAATTTCCAGGCGCTAATCTCCGTATCTACGGCTGCCGGATTGAAGGTCATGGTGTAGCGCAGCGGCGTATAGGCAAGCGCGGCAATCAAGGAAGCGGTGCTGGAACTATCGCGCAGGCGGAACTGCTTGAACTGTTTGATGCGCTTCTCTTTGACCGTGGGCGAGACGATGCCGGAGGTCTCGACAATTTTGATCGGCGTTTCAATGCGTCCGCCTTCAAAAGTGGTGGCGGGATGTTCGAGAAAGGGCGAGAAGATGAGGAAATTATTGCTCGGAAAATTTTTCAAGCCGCTCTTTTCCAACTCGTCATAATAGCGTGTGACATCCAGATGCTTGCCCAGCATCAACACATAAAACGGTCTGTAGGTCTCCGGCTTGGTCATCTCGCTGACGTAAGAAAAACTGTAGTTGCGTATGCCCACATCATAGACATCGCCATTAAATTGGCTCTTGATACCGAGTATGCCGATGGCGAGATTTTTGGCCAGGTATTTGTCTTTCAGCTTGCGCGTCAGCAGGTTGATGTCAGCATCGTTTTGAAACAGGTCGGTGACAATGACCGTCAGATGATCGCTTCTGGCGGCATCAATCACATTTTCGATGTAGGTCTTTTGAAAGAAGTTTTTGTCGGTATAAAAACCGGGTTGCGCGGCTTCCAGATAGCCGCGACTTTTAATCGGTGAAATCGTCGAACCGAAGCGATAAAAAGTCGCCTTGCCGCCTTCCCAGCCGCGACTGACGGCGCGCTCCAATAATTGGATGGTCTGCTCGTAATGACTGGCGATGCCTGGCACGACAAAGCCTTTCATGGAGAGCGTGGCATCCAGATAGATGTCCACGTCCAGCGCACCGGAGACGGCCTCAAGGCTGTCAGCATTCTCTTCGGGAGGCAATTCTTTGACCTTCGATTCGCACCCCGAAGCCAACAGCAGCAGCAGCGCCGTGAGAATAAAATAGCTATATCTAGGCTTGCACATAAACTCCCACCATTTATGAAAATGAATCGCACGCCAGAATGTTGAGAAAGTTCAATCGTTAAGATTTACGTTACTGTATCATTTTTCAAACCTAAGCGCAGGACGAGAGGGCGCTTCCAAGTAAATCAAACATAGGATGAAAATTGCCATAGCAGTGAACCTGTCTATGATGGCAGGCGGGATTATACATAAAAGCCTGTGAATCGCAAAACCATTTTTGCCAGAGCCGAACCCCCGTGATTTCCCCTGAAAAGTCGTAGGCCTTCAACCATCAGGCAATCAAATCATGGGAAACGCGCCAGGCCGAATTTTTCGACAGCGCGCCAGTTTCAAGCAAACTTGGTGCGCCGTGCAAATCATCAGCAAGCGCTGGTGAAAGGTAACTAAAGGGTGTCGCAGAAATGGAGGTTTTGTCCATATATTGGGTATGATGGTTGAACCATCTACAACATATGGGCGGTTGCTGGAATTTTGCGACACGAGCTAACGACCCAGCCGGTTTGAACATTGCTGGTCGCTTCGTTGTTGCGCCGTCGGCGCACCGTAGAGCCAAGCCAGCGGTCACAGACCGCTGCTCAACGGGAATCATGGGATTATATTTTTTCCCCTCCCTTAGTTTTGCGCCAGAGGCGCACAGAAGAGTAGCCCGTGGGAGCGCCACGGGAATTCGTTTTTGCGCCAGAGGCGCACAGGAGAGTAGCCAGTGGTGAAGCCACGGGAATTCGTTTTTGCGCCAGAGGCGCACAGGAGAGTAGCCCGTGGTGAAGCCACGGGAAGGCGCAGGCAGCTTGATGGTCGCGCTCTGAAGGAGCGCTGGAGGCTTGCGGTATCGCCTCTCCTGCACCCTTTCAGGGCGCGCCGCGTTTGCCCAGCATGATTCCAGTGCCTACAGCACTGGCTAATTTCCTACACCCCTTGCGGGGCAAAGAAAGTTGGGTAGTTACAATTTTTTTGTGTACGACGCCGGGCACCGCACCGCAGACGGTGAGACTATAGCGCAATCGGCACCCACAACAAGGCGTGGCGCATGACCTGTATGTTGTCGGGTTGCAGACCAATTTCATAGATGTCGTATTCGTTGGCCAGAGTCAGATATTCATCATACAGACGGCGCAAAGCGTTGCTGGCTTCCTGTTCGATGCGCCCCAAATCTTCGCGCAGTTCGCTGTCCAACCAACTGATGCTGTCGCTCTGGCGTCGCGGTTTGGCAGCGCCAAAGACCGAGCCTGCCAGCGTCGAAAACATTTCCGCCAGTCGGTGTTCACTTTCGGAAAAGCGCAGGTTGCGGGTAAACAACGCTTCGCTCAATTCATCGCTGTCCATCTCTCGGTCGCTGTGCGCTTCGCGAATTTGTTCGAGGTGCAACTGGAACTTGCCGCGCAGGTGGCGCAGTTCCGGCTCGACGCGCCCCAACGCTGCTTCGGCGACCAGGGGCAGAAAATCCTGCAAGTCATCTTCGGGTGCAGAGAACAGACCGAACACCGGATTGAAATAAATCCGCAGCCGTTCTTTGCGAATCAGATTGTTGAGCAGTTGCGCCCGATACTGCTCGAAATCGCTTGCCGCAGTGGTGTAGTTGCCCTGTAGATAGGCGATGTCGGGGTCTTCCTGCAATTGCAGTTTCAACTCCGTATCAATCGGCGTAGCGAAATTGTCCCAGTCAATGGCGAGGTCGGATTCGGGCAACCAGGCCGTGTAGTTGCGCTCTTCGGAATGATTCAAACCGGCGCGCAGGCTGCGATAATTGAGCGTGCATTCGATTAAGACTGCCGGTTTGTAAGATAGCGCCGCCGCTTCAGGGCGTTCGGCAGCCAACCAGTATTCACTGATGTCTTGGAGGCTCAGGGGTTTCATAAAACGCGCTTTCGCTGATGCCACTGGCATACTGCTCTGTTACCTGCACCGCGCAGGATTTTGGGACGCGCCCGTTTGTCGAGCGCCAGACGAAAGATTAATTGATGCCCGCTTCTACGATTTGCGAAGAATCCGGGCGATAGTACAGGATGCGTCCACAGCTTTCGCAAGTGATTAATTGATCGCCTTTGCGAACGTCGCTGAAGAGTTTGGGGCGCACTTTGACGCGACAGGCCGAGCAGATGCCATCGCGCACCGCCGACAATGCCTGTCCGCGCCGCGTTCGCGCCATGCGTTCATAGGTCGAAAGCATCTCGGTGGAAATGCTGACCACCAATTCCTGACGACGGCTTCGCATGGTGGTCAGCAAGGTGTTAGTAGCGGCAATTTCCTGGTCCAGGGTGTGCAGCAGTTGATCTACTTCGCCGCGTTTACGTTCGATGTCCGGCTCGTTTACCTTGATGTCGGTCTCTAACTTTTCAAGCTCTTCCATGCGCTTGAGGATTTCCGATTCATACGTGCCAATCTGTTTTTTGGTGGCATCAATTTCGCGCAACGCCGTGGTGTACTCTTTTTCATTGCGTACACGCATCAAGTCCTGCTTGTATTTATCGTGGTGTTCTTGGGCGGTGGCGAGGTCGGATTCGATTTGACTGCGGTCTGCCAAGGTCTGTTCGTGTTTACTCTTCAGTGCCAGGAACTCAGCCGCGTGAGCAGCAAACTCTTTCTCCATCTGGTCACGTTCAGCAGGTATCTTTGACAGCCTGTCCGTGAGCTTTTGAATGTCAAGGTCAAGTTCCTGGAGTTCGATGAGCTGGCTCAATTCTGCGCTCAAGGCATCCTCCATTCTTTGTTCACGGCCAAGCATACTATACTGAAACGTGATTCTCAAGTTGAGGAAGAAATTCCGCCACGATATTGCTCGGCTGATTGCCATGTCGCAGGCGTTGCCGCTAGAATTTCAATTCGTTTCGGCAAGCGTTAGCGGAATCAAAACCACCCGAAGCGGATTCTACGCAACGACAGAAAAATTTTGGAGGATACTTGATGAAAGCGTTTTTATTGACTGTGGCGCTGGCGCTGTTGGCGCTGCCCGCTTTTTCGCTGCCGCCGACTTCCACAGAGGAAACCTTAAAACCATTGCCGAAATTGACGCTCACGGATTTGAACGGCAAGTCGGTCAAGCCCGAAAGCCTCAATGGCAAAGTCTATGTCCTGGATTTCTGGGCGACCTGGTGCGGCCCCTGCATTATGGAGATTCCCTCGTTCAACCGCCTGCAAGCGAAATACGCCGACAGAGGCTTGAAAGTCATAGGCGTAACTCTGGCTTCTGGCGAAGCCAAAGAGGTGCAGCCTTTCCTGACGCGCTACAAAATGAAATACAACGTGGTGATGGGCGATGACGAACAGGCTGGCGAGTTGAATATCATGGGATTCCCTACGACTTATGTGGTGACCAAAGACTGGAAGATTTATAAACGCTATATGGGCGCGGGAGCGAAAAAGGCCGAACAGATTGAGGCCGATATTCAACAACTGCTGGCCAATCCGTAAGCCTCTGGCGATCAGCCGGGAACCCTTGAAGGAGGAATCATTGGAGCAATGATGCAAGGGTTCTCAACGGCTATTGCTGGGAACGCGGATTGGTTACGCCGCCATTGGCTGGCTGCCGACAGCTTACCTTTTATCTGCTGCTGCCAACGGCTTTGCGCCCTCGGTTACGTCTGAGGCGCGCTCCTGCCATGTGACCATTTTGAAAATAATTGCCCACCTGTTTGCTCAAGGTGTTGCGATGCACCCCCAAGGCTTCAGCGGCTTTCGACAGATTGCCGTTGGTGCATTTCAAAACCGCCAGGAAAAAATGTTTTTGAAACTCCTCCATCGCATCCTTGTAGGCAATGCCCCCCGCGACCATTTCATTCACGACATCTTCCAACTTGCCTTTTATCGTCATAGTCTCCCCTTAAAAGCTCGATTTTGCTTCTGTTTATTGTTAATGCTTTTGTTCCCACAACTCTTTCACGCTCTTGTATCCGGCAAAAAACTTGTCGCGCAATTCCTGTGAGGTCAAGTAGGAGACGATGCGCGTGCCTTCCAACAGCAACGGCGCGAAGCTGGCTTTTTCGACCGCTTGCAAACGCACCGGAAAAGCGGTCAAGGCCAGATATAACACCGAACAAAACAGCCAGGCGCGCAAGAAACCGAAGGCCGCTCCCAAAGCGTGATCCACCCAATCCAATTTGGCGCGCTTCAACACGCCGCGCAACTTTCTCGATAACAAACTTCCAGCAATGATGATGAGTAAAAAGATGAAGATGAAGCCCAACAAATTAGCGGTACGTTCGCTCGTCACAAACCCTTTAACCAGCCCCGCCGCATAGGGGTAACCATAGGCCGCGACGATCAACCCGATAATCATCGAAGCCAACGACAGCAAACTTTTGAGAATGCCTTTCAAGGCTCCGAATGCCGTCGAAATAAGCACTACTATGAGGACAACATAATCCAGAATATTCATGCGCTTGCCATCACAGAGGGGCCTTGCAATGATGCGCCGATTGCCACACCGGATTGAGGCTTGGCTCATCAATCGGCAATTTTCAGTTTTCCCATTACCCTTGAAACGAGCTGCTGTCAGGCCACATCAACGGCGCAGATCGGCGCGGCGGATGTGGCGCGTGCGCTATCAGTTGGCGCGTCACGCCGCGCCAACTGATAGCGTTTTGCCGGTCAACAATCTGTAAGCCTCAAGATATTTTTCGCTGGTTCGCCGTATGACTTCGGCGGGCAAGGCTGGCCCCGGCGCTTGTTTGTTCCAGTCTAAAGTTTCCAGATAATCGCGCAGGAACTGTTTATCAAACGACGGTTGCGCCTGGCCTGGCGCGTAGCGGTCGAGCGGCCAGAAGCGCGATGAATCCGGCGTCAAGGCTTCGTCAACCAAAATCACTTCGCCATCTTTGACGCCAAACTCGAATTTCGTATCGGCAATGATGATGCCGCGTTCAAGGGCGTACTGCGCCGCGCTCGCATAAATCGTCAAGGTCAACTCTTTTAATTTGGCGGTCGCCGCTTCGCCTATGTGATTGACCATCTCGCGTTCGCTGATGTTGATGTCGTGACCGCTTTCGGCTTTCGTAGCGGGCGTGAAAATCACTTCCGGCAACGGGTCGGACTCTTGCAACCCGTTGGGCAGTTTGACGCCGCACACCGCGCCGGTCTCGCGGTATTCTTTCCAGCCGGAACCCGACAGATAACCACGCGCCACGCATTCAATGGGAAACACCTGGGCGTGGCAGACCAGCATCGAACGCCCCGCCAATTGGTCGCGGTAAGGTTGCAGCGGCGCTGGGTACTGCGCCACCTCTGTGGTGAGCAGATGATTGGCAATGGTCTCTTTTAAGAAGTCGAACCAGAATAGCGACAGCGCCGTCAGCACCGCGCCTTTATAGGGAATGGTGTTGGGCATAACCACATCGAAAGCCGATATGCGATCCGTAGCGACGATTAATAATTGGTCATCAATCGCGTAAACGTCGCGCACTTTGCCGCGCCGAAATAATTCCACGCCTTCCAGATGTGTTTGCGAGACTGTGTTAATCGCCGTACCTCTTCGCTGAAATTGCCAATCGCAGGGAATCGTTTTTGACTGACTTCTATAGTCACTCGATAAGCAGACCGCATTATTTACTCGCCTCAATTCATTGTCAAGTCCAATGGCAAAAGTCCGTAGCCTGTGGTTCCTAGTTCGCCGTTTTGCTTTTCCGGTTTCGCCGCCTGGAAAAAAAATCAGCAAAGAAAATCCGGCTACAGCGTGATGGCTGCAAGCTGCGGACTATGGATTACGGACGGGTCAGAAATCTCTGGCATTGCAAAACCCCCTGTATTATTGTGGTTTTTATGCCCCGTCGGTGATGCAACGAATATTTTTTTGAACCTGAATTTTATGATTTCAAATGACGGTGAACTTTTGCCAAGCGACCTCGAAGAAGCCAAGCGTTATATGCCGCAGGCCAATGACGCAGAGTTGCGCGCCTTTGCATGGCGACAACTACGGGCGCGGCGACGCTTGACCTTGATGCTCGATTTTTATCGTCGCCATGGGTGTCGGTTGGCAAGGTTGCAACTGCTTGCCGGTTGCGCCATTGCCTTGGGACGCTTTGCGGCGTTCTCGCAAAGCTTCGATGATTTGGGCGAGGCCTTTATGCCGGTTGATGAGCAGGGGCAGCCGCGTCATCAAGAATGGCACAACTATGCAGCGGCTTGCGCGGCGCGCCGACCTATGGAAGTGCGCGAAGAGTTGTGGCTGGCGGCGCACATGAAAGATTTAGAGGCGGCACGGCGCACAGGGCTTGACGACGCCTTTTATGAAGAGTTGCGGCAACACCCTGATGAACCGACTTGGCGTTTGTTGCAGCAGCACATGGAGGTGACGGTTGGCGCACGGCTGTTGGATCACGCGGCGTTGAGTGGTGCCTGGGCTTATGAAACGGCGTTCGGTGACAGCCTGGTTGTAACCGTTCGCCGATTGTTCACCAAGGGCTGGAAACTGCTCGGTCGTTATGCCTTGGAGACGGCGCGAGCCTTGTTGAAATGGGAACGCAATCTGCACCCCGAAGTAGTGAGCAACGCCCGCACCGCTGTGGAATTGCTGCGTTATTCGCTCCGCGTGTGGTCGGCCTCGCAGGTGTTTCGCAGAGGCATGCGGGCGCGTGAGCGCGGCAGTTGGCAAAGCGAAAACGGCTGGCCTCTGCTGGAAGAAGTGTTGGGTGAACGGATCCATGAAGTGCATCCGCTGATCGTTGATTTTTACACCAACCCGTCGCGTTATGCGGTGAAGGCGAGGCTGGAATTGAATACCTTGCCAGCGAAATTTTGGTCAAGGTTGGGGACCTTGCTGGTCGGGCAAGGGCTTTATGAAAGCGACGCGACGGCAATGGAGGCGCGCTTTCGCGTCTTTCGTCGGCAAGACGGCTCGATGCACTTTGTGCGCGAATTGTATTGCGGCGAGGTGATGCGGGTATTTGATTCCGATTTCATCGTGCGCCAGATGCAGGGCGAGCCGCGTTTGTTTGAAGTCTTCGTTGATTTGAAAGTTGACATCGAGATGGCGGTAACGCCTATGGCGGACGGGGGGCTGGCGATTCGTTGCACCAATTTTTACTTGCGCGGCGTGCGCCTGCCGGTAACCGGACTACAGGTCGAATTTCAAAGTCGCGTCGTTGGCAAAGACAATGCGCCACCAAAAACTCTCGGAGCAGAGCAAGCCGCCCCTTTCGACAAGGGATTGTTGAGCGCGCCGCAATTACAGATTGACGGGCATTTGCGGCTACAGCCGCGCACTCGTTGGGGAAAATTTTTCGCCTATAAAATTCTGCGTCGCCCCGAACAACTGGCCTGCATACATTACCTCGTCACGGCGGTTCAACCGGTTGGGTCGTCGGTATCTTGAGCCAGGCGCGGTGGTGTGGCTTTGCTGAGGCAAGAGTCTCGGACTGTCTGCATGGCCAAGCCGCGCTGCCGCCATCACGATAGCGCCTTGCACCGGAAGGTACGGGCGACACTGCGGTGATCGCTCCTTCTTGAAATTCTTTTGGCGCTTTGGTGGCTGTCGGAAAAATGAATGAGGCATACCAGGAAGTGTAGTCGCCCTCTTCCTCTTGCCCATATATAGTGTTCGGCTCAGGAGTTTTCCGACCACTGGCAAAGCCTTAACCGTTTGCTTATGGAGAAAGGGCGACCACTGCAGAGTCGCCCGTACTGGTCGTTTCAGCAGCACGCTTTTTCTTGCAGGCTATAGAAGTCAAGCTGGTCAATATCGGCGCAATAGAAGTGGGTTTGCAAAAGCTCAAGGTATCAGATAAAAGATTAGGACGATTCAATTCATCACGGAGAAAAATATGAGCGCACTTCCAATTATGATTGGCGTGTTGTGTTTTCTGGCGATTGCTTATCGCTATTACAGCGCCTTTCTCGCCACCAAAGTCATGGTCTTGGACGACAGCCGCGAAACCCCTGCCCACACCATGTATGACGGACAGAATTATTACCCGACCAATAAGTGGGTGTTGTTCGGGCATCACTTCGCGGCGATTTCCGGCGCGGGGCCACTGGTGGGGCCGGTGCTGGCGGCGCAATTCGGTTTCCTGCCGGGCTTGCTCTGGCTGGTCATCGGCGTGACGCTTGGCGGTGCAGTGCATGATTTCATCATCCTCGCCGCTTCAACCCGAAGAAAAGGCAAATCGCTTGCCGAAATCGCTCGCACCGAAATCAGCCCGTTATCCGGCGTTATCACCGGCATAGCGATTATGTTCATTGTCGTCATTGCGCTCGCCGGTCTCGGCCTTGTCGTCGTCAAGGCGTTAGGCGAAAGCCCTTGGGGAACTTTCACCGTGGGCTTCACCATTCCACTGGCCTTGTTGATGGGACTGTATATGTACAAGTTCCGCAAAGGCAAAATCACCGAAGGCACAATCATCGGCGTCATCGGTTTATTTATAGCGGTGATTTTAGGCGGCAGAATCGCCGAATCATCGCTTGCGCCAACCTTCACGTTGTCGGAAACGACGATCACCTATTTAATGGCGGCCTATGGTTTCATCGCTTCAGTGCTGCCGGTGTGGATGTTGTTATGTCCGCGTGATTATTTAAGCTCGTACATGAAAATCGGCACGGTGGCGTTTTTAATCATCGGCGTCATCGTCGTCGCGCCGCATTTGAATATGCCGGCGACGACGCCGTTCGTGAATGGCGGCGGCCCAATTATTCCCGGCAAACTCTATCCCTTTGTTTTTATCACCATTGCCTGCGGCGCGATTTCCGGTTTTCATTCGCTGATCAGTTCCGGCACAACGCCGAAGATGATTTCTCTTGAAAGCCATGCGCGCATGATTGGTTACGGCGGGATGTTGATGGAAGGCGTGGTTGGCGTCGTCGCGTTGATCGCCGCGACCTCGCTGTTACCGGGCGATTATTTTTCCATCAACATTGATCAGAAGGACGAGCAGAAGAAGGCGGCTTATATGCAGTTCGTGGATACGCACAGCACCGAAGGTTTCGATTTACACGAACAGGAATTGGAACGCTTGACGCAGGAGACCGGCGAAAAAAATCTGCGCGGACGCACCGGCGGCGCGGTGACGCTGGCCATAGGCATTGCGCGCATCTTCGAAAAAATTCCCGGCTTGAATGGCTTGATGAAGTATTGGTATCACTTTGCGATTATGTTCGAGGCGTTGTTCATCTTGACAACGATAGACACCGGCACACGCGTAGCGCGATTTATGCTCGGCGAATTTTTAGGGCGGGTGTATAAACCGCTGGAGCGCCCGGATTGGTTGCCTGGGGCTATTGTTACTACGGCGTTGATTGTTTTCGGCTGGGTCTATTTCATACGCACAGGGTCGGTGTCAACGATATGGCCGATGTTCGGCATCGCCAATCAATTGCTGGCGGCCATCGCTTTGTGCGTAGGCACGACGGTGATTATCAATTCCGGTCGGGCGAAATATGCGTGGGTGACGATTTTGCCGCTGTCGTTTGTGGCGACGACGACCTTGATTGCCGGATGGCGTTCGATATTCGATATTTTTTTGAAGGACACCGTAAAACCGGAAACCGCAGCGCGTGGTTATACCAACGTCACATTGACTGCCATCATGATGTCTTGTGTGATTATCGTTTTGGTGGATTCAGTGTTGAAATGGCGGCGCACCATTCGCGCCGCCAAAGACGTAGCCGAAGCGGTTGTTGTCACCGGTGATTGAGGAGATTTAGATCGGCGTTTTCTCTATAGTGAGCAGCGCTTGCTGCGCTTCATCCAGCACCCACACGGCATCGAAGCCTTCATCGGGAATTGTGCGTACACTCGCTTGGAACAATTCGTACTGACGAAACAAGGCGTCTTCGGGGACGACGCGCTGGCGGCGGGCGTTGCGCGCCAGACAGGTTTCGATAGGCAAATCAAAGACCATCACGGTCGCAAAAAAATTATAATAGCGCGCCGTATTGAGTAGCCATTTGCGGTCGCCGCTTTCCAAGTTCGTAGCGTCGGCGACAGTAGTTTTGCCGATTAACAGGCGCTTGCGAATAATCAAACGCCACAGTTCAAAAGCGTGACCGGTGACTTGTTGATTCATCGCGTCATCGCAAATCAAGGCGCGACATTCATCCGAAGAAACAATTTGCGTCGGCAGAAAATGTTTCGCCGCAAACGTAGATTTGCCGCACCCTGCGATGCCGCACAACACCACAAGAGTGTTTTGCGCGATGATGATTTTATCTGACAGTTTGACAATCACCTCCGTTTTCATTCCGGCGATTTGAGTCAAGCAAAGAGGCGGATAGTATTTTTTCAAATCACGCAATGAAGATTGAGAAGAGCCCTCAGCGGTCATTTGCAAGTATGAACCGCTCATCAGAGATTTGTTTCACTCGTTCTTCTTCTACCAATTTCTCCAGATGCGCGATGGTCGAACGCCGCGCCAGCGGGTGCAACCCCGGCTTTACGTCGGTGTAAGCCGCCGGGACGATTTCATCCAGCGTCGTCGCCCCCGCTTCTATCGCCGCAAAGATTTTATCTTCGCGGGCGGTGCGATGCGCGATGTACTCTTCAATCTTCAATCGCGCATTGGCGATGGCGGGGCCGTGCGCGCCGTACAGCGAAGTCAATTTCGGCAAGGCAAGCAGACGATGCAGCGAATTGAAATACTGCTTCATGTTGCCTTCGGGCGGGTCTATGACGACCGTGCCGATGCCGACGACCAGATCGCCGGTGACGACATAACCGCGTGTCTCTTCGTAAAAACAGAGATGCCCGCGAGTGTGGCCGGGAGTGTGCAAAGCGCGAAACCGTAAATCCGGCAAATCGTCGAACTCGATTAACTCGTTGTCTTCGATGAAGCGCGTAACTTTTACTTGACCTGCAAGGCGCTCTGCCGCCAGCCGATGCGCTGCCACGCCCACGCCGAAACGCTGGCTCAAATAATTGACGCCGCCGACATGATCCGGGTGATGATGCGTCAAGATAATTTCGCGCACTCGACGACCTTCGGCTATAAACCCGTCGAGCAACGTATCCAAAGTTTTCTGTTCCTCTTCGTAAGGCGAAGCCGGGTCTATGACAAGCAACTCTTTGCCGCCGATGATAAAACAATTGGTGTGCGTCGCTGGCGGCAGGGTTGGCGTTTTAACCGGCCACAAAAAGAACCCCGGCTTGAATTCCATACGCCGTATGTCGCCGTTGGTCGCCCTGGAAATGGCTACCAGAGCCGGTTTCAGGGTTCCAGGTTGATGACAGTTTGCCGCCAGCGTTTGAATAATGTGCAGGGTCGGCGGAGCCATCATGATTTCGCCGCTCTGCCATCTTGCATAAGCATCGAGCGGACGAATCCATTCGCCTTCGGTCAATTCACCTTCTTCGATATGCGGCTCCTGATTGTCGGCCAGCCAAGTCAGATAGAAGAATGTATCGAAGCGGCGCGGAGCCATAGGCGGCGTCACCCAGCGCCCAGACGCTTCGAGCGTCGCGCCGTCAATGACCAGTTTTTCGGTTTCGAGAAGCGCTTTGAACGACGTTGATTTTTCGTGCAGCGCCTGACGATAGGCTTTCCGGGTTTCGCTGGCAAGTTCACCTGCGCCTTCGATAAGCAGCACGCCGGTCTCTTCAAAAAATTCGCGGACAGCGGCGGCGCGCATGATTGCGCCTTCTTCATCCGAGCAATTAATGACGGGGGTGTGCAGGTCTTCGGGGTCAACCTGGCCGCCAGGAAAAGCGTGAAAACCGGGCATAAACATTAACTTTTCGCTGCGCTTCACCCAGAACACTTTGGGGTCTTGGGGGTCTTTTAAGAGCAGGATGGCGGCGGCATTTTTCGGTATGGCGATCATAAACAGTCAATATAGCATGAAGCGCGCACGCTGCTACAGCGCGGAAAAACTGAAAAAAGCAGTAAGATTCTGCGCGCCGATTCCTGTATAATGCGCGGGATGCAAAACTTCGATGCCAACAAAGATTATTACGAAGTGCTGGGCGTTGAGCCTACGGCGACTTCGGAAGAAATCGAAAAGGCCTATCGAAGCGAGGCGCGCAAAAAACATCCCGACAGCGGCGGCAGCGAAGAAGCCATGAAAGAACTCAACGAAGCCCGTGATTTCCTCGCTGATGCACAAACCCGCAAGGCTTATGATGAAGCGCGCCAGCCGCCGGTCATCGCTTATGGTTCGTCGTATGCGTTCGATGTGGAGGCGACGGAAAAAGTCGGAGCCTTTGAAACCCCCGCTGATGATGAAGGCTTTGGCGGTACGGTCATCAGCGCAGTTATCTGTCTGGCTTTGGGGCTGCCGTTTCTGATTCTGGTTGAAAGCCAGTGGATGTTTTTTTTGTGGCCGCTGCGACTCATGGCCATAGGCGTAGTCGGTCTGGGCGTGTTGATGGCGCATTCGGCTTTATCTGCATCGCATCGCAAATACAAAAAGAGCCACGCTGTTTATTCGCGAACCCGTGTGGTGTTGAGCGAAATCCTCTTCTGGAGTTTTGCGATGGTCAGCGTCGGAATGCTCATCTTGACGTTTTATGTGAAGTAACGATTCCAACCAAACTTTAGAAGGTGCTTATGAAAATTGTAAATCGTTTAGACCTTGTGCAACCGTTATTGCCGTCGAAGCGGGCGAAAGTTCTGGCTTTTGCCTTGCTGTTTATCGTGATGTTTTCCGTCAGTTTTTCCGCCTCAGCAGATACCTTGCGAAAGCGTTATACCTTTCCCTATGACCGCGCCACGCGCAAAGCCTCTTCGCTGATTGCCGCCAAACAGGCGCGCAAACAATTCCTGCGCGATTTTTTAGCGGAGAAGTTTTCGCCGGAAATCACCAGCAAATTTTCCGAAGACATAGACATCGCTTTAGACCCGCCCGACCAGTTCATCACCGCTTTTGAAGTGGTCAGTGAAAAAATTAACGACAGCGAAACCCAGGTGACGCTGACGGTGGAAGGCGATGTGGATTTCGCGGCGATGATTTCATCACTGGTGCAAAACAAGGTTCTCAGTTTTGGCAAGGACGCGCCGAAAGTGATGCTGGTGCCGTCGTCGCGCTTTGAAGACCCGAAAGCGGCAAAGACTTTGCGGGCATTAATCTATGACAAAGTGAAGCAGGCGGGGTTGCGTCCCGTGGCTTTTGAAAGCGCTACGGAGTCTGTGAGTTTTCGCATCAAAACCAAAGTCACGCCTACGGAAATCGAACGCAAGGCGCTCATACGACAAGCCACGCAATACGGCGCGGACTACTTGATTTATATTGATGCGGAAGTGGAAACCAAGCCGTTCAGTCAGGGCGGTTATATTTCCGATGGCAATTTCACTTACACCATCTTGCGCCCGAACGGCAGTTTGATACTCGGCGAATCCATCGTCAGCGAACGCGGCAGCGGCTCATCGCCAATGCTGGCTTTTGATCGTGCGCTGGATTCGGTTGCGCCGGTCATCGCGCAAACTTCGATAGGGCAACTCTATCAAGCCATCTATTCCGACAGCGATGTGATTTATGACAAGCCTATGTTGAAAGAAGAGAAGACCCTGGTCATCAATTGGGCGAGCGCGCCCGTGGTGCAGGCCATCATCGAGCGTTTGCAAAATCGCGGCACCAAGGCGACCTTGGGAACCGGCATGAGCGAAGTCGCTTCGCGTGTGAAACTGGAAACCGATATGGATGATTTGGATTTGTACGAATGGTTCAATGGGCAAAGTTTTACGGTTGGCGGCAAGACGTATAAAACGCCTGTGGTGGCGTATTCCGAGAACGTGATCGAAGTCGAAGCCGTAGCGCAACAGGCGCAACCGCGCCGACCGGCACTGGCGAAAGCGCCGCCGCGTCCGCACAAAATGCCTTCACCGAATAAAACAACGCCTGCGAAAACGACTCCGGCGATGACCAATTTAACCGGCGAACCGATTGCCAAAGTGATGTTGAAATTGCGCCCTGTGCAATTCAATCGCTGAAATTGGGAGAGAGGGGAAAAATAAACTTCATTCGTTATCGTTGAGAAGCGGTCTCTGACCGTGAGTCCGGCGGTCAGAGACCGCTTCTCAACGGGAGGTTTTTTTCTTTTCGGTTTCTGTGGCACGGTACGGAAATTAATTTCCTGTCGTCGCCGGAGGCTTGGCGCGTCCCGCTAAAATCTCTTTGATGCCAGCGGCATAATTGCCCTTCGGCGCGGCTTGCAAATATTTATTGTACAAAATTTTTGCACCTTCTACGTCGCCTGCGTTCTGCAAGGCAAAGCCGCGATGCGCCAGTAAATCGGCGTCGGTTGAATCAATTTCATAAGCGCGTTGAAAGGCATTCGCCGCCTCTTTGTAGCGCTTCAGTTCATACAGCGCGAGTCCCAAATTGGTGAAGACCTGCGCTGTCGGGTTCTTCTGTTGCTGGGTGTACTGGTCAATCGCGGTTTTGAATTCCGTCAAGGCGGCCTCGATGTTGCCTATGCTGTACAGCGCCGCGCCGAGATTTTCATGCGCCTGTGGAAAGACCGGCTGCAAAGCGATGGCCTGTCGGTATTCCTCTATCGCCTTTTTATTTTCTTCCGTGGCATCGGCTTTCGCGTTCAACGAAGCCGCCTGCACCTGATGCTTCTTACCATTTTCATAATGAATATTGGCGGCTTCCAGATTCGTCTTCGTAGGCGGTACATTGGGGATGGTGAGTGGGTTGTCTTTGGTAGTCGGCGGATTGTTGGTTGATGTGGTTAGCGGCGTCACATTTTGGGGACTGATATAGTTGGTATAAACGAAATAACTGCCGCCCAGTAAAGCCAGCAATAGAATCACAACAACGGCGCTGATGACCAGAGCTTTGCTGCCCGATTTCGGCGCAGGCAGCGCCGGGGTTGGATATGACGGTTGCGTTTGAAAGGGCGGCGTGACCGCTTGATAAGGATTTTGTTGCGGCGGTTGATGAGCAAAAGTTTGCACGGTTTTCTGTGGTTCAGAAAACGGCGCGCTCATCGGCGGCGGCGCAGGTGTCGAAGGCTGCCAAGGTTGCGGCACTGCCGGTTGCGGCGATGGCGCAGGGAATTGCCGCTCCGCTTTTTCCGAACCGAAAGGCCGCGTCGCTTCGGCTTCGGGTTGCGAAGTGGACTTGGGGTTTGGCGCGCCCGTCACTTCTCTGGTGATGTAAGCCGAGGGCGGACGCTGTGGCTCTTCAACAAGCGTTTGCGAGGCCGGATTGACTACGGCTTCCTGCGGCGTTTGCGAAACCGGTTGCTCAACTTGTGCGCCGCTTCTCTGCGCTTGCTCTATGCCTATGGTGTGCGCGAAACCGGCACCGTGAGGGGGTTGCGAAGAGGGCGGTGCATCCTTGATTGAGCCAATAAATTCGGTGCTTTTTTCAAAGCTTGTCGGCTGCTCGCCTATCGAAACCGTAGCGCGATTACCGCCGTCCTCGCTGATGGAATTGGTCGAGCGATGAGATAAATTTTGAGTAGCCACAATCGCCTGTTTCAACTGCGCGGCAAATTGCTCGACGCTGGCGGTGCGGTGGTCGCGGTGGCGCTCTAGGCCGTTCATTACGGCCTGTTCGACTTCGCGGCTCATCGCCGGGACGTATTCGCGCAAAGGTTTCGGTTCGGCCAACAAGCGCTTCACCATGATGGCCTGCGAGTTGTCGCCCTCGAAAGGCAGCTTGCCGCTGAACATTTCATACACCAGCAAGGCCAGACTATAAACATCCGAGCGCGCATCGAGACGTTCACCCGACAATTGTTCGGGCGACATATAAAACGGCGTTCCCAACACAAAGCCGGTTTTGGTGAGGTTATCTTTGTCGTCATCTTCGACGGGTTTGGCGATGCCGAAATCCAGCACCTTGACATAATCGGCGTCCTCGCCTTTGCGCGTAATCATGATATTTTCCGGCTTGAGATCGCGGTGGACGATGCCCAGCGAATGCGCGGCGCTCAAGGCGGCGGCAATTTGCGCGGTGATATGAACGATGCGGTCGGTCGCCAGTGGGCGTTCTTTGGCGAGCAATTGTCCGAGGTGACGGCCTTCGATAAACTCCATCGCCAGATACAGCATACCGCCTTCGGCTTCGCCAAAATCATAAATCGTCACCGCGTGCGGATTGTCTATGCGGCTGGCCATCTGGGCTTCGCGTTTGAATCGCGCAATCATCGAATCGGTATCCGAAGTCATGGGCAACAGCAATTTAATCGCGCAGGTGCGCCCCATTTGCGTATGTACCGCTTTGAAGACCGCGCCCATGCCGCCCTGCCCGATCTTTTCGATCAGGCGAAATCGTCCGGCAAAATCTTTGCCAATCAGCGCATCAATATTTGGCGTGCTGCTCATCAATGCGAGACTACTAGAAGCACGCAAAAAAGGCAAAAGTGAGAAGAAAAAACTAAAGGGTAAAAAGTAAAAGGCAAACCGCAGAAAAGCAGATGGTCCCGAACCGTCGAATAAAATCGGATGAGTTGAAAGGCGGTCTGTGACCGTCGGGATTCACAGCAACATCACCAGATGAGTTTAGCGGCGGTCTGTGACCGTCAGGATTCGCAGCCCGTCTTTTTACTTTTGCCTTTGCACCTTTTTCTTCTCACTTTTTTCTTCTCACTTAGCCTTTGCACTTTTGCCTTATTTTCCCGTGTTCGGATTTTGCAAGCTCTCAAGGCTGGCGTTCAACAGATTTCTCGCTGGCGTATAACTGGCATCCAAAGCGAGCGCTTGGTGGAATGCTTCTATGGCTTGGGCGTGGTGATTTTGCGCTGCCAGAAACCGTCCGCGATTGGTGAGCATAGACAGATAAACCGGCAGCACTTTCTTTATCACCACGTCATCGTCGGCAAACTTCAAAGTGCCATCGGCAAGCCCGCGAGTATTGAGCGCAACGTCGTTGGTGGGCGCAACCGCGTTAGTGGTCGAGGCACAAAAGAGCAAGCCTTTCGGGATGAGGGTGAATTTCTCGTTTAAGAAAGTGGTCAACTCCATATTGGGGCCGCCGCGATTGATGACGATTTCCTGCGTCGCGTAAACCGGCGCAACTTTGCTGCGAGTATTGATGAAAGAGAAAATCATGTCGTAAAACCGCGTGTTAATGCGTTCGCTCAACTTGGGATTGTTCGCGTAAGCTTCGGGGTTTTGCTCCCAGCTTTTCAGGTCTTCCAGATAAGCCTCGACGGCCTTGCGGGATTGCTCAATCACCTCTGGATAGACTTGGCGCAAATAATCGAAATACCACGACCGCCGCAATTGATTCACATCTATCGCTACGACATCGGGGCGCTGCCCTTCGAGTTGGCGCACATACAGCATAGGCGAATAGACTTGCCAATCGCTGGTCAACAGCAAGGCGTTGGGTTCTAGTCCCTGCAAAATGTTAGTGACGTAATCGTGCGCGATGAAATAGCGGCTGCGATTGTTGTAGCGAAAATTTCCCGCCAGCGTGAGCAGCGGAAGCAGCAGGAAAATCATAGCTGCGCGCCAAGGCGTGAAGAGTTGTCGAAATTTTGGCGTTGGCAAAAACCGCATGAACCATTGCGCGCCACTACCTGCGGCAATCGTTAAGGCAATGAAAGCGGGCAAATAGTAAGCGTCTTTGTCTTCGTCTATTTCGTAGCCTAAACCGTAGAGGAGGTCGGCGGCGACCATGAGAGCAAGAAAAAAGAACATCGCTTTGTCGTGTTTGAACAGATAGACGAATCCGACGGTGGCAAGCGCCAAACCGAGAGGCAGCCAGGGGAAGCCGAATTCACGAATAGATAGCGCGGCGAACTCGCTGATTCTTGCCAGCGAAAAATCGAAGAATACCTGATATTGGCGGCCTGTGATGTGCCACCAGAAGCGTTCCAGATTGTCAGGGTCGCCCCAATTCATCAACGGTGAACGCGACGCGGCGAAGGGCAGATAGAGATAAATGCTCAAGCCTGAAAAGGCCGAAAGCGCCGCATACAACAAGCGTTTGCTTGTGAAAAAGCGTAAGCCTGCACTTGCCCAGACCAGCGCGGCGAGAGCGGGTAACAACAAACCGACGGTGACGTGATGAACGCCTAAAGCGAGGCCAAAGAAAAACGCCGCAAGATACAGCGCTTTGTCATTGGGCGCTTGAGGGAGCGTGTGGGCGGTGCGGATTTGCCGTCGCCAGCGCATCATTAAATAGATCACAGCGAGGATGAGCATGGCGTTGAGCGTATAGACTTCGGCAATGGTGGCATAAGCCCAGAGGGTGCGCGAAACGGCCAGTAGCAAGCCGCTGATTACGGCGGGTGCCAGCATCCATAGCGGAGGGAAGGATTGGTTCACAGCGTCTGCGAGATTGTTTGGCGCAGACTTGCCGCGCTTTCTGAGCTTGTCTTTTCGGCGTTTTGCCTTGGTTTGCAGTGATGATTGAGTCAACAAAGTTTCGCTTACGAGCAGCATCATCAACATAGATGCGAGCGCCGCACACAATGCCGAAAGTAAATGCACGCGCAGCGCAAGATTACCGATAGGCAACAGCGTAGCGAAATGAGCGAGCAAAACATAGAGCGGAAACCCCGGCGGATGAGCGATGCCTAGAGTTTTCGCCGCGAGAATTAATTCGCCGCTGTCCACCAAGGTGACGGTTGGCGCGAGCGTGAAGGCATACAAAAGAAACGCCAACAGAAAAACGCCGGCAGCAAGAAACTGGCGCGCTGTGGTGAAAGAGCCTGATTGCTGCATGGGGGGATTGTTGTTGTGCGTGGTTGCGAGTTGATCTGCTTTGGGTTTTTCCATCATGGAGGCAACACCGAAGTGAAAATTCAAAACGGCAATATACCAATAAAGAAATCACTTGTTCAAAAACGAAAACGCGAAAATAGGTTTGGTCGGTACGAATGGTGGATGAAAGAACCGGCAAGACTTGAGAGTTTTTCCCCTGCCCTGTACGGGCGACCCTCTGTGGTCACCCCTCCTTGAAATCCATTAACTTTCAAGGAGGGGCGACCACAGAGGGTCGCCCGTACAAGGTTGCACTTGATTTCATCCACAGTTCTAAGTACAGGGCGCGACAACTTCGCCGCTCGTTAGAAAATACTGATTTGCTGCAAAAAGCCTATGTTTATTGGCTTATTTGAAAAATCATGGCGTTGCTAACTAGCGGCGTATTTACTGTGCCTTGTACTAAGTTCGACTTTGTACGTTTTTCAGAGGCGAACCAACCGCGCCAATCTTTCCTATGGAAATCGGTAGATGACTAAAGTTCAGCCTACGATTAACCAATCCCCCAACGGCAGTTGGAGGATGCTTAAAACTCAGCCTACGAAATACAGCGCAACATCAACCAATCCCCCCGATGGAAATCGGGGGATGGTTAAAGTCCAACCTACGAAACGCTGCCAACGAGAAACGAATCCCCCCGATGGCAATCGGGGGATGGTTAAAGTCCAACCTTGCCCGATGCTCAAGGCTGGACTTTAACTATCCCCCAACTACCGTTGGGGGGATTGCAAAAAAACTTTGCTTGCCTGTGGTGTAAGTTGGACTTTAACCATCCCCCAACTGCCGTTGGGGGAATTCAGACGAATGGCCTCACTGCCTCGGCTCTGCGTTGATAAACTTCTCAGCGGCGCATTACCTGGAGTGAAACCGCTTTTTACTTTCAACCCTTGAAATGAGTGAACCGCAAAAAATTGAGGCTGACGACTTCCAAGCGCTACCCGCAACGTCAGATATGGATTGATGCTGGCCAATCTCAACTTGTACAAAGTTGAGCTTTGATCGCGTGTCGAATGTTGATCGAGCGAAATCCTGTGCAGCGATGTTGCGGGAGTTCGCGCCAAAAAAATGGCGACCGGAGGCCGCCAATCAACGCTAGAAATTTGTTTGCTTACCTGTTCGCGTCTATTCGATCAGCGGTTTTTTGGTTACCGGCGCTGCGGGTTTTTTAGTTGTGGTTGGCGCTGGCGTTTCAGGCTTCTTCGGAGTTGTAATTGCTGGCGCTGGCGTTTCAGGCTTCTTCGGAGTTGTAGTTGCTGGTGCGTTCGGTTGGTTGATCGTCGGCGCGCTCTCCGGCTTTTTCACTTTGTCGCCTTCTTCGGTGGCTTCCTCGCCGGGGTCGTCGCTGACGCGAATACCGGTAGAGAATTTTTTATAGCTGGTGAACTTCACGCTCAAACGCATATGCACGCTGTTACCTCTTTTGAATTCCAGCACGTCATCAGCATAGATATAAGTCGGGAACCAGTATTTGCCGTCAATGTTTTCGCGGTACGATTCAAAGTGCGGAGAGACATTTTTTTCCGTGTCGGGTATGGATTTTCCTGCCACTTTGACGATTTGTAAATCCACATCATCCACCCATATACGCCCTTCCAAATAGCGTTCGCCTTTGACTAATTGTTTCGGTTTGACCTCAAAAACATAGGTGGTGAGTTCATCAATTTTTTCTTTGCGAAGAAAAGTCACTTGATATTTGGGCAACGTCTCTGTCGTCAATCCAAAGGGTTGAATCTCCGCAAGGTCCTGCATATCTTCTCTGGTCAGGATCAAGTTTTTCAGCGTTGAAGGTGGAAAGAAGGTAATTTTTTCGAGGCGATTGCCGTGATTATCCAGGACAATATCGGAAACGCGATGAAAGCGACCGATAATCGAACCGGCTTCGCCAATCTCCATCATGTCGAAATTCTGAGTAAAGGTGTAGTTCAAGCGCGCCGCTTTATTCTGGCTTTCGGCGGCGGCGAAGCGCTGAATCACGTCGTCAATCGAAAGCTGTGGCGGCGTTGGCGAAGTTTGCGCCTGACCTATGATGGACAGTGAAACGAGCAGGGTGAATAGTAAAAGTGAATCTCTCAGCTTGATACGCATTGTGTTTCTCCCGTTCAATTGATGAGGTAATTCTACTGGGTTATTTGTCATTGTCACAAGCGGGTACGGTGACAACTTCTCTGATGAATGAAAACTCGCTGGGTGTTGGACGCGCCGGAAATTTTTTTGGCGAAATGTCCGGCGCTCTTTGTAAACTCCTGAGAGCTTGACTATGATAAGTTCTCAAGGCCACGCGGAAAGCGTTTTGACACGAGGCATTTCAGGAAAGACAAAACGACATCATGGCTATGAAAATCTTACTTTGTAGTGACGGCTCCCTACAGGCCACTCAGGCCCTTCAGTTCGGCGGAATCATTGCCGCCGCCTGCCATGCGGAAACCACGCTGCTCGGCATCACCGAAAAATCGGCAGAAGAAGACGCCTTGTTTGAAGCCTTGAAACAGGGCGCGCAAATCCTCAAGCAGTTGAACGTCAACGCCGAATTGATTATCAAAGCCGGAGAACCGCTTGCCGAAATTGTGCGCCGCACTCAGGAAATGCATTATGATCTGGTGGTCATAGGCGCAGTGCAAAAAGGCACACGCGGACCGTTTCTGATGTCGGCCAAGGCCTACAAAATTATCAAAGCCGTAGAGCCGCCGGTGCTGGTCGTCATGGGCAGCCACAAGACTTTGAAGCGCTTGTTGATTTGCAGCGGCGGCGAAAAATATATAGACACGGCAGTGCATTTCGCCGGTGAGATGGCCAAAAATTTTGCCGCACGCATTACGCTCTTTCATGTGATGGCCGAGCCGCCCGCCGATTATGCCGATTTAATCAAGATGGAAGAGGATGTGAATTTGTTGCTGCATTCGGAGTCCGACTTGGGGCAGAACCTGCGAAATGAAAAAGAGTTGCTCGATAAAATGGGCGTCGAGAGTCGCGTCCGCCTGCGCCACGGTTTGGTGTTGAGCGAGGTGATGAAAGAGATCAAGCGCGGCGAATATGATTTGGTCGTTACCGGTTCGTCGCCAGCGGGCGGAAATTTGCGAACCTACATCATGGGCAATATCACCAGAGAGATTGTCAATCGCGCCGAATGCCCAGTGCTGGTGGTGCGCGGCGCGCAAACCCCTGCAGGTTTGGGTAGCAGTCTGAAAGATTTTTTCTCGGAAGTCTTCGGCCAATCCAAAGGCCAACCGCAATAGACCCATAGCACGCAGTGCAGACCGCGAGCGCGACCCTAGCTGTCCGTCCGCTTGCAGATGCGAACAAGGATGACGGCGCTCGCGGTCTGCACTACAGACCGCTTGGGGTTCGAGCGGCGAACCTCATCGCCGTTCGGGGTTCCGCCTTTTCCTTACCCGTAGAGCCAACGACAAAGGCAACGCTGAACCCCGAATTTCACAACCATAGAAGTTGCGTCGGGCGCGCTCAAGTCATGCGTAAACCGTTGGCATCGGTGTTGATGGCGATGACTTCGATGAGCGCCCAAAACCCCGTGATGAATATACCGATGCCGAATACCCAGCCGAGAAACACGGTGATTAGCAATTGCGCGACGCCCTTTCCGGCATACCCTGCATAAAAGTTATGCACGCCGAAACAGCCGAAGAACAATCCTAAAATGATATAGGCGGCACGACTTTTGGAAGACCACATGGGGCCGGAATACATGGCCTGATTCTGATTGACCTGATTGATGACAATCTGATTGCCCGCCGATTGATTAGCCGCCGGTTGATCGAGAAAATGGCGTATGTTGGCCAACGGTTGCCAACCTGCCATACCGGCCTGCCAATAATTGGTGCCGGCATTGATGCTGCCGTTTTGCCACATGGCTTTCATTTGATTAATGGTGAAGGGGCCGTTCTGTTGCCCATTGAGGAACAGAAAATAGGTATCGCTGCTCATCATGTTGACCGGCAGCGGAGCCGAGGGCGACGGAGCCGGTGGCACCCTCATGGGCGGTGCCATCAACGCCGCGCTGGGAGTGGCCGAAAACTGATTGGGCGGCGATGAAGGGGTAGCGTACTCCTCGATAGTCATTCCGCAACCGGGGCAGAATTTTGCGGTCACGCTTAGAAATTGTCCACATTGATGACATTGCATCTGGTTTTTCTCCTTTGGTTGAAGCTCAAACCGCACGGTGCTGAGGCCATCGGTTAGCGGTTTGAGAGCGATGAAAGAGCCTCCGGCAAAGCGCTCGGTTTTTTCCGCAGCGCCTGTCCGGGGGCAGGTTTCGAAAGGGTCAGGTTGCCGTGATCCACGACGATTGCACCGTTGACCAGCACATAATCAATGCCGGAGGGTTCGGCGAACGGCTGTTCATAATCGGCGCGGTCTTCAATGGTTGCCAAATCGAAGATCACCACATCCGCCCACGCGCCTGCGCGCAAGAGGCCGCGATTCTCCAAGCCGAAAATCTCTGCCGCTTCCCGACTGGTTTTGCGAACCGCCGCGCTCAAACTCAGCAACTGCTTCTCGCGTACATAAATCCGAAAGATGCGCGGAAAGGTGCCACAGCCTCGCGGATGCGGTTTGTATTGACCTTCGACATCGCGCACGGCGCTATCGCTACCAAAGACGCCAAACGGCGCAGTGACGATCTGTTCGACATCGCCTTCATTCATATCGGCGTAAATGGCCTGCGCGCCGCCGCGCAGAGAGACCTCGATGAGGTTATCAATTTGATGGTCAAGGTCGTGTGCCGACTGAGGCACATCGGCGAGGGTCTTGCCGATCCATTCGGGTTTTCCGGCAACCAGACGTATATGCCGCAGGTCTGGCCAGCCCTCTTGCCGGAGGCGTATGAAAATATCATCGTGAAGTTGTTGGCGCTTACCGGCATTGCGCGCCGCTTCGTGCAAGCCTCGGCGATTGTCTTGGAGCGCCCAATCCGGCAACAAGACATCGGTGGTGGTGCTGGAACAATCATAGGGGTAAGCATCTATATTGACGCGCTGTCCCTTGGCTTGCGCCGCTTCCACCAGTTGCAGGCGTTGCAAGGCGGTGTGCCATTGCGATGGACTGGAACACTTGAAGTGCGAAATCTGGGTTGGCATTCCGGCGGTTTGACCGATGTCCAGCGCCTCTTCGATGGCGCTTATGCCGCCACGCGCTTCATCGCGAATGTGCGACGCATAGATGCCGCCGTAATCGCTTGCCGATTTGGCCAGCGCAATCACCTCCGGGCGTTTGGCGAAACGCCCGGGGACATAAACCAAGCCCGTAGATAAACCCAGCGCGCCGTCTTTCATGGCCTGTTCGATCATCCCTCTCATGCGATTCAATTCGTCGGGATTGGGGCTGTGCGCCGCTTCTCCCATGACCTCTTTTCTGACGCTGTTGTGGCCGATCAGCGTTGCGACGTTGATATAGGTTCCGTGTCGTTCCAGCCCACGAAACAGCCCTGCAATGTCGGTGCGCGAGCGACCACAGTTGCCGGTGATTAAAGTGGTGACGCCTTGGCGCAAAAAATTGGCGGGCGCAAAAGCCGCGCTTGTCGGCAGATTTGGCTCAACGTGGGTGTGAACATCAATGAAGCCGGGAGCGACGATGCGATGGTTGGCGTCAAGGGTCACTTTCGGTTTGGCGAAAAAGAATCGCCAGGTGCCCAGTCCGATGATTTTGCCGTCCCGTATGGCAACATCGCATTGGCGTGGCGCGCTGCCTGTGCCATCTACAACGGTGCCATTGACAATCAAAATGTCCAGATTACGAAACGGCGCAAATGCCCACCACGCGCCAATCGCCAGGAGTACCAACAGCAGCAAGGCAAAGCTTGCCATCATCCAATGTTTTGCAGTCATATCAATTAATCACCTATGCAGCGATAGCGGATTCTTTCCAGTCTCTTGCGCGCATTGTCGGTTTCATCAAATCCCAACGAACTGGGGCTGCCGACATTGCTGATGGTTTGTTCGTACTCATTGACAGCGGCGCACCAGTTCTCCTGCATCTCGTAGGTTTGCGCCAGCATATAATGGGCGTTGGCTTTTTGCGGGTCTAACTGCAAGGCGCGTTGCAAAGACTGTTCGGCTGCCCAAGGATTTTTTAACTGCATATAGGTTCCCCCCAAATTCATCCAAGGGTTGATCCACATCGGCTCGGCCTTGGTAGCGCGTTCGTAATACTCTCTGGCGCTCTCTAGATTTTTCACCTTGACATAGGTACGTCCCAGGCGGTTCAGCGCCAGCGCCCAGTTCGCATCAAGTTCAATGACGCGCTGATAATCGGCCAACGCTTTCTTAAAATCGCCCTTGAGGAAGGTCAGAGAGGCTTGCGAAAAATACTTGCGGGCTTCGTAAGTTTTCTGCGGACGCAGATCATTCAACCAAGTGTAGATGCGTATGGCTTCCGACCATTCGGCTTCCGACTCGTTGGCTTCCTGTTTCAATTGCGCGAGGATGTCATCGCCGCGTTTTTCCAATGACGCAGAGGCTTGGTTGGCAATCTCGCTGCGGTCTTTGTCCTGCAAATCATTTTTGTTTTTGAAATAGAGATCGTAAGCGCTGTTGCCTTCCGGCTTCACCAGATTGCCTTTTTTGATTTCGGTCAGGATCGAACTTTTCACCGACGAGAGATTCAAATAGATCGTCGCGCCCAGCGCCAACACCACGACTGCTGCAATGCCCAGAATGATTGGCAGCAGATTCTTTTTCGAGGTCGTAGCATTGACCTGTGCGCTGCTCGGCCACTGACCGAGTTGCGCGCCGCTGTGAAAGGGCGTGTTGATTGGCGTATGCGCGCCGCTTGCCATTGCCGGAATGTTCATCTGCATGGTCGGCGCAAGGGTGGGAGTGGTTGCTGTGGTCATCGGCATTGGCGAAGCCGTGTTGATGCCGGTGTTGGGAATCGCCACGCCTTGCACGGCAGCGATCATTTCCCGCGCCAGGGTTCCGGCGGTTTGCGGACGAGCGTCGCGGCGTTTTTCCAGAGCGTGCAAGATCACCGCTTCCACCGCAGAAGAAATCCCGGGGTTGAGCGAGCGCATGGGCGGCGGCGCTTGCGTCACCTGTTGCACGACGACGGCGGCGGAGTTCGGCGCATTGAAAGGCGTGATGCCGGTCAGCGATTCATACAGCACGATGCCTAAGCTGTAGATGTCCGAGCGCTGGTCTAATTCTTCGCCCAGACATTGCTCCGGCGACATATAATGCGGCGTGCCAACGACGCTGCCGGTCTGCGTCAGATTGGTGGCTGATACCGACAGGTCGCGCAACTTGGCGATGCCGAAATCCAGCACCTTGACGTGCAAACCGCTGGCGGTGGCATTGACCAAGATATTATCGGGTTTGATGTCGCGGTGAATAATCTGATGTTTATGCGCTTCATCGAGGGCGGCGCAAACCTGTAGCAGAATTTCGGCAGCGGCGGCTTGCGTCAACGGCCCTTGCTGTTTGAGGATTTGCCGCAGACTCTGGCCTTCGACCATCTCCATCACCAGAAAGACCTGGCCTTGGCTGGAGACGCCGAAATCATAAATGGAGACGGCATTGGGATGCTTGAGACGGGCGGCGGCTTGGGCTTCGCGGCGAAAGCGTTCCACTGCATGAGGGTCGCTCAACTGTTCAGCGTTCATGACTTTCAACGCCACCGTATCGCCTATGAGCAGGCGGGTGGCGCGAAAGACTTCGCCCATGCCGCCGGAGCCGAGCAGCGCATCGAGGCGATATTTATTGTCCAGCGTCGCGCCGATTCGTGCGCCGCCGAAGGCGGACGTTGGGGCGCTGTAGGGTGGCGTCGGCGGTCTGGGAAAAGCGCTGTTGGCAGCGGCAGCGGCGGCAACCATGGCCGCACCGCACTCGGTACAGAAGCGCAGATTTTCGGCGCTGATACTTCCACATTTGGTGCATTGCATAATCGTTTTCCCTTTCTGTACGGAATGATCGGTCATTCCGGTTGGGCTTGAGCCTCGCCTCGCCAGCGCTTGGCGGGTGGCCTCAAGCAAGCCTTAGCGCGTTGGTCTGAGGCGTAGAAAAAGTTGATAGACGGTTTCCGCCTGCGGCAGACAAGCGGGGCTGTTGCAAAAGACTGTGGTTCGCATTTTGCCGGAGTTCAAGCCCGCCGCCGGTGGATGAAAGTTGAAATTCTCCATCACCTCTCTGCCGTTTTTGTTGAAGGGTGCTTTGATATGAATGCGTCCGGCTTTATCGGCTTCGTTCCGCAAATCGGTAATGGCACTGCCCGAAACGCTGAAGCTATGCTCGCTGACTTCATCCGAGCGAAATGCCAGCCCGCCTTTTTGAAAGACCAGCGCGCCGACACAGAAGCCATCATCAATATGAAACATCCCTTCAAAGTGATGATGTTTAATCGGCAAGGTGATCTTCTCGCCAGCCTCAAGCGCTTTGACCAGAAAGCCTATGCCGGCATCGCTGCCCTCGTTGTAATAACTCTGGCCAAGCAACCGATTGGCAGTCGCCTGTTGAGGATTCGCCGCCAGAATGGTTGTGCAAGTGGCAATGGCGTTGCGAAAGCGGCGGTTGCAAAAATCGTTTTCGGCTTGCGCCAACAGCGTTTCAACGGATTCGTGATTGGATTCGCCGGATGAATTTGCTTCCGTCGTTGGTTGAGTCGCGGTCGGGAAATTGGTCAACGGCGATTTGCCTGTTGCTGCGCCAGTAGAAATTTCGGTCTGCGCCGGTAACACGGCATTCTCTTTCCAGCGCCACCAAACCAAGCCAGCGGCGACGAGGCAAACCAGCGCCGCGCCCATCAACCAGACGACGCGATGGCGAAACCCCGAGGGCGTCGGACGATCCGGCGCAGTTTGATAAGCGGGCTTGCCATACCCTTCGCGGGTGGGCAAGCGAGCCGGATCGGATGTACGTTCTCTCACCGTGGGAGGATAAAACGACGGCTGCACAAGGGGCGGCGTCGGGTTCGCCGCTGCTCCTTTGATAGCGGCTTTCAATTGCGTGGCAAACTCACGCGCCGATTGCTGGCGGTCGCGCGGGGCTTTGGCCAGCGCCCGCATCACTACCGCTTCGACAGCAATCGGAACCTTGAAAATCGTCAAGGGCGGCGGCGTATCATTGACGTGCTGCATCATCAAAGCGCCTGCGGTCGGGGCGCGAAACGGTACGCTTCCGGCAAGCATCTCGAACAGCAAAATGCCGAGGCTGTACAGGTCGGCGCGCTGGTCTATGGCTTGCCCTAGGCATTGTTCGGGCGGCATATAGTAAGGCGTTCCCAGCGCTGCGCCGGTCTGCGTCAGCTTTTCGGAATCCTCCGCAGCGTTCAATAATTTGGCGATGCCGAAATCCACCACTTTAACCAACTTGCCATGTGTGGTGGAGGCCACCAGGATGTTATCGGGCTTCAAATCTCGATGCACGATATTGTGATGGTGCGCTTCGTCGAGGGCGGCGCAAATCTGCGCCACCACTTTGTAGGCTTCGTGCGGGGTGAACCTGCCGTGGCGATTCATGACTTCGCGCAGGCTGTGGCCTTCGACCATCTCCATGACCAGATACATCAAGCCGCTTGCGGTGGTGCCGAAATCATAAACCGCCACGACATTGGGATGTTTCAAACGCGCCGCTGCCTGAGCTTCCAGATGAAAGCGTTTGATGAGTTGCGGCTGGTCGGCGAATTCCGGTTGCAGAATTTTGACAGCCACCCTGTCGCCAATGTTGAGGCGGGTGGCGCGATAGACCTGCCCCATACCGCCAGCCCCCAGTTTGACCTCTATGCGATATTTTCCGGCAATCGTTTGGCCGACCAACTCGCTGGTAACCACTTTTTTGATGAGCGAAACCGGATATTTCTGCTCATCTAAAACCGTCGAGGCGTACCAATCTCTGACTGCTTGAGCAGGCAGCAGCAGCGCGCCGCAACTGGTGCAGAAGCGCGCTTCGTCTTTGTTTGGGCTGTGGCAATTGGTGCAAGTCATCAATCAACGATAAAAAAAGCGACGGTCCGAGGCGTTAAGCAAAGTCTTATTGCTTGATTTGCTGCAGGAGTTTTTGCAGCGTGTCAACGAGCGGCACGCAGTTCGGATTATCACAAGCCAGCATGGCGACGCCTGCAGCATTGCGTCTCACCTCAGCGAAATGCACATGAAAGTTATAGGTTACCTCGGCTTCTTTTTTGCCTTTCGGAATTTTCACTCGCACCGACAATCGCCCTTCTTTATAGGCTTCATTTTTAATCTCTATAATTTTGTCCACCGTGATGGTGAAGTCTTCTTCGGCTTTATCTTTGGAGTGAAACTCAAATCCGCCTTTGCGAAACACCAGAACCCCCATGCACAGTTCGTTGGCTTTGCCATTGAGAATCCCCAGTTTGGACAGGTGATGATGTTTGATGGGCAGGCTGATCGGTTCGCCCAGCGCGTAGGCTTTCAATAAATAGGCATTGGCCTGATCCCGATTGCCGAGAGCGAAATAGCTTTGCCCAAGCAGGAGATTGGCTTTGGCATGATCGGGTTGAGATTTCAAAATTTCCACAGTGCTTTCAATGACCTCGGCGAAATGATCGCTGTGATAATCGGCATTGGCTTTCTCCAACAACTCCGGGACGCTGCGTTTGGGCGGCAGCAATTTCAAGCGCACCTCCAGCGATTCGCTTCTTCCGGCAAATAAATTGATCGTCTGCTGTGCCTCGCGGTAACCGTCTTTGCGTAGCGTCAAAATATGTTCGCCGGGTTTGAGCGCCGCCAGGCGTAGGATACCTGTATGGTTGGTTGCGCCTCTGTATTCGCCGTCTATCAGAATCGCGCAGCCGCTCAGACTGGTGCTGACTATGAGATCCGCCAGCGGCGAAGGCGCAGGCGCAGGCGTGGAAGCGGGGGTGCCGTGTCCTTTGCCTCGCGGTCTGGTTTTCGGTGGAACTGTGGGCTTTTTCGGAGTCGCGGCTCCCGGTGTGATGGTTTCACCGCCAGCCCCTTGAACGCCATAGCTGCTCAAAGAGCAGGCCAAAATGATTAGTAAAGAAAGAACAATTGCGTATAGTGGTTTCATTTCTCACCTATTGTTTCAACGCCCCTGTAGGGGACGAAGTTAGGGGCGATATTGGAGACGAACTCGGATCGCCCGTGCTGCAAGCGCTGCGCGTAGGTACGGTGGTTTATGGAGAGGTGCTTGCCGACGGCGCATCTTTCCCGCAACGAAAGCCGGTTTGTTCATAGACCTTCGCTTCATAAAGCCCTGCCAATCGTGCTGGTGAACCTAAGCGAATGGTGGTCGTGGTTTGCTCTTTTGCGCTCATATAACAGCCGCCGCGAATGACGCGCAGATCGCCGGGTTTTTGATCCATCAAGCGTCCGCCCGGATAAGCTTCATAGCGGCTGGCGGTCCATTCCCAGACATTGCCGATCATGTCGAAGGCACCGCTGGGCGAAGTGCCAGCGGCGTGTAGCCCGACATCGGTCGGATGACCGATGCCGGAAGAGTTGATGTTGGCCGCGCCGTCCTTCCAGTCGTCGCCCCACGGATAGCGCCGACTATCGGTACCGCGTGCGGCGTATTCCCATTCCTCTTCGGTGGGCAGGCGCTTGCCTATCCAGGCGGCATAGGCATTGGCATCGTCCCAACTGACCCCGGCTACAGGCTGCCGCGCCGCGCCTATGGGGTATCGAGAATTGCTCCAGCCCGGCGGCGCTGGATGTCCGGTTGCCGCAAGAAATTTTTGATATTCCTCGCACGTCACTTCATACAGGTCTATGAAAAATGGCTTCACCGTGACTTTGTGTTGCGGACCTTCCTGTAGCTCTCCATTGTCTCTGCCCATCGCAAACTCGCCGCCCGCTACATACGCCATGCCCGGCGGCACGACGATTTCGGCAGGCGCAGCAGTTGTCACTTTTTGCTCTTTTGCCCCGGTTTTATTGCCTTTTATCCACCATAAGGCCGCGCCTACGGCCAACGCGACCAGCACCACCGCGCCGATGATGAACAGCATTTGACGCGAGGATTTATTCGAGGAAGTGGGAGGCGCGGACATCGCCAGACTGCCTTGAGTGAAGCGTTGACCGGCAGGAGTGGGCGATGGCGGCGGCGTGGTGGTCGGTGTCGCCAGACGGCTTGCCCAGGCAGGAGTTTGAAACTGCATGGTTGGGGCAATGCCATCGGCAGGCGTCCCCGTCAGTGGTGGCGGCGGCGTGTGCAGAGCAGCTTGCGGCAATCCCTGATGCGATCCGCTCAAGGAAGACTTGAATTCCTGCGCCAGCGCTCCGGCGCTTTGCGGACGGTCTTCACGTTTCTTCTGTAAGGCGTGATGGACGACTGCTTCGATAGCCGTGGGAATGCTGGGATTGAGGGAACGCAAAGGCGGTGGCGGTTGCGTGACGTGTTGAATCACCACGGCGGTGGACGCCGGAGAGTTGAACGGCACCATGCCGGAAAGCATTTCATATAACACGATGCCGACACTGTAAATATCCGAGCGGTGGTCGAGTTCTTCGCCCATGCATTGTTCGGGCGACATATAATGCGGCGTTCCCATCACCGCGCCCACCTGCGTCAAGTTGCCTGCCGCTGACGCTAAATCGCGCATCTTGGCAATGCCGAAATCCAGCACCTTGACGCGCAAGCCGTTGGTGACATAACTGACTACGATGTTGTCGGGTTTCAAATCACGATGCACGATGTGTTGTTGATGCGCTTCATCGAGGGCGGCGCAGACCTGAGTAATAATTTCGGCGCTGGCCGAAGGCGTCAAAGGGCCTTGCTGTTGAATGATAGTTCGCAGATTTTCGCCTTCGACAATCTCCATCACCAGATAAATCAAGCCATCGTTGGAGACTCCGAAATCGTATAGGGTGACGGCGTTGGGATGTTTGAGACGGGCGGCGGCCTGGGCTTCGCGGCGAAAGCGCTCGACGGCTTGGGTGTCACTGACCTGTTCTTTGTGCAGAATTTTTACGGCCACTGCATCGCCGATCAACAGGCGCGTAGCGCGATAGACGCTGCCCATACCGCCGCGCCCAATCAAATATTGAACGCGATATTTGCCATCAATGGTCGCGCCGATCAAGGTTTCTGTTTGTAGCGGTGCAGCGCGATTGGTCGCACTCGATTGCGCGTTTGGGACCGAGCCTGCCGAGACCGTATCGAAGTGTGGGTGCGGCGCAGGGGTGGGCGCTTGTGAGCCAACCATGCCGGTGACGGCTATCGTATAGCCGCATTTCGGGCAGAAGCGACTGTCATCGGTGGTGGTGAAATTGCATTTCGGGCAATACATAGTTCTCCAGTCCTTTTACATGAAAATGGTTATGAAGTAGGGACAGCGAGACAGTTGCAAGCATCTGTCCACAGCGTTCTACTTTTTCGTTCTCCGTACATAATTGAAACTCCAGATATCTTCCTACCCGCTGCGTTCAACCCGAAAGTGTGTGGCGGTTTGCGCCAGCTTGAGCCGTTATCGTTGCACGCCGCGTCACCCGAAGTCTGAATACGTTAATGTTTCGTTTCTTTACTTCACCGGTTTTAGAAACAGACTTGTACTCAGCCCCGGGTTTATTTTCACTTCTGTTAGTCTCTCCTCCGCGTTAAGCGTTCCATTGACGTAAGATTTTCCTTGGCGAGGTATCTTGAATCCTTGGACTTCAAAATAGGCAGTAACAATCCCCTCGATATAGAGCATTCCTGTACTGGCACGCAATTGATAGGCGTATTTTACTGGCAGATAAGTTTCTGCATCAAAATAGATTTCATAGGTGTCGTTATCTTTATCGGTTACTTTTATTCCTTCAGACAGCTTGCCATTTACTTGCTGTCTGCCCAGAAGTTGTAGATTGGTATCTGGCTCTAGTAAATGAAGGTATAGCCCCGACCCACCTAGTTTGGTAATGATTCTCATTTGCTTTGTTGCATCTGCGAGCTTGGGAGCTTTGCCATTGAGAGTGAACACTGATCCTTCACGCCCGTCAAAGAGATAAATATTGGTGGTTTTGTTTGACGCCATTTCCTGGCGATATTTATCGGGCGCGGCCCAGTAGGTTTTTACGGCTATGGTTTGATTGCCTTGCGCGACGATACTAGCCGTGCTGGCACTGTACATATCTTTTATGCTTTGCAGAAGCGCGAGTCCACCTGCCGCATCAATCGCTTTTGCGATCAACTCTTTGGTTGCACTTGAACTAGCGCCCGAAGCGGTTGCTGACCCGCCAGCAGGAGTCCGGGAAGAAGAACGTGCCACGATGGAGGCATATTGAACAACTCTTGAAAGCGCGGTCAACGCCTGTGTCGCCTCAGTCCGAGACTCCATTGCTGTCCCTCTTCCCCCTTGGACAAAGTAAGAGGCTGGATCAGCAAAATTCAGGGTGTAGGTTTTTTTTGGATTTGTCGAGTCTTGCAAAGTTAGTTTTAGATAGGTTCCATTGGCTCGCATGGAGAGGAAGCGTTCGCCCTCTTCAACTTGAGCCACCGTCACAATCTCGATGGGCAGCGTGAATGGTCTGAAGCTACAAAAAACTCCCTCGGTAACTTGTGGATCAAAAGAAATGCTCCTTGCCGTGAGCGTCAGCTTAACCGTATGCAAGGAGGCGAAGGCATGATGATGTTGCAGGCGAAACTCCAGCGACGCTCCGGCATCGAGCGCCCGGTTAGCAGCGCTTACGAAACGGTCGAATTCATTATTCAAATAGTAGTTTTGAGTTAGTTGGGTCAAGGCGGCAACATTTTTTGCTTGTTGAGCCAATCTCTCTTCGTCGGTTAGCTCCAACGTCAGGGACACATCGGAATGCCGTCCGGCCTCAATAGCCACTTTTTGCGTCACCGTCCGATAGCCGGGTTTCGCTGCGTGAATAGAGTAGGTTCCTGCATCAAGCTCTAAATTACTAACCTCGTCGTCATAGTTCCCGTGATTAGGGATTTCAATTTGTGCGCCGCTTACGTTGAGCGTAACCGTGAGCGTGCCGGACAGAGGACTTAGCTCTAAGTGGGCGGTCTGAGTCTGATTGGCCTCCAAAAAAACGGGCATTTGTGCATCGCGATACCGCTCTTTCCGCCCACTGATGATGTGATCTCCCGGCTTCAGTGACGGCAGATTGAGCAAGCCATCCTCATCGGTTACGCCGATGGACTGGCCGTCAACAAAAATTGAGGAGTTCGGCGGTGTCGAGCGAATCGTAAGTGCAGCGGTTGCTGGCGCTGGCGGGGCCGATAGCTCAGGTGCTGTCGGGTTAGCGGCATTCACACTCAGCAATTCTACTTCAAATATGAGCGTGGCATTAGGCGGGATATTTGGCGGCCTACCCGCAGCCCCGTAGCTCAGATGTGGTGGAATGATCAGCCTTCGTTTGCCGCCAACTTTCATCGTCATCACGCCCTCGTCCCAGCCTTTGATCACTGCTCCTGTGCCGATGCGAAACGAAAACGGCTGGCCTCGATCCATCGAACTGTCGAACTTTGTGCCATTCTCAAGCCTGCCAATGTAGTGCGCTGTCACGTTCTGACCGATTCGCGGGCTTTCTCCTGTGCCAACAAGCTCATCGCGGTACTTGAGTCCTGATGGCGTCGTGACTTCGCCGTTTGTAGTCCCCGTCAAACTTCGCTTCGGTAGCGCAACTCGTGGTTTTGCTGCCGCCGCAGTCCTCGGCTTTGCTGTCGGTTTCGGTTTTTTAGTCGCTTCACCGCCGCCACCCTGAAAGCTGTTGGCTATAAAACACAAGAATAAACTGATGGCTACTAGAATTAAGATTCTCTTCATCGCTTGCCTCCGTCTATACTGCCAATTCTTTCACCGACTAATCGCCCTTATTGTCCAGTATTGATTGGATATGGGGACAGTGATCAGGCATACAACAAAAATTCAATTCACACTTGCGACCTTATTGAATTGCATTTTGTGCCCCTGCCCCCTTCTCCCTTCTTTCTTTAGATTAGCCTAGCGACACAAGACTATGCGGCGGTTTCCATTTGGCGTTTTGTGGCTATCGGTAGATGTAACCCCATTTGCCCGTCTTGTTGTCACCAATCCGAACCAGGGCAAGTCCTTCGGAAAATCCCCAGGTGAAATCAAACTGAGGAGTAACGACCATTTTGCCGGTCTTGTTTATGTAGCCCCATCGTCCCATTTTGTCGTCGCCAGTCCTCACCGCTGCCAGTCCTTCGGAAAACCCCAATGTCCAATCGAACTGCGGTGTGACAACCAATTCTCCAGTCTTGTCGATGTAGCCATACTTGCCCGTCTTCTCGTCGCCGATCCTCACCGGCGCAAGACCTTCGGAAAACGAACCGGCCCCATCAAACGGCACGGTCATTACCATCTTGCCGGTCTTGTCTATGTAGCCCCGTCTGCCCGTGTTGGAGTCGCTAATGCTCACTGCGGCAAGACCTTCGGAAAACGAGCCTGCCGAATCAAACTGCGGGTTGACAACCACCTTTCCAGTCTTATTGATGTAACCCCATCTGCGCGTTTTATCGTCGCCAATTCTCACCGCTGCAAGTCCTTCTGAAAACTCCTGCGCCCCAATCCTAAAACTGCCTTCGGAAACCTCTTCGTTACTAAATTGCGGGTTGACAACCATCTTGCCGGTCTTGTCTATGTAGCCATTCTTGCCCGTTTTGTAATCGCCAATCCTCACCACTGCAAGTCCTTCGGAAAACGAATCTGCCGAATCAAACTGCGGAGTGATGATCACCTTGCCGGTCTTATTTATGTAACCCCATCGTCCCGTGTTGGAGTGGCCACCAAGTACCACTGCGGCGAGTCCTTCGTGAAACCTACAGACCTCACCAATAGCATTAAACTGCGGGGGAAGGACTATTGTGCCGGTCTTGTCGATGTAGCCAAACTTGCTCGCATTACCTATCTCAGCGAGTCCTTCGGAGAACTCATAGGCAGAATCAAACTGCGGGATAATGGCCATCTTGCCTCTCTTGTCGATGTAGCCATACTTGCCACCAACCTTCACCGCTGCCAGTCCGTCGGAAAATTCACTAGCCGAATCAAACTGCGGGTTGATTGCAAATGTTCCAGTCTTCTCCGTAGTGCCGCTGTTGTCCGGATTGTAGGATTTGGTTCCCGCATTCTTCTTCTTCTGGACCTCTTTCTTCTTACTCGCCCCCTTCTTAGTCGCTTCACCGCCGCCACCCTGAAAGCTGTTGGCTATAAAACACAAGAATAAACTGATGGCTACTAGAATTAAGATTCTCTTCATCGCTTGCCTCCGTCTATCTTGCGACCTTTCTGAGTTGCCCATTGCACTCCTGAGCCTACACTGCCAATTCTTTCAGCGACGCTCTTGCGTTCAGCTTACAAACGGAGCCAACGGCCCATCGGGGTTGATAATGCTCCGTAGCTGTGCGTAGGGAAGCGCCACCACATAGTATCCTTCTGCATAAGAACCGACCTGATAGGGATCGAAGATGAACACCAATCCCGTTGCTGTCGGGTAGAAGGTGGCATCCTCCTTCAAGGCATTAAAGGCAGCAACTTCGCCATCTGCATAAATATCTTCCATCCCGTTTTTCCGTTTCTGTTTTGCAATGTCCTTTGCACATAGTTTGGCAAGAAGACTCAAGTGGTTCACGCCGGGCAGAAAGAAGTCTGAAAGCTTTAGCTCTTTGTTGCGACTCAAGTCATAGTGATAGGAAAATTCATGACTCTGCCCATGAGCCGCTCCCGGCCACTCGTCATAGGCTCCGAATACTACACTCAGCAGCGCGCCTGACCGGTGTTCTACTGAAAAGCTGCCACCGTGTTCTCCCTCACCGTTGCTGAATCCTCCAATATCTTTGGTCACGAGTGCCTGCACGCGTTCGTTGAAAGTTTTTTGCACATCCTCATCGGCCAAGCCTTCGAGTTGTGGATAGCTTACGTCAACCTTAATTTTTCCAGTCTTTCTTCTGCTAACCTTTGAAATGATCCTGTAGTTACCGCCGCTCGCTTTGTCACCTTCGTCCTTTAATGAAAATGGTGTTTGACTCTTGCCATTGGGCTTAGACCACATACCCTCCATGCCAGCATCCGACACAAAATGCCCAGTGAAGATACCGGTTTTCAAACCCTTGTCATCGAACTCCTCAACAATGAAGTTTTGTTGATTATCAACGGTGCCTTTAATGAGAACGTCAATCCTTGCCAGAGCATTATTCTTGTCTGCCCAGCGCTCGGGCACCCTCGTGTAGTTTCCGTGAAGCATGGCATCGCGGACAGGCTGAAAAAAATAACTGCCAGATAGATTTTCTCCGTTTCTCTGTAGCCTCATCTCAATCTTGAACTTGTCGCCCATGATGCCTGCAAAGTTTTTGCTGAAATTCAGGAGGTCATCGGATGTGGCTACCGAAGCTTCCACGGGTTGAGATGTTGCAGGGGGATCCTTCGCGCAGCGAAACCCCGTGTTGTCGTATTCATTACCGCCACGCGCCGGCCAGCCCACTCGGATCGTTACGGTTGCCTGATCCGTCCGACTGAGAAAGCAGCCGCCGCGAATCACTTTTAGCGTACTCGTCGCCTGCCCAGGTAGTGTGCCGCCGGGGTAGGCGACAAAATCGCTGGCAGTCCATTCCCAAGCATTGCCTACCATATCGACAGCGCCAAACGGCGACACGCCAGCCGAGTACGTACCGACAGCGATGACGTGGCCAAGCGAGGTTGGTCCAGCATTGGCTAAACCCTTCTTCCATTCACTGCCCCAAGGGTACAGACGCCCATCCGCGCCACGCGCCGCCAATTCCCATTCCTCTTCGGTCGGCAATCTTTTGCCAGCCCATTCGGCATAAGCATTGGCATCATCCCAATTAATACCGGTAATAGGCCGCCGCTCCCATCCACTCGGATAATGACCACTCGCCCAAGTTGCTGGCGGTCGTCGTTTCGTCGCCCGGATGAATTTTTCGTACTCCTCGCAGGTGACTTCGTAGAGGTCTATGAAGAAGGGTTTCACCATGACTTTATGTTGTGGTTTTTCAGATTCATCACCAGCATCGTTGCCCATCGTGAACTCGCTGCCACGTACATAAGCCATGCCTAGGGGAGGTGGTGGCGCGGCACCAGCGATCATCGCCGGTGCCGCAGTTTTTTTCCGCTGTGACCACACAAGAAGAGCTAACACAATCGCAGCCATCACGATGACTACGGCTACGCCCAACTTCAGCGGCAAGCGGTTTTTTGCCGGTATCGCAGTCTGTACGCCACTGATTACAGGCGGTGGTGTCATCTGGATTGTCGCCGCCAACTCTGCACCAGCTATCAGGTTTGAGGCCGGTGTGGTCGAGCTTGGAGTCGAATAGAACGGGCGTGCTGGCATTGACCCGCTGGGTGACGTGAAGGGACTTCCCTGAACTGCAGCCATCAACTCTTGCGCTAGGTGAACGGCGGTCTGTGGACGCGCTTCACGGCGCTTTTCCAGCGCGTGCATCACGACGGCTTCAACTGCTGGCGGAATGCTGGCATTGAGCGCTCGCAGCGATGGAGGCGCTTGATTGACGTGTTGCACGATAACGGCGGTCGGGGTTGGCGAATTGAACGGCACCACTCCGGCCAGCATTTCAAATAGCACGATGCCAAGACTGTAAATGTCTGAGCGGTGGTCGAGTTCTTCGCCCATACAATGCTCTGGCGACATATAATGCGGCGTCCCCATTACACTGCCGGTTTGCGTCAAGTTGCTGACCGTCAGGTCGCGCATTTTGGCGATGCCGAAATCAAGTACCTTAGCGTGCAGGGCAGTATCCGTAACGGCCACGATAATGTTGTCGGGCTTCAAATCACGATGCACGATGTTTTGCCGATGCGCTGCATCAAGTGCAGCGCAAACTTGGTTCATGATCTCCGCCGTGGCAGATGTCGTGATGGGGCCTTGTTGTGTAATGATGTCGCGCAGACTTTGCCCCTCCGCCAGTTCCATTACCAAGTAAACCAGTCCTTCATTCGAGACGCCGAAATCGTAAATCGCCACCGCATTCTGATGTTTGAGGCGGGCCGCGGCTTGGGCTTCGCGGCGAAAGCGCTCAAGGGCTTGAGGATCGGACACCTGCTGGTCATGAAGAATCTTGACTGCCACCGTATCGCCGATCATCAGGCGTGTGGCAAGATATACGGTTCCCATACCTCCGGTGCCAAGTTTTGACGCAAGGCGATACTTCCCCTCAATCGTGTTGCCGAGTAAGGAGTCGGCGTTGTGGTTACCTGCTCTGATAGCGTCAGTCTTCATGATTGGCTGGTCCTGATGCAGCGCCCTTGCTTATCCGTAGCAATTCGTTCAGGCGCTACTGCGTCACTTGTTTCGCTTGCGTTTATTGAGCAGGTGCAGCGCCCCGCCCAAGGCTACGGCTACGGAAACGATGACTGAAAGAATGCCGCCGAATTGATAGCTGACGGAATTTTCAATCGCACCGCCGAGGAGTTGTCCCATACCAAACGGCGCAGAATTTTTCACTTTGGAAACTTCGTTGGAAAACCGCGTGTATTCGTAAAGAAAAATCAACAGCGGCAACAGGCCAGCACCGATCACGCCGATATTCAACAGCTTGGCCGTTGTCTCGCTTAGGGTTTTGGCGAAGAGTTGCACGAGGATGAAGGCGGCAGCGGCCAGCAATACCAATAGCACCACCCAGATTTCCGGCAGTTCCATATCTGTAGCCAGTTGCAGACCGCTGGCGCTTTTTCGCCAACCCACGCAACTGACTTCAACCCAAGGCAGAAAGAAACAGATCACCCCGATGATAGCCGCCGACAAGCTGATTTTTTGCCCTGCCGAACTCTGCTCTTTCAATTCGGTGAGCGGTTGGCTGCCGCTTGTAGGCTGGTGATTGACAGGCGACGGGGGGTGCAAGGAAGAATAATAATCCTCCGTTGGATAGATGGCAGATGGCGGACTAAAAGGTTGCGAAGGAGTTTGAAACATCATCTGCGATGGCGGCAGCGGCAACGGTTTCGCGCCCGGTGCAAAGGCGGGCGGCAACGCTTGCGAAGCGCTGGAAGGGCGTCCGCAACTGACGCAAAATTTCATGTTCGGGTTTAATTCGACGCCGCACGCACAACGACTCGTCAAGCTCGACGTACCGATGACCGCCTGTCCACAAGAACCACAGAATTTCACTTGCCCGTCCAATGCTGCGCCACAATGATTACAAACCATATTGCCTCCTCGCCCACAGGGCTTGGGTTTTTTACTTTTGCCTTTTGCCTACAGGGTGTCTTTGCGTTTTAATGACCACATGGTGAACAGCAGAAAAACCGCCGCAAAGCCCAGTAACAAGCTGGCATCGAGCCACACACGCGAGCGATAAGCGTTTGCGACTTCGCTTTCCGATTGGTGATTGAGAACCTTGTCGTATTCGACCACCGTCATGGTCGAGGCCAAAGCGTCGCGGGCTTGTTTATCTTCAATGCTGACGGCGTGCGCCAGCGCGTCCATTGACCAGCGCGCAATCATGGCGTCCGCCGCGTAACTGGCCGCGCCCAGACCGTCGCGCTTGCCAATCGGCACGGGCGGCTTGGTGGAGTTTTGTCGCGATGGCGGCTGATTTTTCGCATCTTCATAACGACGATATTCAAGCGCGGTTGTCGGTTTGCCGTCCGCCGTGTTGTACAAGTCATTGACCGGAACCAGAAACCCACTGAGCAGCAATTGCGGAATCAGAATCAAGGGCAGAATGCTCATGGCCTTTTCCGTCGAGTTGACCAGCGCCGAACAGAATAACCCCATAGCGATGCCGCCCAGCGAAGTCATATACAACACCAGCATCAGCCAGAAAAAATCGCTGCCCTGCAAGCGTTCCAATAAAGTCAGTATGCCGACAAACAACAGGCACTGCACCATAGCAATGCCGCTCAAGACCGCGAACTTCGAGAATACATAAGACGGAATCTTGAGCGTCACCAAACGCTCGCGGGTGTAGATGGCGGTCTCGGAAACGATTTCGCGCACCGCGTTATTGGCTCCGAACCAGATCGAAATAATCGCCGCGATAAACAGAGTCTTGCCATCGTTAGGAGTTTTGCCGGCGATCAGCGAAAGGATGAAGGCGATGACCGGGGCTTGCAGCAGCAACAAGATGGTGTTGCGCGAATCTTTCAATTTGATTTCCAGATAGCGGCGCGTCAACGTCAACCATTGGCTCAAGCCCATCTTGCGACCGATGCCGCGCACATCGGTGGTGCTGACGCCGAGTTGCCCGGTGGCGCGTGCCAGTTCCTGCGCTTCGCTGATGCGCTCGTTGACATAATGATGACAGGTGGTCGAAGCCTGATAGGCGCGCCCCAACTCTTCGGGTTCGCGGTTGGCAATGCGGCGATAGATTTCGGCAGGCTCATTACAGCCGAAATACCGCAAGGCTTCCTGCGGCGGACCGAAGAAGGCCAACCTGCCGCCTCTGGTTAAAATCGCTACGTGGTGCATCAACTCGAACTTCTCGAACTTGTGCGTCACCATGACCACTATGCGGCCTTCATCGGCGAGTTTGCGAAACAGCACCATCATGTTTTCGGTGGTTTCCGGGTCGAGCGGCGACGTCGGCTCGTCGAGAAAAATAAAACTCGGCTTGGTGAGCAATTCGATGGCCAGGCTCAGGCGTTTCTGCTGACCGCCGGAGAGTTGGCGAAATTGATTGCTGCGAAACTCCTGCAAGCCTACGGTTTCGATGGCTTCATTAACGGTCTGTTGAATCTGCGGCTCGGCGGTGCCTTGCGGCAGGCGAAGCTTGGCGGCGTAATACAGGGTGCGCTCAACGGTCAAGGCGTCGTGCAGTATATCGCGTTGCGGCACATGACCTATGGAGCGGCGCAGGGCGTCGAAGTTGCGATAGAGGTCAAGGTCGTTGATATAAACCGCGCCGGAAGAGGCCGGACGCAAAGCATTGAGGGCGTCCATCAACGTAGATTTGCCACACCCAGAAGGCCCCATCAAGCCGACAAACTCGCGTGGGCTGATGGCCAGCGAAATGTCTTTGAGAATGGTTTTGTTGCCGATCTGTTTGGTGATTTGCCAAGCACTGATGCGGCTGGCGCTCAAGTCGTAGGGCTTGATAGTGCGCCCGTCAATCTGCAACAGAAAGCCGCCGATAAACACGATGTCATGCGGCGACAGCCGCTGTGGTTGGCGCACCGGTTCGCCGTTGACAAAGGTTCCGTTGGCGCTCTGGTTATCGTTGATGACCGGCTGCCCGTGGTCTTGATAGGTGAGCGTGGCGTGATAGCGCGACACCCCGGGGGCTTCCAAAACGATTTCGTTATCGGGAGCGCGTCCGAGTTTGACGACCGGCAAGAGCGCGTTTTGCAGGGCTGGGGTGGTCGCCGGAGTCGCCTGTAGGGGGCGCAAATCGGCGGTGGCTGCAAGCTGTGCAGAGGCGGTCAATTTTTCCCGCAGCGCCTGAGCGTCAACCCCTGACGTTAGCGCTGCGTTGGAAAATGGCGTAGCGGTTGCAGCCTTGGCGCAATAGGTGAAAGCGACCAGACCAAGCGGCCCGAAGCCGATTTTATCGCCATCGCGCAACTCGCACTGACGCACGCGGACATCGTTGACAAAGGTTCCATGACTGGAGCCTAAGTCGGTTAGAATCGCTTTGCCTTGCGCGTCGAATTCGATGGTCGCGTGGCGACGCGACACCACTGCCTGCTCCAACAGGATGTGGCATTGTTCGGGGTCGCGCCCGATGAGGGAAAGCGGCGTTTGCAGCAGCCAACGGTTGCCGGTCAAAGAGCCGGTCAACCCAATTAAGCAAGCGTTGCCGCCAGTAGATTTTGCAGATGGTTCACTCATGATTTTCCTGAATGACTTGGTTTTTCGGGCGCTAGAAAAATCTCTGTCGGTACGCAATTGCGGCGCTGCCGCGTACAGAGTTATTGCTCTCACCTCGAAACCTCTTTGTTCGTGTTGCCTGCTCTCAACCGGGATTATTGAGAGCGTGTCGCAGAAATGGATGTTCTGTCCATATATTGTGTGTGATGGTTTAACCATCTACAACATATAGACGGTTTCTGAAATTTTGCGACGCGCTCTATTGAGGGCGCGCAAGCTTCAGGGCAACTGTGCCGATAAGCGCAACTCTCGCCACTGCCAATCGCCTTGCAGAACGAACGCGCCCCAGTAATACGGTGCGCTCCAACGCTCTTTTTTCCACATCTCGATTTTCGTGGCGCGCAGCGCAGAGGCCGGTGAGAGGCGCTCTTTGCCTAACAGCTTTTTATAAAAACTGACCATGAAATCTGCCGCCGCTTGATCTTCCAATGACCACATACTGACGATCACTCGTGGCGCTCCGGCGCTCATAAACATTCGTGACAGATTCATCAAACCCTCGCCGCGCACCTCTTTGCCGAGGCCGCTCTTGCAGGCGCTTAACACAATTAAATCGGCGGGCAATTTGATTTTGAATAACTCGTGAGCCATCAACGAGCCGTCTTGCGGCTGGCCGTCTTCGCTGAAGGCCGACAGCGCGATTTCCGATAACTCAGGGTGTTCGTCGTTGATGAACGAGTGCGTAGCGAAGTGCAGTATGCGATAGTTTTTCATCTCGTCGCTGATGGCCAGGGCGCGATTGGCGGCAAAATCCAGCGCCAGTAAACCCTGCCCTTTGGCGACCAACTTGATAATCTCTTTGCCTTCCCACTGCGTTGCCGACAATCGTTCCAGCGCTGCCGCGCCGTCATTATCGTTGGCGTTGCTGTTGGCTTTGGCATTGCCATTGTCGTTGATGCGCTCATCGTTGCGACTGAACACCGGGTCGGCAAAAATCGCTATGGTTTTGGGCGCAGGCGGACGATTGGCGATCAAGCTGCGCTGTAAGGCGATGGCCGACACCGAAGGGATGTTGACCACTTCGTGGGTGACGATTACAGGAAGATAGCCTTTGTCAAAACCCGCATGAGATTTTGCCATTGCCACAGATTTGAGGGTCTGGCGGTATTGCGTTTGCCCTTCTGCAAGGGTTGACTCAGGAGCTTGCAGAAGATCGAAGGGTAGGCGCTGCAAAACTCCGGGCGCGGCAATCACCAGGCGTTTGGCGCTATAGAATTGCTCAACCGGCCCCAGCAGCAGTCGGCTTAATTGGCCTATCACTTTGTAGTATTCGGCGTCGCTGGCAGCCTCGCGCAGTTTATCCCGCCGCATCGTCAACAATTCATACAGCCGCCGCGCCAGCTTGGTGATCTCTTTGGAGTCGCCCAACTCATAGCTTTTGAGCGAATCGTTACGCACCGCCCACAAATAGCATTGCTCTTTACCAAAGGCATATTCGAGGAGCAGCGAATCGTCATCAAGTTGGGCTTGAATTTCTTCGGCGGTCAGGATGCGCGGCTGTTTCAAGGCGGCGTAAGCGGGGCTGGATTCGCGCAGCTTCGCCAGCACCGCATCGTGCTGATCGGTTAATTCGGTAATCGCTTTTTTCAGCGTCTCGACCGCCTCGGTATAGGTCTGCGGATTGCCGAGGCGGCGCTGTTTGTAGATAGCTTCGTTCAGCTTTTGTTGAAGTTCATTCTCTTGATTAATCAAAGCGCCTGGCGCGCTCTGGCGAATATCCACTTTGGCTTCGTTAAGCAGATCAATCAGGCTGCGCGCTCTGGCAAATTCGCTGGCCTGCAAAGCGGCAGCGGCATAGCCTCTGGTCGGGTTCGCTTTGTGCAATTGCATCAACAGGTCTATATAAAAATCGTAGTATTCCTGAACTTCGGCGAAATAGGAGATGCGTAACTGGCAGCTTTCTCCGGCAGAGCGCAAGGCTTCGAGTAATTCGAGGGCATCTTCGATGTGCTGTTTGGCCGCCGCCAACTGTCCCATTTGCCGCTGGCACTTGGCGATGCCAAATAGCGTTGTGGCTTCACCGGCGCGGTCGCCTACCTGTACCCGCAGCGGCAGCGCTTTTTGAAATGTCGCGCAGGCCGCTTGATAGTTGTTCAAGCGCATCTGCACCCAGCCGAGGCCGGAAAGAACATCGGCCTCTTCGGTCTCGCTTTTCACCGCTTGAATGAGTTGCAAAGCGCGGTTCAAATACTCCAGCGCTTCCAAGGTCTTGCCCTGCCAGGTGTAGATTCTGCCGATGCCAAGCAGGGTCAGAGCTTCGCCTTTGCGATCTTGGTATTGGCGGCGCAGCGGCAGCGATTGCAGAAAATAGTCCAAGGCTTTTTCATGCTCGTCGAGCAACGAATAGGCCCAAGCGACGCCGTACATGGCCATGCCTTCGCCATAATAATCCTGTAACTCTCGTCGCAGTTTTAGGCATTGTTGAAAGAGGTCTAAGGCCTTGGCGGTCTCGCCTAGATACAGAAAAGCATAAGCCTGTCCCATCTGTGCGAGGGCTTCGCCATAGCGGTCTTTGACTTCGCGCATCAAGGCCAACGACTGCGCGAAGCTCTGTTCGGCGCGTTGATTTTCGCCCAAAGCTCGATAGCTTAAACCCATTCCGAAAAGCGCCACGGCCTGTTCGTAGTTATCCTCAAGAAGCCGCCAGAGATTCAATGACGCATCAAATTTTTCCAGAGATTTTCTGTAGCCATCAGCCTTTTTGCTGGCGCGCAGGCTTTCGCCTTCGGTCACCAGTCGTTCGGCGCTGAGGCGACCTTCATCGCGCCTGTTGGCGTCGCGGAGTTCGGCGATTCGCAGGCGATAACGCGCCCTGGCATCCACGCCGTTGACCGCTTTGACGACCACATGAAAGATTCCAGAAGTCTTGGCAAGCACCGAAATGGATTCCGGGCCACGATAACCGTTGGGGCGATCAACGGTGTTTACGGCGCTTTGGTCAGGAGCGAAAACGCTCACTTCTACATCTATATCCTGTTGTTCGACGATGACTCGCGCATACTGTCCGGCTGTGAGCGCCAGTTTATAACAATGCCTTTGATGGAGGGCAAGGGTGCGTTCAAAGATGGTGTCTGCGGTGAGCGGAAGAAGATCGGCTTCGCCTTGTGTGGCGCAAGGCGAAGCCGTAGCTTGCGGGTCTTGAACGATGTTGTCAGCTGTTGCCGAGCAGGCAGCAAAATAAGCAAAGGCGGGAAGAAATAAGCCACAAGTGATGAGGGCAATTCGGCTGTATGAATGAATCTTTGCTTGCATGGGGCAATCGCTTTGACTACACTGCAGCCGCTTTCCTAGACCCGCGAAGAGAGTTAGGTATGCGGCGCTACGGGCTGATGATGCTACGTTAAGAAGCGCGGTTTTGCGGTCTGCTACGATGAACCCAAAGACCATGTGAGTTAGCCTTTGCCAACAGCGTTGCAAAACCGGCTTCCTTGAAAATAGAGTGCTGATTCGGTCATCAGGAAGTCTGAATTCCGGCAAAAAAAATTACGAAACCGCGAAGCCTGTGATGACACCTAGGGCGTCGCTTCCACCGTTTGCGCTGCGACTTTTCATTTGTGCCGATTTCCGCTTGACTTACTGACTGACTGATTTACTTCCGGGGATTTTTCTCTTTCTCGACAATCACCTGATAATAACCTGGCGCTTCGCCCTTGCGAGAGATACACAGGCGATAGGTCTTCTCTTCCAAAACGCTGGCATCGAGCGTGACGTTCAGCGTTTTGCCATCGGTGCTTTTCGCTTTGCGGCTCACCAACGGCTTATTGAAAGCGTCCACGATCAACACCGAATAAATGCCGTTCGGGCTGCCTTCGGGAAGCGTGAACAAAATACGGGTGCGCGCCTGTGGCAAGCGTATGCTTTTCCTGGGCGGCTCTTCCCTTTGCGCTTGGCGCAGCGTCTGATGCTCCGTCAAATCAACCTTGATGAAAGCAATCGTCGTCACCTCTTGAGCGGCGCGTTTGCGGTTTGGTTGCAACCTTGAGTGAGCGTTGGCGGTCTTCGCCGGTTGCGCTGCTGCTGTTGTTCCCGCTGTTGCTGTTGGCGCGTTTGCGATTTCCGGCGACCCCGAAGAAGCACGCTCAGGCGCTGGCGTTGCTTGGTGCGTAGGCTCTTCGGCAAGCGCTGGCGGCGAGGTCGTCTCGTCCGTCACATAACGAACCCCCGTATAAACGGCTGCCAGAATCAGCACACTGGTCAGCAGTGGCAACAAGGGTTTGGGCAGCGCCAAGGTGAAACCTCGCCACGCTGTAGGCACGGCGGCCAAGACTTTTTGTCGTGTCTTGCGCGCCAACGGCCTTTGCAGACGCTGCGCCTCTTTGATCAAATGCGCCAGCCGTGTGGCATCAACCTCGGCGTAAGCCGCCAGTTCCTCTACCTGTCTGGTAAAGGCTGGCGCAGCGGTGTCCGGGCATTTGCACAACGCCAGACGCAAGACCTGCTGCGGGTCGGTGTGCAATTGCTTGGCAAGCCCTTGGTCATCCAGACTGGTCTGCTGCTGATAAATGCGGAAGCTGTTGGCCAGGTACGCCGGATGATTTTGCAACCGTTCACGCATCGCCGTTAATAATCGAAAAGCTGTCTCATTCATCACAAATCGCGCTCCGCCTTGCGGCTTTTCGTGTAGCGAAATACGGCTTCCAGTTGACCGCTGTCATGTCTCTTCAGCCAGCGCTTCATTCTGGCTTTCAACCAATCTTTGTGCTGCTTAACGATAGCTTTTTGCGTTTCTGGTGCGGCATTTTCCAGATGCAGTGCTTCCGCATACGCAGCGGTTTCGCGCACTGCATTCATCATCAACTCGATAATCTGACGGTCGGTCGGGTCAGTGATTTCAGCTATCGCCTGTTCGGCCAACGCCGAGACCGCTGCTGTCTGGTAACTTGCCGGATTATCAAGCTGTGCTATCCCCTTCATCTCATGTTCCGAAAAAGGGATATGAAGTTCGACAAATTTTTTTTGCCGCTCAAGAAAATTTAGCAGATCGCCACAGGCGTCCATGTATAGGTAGGCAAGCAGGCTGCTTTTGGCGGGAGTGAATTTTTGCGGATGGAGGAGGTAACTCAGCAGCGCGTCCGTAGCAAAGGTCTCGACCAGATGCGGGTCAGGCAGGTTCGCAAAATGCTGGCGCAGAGCTTTGGTCAGCAGCGGCAGCAACAGTTCACAGATTTCCGTACTGACACAAACATCCTGTCCGCTGATCAGGCGATGGTGAAAGGATTCGCCCAGCATTCGGAGTTCGGCATTGGCTTTCATACGCGCTCCTCGTTGACTTGCCCTAGCCTTCGGCTCAATGATTGGCGCGGCTGGCAAGGCTTGCATACACACGCGGATAAACATAGGAAATGGCAGCAAAGAAGCCTGGAAGAGAACGAGTAATCTTTGCTTTAGGACTTGGAGTGAGCCGCGATTATACTGCACCACAATTTTATAGACAAACAATTTTTGCCAGCGCTAAAAGTACCGAAGGCGGAGCGCTACCAGTCAGCCCGCGCAGTGGACGTAAGCCTTTAGCCCAGTGTGGAGCATAGCGGAACGCTGGGTGACGGATGGGGCCAAACAATTTAGCCCACCAAGCGGGTGATAGCCGATTATCTATCACCCGCTTGGTGGGCTTTTGCAAAGCAGAACTTTACCGCTGCGAGTTTCGTTCATTCTGCTTCAAGCATTCAAACCAACTCAGGAGAGATTCAACGTGCAAAAAAACTATTCGCACTGTTCAACAGCGGTTTGCTCACGGTGATTTTGAGTTTTGCCGCAATGGCGCAAGCGACGGGGCCGCCTCAGTTTGAAATTTTTGCGGAATCAGAAACCAAGCCCTTCTTGAAAGTAGTGGACGCGCAAAGCACTTTTGTGCCGAACAACGAGGGCGCGGTTGATAGATTGATTCTGCATCAAAACGGTCAGCCGATACCCGGCAAAAAAATCAAGTAGCCAGGTGATCGTTGTTTGAAGATGAGCAAACCGCTTTTGCCAACAAGACCCCAAGATCACGAAGGTTCACGAAGAACTCTTGGTGTACCTTTGTGTTCTTGTTGTCTTGTTGGCAGAAGCGAAAGCGAGCCTCAAAGCCCTTCGTCACCACTCAACGCGCCACTTCACCAAAGCATTCCAGATATTTCAAACCGGAGCCGGTGTTGAAAATCACTACGCGCTCGTCTTGATCCACTTCATTGTTGGCAATCATCTGTTGCAGAGCGGGAAGACAAGCGCCGCCTTCGGGAGCAACGAATATGCCTTCTGCCGCAGCGATCTCTTTGACCGCCGCAAGCAACTCCGCATCAGGAATCGCAAAGCCATTGCCGCCGCTTTGTCGCAGTATGTCGAGCATGATGAAATCGCCTACGGCTTTCGGAACTCGCAAACCGGAAGCGACGGTGTGAGCATCGGGAATATCTACTCCGGTGTTTGCGCCTGCTGCGAAGGCTTTGACGATGGGCGCGCAACCTTCTGCCTGTACGCTGATCATGCGCGGACGCTTGCCATCAATCCAACCCATCTTCTCCATTTCGTCAAACGCCTTCCACATACCGATCAAACCGGTGCCGCCGCCGGTCGGATATAAAATCACTTCGGGCAATTGCCAGTCGAATTGTTCGGCCAGTTCATAGCCCATCGTCTTTTTACCTTCCAGACGATATGGCTCTTTGAGCGTAGAAACATCGAACCAGCCTTCGGCGGTTTTGCGTTCCGCGACGATCTTGCCGCAGTCTGTAATCAAGCCGTCTATCAAGGTGACGTGTGCGCCCATCTGCTGGCATTCGATGATGTTTGCTAAGGGCGTGTCTTGCGGCATGAAGATGAAGGCGGGGAGTCCGGCTTTGGCTGCATAAGCGGCTAAAGCGCCTGCGGCATTGCCCGCCGAAGGGACGGCTAATTTTTCTACACCTAATTCTTTGGCCATCGAAATGGCTACGGCCATGCCGCGAGCTTTGAATGACGCCGTAGGGTTTAACGATTCGTCTTTGATGTAGAGATTGGTCAAGCCGAGTTGCGCGCCTAGGCGTTCGGCTTTCAGTAGCGGCGTCATGCCTTCGCCTAAACAGATACGGTTGCGGTCGTCGTCTAATGGCAAAACTTCACGATAGCGCCAGAGCGTTTTTTCTCTGGATTTCAAGGAGTCTTTGGTTAGAGTTTGGCTTGCGGCCTCAAGGTCGTAAGCGGTCAATAATGGTTTGCCGCATTCGCAAAGATTATGCAGACGGCGCGCTTCGTAGTGTTTGCCGCACGCCGAACAATGTAGATGAGTGACGTTCATAATGACACCTCTGATTGAATTGGGAAAGTTCAGCAGTATAAGCCCTGCCGTTGAAGTTGAGCAACTTGAAGGGCGTGTGTGCTTGCGCTACTATCCAGACACATTTCAAATGACGTAGTAAGTTTCGGTCACGTTCTGCATAAGTAAACAGAGTAGCCTATGAAAAAACATACCGCCCTGACGAGAAGTTTTTTGATGTTGTCGCTGGCGATTGTCTTCGTTCTGCCGATGTCGTTTATCATCGCCATGAAAGCGCAGACCGACAAGCGATTGTTAGACAGAGTGCAGGTGAACAAGCTGCCTGAGAAAGGCAAACGCTTTGCGTTGGTGATAGGCGTTGATGAATATCAAGACCAACAGATTTCGGCGCTCAAAGGCGCGGCCATTCACCGTAGTCCGCCCGACTCCCGTAACCTCAATCTCGGCTTTCGCCTGGTGAGGACTTACAACTGAGCGGCTTTTGCTCTTGCATTCCTGCAAGCAAGAGGTTCAAAGTGAGGCTATGCCAGCACAAGACATCTACCACAATTGCGTAAAGAACGCGCTCATCAAAGACGGTTGGACAATCACCAACGATCCACCGCGATTGCCTATCGGCGATACGGATTTGTATGTTGACTTGGGAGCCGAAAAACTTCTTGCTGCCGAGAAGTCGGGACAAAAGATTGCTGTCGAAGTCAAAAGTTTCGTCGGCGATTCGGAAGTCAACGACCTTGAAAAAGCCATGGGGCAGTTTGTTTTGTATCGCGTGATTCTGGCGGAAAGAGAGCCGGATAGAGTGTTATACTTGGCGATACCACAAGCGGTTTTGCGAACCATTTTTCATAAACCGCTCGGCGAGATTTTGCTCCGCCACAATCTCGTTCGAGTCATAGGGTTTGATTCAGAGAAGGAGGCGATTGTTGAATGGATACCATAGAGACTTACCGAGAGTTGATCGAAAAGATTCTCATCGAATACACCAAGATTCCATATGCCTATGGCGAGATTCATACGGAAGCTGTGTTTGACCGAAGCCGCGACCGTTACTTGCTCGTCAACGTCGGTTGGGATAATGGCGAAAGAGTGCATTCCAGTCTGGTTCACATAGACATCCTTGACGGCAAGCTATGGATTCAACGCGATGGCACAGAAGACGGCATTGCTTCAGAATTAGTCAAAGCCGGAGTTCCGAAAGAGCATATCGTTTTAGGCTTTCGCTCCCCTGAGGTTCGACAGCACACAGACTATGCGGTTGCCTGAGATGATGTGATTGCCGAAGACTGAGCGGCTTTACCGTTGCGGAGGCCATCGCTTATGCCCGAAATCCACAACCCGCACGACCGCTTTTTCAAAGAAGTGTTTTCGCATCCTGACGCGGCAGCGGAATTCTTCGCGGCCTTTCTGCCGAAACACATCGTCGCCTTGCTAGACCTCGCGAAACTCGAACCCATCAAAGACTCGTTCATTGATCCATCGTTACAAGAACATCTCTCGGATTTGATTTATCGCGTGCCGCTCAAGCGCGGCAACCAGGCGTACATCTACGCGCTGATTGAACACAAGAGCGCCCCCGACAAATGGGTGGCGGTGCAAATCCTGCGCTATGAAATCGCTACGTGGGATGCTGAAATCAAAGCGCGAGCCAAGCGTCTGTCGCCGATC
>JACQDB010000019.1 GCA_016201275.1 Acidobacteriota bacterium
AGGCTCGTCAAGCCCAGCGTCAAGAGCATCGCCAAGAGGAGAAAGCGCGCCCAAAATAGTTGTCGGTTGCGGGTCGTGGAAACGCCAACGGACGCTCCCTGTGTTGTTTGCTTTTTGGTCATTTTCTCTTTTCCTTTCTGATGTTTTATCCTAAACCAGAATGCGGAAACTTGGCTCGCCTCGCATCGAGAGACCGTTTTGTTCTTACCTTCTCGCCGCCTTCAGTGAACCAAGGTCTTGATTCCTGGCTTTGACAGAGGATTGTGAATTCAGAGGGAGGATACGCCTCTCCTTGCTCGCATTCAACCCGCGTATATTTTCTGACATATTTTTTTGAGCCGTTGAGACAAGCGATCAGGTAGGTGGATAGTGGGATAAATCTCTCAACAATTGAATTAGGAAAAGAGATTTACCCCACAATTATTGACAACCTGTTCACTGGCAGGCCACATGGCAGGCATCATACTGTTTGCCGCAGGTTCCGCCGCCGCCCCCTGCTAAACACTCGACATATGCCTGTTCACATTGCTGTTCGCAATTCGGAGCAGCAGTCTTGGGGTGAGGATTCGCCAAGTTAACCGTTTCCTGCTGCACCTTCGGCGCAGGCGCTTGTGCTGAGGTTTGCGGTTGCAGGCTCGTCAAGCCCAGCGTCAAGAGCATCGCCAAGAGGAGAAAGCGCGCCCAAAATAGTTGAAAATGTAGCTACAGGACACCGCTTGAATTTTTGTTTCGCAACGCAGGCGCGCCTCGTATATTCAGCACCACACAGACAGTCGTTCCTACGCAGCGAAGAGGGTGAAGTGGGTCGCCTGTCGAGTCGGACTTTTTTTTCACCACTACCATTTTTTTTAGTTAGCCGGAGGTCGCTTTCCTTAGCCGCGTATTGCAGGCGCGGGCAAGGGCTTGAATAATCAAGCGCAATGTGGATAACTTTGAAAACGGATGACGCAGTGCGATTCGGAGCAGTCCGCCTGCACCTTCTTCATGAGGTCGCCTCTCCTTACGGCAGCGACTTCTTCGGTGTTCTCTATCGCGCCTCATCTTTACAGGCAGTTGGCTTTCCAATACAGCGTGTGAAGAATTCGCCTTGGGCTTTGCCCATCAGACGTTGCGGGAGTAAAGAAGGATGACCGAAGCAGAACTCAATTTGTGGAGACGTTATGGCCAAGGGGACGAAACGGCGCGGCAAGAATTGATCCTGTTTTATTTGCCTCTAGCTAAATTTTGGGCCAAGCAAATCTCTCGTAGCGCTGGCTGGGCGAATGGGGAAGACCTGCGACAAGAAGCCGTCATCGGTTTAATGAAGGCGATTGAAAAATATGATCTCCGTCGGGGTGTAGCGTTCAAAAATTTTGCCAGACCGTATATACGCGGGGCGATCTTCGACAGTTCGGAACTGACACGCGATCTCGCTCGTCAACAGGAAGAACGCTATCGCAAGGTCAAACAGGCAGAGCCTGAGCTTATGCACACGCTGCAACGCCTGCCGACGATTGCAGAGGTTGCAGCGAAAACCGGACTGAGCGTTGAACAAATACGCAAGGCTATGGAAGCAGTAGGAATCGCCTTTGCCGCAGAGTTTCCCGCTAATCAAGATGATGCCGCAGCCGTAGGTATGCTAATTCCCAGCCCCGAACGCGCCGCCATTCTTGACGATGCGCTCGCCGCTCTGAATCAACGCGACCAGGAGATTATCAATCTTTTCTACAGGGAAGATTTGACCGACAAGGAAATCGCCGCCAAGCTGAAGTTCACCGTCAGCAAGGTTGCAAAGCTTCGCCAGCGTGCAATCAAAAAACTCCGCGAGCGACTCGAAGTCAACAAGAGAGGTGGGCAAGATGAAGACCGACGATCTGGAAAATGAATTGCGGAATCTCAAGTTTACGCACTTGAGTGAAGACGAACTTGCGGCCTATTGCGATCAGGAACTCGACCCGAAGCATCGCCTCAGAGCCGAGGCGCACTTGAAGCAGTGCTTTGTTTGTGAGCAACAACTGGCGCTGTTGCGTGAAGAGAGCGCGGCCTTAACCTATAGGCAGATTGACGCCGACGATCTAGCATTGGTCGAGCGTTTGCTGAAACCGCTGCAAGCAGATCGAAAACCCACAGAGAGCCGACCGGAAGAAGCCGCTAAAGACGCGGCGACAGAGGTTCCTGTGCAGGAACGATTGACCGCTTATTTGCGGCAACTGGTCGCCAACTGGCAACTCGCTTTTCAACAGCCCGTCATGCGTGGCCGAGAAGAACCAGGCCAGGAAGTTTGGCGATGGCAAAGCGCCGATGGCCGCTTGCAGGCACACGCGATCATGGAAAAGAACGCCGATTTAACTATACACTTCGCGGCAAACGATATGGCGCTCGCCGGTGCGCGCCTCAAAATCAGCGTAGGCTTGATGAGTCAAGTGATCACTCTGCGCCAGGTTTCGGCTTCGCAGGTTTACGCTATGGTCGCCGTGACCTGGCAACAACGGCAAGGCAATATGGCGAATCTAGCTATCGAAATTATCTAAGTGAGTGGCCAAAAGTTATGTCAATCAAGATTTTATTTTAGCCTGTATTTATTAACCTTATTGACAATTATTTTGTCACTACCCAGCGTGGTTGAAAATTGCTGGTCGCTTCGTTTTTGCGCCGTAGATGCACAGGAGAGTAGCCCGTGGTAGGGCCACGGGAATTAATTTTTGCGCCAGAGGCGCAGAGGAAATTAGCCCGTAGTAACGCCACGGGAATTCGTTTTTGCGCCAGAGGCGCACAGGAGATTAGCCCGTGGTGAAGCCACGGGAAGGTGAAGGCGGCTTGACGGTCGCGCTCTGGAAGAGCGCCGGAGGCTGGTGGCATCGCCTCTCCTGCACCCTTTCAGGGCGCGAAGAATTTGTTCAACTTGATGCCAGCGCCTACAGCACTGGCTACCCTCCTACACCCCTGCGGGGCAAAGAGGGATGCGTCGTTACATTATTTTTGTAAAAACTTTTGGCTACTCACTTAGAGAATAATTTGCGATCAACTTCTATAGACAGATCGCGCCTACGGAGCTAATCAGAGTTTCAACCCTAATCCTTCAAGCGTCTCTTTATTCGCACGACAAAAAGTGACTACGATCTTCAACCGAACCGTTGTTCTCTCCCTCCTCCACACAACTGCTTCATCCCTTCACACCTTTTCCGCAACTGCCCACGCTCAGGTTATCAGATGAGGCTTGTCAGACCGCGCTTCATCTTCGCTCAGTTGCCACGCTCTACGTCAGCCGTTACAATCGTCCCTTGAAATCCCTTACCGAAGGAGCAACTGCTTGTCCAGCATAACTCGAAGAAAAAGCGTCGCCGTCAATATTGATGGCATCAAAGTCGGCGGTCATCATCCCATCGTCGTGCAATCCATGACCAACACCGACACCGTTGATGTCGCAGGCACAGCGCTGCAAATCGAACAACTCGCACGCGCCGGTTCCGAATTGGTTCGCATCACCGTCAACACCAAACAGGCCGCTGCCGCCGTGCCGCACATCGCCGCACGCCTGGGCGAACGCGGCGTACAGGTTCCCCTCATCGGCGACTTTCATTACAACGGCCACATACTTTTGAAAGACTACCCGGAATGCGCCCGCGCACTGGCCAAGTATCGCATCAACCCCGGCAACGTAGGCCCCGGTCAACAGCACGATAAAAATTTTCAGGCGATGATTGATGTAGCCGTTGAAAACCAGAAACCCGTCCGCATCGGCGTTAATTGGGGGTCGCTCGATCAAGGCTTGTTGACGCGCTTGATGGATGAAAACGCCGCGCTTGCTACTCCTAAAGAGGCGCGCGAAGTGATGCGCGAAGCCGTGGTTATCAGCGCCCTGGAATCCGCCGCGCTGGCCGAACAATGCGGCTTGCGCCACGACCAGATTATTTTGAGCGCCAAAGTTTCCGAGGTGCAAGACCTCGTAGCGATTTATCAAGACCTCGCCGCACGTTGCGATTATCCTTTGCATTTAGGCTTGACCGAAGCCGGTATGGGCAGCAAAGGCATTGTCGCTTCAACCGCCGCGCTTGCCGTTTTATTACAGCAAGGCATAGGCGACACCATACGCGTGTCGCTCACGCCCAGACCCAACGGCGACCGCACCGAAGAAGTCATCGTCGCCCAACAGATTTTGCAGACTATGGGCTTTCGCAGTTTTTCGCCTTTGGTCACGGCCTGTCCGGGTTGCGGAAGAACAACCAGTACGTTGTTTCAAGAGATGGCCGAAGACATACAAAATTACATACGCGAACAGATGCCGGTGTGGCGCGAGCAATTCATCGGCGTGGAAGAATTGAAAGTCGCGGTGATGGGGTGCATCGTCAATGGGCCGGGCGAATCGAAACACGCCAACCTGGGCATCTCGTTGCCGGGAACCGGCGAAGACCCGCGTGCGCCGGTTTATGTGGACGGGCGTATGTTCAAAACTTTGCAGGGCGCAGGCATCGTCCCCGAATTCATACGCATTCTTGATGAGTACATCGCCTCGCATTTTGCCGGCAAAGAGGCGGAGAGTAAAGCCGTGCAATTTCAGGTATAACCCCTGAACAGAGTTGGCGCGTCGCCTATGAAGAGAAATCCGCCGCCCGTCATTTCGTCCGCGACAACGTGAATACGCCTGTGACATAGGCGCTGGTATAAAAGCCTATGAACTCTTTGTCGTTGGCGCGGCCAATCCAATCATAAACGCCGCCGTCTTTGGCTCCCAAATCGGTCGTGCCTTTGAAGAGTACGACCTTGCCCACCTGTCGGCCTTCCATCTTGATGGTGTATTTGTAGGGGCGACCGCAATCGCCTTCAAAGATCGCTTGCCAAACGCTGTCTTTGAATTCAACTTTGCAGGTGAGTTTTTTGCACAATTCTTTTTCGGTGCCTTCGCCCTTTGCCGGATGATAAGCCGACCACACGCCCGTCCATTCCCCGGCAATGTCTGGCGGCGGCGGCGTTTGCGCTTGCGCCAGACCTGTAAACAACATGAAGAAACTCCACATCAAGCTGCGGCGATTTACCATGACATTTGTCCTCCCGGCAGTTAAACATTCAGCTTGCAAAATATCTGTGTGATGATAAACAACTCCGAATTAATTGCAAACGGCTTCTTGTCCATACAGGCCAGCGTCTGATTCCCTGCTACGTGAAAAGTGCTGCGACTTTCTTTAATAGCATTGCCGTGCTAGTTTTGTTGCTTGACACTATTGAATCGGACCAAAAAGTTTGCTCTCGCCAAGTCTCGTGCGGCGCTCATCATCGCTCATCCAGGCCATGAATTACGCGTTTATCACTGGCTGACCGTAGCGCGCCCTGTGGTCTTCATCCTCACCGACGGCTCCGGTCATACAGGAAAATCCCGCCTGGCTACGACCACCCAAATTGTTGAAGCAAGCGGCTCGGCGGTTGGCAGTATCTATGGGCGGATGAGCGATAGAATGATGTACTCAGCGATTATCAACCACGAGTACAAGCGGTTTATCGCGCTGGTTGAAGAGCTTGCTCAATCCTTCATGCGCGCATCGTTTGATTATGTTGTAGGGGATGCCATCGAAGGCTATAACCCGACGCATGATGTTTGTCGCCTGTTGATTAACGCGGCGCTGGAACTAGCCAAACCCAGATTAAACCATGCAATGCTCAACTACGAAATTCTACTGACTGGCGAGCCTGACGATTATGCTGAAGCAAGGTTTGAGAAGGCGCTTTGGCTGGAACTCAACAATGAGGCATGGCAACAGAAGCTTGCGGCAGCACGCGGTTACCCCGAACTAGCTGCGGAGGTGGACGGGATGCTCAAGCAAAGCGGCAGGGAAACGCTTCGCAGGGAATGCCTGCGTCCGGTTGAGCCTGGTTTCCCCTTTACTGCCCAAATGCCGGAGCCGCCTTATTATGAAAGGTACGGCGAGCAACGTGTCGCTGCCGGTTACTTCCAAACAGTTCTCCGTTATCGCGATCGTATGCTTCCGTTAGCGGAAGCCTTAGCGCAATATGTCAGCCGCCAACTCTGATGGACGAATTACAAATTCTGATTACTAATAACACTCTCGCCAATCGCGCCGGAACGGAATTATATGTGCGCGATTTAGCCATCGCGCTCTTGCGTCGCGGACATAAACCAATCGCCTACAGCACGCAGCTTGGCGAGGTGGCCGAGGACTTACGGGCGGCGACAATTCCGGTGATAGATAATCTGGAGGCTCTGGCTACGCCCCCTGATATTATTCACGGTCATCATCATCTTGACACCATGACGGCGTTGCTACGCTTTCCCAAAGTTCCGGCGATTTTTGTTTGTCATGGGTGGATGCCTTGGGAAGAGACGCCGCCGCGCTTTCCTAGAATCCGGCGCTACGTAGCCATAGATTACACCTGCCTGGATCGCCTGCTATATGAGGAAGCCATAGCCAAAGAGCGCACCCGCGTCATCTTGAATTTCGTTGATATGGAACGCTTCAAACCGCGCTGTCGCTTGCCTGCGGTTCCCAAACGCGCCTTGATCCTGAGTAACCAGGCCAGCGAATACACCTATATTCCGGCGGTGCGCGAAGCTTGTAAGCGCTTCGGCATTCGCCTTGATGTGGTCGGTCTAAACGCAGGAAACGCGACGGCAAAACCGGAAGATATTCTCGGTAATTATGATCTGGTGTTCGCCAAAGGGCGCGCCGCCCTGGAAGCCTTAGCGGTTGGCGCGGCGGTCATCCTCTGCGATGCCACGGGTGCAGGGTGTATGGTAACGACTCAGGAGTTGGCGCAGCTTAGACGGTACAACTTGGGGCTTCGCACGTTAAGCAAACCGGTCAATGCGGAGATTCTGGCGCAAGAGATCGCCCGCTACGATGCCAACGATGCGGCTGAAGTTTCACAACAAATTCGCGCGCAGGCAGATATGGAGCCTGTGGTGGATAAAATCGTTTCCCTTTATGAAGAAGTCATCCTTGAGCATCACCACGCCGGACAAGCGGACTTGAATGACGAGCTACAGGCCGCGTCCAATTATTTGCGCGGGTTAGGTCCGGTGTTGAAAAATATTCATCAACTGACTGCCCGTATCCAGCAGCACGAACTGGAGAACGTGCGATTTACGAACCTTCAGCGTTCTTTAGGGTGGCGCATTCTGAATCTGTACGGGCCGGTGAAATATCGCTATGTACTGCCCCTTTACCATCGCTTGAGAAAACTTTTTAAACGAACGCCTGAAGGATGATACAGTTGTCCATAGTCCCAATCTCTTGCCCTGGGGTTTAATTCTTCTTGTACTTCTCAATATAATTTTTTGCGAAGGCAGTTAGATGCGGCGCTTCGCGCAGCCCGACTTTTATCGCTTCGGCTTCGGCGGCTTCGACTGTCCAGCCATCGCGCAAAACGCGGCGAATCATCCAGAATGCGCCGACGCGAATCGCCGCCGTGCAATGTATAAACACAGGCAGATTCGATTTGTCGTCGGTGAGTCGCAAAAATTCTGTCACCTGTTCGTCTTGCGGATTTTGATAAGCCACAGGGATATTAAAATATTTCAAACCCAATTCCTTCGCCTTCGCTTCTTCTTCTTCGGCGCGGTGTTCGCTTGGTTGCCGCAGATTAATAATCGCTTTAATGCCTTCTTCTTTGAGCTTGGCCAGATGCTCAAGTCTAGGCTGCGCGCCGGTGCAGAACGGCTCGCTTTCACGCATGAAGTTGCGAATTGGCGGCAACTCCGCCTGCTGTGCCAACCCCGGCGCAATCAAAAAGCAAACGATAAGCAATAGAGAAAGTTGTGGTTTCATAAGCCTCGCTGAAATTCAGAAATCGAAAGACCGGGCAACGGCAGTATAGCAATTTCAAGGCGTAGCAAACCACTGCGACTGAATCAAGTAGTGTCTTAATCGTAGGCTGCGGTTGGCTAGCCCACGAAGTGGGCGCAAGCATAAAGCCACGGGTGTTAGCCCACGAAGTGGGCGCAAGCATAAAGCCACGGGGGTTAGCCCACGAAGTGGGCGCAAGCATAAAGCCACGGGTGTTAGCCCGTGGCTGCCAGCCCACCACACTAATCTAGCCCGCGAAGCGGGTGATAGCCAATTATCTATCACCCGCTTCGCGGGCTAGGAGGCAATTACGATTCGCACACCCAGCGCTTACGCACAAGGCTTTATGCGGTCACTCGCTTGGCGGGTTATCACCGCCCCTCACAACTGTAGGGCACTACTTTGAATCGCTTCGTCAAACGTAAAAAAATCACAACGATTGAGTGAATCTGCTGGCACAGGGTTTGACTAAATATTCAGTGATGAGGCGATATGAAATAGTGGTCAGGCGTCACGACCCAGCGTGGTTGAAAATTGCCGGTCGCTTCGTTTTTGCGCCGTAGATGCACAGGAAAGTAGCCCGTGGTAGTGCCACAGGAATTAATTTTTGCGCCAGCGGCGCAGCGGAAATTAGCCCGTGGTGAAGCCACAGGAATTAATTTTGCGCCAGCGGCGCAGCGGAGATTAGCCCGTGGTGAAGCCACGGGAAGGTGAAGGCGGCTTGACGGTCGCGCTCTGGAAGAGCGCCGGAAGCTTGCCGCAATCTATCTCCTGCACCCTTTCAGGGCGCGCCGTGTTTGTTCAACTTGATGCCAAGGCCTACAGCACTGGCTAATTTCCTACCCCCTGCGGGGCAAAGAGAGCTGGGTCGTTACGGTCAGCCACTGTTATGGAGGCCGTTTGATTTTCAGGCATACACGCCAACATCTGGCCGCACATCATACACGGAAAGGAGTGAGAAAATGATTGCAGCAAATCCAGTCAATCATCCTTTTAGAATCTCGAAAAACGGTTTAATCAAACTGGGCATACTGGCTTTTTTCATTATCATCATTGCCCATTACCTGAGCAAAGATGACGGGCGCAGCGCTTCATTCCCAGCGAATGTAATGGCGAGCAACCAGTCAACGGCGAACGCGATTTTATTGACCTCGCCGTCTTCGTTTCCCAATATCCGCATCAAGAATTTTGGCAAGATGGACGAGGCATTTTACCGTGGCGCGCAGCCCAAGCCGAATGATTACCAAGCGCTTGCTACATTGGGCATCAAAACAATTATTGATTTACGCGACGACCCGACCCGTTATGAAAAGCCGGAGGCCGAAGCCGCTGGCATCAAGTACGTAAATATTCCTATGAGCGATAAACGCAAGCCTGCGGACGACACCATATTGGCGTTCTTCAATATCGCCAACGATCAAGCCAATCAGCCCTTTTTTGTGCATTGTGCTGGCGGTCGTCATCGCACAGGCTTGATCGGCGCGGTCTATCGTTTCGACAAATATCATTGGGATTTCGATCAGGCTTATCAAGAGATGAAGAACTACGATTATTATTCGCGTTGGGGACACGGCGATATTAAGGACTATGTGCAGGACTATTATCAACGCGCCAAGTTCATAAAACCGTTGGTGCCGGAAGCAGGCAGCGAAGAAGTCAAGCAAACTTCCAAACCGGTCACGATGCCACCGCCACCGAAGCCTACGGAATAAGCCGCTTTCAACTTGATAGGCAGAAGCCCGATGGGTGAGCGGAACACAAGCAAGCGATAGGCATCAAGAAAATATTTCACCACCAAGCTCACGAAAAGCAGCGCAGCAAGAACGTGGCGACCAGTTAAACCGAGGGGTTTAACACTCAGGGAATTTTTCTTCGCGCTCTTGGTGTCCTTGGCGGTGCAGAAGAATTTTCTTACCGACTATATTTCAGGCTCTTGCTTTTTTCTTTTGGCAGGCGGTAGGGATTTGGCTTCGCGCTGATCAGCCGTGATGGTCACGCGGCGGTATTTTCGCTCATGGCTTTGCCGTTTACCCAATCGTTGGCTTGCCTATCGAATGGCTGTGATGGACCAAGCCTTCGGCATAGGAACGCGCCCAGCTATCGGCTTCCAGCACCGCTTCGATACTGGTGCAAGGCTGCTTGTCATAAGCCATCATGGTCGCTTCGATGAGGCGCGGAATATCCATGAATGGAATGGCGCGATGCAAAAAAGCAGCAACGACGATTTCATTGGCGGCGCTCATCGCCGCAGGCATCGTGCCGCCTTCGCGCATCGCTTCGTAAGCCAAACGCAGACAAGGGAACTTCTCAAAGTCGGGCGCGAAAAATTCCAGCTTGCTCAACTTTTCAAAACTGAGCGGCGGCAATTGGGCAGGCAATCTGTCTGGATAAGTCAACGCATATTGAATCATCAAGCGCATATCGGTGACGCCTAGCTGCGCGATGATCGAGCCGTCTATCATTTCAATCATCGAATGGACGATGGATTGCGGATGCACGGCTACAGAAATTTTGTCAGCGCTGAAAGCGAACAACCAACCTGCTTCAATGACCTCCAAACCTTTGTTCATCAAGGTCGCTGAATCAATGGTAATCTTTGCGCCCATCTGCCAAGTCGGATGCGCCAAGGCTTGCTCAACCGTTGCTTGCCGCATTTCATCAATCGTCTTTTCGCGGAATGGCCCACCCGAAGCGGTTAAAATTAAACGCCTGACTTCGGCGCTGGTTTCGCCGCGCATACATTGATGCAGAGCGTTGTGTTCGCTGTCCACCGGCAACAATTCCGCACCCGCTTCCCTTGCCGCTGTGGTCATCAATTCGCCAGCCATCACCAGCGTCTCTTTGTTCGCCAGACAAACGCGCCGCCCCATTTGCAGCGCTTTGTACGTAGGCAGAAAGCCGACCGCGCCGACGGTTGCCGAAACCACGGTGTCAACTTGCGGGTGACAAGCGACAGCGATCAATCCGGCTTCGCCGCTCATCAATTCCGGCATAGCTGTCACGCCCAAGTCGCGTAATTTTTCCTGCAACATCGGAAGGTCTTGGTCATCGGCGACCGAAACCAGTTGCGGTTGATAGCGCAGAATTTGACGGGCGAGTTCGCTCAGGCTTTTGCCGGCGGCAAGCGCGACAACTTGAAAATCATCTTTGAGATAATCAACGACCGAAAGAGTGCTTTGGCCTATGGAGCCAGTGGAACCGAGTATGCTGAGTGTCTTCATAAAAAATCGTTTCCGCTTTCTGTACGCAACAGATTGGCGACGAACCCAAATCGTAAACCGCACACGCTGATTTGCTGGGCGATGCGTTTGCAACTGCGACAGGGATTGTAGCGCAGCAAAAGGACAAAGACCAAAGCAATTCTCTCGCCCCTTTCAGCGCCTCCTACACTTGCCAAAATGTGCTTGCACCTTTTCTATCTGGACAGCGTGGGAGTTTCAAGGTCGCACCACCAATCACCGCACGCCGGGTTTGCGGTAGTCGCGCCCTCCTCGTTTGAATCAAAAATCATGTGGTAGGATTTTTCTATCATGGATTTACACGGCAATCTGTTTATCGAAGGCAAGGCGGGACGTTTGGAAGCCCTCTTGAAAGAACCGGAAGGCGACATTTTACGCGCCGCGATTGTTTGTCATCCGCATCCGCTGTTTGGCGGCACCATGCATAACAAAGTTGTTTATCGCCTTGCCAAAGCCTTTCAAGATAGCGGCTTTGCGACTTTACGATTTAATTTTCGCGGCACGCAACAAAGCGCTGGCGCGCACGATTACGGACGCGGCGAACCAGATGACGTGCGCTCGGCTATGCAGTTTATCGCAGCGCGTTATCCGCAGGCGCAAGTGTGGGTCGCCGGTTTTTCTTTCGGCGCGGTGATGACTTTGAAAGCCGCCTGCACCGATAGCAAAGTTCACGCGCTGGTGCTGGCCGGATTGCCGGTGTCGAAATTCGGTGAGTACGATTGGCATCAAGCCGCGCTCTGCGACCAACCGAAATTGCTGGTGCAAGGCGCGAATGATGAATTCGGTTCGGTAGCGGATTTAGAGGATTTTTATCATCGCTTGAGCGGCGCGAAACAATTGAAGATCATCGCCGATGCCGATCATTTTTTTGTCGGACAATTACCACAGCTTTACGACACGGTGCGCGACTTCATCGCCGCGTTGACCGAATGAACGCCTATTTCGCCATCGCGTCGGTGACTTTGATCTTGCCAGCGATGATCTCTTTTTTGACGCGCTCTACATCATCGAGAACGGTTTGCGGCAGCAGCGGACGATTGTAATTATCAAGGGCATAGCCAACGCCATCGTTTTCCAAGCCGTTCATATGCACGCCGCCAACAAACTTACCCGCTACCAAATCGCGGACGGTGTTATAAACCGCTACGTCTATGCGCTTCATCATACTGGTTAAAATGAACCCCGGCTTTACCCAGTTCTGATTGGCATCAACGCCTATGGCCAGTTTGTTGGTCTCTTCGGCAGCGTCAAAAACGCCGAGGCCGGAATTGCCTGCCGCCTGAAAAATAATATCCGCGCCGCGTTCGATCTGCGCTTTCGCCAGTTCTTTGCCTTTGCCGGGATTATTCCACGCGCTGTCGTTAATGCCGACATAATTTTGAAAGACCTGTATTTTCGGATTGGCATATTTCGCGCCCTCTTCATAACCGGTCTCAAATTTATGAATGAGCGGAATATCCATGCCGCCTACGAAACCTATGCGGTCCGACTTAGTGGTTTTTCCGGCGATGTAGCCAACCAGAAACGAGCCTTCCTGCTCTTTGAACAACAACGAGGCGACGTTGGGTGCTTCGATAGCGCCGTCAATGATGGCAAAGTGTATGTTGGGATAATCTTTGGCCACCTGCATCATAATCGGCGCTTGCGCGAAGCCTACGCCGATAATCAAATCGTAACCGCGTTCGGCAAAAGCGCGCATGGAAGGTTCTATGGAAGTCGGTTCGCCGGGTTCGACATCGCGCAACTTGATAGGGAATTCCTGGGCGGCGCGCTTGACGCCTTCCCACGCCGCAGCGTTGAACGATTTGTCATCTTTGCCGCCTATGTCAAAGACTATACCGACGCGCAGCTTGCCACTGGCAGCGTCGCTCGCACCAATTTTACAACCCGGCAAAATCAATGCCGCGAAAATCACTGTGATCAGAAGAAGTTTTTTCATCATATACGCAATCCCGCCTGAGGGTGAAATTCATTTCGCTAAACCGCCGCTGTCAAACTTTATTTGCTCTCCATCAGGCGATTATATTTTTTCATGACGGTGCGGAGTTTGTCCTGCGGAATTGCAAAGACTTGATGATTATTTATGCCGCTCATGGTTTCGGCGGCCACCAGCGCGTTGATGATCGCCTCTTCGCTGGCTTGCACCGTCGCCTCGAACAGCGGGTTCATTCGCTCATTGGCGAGCATGGAAAGCGGCGCGAGCGGAGTCTTTGCTGCGCCCGTATTCGCGGTTGAAAAGGCTATGAAGATGTCGCCCGAACCATCGCCCGAAACACTGCCGGTGCGCGCCACTCCCAGCGCGGCGCGGCGCGCCAGCCGTTTCAATTGATGCGCCAACAGCGGCGCATCAGTCGCCACTACGATGATGATGGAGCCGACATCCTGATTAAACTGCGGACTGTCCGCATAAGCGATTTGATGCTCGGTGATTTCCACACCCACCGGCACACCGGCGATTCGCAATTGATTGCGCCGCCCAAAATTCGCCTGCACCAACACGCCCACGGTATAACCGCCCTGCTGGTCATCGAGCTTGCGCGAGGCCGTGCCGATGCCGCCTTTGAAACCGTAACAAATCATCCCCGTGCCGCCGCCTACGTTGCCTTCTGCGACCGCGCCGCCGCTGGCCGTCGCCAACGCCTCGAAGACATTTTTTTCTTTCACATGAAAACCGTTGATGTCATTCAAATAGCCATCATAGGTTTCCGCCACCACGGGCAACGACCACCAATACCCGTTGGCATCGGGCTTGCCGAATTTGACGCGATAAGCAATGGTCGCATCACGCACCACGCCGACGCTGTGAGTATTGGTGAGCATCACCGGGCCTTCGAGAAAACCCGATTCTTCCAGCCAGGTCGTGCCGGTCATCTCGCCGTTGCCGTTCAAAGAAAACCACCCGCCAAACACCGGGTCATCGGTAGAGGCGTTGCCGCGTGGCAACACCGCTGTCACGCCGGTTCGCACCGGCCCCGCGCCAACCTTCAACGCGCCAGCCCCGCTGATAATGGTCGAATGCCCGACCTCTACACCTTTGACATCGGTAATCGCGTTCAAGGTTCCCGGCGTCCCGTCAAAGGGTATCCCCAAATTGCGGGCGCGCAGTTTGGTTTGCGAAAACGTATTTTGTGAAATCATCAGAATCACCAATATAACCAGTGCAGAAATTCGTCTATGCTTCACCAGCACCTCTCCATCATTTAGCGTTTGCAGAATTCCAAAAGGTGACTCCCAGCGCACCCTTTCGCGCTGGGCAAGCGCGAGCCGTTCGTCTTTGCCAATCCCCTTGCCTTACGGAAGTTTGCTACGCGGTACGCGAAAATGAAATCGGCGCACCGAGCCGAAAGGTTCCGGGCTTCCATTGCGCCAGCCCTTGACGCAGCACACACTCGTTGATGATGGCCGCGTCGTCTTGGCCCTTGCCTGCCGAAAACACGGCCTTGCAATTTTGCGTCACAACGATTGTCAACCAAGAAACAATCAACCAAGAAATAATCAACTGGGAAACATTCAACTGGGAAACATTCAACCGGCAAACCATCAACTGGGAAACCATCAACCGGGAAACTATAATCCATTGCCGCATGAAGTTCAGCGCTCGCCGGATGACTACGGCAGCGACGCGGCGATGACGCGGCAAGATCGTTGGGGGGGTGAAAATCCCGCCTGCGTTTGACGTTGAATAATAGTATGGCACGGTTCACTTGAGCATCCTTTTCTGCAAGCTTCGAGGGCGATGATTCGCGCCCACATTAAAAAACTTTTTCTCTTTTTGGGCAAGGCGATTGGGGAAGCTTCAGGATGAACCGGATAACCCATAGCACCGGCTTGGCCTCGGTCAAGCACGCCGTCAAGATTCCGAGGTGATGTGACCGAGGGCGCGTTCAAGAAGTTCGGCGCGAATCAAATAGTCGCGGGCGCGTCCGCTGTCGCCGCTGGCCAGATAGATTCCGGCAATGTTGATGCACTCTTCGGCGGCGCGTTCGATGCGTTCACCGCGCAGATAAATATCTTTCAATTTATTGCGAATCTGTACGTCATCGGGTTTGCGTTTCAACAACTCCCGAAGTTTGGCCAACGCCTCTTCCATCCTGCCGTAAGCGATCAGCATTTCGGCTGCCGAAATATATTCGACGATGGTTTCTTCGTCTAAAGCAAGAATGGATTCCTGCGGTGACAACAAATCTTCGGCTTCATCCGCTGCGCTTTCCGTCGCCAACAGAGTTGCCGCTGATGAAGGCGCGGCCTCCGCTTTGGCGTCATCGGGAAAAGAGATGAAGATCGGTGCCAGGGCTTTGGTCAGGCGAAGCGGCTGCACTTCCGGTTCTTGCGGTTTCGCTTCTTCGCGCAGCGCCTGCAAAGCGGCTTTGGCCTGTCGGCTGTTGGCATCCACTTTGAGAGCCTTCTCGTTGGCCGCCAATGCCGCTTTCAGATTATGGTTCTGCCAGAACGCCGCTCCGGCTTCGATAAAACAATCGTGGGCTTTTTGCGTCACGCCATCACGCGCATAAAGGTCGCCCATCGTCATATAGACCTGAGCATTGAGCGGATCAAACTTGAGAATTTTGGTGAGCAAATAAATGGCGCTGTTGGTCGAGCCTTTTTTCAAGTAGCCTTCAGCGGTTTTAAAGTAATGATTGGCGGCCTCCTGCGGGCGATTGTTTTTGATGTAGAGATCGCCCAGCCCGTTGATGGCGCTGAGGTCAAAGGGGTCGGTCTCGATGACGCGACGATAGAGATTGATGGCCGAAGTCATATTGCCCTGCGTGACATACAACTCCGCCTGACGCAAGGCTTCGAGCTTATTGAGAGACATATTCTCTCCTCACAATCATTCCGCTCCAAATCTTCGCATGGCCTGAAAAGGATTAAACAGGTATGGGAGAACGGGGAAGTCGGTAGCGAAAAAGCGTTTTCATTAGAACATACTTACGGCGATTGCTCAACGCAGGCGCTCTATTGCAACGACCAGTTTGCGCTCGTTGCTGGCGTTGAACCGCTATGGATATTTGACGGCGACGAGTGGCAGGAAAAGGCGAGGTTTAGTTTTTCTCAAGCGGGTCTTTGACCGGAATATCTTCGGGCTGAAGGATGACGAATCATCGTACATCACCGAGGTTTGCGCCAATAGTTGATACAACTCAAAGCGCTACAAAATTTCTTACGCCTTTTGCATAGCGCCTGCAAATCACCGCTTCGGCGACTCGTTAAACAGCCATTGCGGGGCGGCGAAGCCACCGCAGTAACAGCGCTTAGTTTCGCTCAACGGCTTCCTCGACGCGACACGAAGCGCCAAAGCAAAAGGGCGAGTCGGCAACTCGCCCCTGCATCAATCATCAATAAACATAAGGGCGCAACCCTTCTCGCCCACGCCTGTATGCGGCTCTGCTTACTCGACCGCCGCCGCGATTTCGGGATTCAGACCAGCCCACTTCTTCATATAGTCGCGGCGCTCGGTCTTCAACTTTTCCACCATCTGTTGGTATTCGTCCATACGCCCTTGCCGCTCGTACAATTTGCGCGGTTGCAGAATCTCTATATCATCGCCTTCGATTTCGGGAATACTTGCCGCTACCAAATAACCGAAATCGGCATCCTCTTCCCATTCGATAGTGCCTTCGGCTATGCCCTTCACGATGGCCGAGGAATGCTGTATGCGAACTTTTCTGGAGCGCTCATCGGCATCCATGCCGCCGACGCGCCCAGTATTCAGCAGATAAACATCCATAGGCGAAGACGCGAGCAACTCCCAGAAGCGATTGCCTTGCAGGGCGTGCTTCAATGGAAAGAACGGATTGGTTCCCGGCACGCGCAGAAACTTACCGGCTTCGGCAGCGCCCCCGGCAGAGGTGCCGCGAGTTTCGCCCAACATAAAATAGGCCGCCGCCTGTGTGCGATTCAACTTGGCGACGCCCGGAATGATGTTGTCATTGCGATTGAGAATCAACAGAAAATCGGCGGTCTTGATTTCACGCGCATCCATCATGCCTTCGATGTCCTGCATACGCACGACGGCGCGTCCGTTCTGCGTATAGCTGGTGTCGTAAAAATCCACTTCCCCGTTTTCATTCTGCGACACATTTTCCAGATAAGCGTTATAGCTGGTGACCGCACCGTAAATCGTCGGCTCGTCTTTTTCATTCAAGCCGAAGGTTTTGGCGAAGCAGCCGTTTTCGGTCGCATAAACTTTACCGCCCGGCATCAACGCTATGAAATCGTCTTGCACGGGCGAGGAGTTGTTCTGCTTGGTAAACGTCGTAGTCGTTTTACCAGTACCGGAAAGGCCAATAATCAAGCCGACTTTTTTGGCCTCGCCTACAGGGATGACCTTGCAGCCGGAATGCAAGGCGAGACCGCCGCGCTCATAGACCAGTTGATTCCACATTCGCAGACCGCCTTTTTTCGACTCGCCGAAATAGTCGCTGTTAAAGACGCGGGTGATGCCGTTGTCCAGATCAACGGCGATCAAACGCTCTGCCGGATAATTGGGCAGCGCCAAATTCGGCGTGTAGATAACCGTCAAGCTCGGCTCGAAACTGGTCAACTCTTCGGCGGTCGCCGGGTAATAAAGATGCTGCTGCATGGCGGCGATGTTGGCGTTTGACTTTTCGATGACGAGCCGCGAGGCGACGCGGAATTCCGGGGCGTTGCCAATGTAACCATCCACGACAATCATCTCGCGGCTGCGTATGTAGTCGTTCTGCAACTTTGCAACCCGCTCGTATTCGGCGCGACTGATGGTTTGCGAATCGTGTTGCTCCGGCGTGTCGGTGACGATGTAGGTGGATAATTTCGAGCGCGAATCAACCCGCGTTTGCGTGTTGGTGTTACGGTAGATAGTAGTGCGTGTGTTGGGCATCTCTTCCGCGAAGCCGCGCAACTCTTCGGGAGATGGATTCAGAATAATGTCCCTGGGTTCGACTGGCAACCCGTAGTATTTTGCGTGTGGTTTACTCATGGATTCCTCCTTACGAAGTTCTGAGATAACAGGATTCTATCATAGCCCACGCCTATAGGTGGGGCAACCAGCAGACCACGCCAGAGGCGTCGCAACGCTCGCGCTATGGCGTCACAACTGGCCAAGGAATGCCATCTCAACAAGCCTTCTCAGCCGCGCCCTCGGATGCCGCAAATCATCAAGGCGCAGCGGTACTCAACCGCCGCCGCCGCCGCTGGAAATTCACGCGCCGCCTTCAGCATTATGATTTCCTGCCACTCTAGGTTGTCATCATCCAAGTGAATAGCCCAATAAAACCGGGCTTTTTTCGCGGTTTCCTCGACTCTCGCTACTCGGCGTTGCCGAGCTTCCATGTTTTTACAAATCTTTTACATTTTTTTACATCTTTTTGAAGACAAACCGCACGCTAATCTTTATTCTAAGCAGGCTTGCGATTGTGTGTATCCTGCTATGGTAGAAAGGCTGGGTAAAATCATTTCTCTCCGGATACACACAAACGCATGAAATCATCTATCACGTTCATCTTCAAAATTCACTTCTCGCTGCACGACTTTTCTTTACGCTAACCACTGCACAGGCTGTTTGCCTCTTCGTAAAATTGCACCTCGGTGACATCTTTTGCAATTTTTCACGGACTTTTCAAGACATTCATATCTCCACCGCGTACCGTATCAACAGCATTCCAAAAGTCCACGCCTGGTGTAACGTCCTCGTCGCTCACGTCTGGCGAAGCACTCGCCCGACGTGAGGGCGAGGAGAGCGTGTTGCCTCCAAGTGCTTCTGGATTGCCGCAACAAGCAAAGGCTTTGCTCGAAGTCAAAGCCCGTTCAGCCCGTGCTGAATGCCGATAGCGACACGCCTTGTGCAAGGTCTGCAGCAAGCCTTTGAACCGCGCCACTTCATCAATATGGCAAGGGACAAAGACCGGCTCTCAAGCTTTCACTTGCAGTCAAGAGGTCGCTACTCGCAACTACCATTCCCTACTCTCGAAAGGAGAAGTCTATGCAGTATCTCAGAAAAATTTCCGCGTGGTCGCCAAACCTCAAGCTGAAAAAGCTCACCAGTCTGGTGTTGACCATCGCTTTGATGGCGGCGCTCTGGTCGCCGGTCTTCGCCCAAGGCACCACTGACGGCACCATCGCTGGCACGGTCGCCGACGCCCAGGGCGCAGTAATTAGCGGCGCAAAGGTGACGGCGAAAAACACCGCTACCGGTCAACTCTTCACCGTCAACACCGCAGACAACGGCACTTTTCGCATCAACAACGTGCCGGTCGGCGCTTATGATTTGACTATTGAAATTGCCAATTTCAAAAAGTACGCCAACCCCAACGTGCAAGTGCAACTCAATCGCGTCACCGATGTCAGCGCCATACTGGAAGCGGGCGCGGTGTCCGAAACCGTCACCATCACCGCAGGCGCGGCGGCGGAGTTGGTGGAAAAAACCTCTTCGCAACTGGGCAAAAGTTTTGAAGAACGCAAGGTCATCGAATTGCCTATTGGTCTGGATGTCAACACCCTCGCATTGCTGTCGCCCAACGTCGTCACCAACGGCGCAGGCGTGGTCGGCGCGGGCGGCTCGGTGGGCGGCAATCGTCCGCGCAACAATTCTTTCACCCTCGACGGCATAGACAATAACGATGTCAGTTTGACGGGGCCGCAAATCGCCCCGATTCAGGATGCCGTCAAAGAGTTCACTATCTTGACCAATCAATTTACGGCGGAATTCGGTCATTCATCGGCTGGTCAATTCAACACCATCACCAAGAGCGGCACCAACGATCTGCATGGCGATGCGTGGTGGTACAACATCAACAAATATTTTCGCTCGCTCGATCATCGCTTCAAAGAGCAGATCGCCGCAGGCGCGCAACCCGACCAACGCCCGCGTGATGATTTCAATCGCATAGGCGGCGACATCGGCGGCGCGATTATCAAAGACAAGCTCTTCTATTTCGGAGCCTATCAATATCAAACCAGAGGCACGGCGGGAGCCACCGCCACCGTAGGCGCACCGACTGCCGAAGGTTATGCCAGACTCTCCGCACTGCGCGGCGTCAGCCCTTTCACTCTGAATTTGTTGAAGGATCACGTAGCCCCCGCGCCCGTCGCTACTGGCAGCGTCAACGTGTTGGGCGCAACGATTCCGGTCGGGCAACTGCTGATCTTAGTGCCGGATTTTTTCAACCTGCATCAATGGCACACCAACATTGATTACAACCTCTCGCAAAACGACAGACTCTACGGGCGGTTCTTTTACGACCGTTTGCGGTCGCCGCTTTTGGGCGGCCCTGGGGCAGAATTCAACGGCACCACAGGCACCGATAACCGCTTGTTTTCGTTGACCGAAAATCACAACTTCACGGCCAATCTGATTAACGAATTCCGCTTCGGCTATCGCCGCCAAGTGACCTCGTTCAACGTGCCGCTGACCTTCAATGATTTCCCCGGTCAATTCCCCAACATCAGCATAGACGAGTTAGGCTTGTTCGTAGGACCAAACGGCAATGCGCCACAAAGCGGCATTGCCAATGTTTATCAAGGCTCCGACACCGTTAGTTGGACGTTCGGCAAACATCAATTGAAGTTCGGCTCGGATTTCCGCGACGTGATCGCGCCCAGCGATGGTCTGCCACGCGGACGCGGCGAATATGCCTATGCCAGCCTTGAACGCTATCTGCAAGACCTCAAGCCCGACGGCTCGAATGGCGGCTTGCGCGGCATCGGCTCAGGCTTTTTCGCGGGCAATCAATGGGCGACTTATAACTTTATTCAGGACGATTTCAAATTCCGTCCCAACCTCACCTTCAACCTCGGGCTGCGTTACGAATACACCTCGAACGCCCGCGATGCGAAGATGCAAAACCTCAATCGCATAGCCGACGTGGAAGCCAACGACCCGGTGTTGCAAAGCATACGCCAGCGCACCGGCCTTGACCTCTTCCCTGCGGGTTTGCATTTCCGCACCCCCAAGACCGATAAAAATAATTTCGCGCCGCGTGTAGGTTTCGCTTGGGCACCGGAATTCAAAGAGGGCTGGCTGCATCGCATCTTTGGTAACAATGGGCAGTCTTCAGTGCGCGGCGGTTTTGCCATCGCTCACGATGTCTTGTTCCAGAACCTGGTACTGTTGGCCTTGCCGCCGCAACTGCAATCGGAGATAGATGTCACTTCGGGCAGCGGCGGCATATACGGTACAGATGTCAGCTTCCTGCAAAACGGCGGCATTCCTGCGGGCGGCGCAGTGGACCCGGCGTTGTTCAACGATACGGCTACCGCCAGAGCCTTGACCGGCTCTTACATCTTCGACACCATCACGCCCTACACCATGTCGTGGTCGCTGTCTTATCAAAGGGAATTTTGGAAAGACTGGTCTGTAGAGCTACGTTATCTAGGCACTCGCGGCGTGCATCTGTATGTGCAATCGCGTTTGAATGGCGGCGTGCCTCCGCGTTTCAATCTGCCGACTTATTTCAACAACAGCGAGATTCCCGACCGTGCGACCTTGAACGGTTTGCCCTCACGGCAGGATTTCTTAAATGCTCGAGGGCGACTGTTGGGAGATTTAGGCTTTGCCGGAAATTTGACGACGCATCTGCCGCAAGGCAACTCGACTTATCACGGCGGCTCGCTCAACGTGAAGCGGCGTTTGAGCAACGGCTTGTCGGTTGACGCCGCTTATACCTTCAGCAAAAACATTGATGACGGCACTAACGAACTGTTCACCAGTTTCGTCAATCCGCGTCGTCCGCAAGACAATTTCAATTTGCGAAACGACCGCGCCGAATCGGTGTTGAGTCGTCGTCATCGTTTCTCGCTGGGCTTGATTTATGAATTGCCGTTTTACAAAGGCGAACATGGATGGCTGAGTCAAGTGTTGGGCAACTGGCAGGTCAGCGCTATCTATCAGACCGAAAGCGGCCAGCGGCTTGACGCTTTGAGTTTCAACGATGCCAACGGCAATTTCGATAACGCCGGGGATCGCGCTGTTCTCAACCCGACCGGCGATGGTCGTCGCGGCACTGATGTCAACTGGCTGCTACGCAACGGTCAGGTGGTCGCCAGAGGCAGCGCTCCGGCAAGTCAAGTGGTCGGTTATGTGGCGCAGGATGCCAACGCCAAATTCATCTTCGCCGACACCGGCGCACGAGCAACGGCGGGACGCAATCTGTTACAAGCGGCGGGCTTGAACAATTGGGATTTGGCGTTCTTCAAACGCTTCTCGATTACCGAGCATCAGCGCTTGGAGTTGCGCGCTGAATTGTACAACGCTTTCAATCATCCGCAATTCGTGGTGGACGACCCGTTCGCCACTGATTATGTGGATGTGCGAAGCCCGAATTTTCAGAACAAACGCCTGTTCAGCGGCAACCCGTTCGGTACGCTTCCGGCATTCGGTTTGACCACCGACCCGATAGCCGGTGGCAACCCGCGAGTCATTCAAATGGTGTTGCGCTACCATTTTTAGAATCTCGACGCGAGCGAAATGGCAAAGCGGTTTTGACCCTTGCAAATTCGCTCGCTGGTTGAAAGAAGTTTGGTGGCGCAAGGGTCAAAGCCGCTTCGGTTGCTTCAGCCCTTGACCACCAACATTGCGTGTATCATTTCGTGTAGCTTTCTTTCACGCCACAGCGGCAGCGGGAGAACGCCGTAGCGAGTTCCGCGTTTGCGAATTCGCTACGGTTACTCGCCAAACCGTTGTGGCAATTTTTTTTCTAGCTTCCAGGACTTTTCGACTGCGTAGGCTCGCCTATATCTTTTGAAAAACAATCATAAAAAGCCCGAAAAATAAGGGGTTTCGTGATATTCCAAAAACCTTTTGCCTCTCTAGGGCGTGTCTCATACATGGAGTTTCTATCCATATATTGTGTGCGATGGTTTGACTATCCACAATATATAGACGGTTGCTGGGATTTTGCGACACGCTTTATTTAGCACGACCAAGATTGGGAATCTAAGGTGAGCGGCGCAGAGAGGTAACGCACGCGCTGCGCCGAATTTTTATGCAGCACTTTTGCCCTGCGAGTTTTCGGTAAGCGTGCGCCGCACGTCCGCTAGGGTTTTGAGCCAGCTACATTGCCACTTTCAAAACTTGGCGCAGCGAATCTACAAAGACGAATTCAATCTCTTTCAACAACTCTTTGGGAATCTCTTCGAGGTCGCGGCGATTGTGCTGCGGCAAAATAATCGTCGTCACGCGGGCGCGGCGCGCTGCCAGCACTTTTTCTTTAATGCCGCCGACCGGCAAAATATTGCCGCGCAAAGTGATTTCGCCGGTCATCGCTACCGAACGCTTGACGGGTTTGCCGGACAACACAGAGACCAGCGCTGTCGTTAAGGTCACGCCTGCCGAAGGGCCGTCTTTGGGAATCGCCCCTTCCGGCACATGTATGTGTATGTCGAACTTCTCGAACTTCTCCGGCGCGATGCCGTACTCTTCGGCTTTCGATTTTGCCCATGAATACGCCGCCTGCGCCGACTCTTTCATCACGCTGCCCAATTGTCCGGTCAATAACAGACCGCCTTTGCCTGCGGTCAACAAGGCTTCGATAAATAACACATCGCCGCCCGATGGCGTCCACGCTAAACCGGTAGCGACGCCGATTTGATCTTTCTTCAAAATCTCATCAGGGTAAGCTTTCGGCGGCCCTAAAAATTCCGGCAAGTTCTTTTCGTTGACTTTCACCTGCACCGTTTCGCCTTCGGCCACGCGGCGCGCTACCTTGCGGCAGACTTTGGCAATGTCGCGCTCGAATTGCCGCAATCCGGCTTCGCGGGTGTATTGCTGAATGATGCTTTTGAGCGCCGCCCGATTGAGCGACAGATGGCGCGGCGTGATGCCGTGATCGTCCATCTGTTTGGGGATGATGTGGCGACGGGCGATCTCGACTTTCTCTTCTTCGGTGTAACCGGCCAGACGAATAATTTCCATGCGGTCGCGCAAGGCCGGATGAATGGTATCCAACATATTCGCCGTCGTCATGAACATCACATTCGACAGATCGAAAGGCACGCCCAGATAATTATCACGGAACGAGAAATTCTGTTCGGGGTCTAAAACTTCCAACAATGCCGATGACGGGTCGCCGCGAAAATCCGCGCCGACTTTATCAATCTCATCCAGAATAATCAGCGGATTATGGGTTCCCGCCTGTTGTATGGATTGCACGATGCGACCGGGCATAGCGCCTATGTAGGTGCGACGATGACCGCGAATCTCCGCTTCATCGTGGAGGCCGCCTAAACTCAGACGCTGAAATTTGCGATTCAAAGCGCGAGCGATTGAACGCCCCAGGCTGGTCTTGCCGACGCCGGGCGGCCCGACCAAACACAGAATCGGCCCCTTCACTTTGTCTTTCAGTTTGCGAACCGCCAGCGATTCGATGATGCGCTCTTTGACTTTTTCAAGGCCGTAGTGGTCTTCGTCCAAAATCGTCTGAGCGCGTTTCAAATCGAGATTCTCTTCCGATGATTTCGACCACGGCAACGCCACCATCACATCCAGATAGTTGCGAAGCGTAGCGGCTTCGGCGGCGTCCGGGTGCATACGTTCGAGCTTTTTGATCTGGCGTTCGACTTCCTGGCCGACCTCTTCGGGCATCGCTGCGGCGACCATCTTTTCGCGGTATTGAGCAATCTCTTCGGCGATTTCGTTGCCTTCGCCGAGTTCGGTTTGAATGGCTTTCAATTGCTGGCGCAAATAAAACTCGCGTTGCGAGCGATCAATTTCGCCTTTCGCCTGCGAGTTGATGTCTTGCTGCACGCGCAGCACATTGATCTCTCGAATCAACAATTCATTGACGCGCAGCAGGCGTTCCGGCGGATTCAGTTTTTCCAGCACGCTTTGAGCATCGGAAACTTTCAGGTCGAGGTTGGAAGCCGCTACGTCGGCAAGGCGACCGGCATCGTCGAGGTTGGCGACAATCGCCATGACTTCCGAAGAGATGTTTTTGCCGAGCGTGATGGCCTGTTCCAGTGACGAGCGCACATTGCGCGTCAAGGCTTCCATCTCCAATTCATCAGCAATGATTTCCGGTTCGGGCAACGGTTTGATGTGCGCCAGTAGGTGCGGGTGATGGTCATCGAAATGGGTGATGCGGGCGCGTGACAGTCCTTGCACCAGCACGCGTATGCGCCCGTCCGGCATCTTCAGCATACGCATAATCATGGCCACGGTGCCGTAGGTGTAGAGGTCACTGCCTAAAGGTTCCTCTTTTTCCAAGTCGCGTTGCGCCGTCAACACAATCATGCGATTTTCGGCCAGCGCCTGTTCGATAGCCCGTATCGAGCGTTCGCGTTGCACGAACAGTGGCACAATCATATATGGAAAAATGACAATATCGCGGAGCGGCAACACCGGCAGCGAGTCCGGTATCTGCACCTGTTCATCCACCTGACTGATTTCTATCTCTTCACTATCAATAATCGTTGACATAATAAATTCAGCATTCGAAAGTTGGTTTGCCTAATTGCTTTGAGTTGTAAAACAGCTGCCTCGATAAACCCTATGAGCCTTTGCGTATTCAAGAACATTTGCAACAACGCGGAAATTGTAACCCATCCAGATGACAAAGACCAAAGCCTGAGAACAAATCGGCAATCACGGACGAACCCTTCATCCGCGATAGCCGTCAAAAAAAAGTTTCGTCGGCGCGCTAGGGTTCGGGAAAACGATTTCTTCCGGTCTATGGCCTCTCGCCTTTTTCTTGCGGAGAGAAAATTATCGTTGCCCGGCACGTCGTTCGGGCGCGTGAACTACGCCCGAACGATGGGCGTTCGGTGGTTAAAGTTGCAGCCGAGAAATTGGAAAGATATCGCAAAGGCTTCGGGCGCGGTAATGCACAAGCAAGGCAGGGCTTGCGCCAGCCTCGGTTCAGGAAGCGGATTTTGCAAGGCAAAACCAACGGCGATGCGTTTACAGAGCAGCAGGGACCGCCGCAGTGGGTGGTCACCATGCGCCTTGAGACGGGGCGATTCGCCCAGCGTCTCGCCAGTTTTTGCCGCGTAATTTATTTGACCTGTTTGCGAACCAGATGGCGCAACTCGCTCATGAATTCGGTCACGTCTTTGAAGTCCAGATAGACCGAAGCGAAGCGCACATAGGCAACCTTGTCCAACTCTTTGAGTCTTCGCATAATCATCTCGCCAATCTTTTCCGTAGAGCGTTCGCGGTCTTTGGAGTCGGCGACATATTTTTCAATCGAGTTGACGAGGTTTTCAATCTTCGCCATCGGAATCGGGCGTTTTTCACACGCCTTCAACACGCCGGACATGATTTTATCGCGGTCAAAGGGTTCGCGTCGCCCGTCCTTCTTGACCACCATGTAAGGAATTTCGTCTATGCGTTCATAGCTGGTGAAGCGGCGTTCGCATTTTAAACATTCGCGGCGGCGGCGGATGACATCACCTTCCCGACTCTCCCGCGAATCCACAACTTTGTCTTCAAGATGAGCACAAAATGGACATTTCATATCTGCTTCCAGAAATTAAATTTCAGCGTTGCACAGCAGCGATTTTAGCATCCTTCTGCTCTGCGTCAGGTTCCTGCTCCTGTGGCTGATTGGGGTGATTCAGTTGTTCAACCACTTCGACCTGTCGCTCGCCTAAGCGTTTCAACTTCTCTAACGACAGGCCGTCCTTGATAACATAGAACAAGCCGAAAACGGTCGCCGGGGCAAAGATGACCAGATGCAAAATAATGGCTACGGAGGCTGCCTTGTTGCTTTCGACGCCTAAGAACGAAAGCGACGCCGCCGAGGCGGTGTGAAACGGGCCGGTCGCGCCGCCAGGAGTTGGCACCACCGAACCCAACATCGAAAGTCCCATAACAAAGACCGCGCCGGTGAACGGCACAACTTTATACGGAATGCCGAAAGCACGAACCACAAGCAGATGTGCCACCGCTACCATCAACCACAACAATATGGTGTACGACACCACAATAGTCAATTCTTTGGCATCGTGCAAGACGCTTAAACTCTTCGAGATCTGCGTCAGCAGACTGAGCGTGCCTTTTTTGATTGCCGTCGGCAGCCCCTGTAGCTTTCTTTCCAGATAGGCCAACGCCGTTTCGCCGCGCCGCGCAAACACCGAAAGCCCGTAGATGCCCGCCAGCGCCGTAATCAATAATAAGACGCCGGTGACTTTGATCCAACCGAGAATCTGCATGGCTTCGACATCGTTGGAGGTGAATTCAAAGAACACCAGATTGACGGCAAAAAAGACCACCACCATCACCATATCGCAAACCCGCTCGACCATCACCGTCGCATAGCTGGCCGAGGGACTGATCTTTTCTTTGACCGACAGCGCCGCCGGACGCACGATCATCTCTCCGGCTCGCCCCATGATAAAAAGCGCCGAAAAGCCGATCACCGTGGCGCGAAACAAGGCGCGCAGAGAGGTCTTGGCGAGCGGCGAAATTAAAGTTTGCCAGCGCAACACGCGGACAAAATAGGTGCCAATGAACAAGGCCAGCGCCAGTCCCAGTTGCGCCCAGTTGGCGGCGCGCACCTGTAGCCAGACCTCTTGCCAATTGAGCTTGTAGGCAAACCAATAGACAAAGAGGCCGCCGATTAATAAACTCAGAAAATTTCGCAGTTTGGCTTTCAAACGTGGCGTCTCGTTTCAACCGTAAAGTTCATTTGCAAATCGGGGATTCTAGCACAACAATAGAACTACGTCGCGCAAATTTGCGTGATTTCAGCGGCAATTTATAAATGCCGAATGCGCCGGAAAATAGAGGAACATTTTCTGTAGCCGCCTCGTTTAGCGAGACGAACGCCAGTAACGGTTCAAGAATCTGCTAGAAGAGAAGGCCATAGATGGGAGCGAAATTAGCACTGATGTCTAGCGATGCTGAATGGGTTCAGCGATGTATAGAAGGCGAAGCGACCGCCTGGGCCGATGTGGTGCGCCAGTATTCGCGGCGCATTTATAATCTGGCCTATCGCTTCACGGCCAGCCATGCTGCCGCCGAAGATTTAACCCAGGAAGTGTTCATACGGGTTTATCGGTCGTTGAATCAATACGACGCCTCGCTCGGCGATTTATCCAACTGGCTGATGCGGCTGGCGCGCAATTTAATCATTGATGATTATCGCAAACGTCAGCGCACGCCTACGGATGCCAGCGACGACCTTGCCGATCACGAATATCATTTGCCGTCGGTGAGCGACAGTCCGCAACGAAATCTTGAACGCCAGGAACGTCGCTTACAGGTTCACGAAGCCATCAAAAAACTCTCCCCGGACTTGCGCGAGTGCGTCATCTTACGCGACATCGAAGAATTGTCTTATCAAGAGATTGTTGACTTATTAAAAATCCCCGAAGGTACAGTCAAAAGCCGCATCAATCGCGGACGCATCGAATTGGCGAAGATTTTGCGTAGGATGAAAGTGAATCCCGACTAAGGCCGTCAGCGGTCGGGATGCCGCGCCCGGATGCAGGCGTGTTCTCAAGATAAATTGAAATGACTGACGCCAAACACCGGGCGCACGTGTCGGACGAATGGTGCAGAAGCGGAGGATAGAGCAAGGCTCTATTGGTGAATTATGAATTGCCGGAAGTTTGAAGAACAACTCAGCGAATACCTCGACGGCCAGTTGGCCAAAGACGCAGCCCGTATGGTTGCCGCCCACGCCTTGCAATGTCGGGCGTGCCGCTCGTTGATGGATGACATCAAAAGCGCGCTGTATGACGCCAAAGAATTAATGGAAGTGTCGGATGCACTCGAAGACGTGTTGTTGAGCGTGCAGGATCAGTACGCGCCGTTAGGCTGTGCGGCCTTTGAAGCACTGATTACCGAATTTCTTGATGGCTTCGTTCCGGCCTTGACTTATCATCGTTTTGAAAACCACGCTAATGAATGCGCCGCCTGCTCCAGCCTGCTCACCGAAGTCGTGTATGCCGTCGCCGCCTGTCATTCGGTGCATACCTTTGAAGAGGTCGCGGTGCCAGCTCGTTTGCCTGAAAAACTTTTCGCCATCCTGCCCAAACGACGCGACACCTGGCGAAAACGTCTGACCAATCATCTGACAACTACGGCCAACGCTTTGATGCCACGCGCCACGCACAGCCGCGCCTGGAGTTTTGCAACGGCGGCGACTTTCGCGGTTGCCATATTCGCTTTCCTGCTATTCGGCTTTTCCGATGACCAGAGCGTAGCGGGCATTTTCCGACAGGCGCAAGTAAAAGTCAGTCAACTGTACAGCCGCAGTTCCGACCTCTACGCACAAAAAGAAGAGGTCGTTGCCGGACTTCACAAAGTGCGCTCGAACCTCGGCGAAGTCTGGAACACTCTGGGCGGCGAAACCGAAGGCGAAAGCGCCGCCCAGACCGCGAAACCGTAGCGCCCTCAAACGGCAAACGTAAAACGTAAAACGGCAAAAGCAAAAAGTAAAACGGCAAAAGCCGGTTGGCTCAGGCAGCGTCCGCTTTCTTTGATGTCGCAAAACTTGTAACGACCCAGCCTAGAGTGGTTTCTGTTTGAGATTACGGAAACCTCAAACCCGTTGAGCGGCGGTCTCTGACCGGCGTGCGGTCGAAGACCGCTGCTCAACGATAAGGGGTTCCGTACACACACATGAAAACCGCTCTAGGCTGGGTCGTTAGAGGGTGTCGCAGAAATGGATTTTCTGTCCATATATTGTGCGTGATGGTGTAACCACCTACAAGATATGGGCGGTTTCTGGAATTCTGTGCCACCTCTATAGTTACCAAAACTTTAGCTCAGACCGTGACGGGCGAAATCACCATGCTCCGTGCATTTCAAGAATCAAAGTGGCGACGCGATATTTTTCAATCCGGCTTTTGACTTTCAAGAAACTCTGGCGCGAAAGCGTCGTTTATCAAATTGGCAATCAACAGCAGCTACGATTAGACAGAAATTTTAAGAGAGTATTGTGAGGTTTCAATTCAAACAATGTATTGCTCGTATCATTCAACCACAATCGCCAAAGTCCAATGCGCCAATTGCGCTCGTGGGCTTTGCAACGCCTGCGACCATCGCATAAAGGGATTTCCTTACTGCCAGGACTGCATCGTTGCGGGCATTCAAAGTCTGCAAAGCGGCTATTCGCAATATCACTATTACCAAGCCAGTCATCAACCCAAACAGTCTTCAGGCAAGCCCTTTCTGGCGGCGCTGTTTGCCTTCATTCCCGGAGCCGGAGCGATTTATAACCGGCAGAACTTCAAGGCCGTGGCGCATTTCATCACCATGATTGGCTTGGTGCAACTGGGCAAGCTGCATTTTCTGGGCGGCATCTTTGAGTTGGGCAGCGTGTTGTTTTATTTCTACTCAATACTTGATGCCTATCGCACCGCCAAAGCCGTGAACGCCGGAGACAGCGCCGCCGACAATGAAGAGCAATTCAAGCGTGCGCTCATCAAGCGCGCTCCGGCTATCGGCGTCGGGTTGATTGTCGTCGGGTTGCTGGTCTTCATACGCTTGCTCAATCCGTTCACCCAGATGCTGTCGTTTGCGCGGTTGGCTCCGGTGACGTTGATTATTTTGGGCGGCTATTTGTTGACTCGATATTTCAAACAAGCGCGGGAATATCAGCCGCAGGAAAGCGAGCGGCAGGCATTTTTTCTGGTTTCGGGAAAGGCTGCCGAAGGCGACGCCTATCGCTCGAATGAGACTTCGCGCTTTGGCAATTACAGGTAAAAGACGTGTCCCAAGCAGGCAACAAATCGCAGCGCTCCGCCTCCATCTCTGTCGTCAAAAACGGCGGCGAATTCTTTGCGCCCAACCAACGCAAGCCGAAAAAAAGCTGGTTGCCCTTCATAGGCGTTATGCTGGTGTTGGCAGGCGTGGTCTTCTTTGCCGCGACTGCGGGGATGGCTGCCGCTAAATTCCTTCTCGGTCTGTGGCCGTTATTTGCTATCCTCGCAGGGGTCGCCGGAGTCATGGGTTTTGCCGTCGAGCGCAAACCGAAATCGCCGGTCGGCGCGATGCTGCTCTTGTTTATCGGCGTACTGTTTTCCGCCGGACGCTTTCAAGGAAATCTCAACGCTCTGCAAATCTACGGACGCTACTGGATTATTCTGCTCTTCGTGTTCGCCGCCGTTGAACTGATTCGTTATTATTCGCATCGCCTGACGGAAGGGCCTGCGCCGCGTATGCTCTCGTTCGGCAAACTGCTGATGGTTTTGTTGATCGTCTCGACAGGCATCTTCGCCAACCGGCTGGCCGTCAATAATCCCAACGCGTTGGCTTCGTTGCGCCTGCCCGCCTTTTTAATTCCGGTTCGTGATTCGCTGATTGGCGAAAAATATTCTTTCACCGACGAGGCGGTGGCGCTTCCGAGCTTCAAACCCAACGCCACACTGAGCGTCAATAACAGCTATGGCAATATTACGGTGAGCGGCGACGCGCCCGTAGCGCGAGCCTATTTAGTCAAAGAGGTCAGCGCCTGGAAACAGGATGACGCGCAGAACGCCGCCAAGAAAATTAATCTCGTCATCACTCCTATGGCCGACGGTTCGCTCGCTATCACCACCAATCGAGACGCCGTCAATGAAGAGATTCATCACGAATTCAACACACATATTTATATTGAAGTGCCTGCCGATTTGGGTTTGGCGATCACCAACAGCTATGGCACAGTGACCGCCAATCAGATTCAAGGCGAGGTGGCGATCACTTCCAGTTACGGGCGCGTCGAGGCCGCGAATATACAGGGCAACGCTACTTTCAATCTGAAATACTCTGATGTTTCCGGCGCACATATCAAAGGCAATGTCACGATCAATGGGGCCAAAGGCGTGAAGCTTTCGGCCATAGAGGGCGCAGCCACTGTGAACGCCAAAAATTGTCCGATTGAGATGCGCCAGATGTCGGGCAACGTCAAAATTGAGTCTTCTTACGCACGCATCAACCTGCAGGACTTGCAGCAGCGCGCCATCATCAAGACGGCGCACGACAATATCAAAATCAACAACGCCGCAGACGTAGCGATTGACGCGCCGCATACGAATGTGACCGCCACCAATTTGCGCGGCACTTTACAGATTGATTCTTCCAACAGCACCATTCGCGCCAACAATGTCACCGGTGATTTGCTGGTTCAGGCGACGCACACGAATGTCCTGGCGGATGAAGTTCTCGGCAATGTCAAAGTCAAGACCACGCATGGCGACGTTTCGATCAAGAATTTTCATCAGGGTGTCGAAGTCGAAACCAATTACGATGATGTCATACTGGCGACCGCCACGCCGATCAACGACGACATCGAGGTGAGCAATGACAAAGGGTCTATTAAAGTGACGCTGCCTTCGAGCAGTAATTTCCATCTGGACGCGCAGAGCCTCCAAGGCCGTGTGAAAACCCGTGGCTTCGACTCGCTGTGGCCAAGCGATGGAGAGCGTTTGAATGCCGTCATCGGCGCGAGCGGAGCGCTGTTAAAATTACGAACTTCGTATAGCGAAATCCTCGTTCAGGCAAGCGAGGCGCGTCAGACGCAATCTTCGGGAGCCGTCAAAGCGCCGTCCTCTTACAACCAAAATTAGCTGGAATCTATTTGAAAGGAGATTTGACTATGACTTTTCTAGGGTTGGTAATTAAGACCATCGGTTCGATAGTAGCCTTTGTAATCGCGGTGAAATTGATTGCGGTTATTCTAGGGATTTTAGGCTTAGTGCTGAAGTTACTATGGCTGGCGGTTTGGGTAGGCTTGTTCCTGCTGGTCGCCTGGGCGTTGTACAAAATCTTTTCGCCACGCCAGGCGCGCCCCATTTAATCCATACCAAGTCGTTGTATGGATAATTTTTTTCAGCCAGTGCCAGTCGGCTGAGACCGTCTTCACCGCTTCAACTTGAAGTGTGCGACAAGCGGCTCTCATACGTTGCGTTTCAGCCGACTGGCTGTTTTATTTTCTCCAGCCTGACCGAGGGGCGCTGCGCCGCAGCAGCAAAATATTCGCCTTCGACTAATTTGTTGCAAAATTCATAAGTTCGAGTCGAACGGTTGCCTTAACCATTTCGGTGTGATAGCCTCCCCAATCTGTAAGAGCAGGCGTCCCAGCACAATTTAATAAAATCGGTGGGAATTTTATTCTTGCGGGGACATTAGCGACATCCCAATGCTCTGAATAAATCATTAGCTCAAGGAGATGCTTAATGTCTGATGACAAGCGCATTCATACATTCCTAATCGCCAACGGTTCATCACAATTCAAGCAATACAGTTTCAATCGCAATCTTATTTATTATGCAGGTGGTTCTCTTTTAGCGCTGACGCTCGGCTGCGGCTACGGGATTTTCAAGGTCGTTCAATCTGGCACCGAGGCCATCAAATACACCTCGATCAAAGCTGAGAATGAAAAGCTGAAACAGGAAAACGAGACCTATCAAAACTCTTACGCCAAACTCAAAGGGCAAATCTCCTACATCGGCGATGTGTCGAAAGAGTTGGCGCGCCAGGCCAAGATGGAGCCGGGCTTTGACCTTGATAAACAACTCGGCACTGGCGGCCCGGAAACCGTAGCGGCTCTGGATAAAACCGCCGGGCAACTCGAACAACGGGTTCGCACCATCGGCGATGCGCTGCGCGCCGAACAATTGAAACTCGCAACCATACCGAGCGGCTTGCCGGTCAATGGTTATTTGACCGATGATTTCGGCGTCCGCAGCAATCCCTTCGGCGGAGAAAGCCATGAAGTCCATCAAGGCTTGGACATTGCCGCCGAGTGGGGAACTTCAGTGACGGCTACTGCTGATGGCATAGTGGTCATCGCCGGGCCGCATTCAGGATACGGCAACCTGGTTTCGATTTATCACAGCAACGGTATCACCACCCGTTTCGGGCATCTCTCAAAAATCAATGTCGAAGTTGGTCAGCGCGTCAAACGCGGCGACCTAATCGGCAACGTCGGCAGCACAGGGCGCTCGACCGGGCCGCACGTCCATTATGAAGTGCGCGAAAACGATGTGCCGGTTGACCCGCAACGCTACGTCGCTCAAAAATAGTCTTTCCCTGCCAAAGTAAAAAGCAGGCGCTTGGTGTCAATTCACAAAACACCAAGCGCCTGCTTTTTTCACGGCCCTAATCGTCCGTGCTTCATTCAGGAAAACAGATCCGTCAACTCGACCCAGTTGATCAGTTCCAGCATAGAGTCTTTGCCCTTACGGTCGTGCCTTACGGCGATTTTCAACACCTCATCAATTTTGTTTTTGCTCTCCAAATTCTTGCTTGCCTCATTCATGGCCGCGATGCGATGCAAATGCTCTTCGCGTTTTTTAATGAAATGTTCGGGCAGGCGCAATCCGCAATAACTGCAACTCGGACTGGCCAATGCCAGCAGCTTGCGTTGGCAATAAGGACAGGAGCGCGCATCAAAGCACATCACTTCTTCATCCAGCAGCGGCGCGCCGCAATTCTGGCACTTCACCGCGCTCACTTCACACTTCCCTTTGCAATACGAACAGACCGCCTGACTTGGTGAATTTTTGGGCATCGTCCTCCTTGTTTGGTACGACTGACAACCGACTGTAGCGATGATAATGCGCCCACCAGCCGCTCTCAATAGTTTTCCCTTTATCATTTTATCCATCTTCCTACTCTGGCATTTCTGCCGGTTTGGTTGCGAATCAAGTAGGCGCTCAATCGTTGCCAAACTTGACACTCAATTTCGCGTTGCTCTAAGATGCCTAATTCTGTTTGAGGCGAATTCGTTGAGGCACGAGACCGACGATTCTGAATGCGCCTTCAGGATGTTTTAAAATGGACCAAGCTCCGAGTATCAACTACATTCCGATTCTGCTGATTTTCGTCATGGCGGCGGGACTTGCCACAGTCATCATCTTTTTATCGCGCTTCGTAGGCCGCCACCGACCCACAAAAGAAAAGCTCGAACCTTATGAGTGCGGCGTCGAACCCGTAGGCAACGCCCGCGAACGGCAATCGGTCAAGTTCTATCTGGTCGCTATGGTATTCTTGCTCTTCGATATAGAGATCATCTTTCTGGTGCCCTGGGCGGTGATCTTCAAAGGCGCGTTAAATGACCCCAACTATCAGCCGCTGCGTTGGGTGCTGTACGGCGAGATGATGGTGTTTATGGTAGTGCTGCTTGCCGGATTGTTTTACGTCTGGCGCAAAGGCATACTCGATTGGAGCAAATAAGCTAACACAAATAAGCTAATAATAGCTGCGCTGTTTTACATACCCGGTTATGACAAATCTCCTTATAGAATGGCTAATCAAAATCGGCTTCATGCTCTTCATATTGCTCACCGCCGTAGCCTATCTGACCTTTCTTGAGCGCAAGGTGATGAGTTGGATTCAATTGCGCGTCGGCCCGAATCGTGCAGGCCCATTTGGCTTGTTGCAACCTGCCGCCGATGGCTTGAAGATGCTGCTCAAAGAAGACATATTGCCAACCGCCGCGACCAAGTGGCTCTACATCACCGCTCCGGCAATCTCGGTCATCCCGGCTTTGATGACTTTTGTGGTTATCCCTTACGGTAGCAGCATCAAGCTATTCGGGCGCAATATCGAATTGCACGTCACCAATATCAACATCGCTTTGTTGTACATTTTCGCGCTCACTTCATTAGGAGTTTACGGCATAGCCATAGCCGGTTGGTCATCGAATAACAAATACTCTTTGATGGGCGGCTTGCGTTCGAGCGCTCAAATGGTCAGCTATGAACTGGCGCTCGGCCTTTCCATCGTCGGCGTGTTGCTGTGTACAGGAACGCTCGACTTGACCAAGATCGTCGAATGGCAGGCCAGCAACTGGGGCGGTTATCGTTGGACAATTTTCCCGCAACTCTTGGGCTTTCCGATCTTCTTCATCGCCGCTTTAGCTGAAACCAATCGCACGCCTTTCGATTTACCGGAAGCTGATTCCGAACTCGTCGCCGGTTATCACACCGAATATTCTTCCATGAAATTCGCTATGTTTCAGATGGCCGAATATCTGAATCTCATCACTTCGGTTTCCTTATCAGTGACTTTGTATTTCGGCGGCTGGTTAGGCCCCGGCGTGAAATCGTTCCCTTGGCTTGGGCCGATTTATTTCGCTATCAAAGCTGGAATTTTTATCTTCATCATCATGTGGATTCGCTTCACGCTACCGCGCTTCCGCTATGACCAGTTGATGAAATTCGGTTGGAAGGTTTTGTTACCGTTGGCGATTCTCAACGTGATTTTGACCGGCACGGGAATCATGATTTACAAGACCTATTTTCACTAACGCTATGGAAAAAGTTTTATTCATCATCTTTGCCGTTGTCGCGGTGTTGAGCGCCCTGAATATCTTACTGCAACGCAGTCCGCTCTATAGCGCGTTGTCGCTGATCGGCACGCTGGCTTCGGTGTCTGCGCTCTTTGTAATGCTCAACGCGCAGTTCATCGCGGCAATTCAAATCGTCGTTTATGCGGGCGCAATTATGGTGTTGTTTGTCTTCGTCATCATGCTGTTGAACGAACCGAAAGGCGTGCCGCACATAGACAAGCAGCGCGGCTTGCGCTTTCTGGCCATCCCTTTCGCGGGCTTGTTACTCGCCGAAGCCTTTTATGTCGTGAGTAGTGTGCAGCTACAACAACCTGCGACTTTGTCAAAAGTGGAAAATCCCGATCAGGCGTTCGGCACCACCTGGAGCATAGGCACGGCGCTTTATACCCATTACCTGCTGCCCTTTGAAGTCACTTCCGTGTTGATTTTAATGGCAGTAGTCGGCGCAATGGTTTTAGCGCGCCGCGACGGAGATTGATATTTAGTCCTTAGTCCTTAGTAAAAACATATAAACGACGGACTAGCAACTAAGGACTAAGGACTAAGGACTAAGGACTAACGTATGATTTCCTTATCTTGGTATTTAGGACTATCGGCGCTGTTGTTCACCATAGGCGCAATCGGAGTCATCATCAAACGCAATGTCATCACGATTTTTCTCTGCATCGAGTTGATGCTCAATGCCGTGAATCTGAGTTTCGTATCGTTGTCGAGTTACTTCAAAGAGATCAGCGGACAACTGTTTGTCTTCATCGTGATGACCGTAGCGGCAGCCGAAGCGGCGGTCGGATTGGCAATCATCATTTCGATTTTCCGTAACCGCGCTTCGCTCAATGTGGATGAAGCCGACAATTTGAAAATGTAAATTCGTATGATGTGGTGATGAGTAAAACGTGAGACGGCGAATTCATCGCGCATCATTCGGCACTGAGAAATCAAGATGCTATATACCAGACTTCTTGCGCCCATTATTTTGACCCCGTTGATCGGCGCAATCATTTTAGGATTATTCGGCAAGCGCATGAGCGAAAAGCTGATCGGCTGGATCGCCTGCTCAAGCGTCGCCGTTTCCGCCATCTTCTCTTTTTACGCCTTCTTTCATCATTGGAACGGGATGAACCAAGGCTATCGCATTCATCAACGCCTTTTCACCTGGATCAGCGTCGGCAATTTCCGCGCTGATTTCGCGCTACTCTTAGACCCGCTGTCGGCCATCTACATCGTCTTCATTACATTCGTCGCCTTCTGGATTCATGTTTTCGCCACTGGCTACATGAAAGGCGAGACCGGTTATTGGCGCTTCTTTGCCTACTTGAATCTGTTTATGTTTTCAATGTTGACGCTGATTTTAGGCGACAACTTTTTGTTGATGTTCGTCGGTTGGGAAGGCGTGGGTCTGTGTTCTTACTTGCTCATCGGCTACTATTTCACCAAAGGATTTGCCAGTGACGCCGCGAAAAAAGCTTTCGTCTTCAATCGCGTAGGCGATTTCGGTTTCGCTTTGGGCGTGATGCTGTTGTTCTTGAAATCCGGCTCGATTTTTTACTTCGATGACCCGCGCGGCGTCACCAGCGCCTTCGAGTGGGCAATCAAGCAAGCCTCCGAACCGCTTTCAGCTTCGATGATTTTCGCTGGCGGTTTAACCACCATCGCGGTGTTGTTGTTCGTCGGCGCGACCGGCAAGAGCGCGCAGATTCCTTTGTTCGTTTGGTTGCCGGACGCGATGGCTGGCCCTACGCCGGTGTCTGCGCTCATACACGCGGCGACGATGGTCACGGCTGGCGTTTACATGGTCGCACGCGCCAGTTCGATTTATATTCACGCGCCGACGGCGTTGATGATTGTGGCAATAATCGGCGCGGCTACGGCGCTGCTTGCGGCGACGATTGGCATCGCCCAATCCGATATTAAAAAAGTGCTGGCGTATTCAACGGTGTCGCAACTCGGCTATATGTTTTTAGCTTGCGGCGTCGGCGCTTTTACGGGCGGCATCTTTCATGTTTTTACTCATGCATTTTTCAAAGCGCTGCTATTTTTAGGTTCGGGGTCGGTGATCGTCGGTATGCACCACGAACAAGATATGCGAAAGATGGGCGGCTTGAAAAAGTATATGCCGATTACGTTTTGGACAATGTTTGCCGGGTATCTGGCTATCGCTGGCATCCCGCCATTATCGGGCTTTTTCAGCAAAGACGAAATTCTCTATCGCACGTTTACGACAGATGCTTTCAACGAATCAAATTTCGGCGAGTCAATAGTGCCAATAGTATTATGGGTGGTTGGCGCGTTGACGGCATTGTTGACGGCGATTTATATGACACGCATGATGGTTATGACCTTTGGTGGCAAAGAGCGCTTCAACGACAACGCGCATCACAGCAACGGTCACGACAAACATTCTGCGAATGACGCGCACGACAGTCACGGCAACCATCACGGCGGCACGCCACACGAGACCCCGAAAGTCATGACCACGCCTCTCGTTGTCTTGGCGCTTGGCGCAGTGGTCGTAGGTTTCCTGGGGATGCCTTCGGCGTTTGGGGTGAAAAATTATTTCGAGCATTTTCTGGAACCGTCAATTGCCAGTCTTGAAAGCACCAGACCGCAAATGCACGACGAAGCGTTGAAAGATACCGCGATGGCAAACCCAGACAAAGAGCCAAAGCCTTTGACGGAACGACAGAAAGCCGAAACGGAAATTTACAAGAAAGAGTCTGCGGCAGCAAAGCATAGCGACGGTCAATCGCCAAGCCACACCACCGAATGGGCGTTGATGGGCTTGTCCGTGTTGATTGCCATCGCCGGCATTTTCATTGGGCGGTCTTGGTTCACCAAAAATCCGTTGTGGCAACCGCCGCGCTTGCTTGAGGAGAAATATCGAGTGGATGAACTTTACGACGCGACGATCATTCAGCCAATCAAGCAAGGCTCGACCAAGGTGCTGTGGAAATTCATTGACGTAAAAATCATAGATGGTTTCGTCAATACGGCAGGCGCTACGGCAAAACAATTCGGCGAACTGATGCGCCATCTACAATCCGGTTTTGCGCGCAGCTATGTCGCCCTGGTCGTCCTCGGCGCATTGCTCATTCTTGGGTATTTTATTTTGAGGATTCGTTGACGATGTGAATAAGCCGCAAATTGTCATTGATACAAATATTTTGATAGCTGCTTTGCTCTCACAGCGAGGCGCTTCTTATGCGCTATTTTATTGATTGATAGCGGAAAATTTGAAGTCAATCTTTCCGTCCCCCTGGTCTTGGAATATGAAGAGGTCGCAAAAAGATTGAGTGATCAAACGAGGTTGAGTGAATCAGATATTGAAGACATACTGGATTATGTCTGTACCAATGCGATTCATAGAAAAATCTCTTATCTCTGGCGACCGCTTTTGTGCGATGCCAAAGACGATATGGTTTTGGAATTAGCAGTAGCGGGTGAATGTCAGTTTATTGTCACCTTTAACCATAGAGATTTTGCGGGTGCAGAGAATTTTGGCATTGAGGTTGTCACGCCCAAAGAATTTCTGCAAATTATAGGAGAATTGTCATGACAACAATCAATGTGAGCTTGCCCGAATCTTTGCATGAAACCGTTCGCAAATTGGTTGAAAAAGAGGGCATTTCTATCAATCAATTCATCATGCTTGCGCTTGCCGAGAAGGTGTCGGCGCTGGCGACGGAAGATTATTTATTGGAGCGAGCCAATCGAAGCGACAAAGCAAAATTTCTGGCTGCGATGTCTAAAGTTGCCGACGTGGAACCGCCGGATGAGCGCGACAGACTTTAATAAATTAATTCTTTGAGGTAGGAAATCTCGACTTTTTCAATTGAAATAAAATGGAATCATATCTGCTCACTATCATAACCATTTTGCCGCTGGTCGGAGTCCTTGCGCTTATCATCATCGGGCGCGGCGCGCCTCCGAATGAAAACAACCTGAAATGGACGGCGCTGATTTTTTCGCTCGCTACTTTTGTTATCTCCATCGTTATGCTCATCGGCTTCAAACCGGCAGGCGGCTTGCAGTTCGATACCAACAAAGAATGGATCAGCGCCTTTCAACTGGGCGTGCGCTATCACCTAGCGGTTGATGGCTTGAGCCTGTGGCTGGTGTTGTTGACCACCTTCATCGTGCCAGTGGCGCTCATCGCTTCGTGGCATTCGATTCATTCCCGATTGCGCGAATATCTGGTCTGCATACTGGCGCTGGAAACCGGCATGATCGGCGTTTTCGTCGCTCAGGATATGTTCCTGTTTTATCTGTTCTGGGAAGTGATGCTCGTACCTATGTACTTATTGATAGGCGTGTGGGGCGGCGAACGGCGAATTTATGCGGCAATCAAGTTCGTCATTTACACCGTCGTCGGTTCGCTGTTGATGCTGGCAGGCATTATCGCGCTTTACTATATGCACGGCGGCGCGACCGGCAATTTCACTTTCGACATCGCCGCTATCACCAAGGATTTAGGCGCAGGCGTATTTGTCTTAACCGAAGAGCAACAGCGCTGGTTGTTCTGGGCCTTTGCGTTGGCGTTCTTAATCAAAGTGCCGCTCTTCCCTTTTCACACCTGGTTGCCGGACGCCCACGTTGAAGCGCCCACCGCAGGCTCGGTCATACTGGCAGGCGTTCTGCTCAAGATGGGAACCTACGGCTTGATGCGTTTCAATCTGCCCATGTTCCCCAAGGCTTCGCACGCTTACGCTGCGCTGATTTGCACGCTCGCCGTCATCGGCATCATCTACGGCGCGCTTGTGGCGATGGTGCAACCGGATATGAAAAAGCTGGTCGCTTATTCATCGGTCAGCCACTTGGGTTTTGTCGTTCTCGGCATCTTCTCGTTCACCGAACAAGGGATGCAAGGGGCGCTGTATCAAATGCTCAATCACGGCGTCTCGACCGGCGCATTGTTTATTTTGGTCGGCATGGTTTATGACCGTCGCCACACTCGCATGATTGCCGAATACGGCGGCCTCGCCAACGTCATGCCGGTTTACTCGGCGCTGTTTTTAGTCGTCACGCTGTCGTCCATCGCGCTGCCTTTATTAAACGGCTTCGTTGGCGAATTCCTGATCCTCGTAGGCACTTTCACCTCGCAACAATTACCCTATGCCAAGGCTTTCGCATCGTTCGCCTCGTTGGGCATGATTTTATCGGCGGTCTATATGCTGTGGATGTATCAACGAGTGATTTACGGCGAAGTCAATAACGAAGAGAACAAGCGCCTGACCGACATCAACGGGCGCGAACGCCTGGTGCTTGCGCCGCTGATTATGTTGATCTTCGTGATGGGCATTTATCCAACTTATTTTCTGGCGCGCAGCAGCCACGCCATCAATGTGATTAAAAATTTCGTCAACCCAACTTCGTTCGCAAAAACTCAGGATAATCATCAGGTGGCGCAGACTGCGGACCGTAGCGGTCAGGAAGAAAAGCCAGGCAAATAATCAAACGGAGTCAGCAAGGTTTTCAGAAATACGGTAGAAACTCGTGGAAAAACTAGGAATCTCTTATCAAGCCATCTTGCCGGAAACGATTTTATCGCTTGTGGCGATTGCCATCATGATGATTGACGCTTTTGCGCGCCGCATCGAACGCAAAGTCGCAGGCGCGATCTCTTTAATCGGCCTGCTCGCAGCAGGCGCAGCCTTACTCAGTTTGTGGGGCAAGAACGGCGAAACCTCTTACTCCGGCATGATTGTCACCGATGATTTTCGCCTCTTCTTCGGCTTGATTTTTATCCTGGTCGCCATTTTGATTCTGTTGATTTCGCTGCGCTGGGTCGAAGACGAAAAGCTGCCGAAAGGCGAATACTTCGCGCTGTTGTTGTTTGCCACCACCGGTATGCTGTTGATGTCGGCGGCCAATGATCTGGTCATGATTTTTCTAGGACTGGAGATCACTTCGATTGCAACTTATGTGCTGTGCGGGTATCGCCGCAACGATTTGCGCTCGAATGAATCGGCGGTCAAATATTTCATCCTCGGCTCCTACTCAACTGCTTTTCTGCTGTACGGCATCGCTATGCTGTACGGCGCAAGCTATCGAGCAACAGCGACGCCTGTAGCCACCACCAATTTAACTTTGCTCAAAGAGCGCATCGCCACAGGGCAAATCTATTCTTACGAAATGCTGTTTGCAGGCGCAGCCCTGATGCTGGTCGGCTTCGGTTTCAAAATCGCCGCTGCGCCGTTCCACGTCTGGTCGCCGGATGTGTACGAAGGCGCACCGACACCGATTACGGCGCTGCTTTCCACTGGCTCGAAGGCTTCGGCATTTGCCGCCTTCGCTCGTGTTTTCGTGTTGACTTTCGCCCTCGCGCCTGTCGCCATGAACTCGTCAGGCGTTCCCGGCAATTTTCAAACGACGATTACCAACGTCTTAATCGTGATGGCGATTTTGACCATGACCATAGGCAATTTCGTAGCGATGGTGCAGACCAACATCAAACGTATGCTGGCCTATTCTTCAATCGCTCATGCGGGTTACGCGCTGGTCGGATTGGCGGCAGGCGACTGGTCTTCCGTAGCGTTTTATATGCTCGGTTATGTGGTCATCAACATCGGCGCTTTCGCCATCATTGAAGTGATTGCCAGACGCGGCGACAAACGCACCGAAATCAGCGACTACGCCGGCATAGGCTTCAAGTCGCTTGGCCTCGCAACCGCCTTGTCGCTATTTTTATTGAGTCTGGCTGGCATCCCTTTGACCGCAGGGTTTATGTCCAAACTGCTAGTCTTCAAATCGGCCTGGGCTGCTGGAGCCAACAACAAATTCTTTTACTATCTGGTGGTCATAGGCGTCATCAACAGCGCGGTGTCTTGGTACTACTATTTGCGCGTCATCGTGGCGATGTTCTTTTCCGATTCTACGGTCGAGTTCAAAGCCCCGATCATCTCGCGTTCGCTGGCAACTGGTTTGATTATTGCCATCCTCGGCACTCTTTATTTAGGCATACTGCCGGGCAATATTCTCAACGCTCTGGAACGAGCGCGAGACCGCATCGCGATGAAAAAATGAGCAGATGATTTATCGAACTTTGCAGGGTGACGTTTCGGCGTCACCTTTTTTGTTTGTCCGCCTTCGATTACAATCGAACCACATGAATAACGTCGAATCCATCAGTGAACGCCTGCCGAAATCGGCGCGTGCCGTGAAGGCCGAAGATATAGCGGCGGAAATCGAGCGCCAATTGAACGATGCCTCGATTGATGCGCTCTATCGTTTGAAAATTCTTTCGCAACGCACTCGCCAATACGAATTGAAGGCTGGCGGCAAAACCGCAACCGTTGAGGTGCTGCATACCTTATTGGGCATTGAATTGAAGATCGGCAATCGCCGTTTGCTTTGCCCTGACCTGGCCACAGCGCGTTATCTTTCGGTGTTTGCTCGACTCGGTTGCAACGTGATTGCCATACCTTATGACATCACCCAAATCTCGCGCATCGCCGATGAACTGGAATCAAGCTGGCATCGCATGATTGTGTTGCTGGAACATCTGACCAACGGGCGCAGCGCCAGATTACAAGCAGTGGTGCTGAAAAAATTAATTCAGCAGACTCGCGCCAAGATCGAACAACTCGGCGTCGGCGCAAAGATTCCGCAATTCAACCAGAAGACCAAACAGCGGTCGTAATTCGCAAGCCTGGATTTTGGGCGATGGAAAAAACATCAAGCGCTAGAGCGGTTTGCATAAGCGTGTGCTAAACGCCCTATCGTTGAGCGGCGGTCTTTGACCGTGCGAAGGTCTTCGACCGCCGCTCAACGGGTTTGGGGTTCAGTAATTTCAAACGAAAATCGCTCGGCGAAATTCAAAGGGTCGCTTCACCCATAGAAATCCCCAGCGGCTTAGGCGAAGACACACCACGAATTCGTGGCAATGATTTTTCGTTGTCGGATCACGCCAATGCGATGCAAGGCTTGCTCAATGTGGGTTGGGTTTCTGTTTAGCGAATATTTTTTGCGGCGCGAAAAGCGGCGACAAACACCTTTGTTTTCGGGCTGGTGTGAAGGGAGAGAATGATTACCTGGTCAGCAAAACTTCGACAGCGAAGGCGGCGGAAAATTTATTTCCGTCTCTTGATTAAACGAAAAGCGTATTTGGCAACTTCACCGACCTCGCCATTGGCCGCCGTAGTTTTCAAACTGATCACATAGTCCGCTTCGTGCAGAGATTTTACTGGCAACGACCACACCGTTTGCTGTCGTTGGCCGGTGGAAGTGACGGGCAAATCAGTTTTGGTAAAAAGCTCTTGGCCGCCGACGACTTTGAGTGTGGCGGAAATTTTTTGCAGGTCGGCGCTGACAAACGGCAGCTTGAGTCTTACGATTTCGGTGTTTGCTGCCAGTTGAATTTTTTGCAAACCGCCCTCGCTTCTGACGCCATAGGGAAATAATGTGGCGATCATAACAGGGGATTGCGGATTTTGCGGCAGGGGGGCGCTCGAACTTTGCGAATCAGTTGGCGGCTTGGTCGCTTCCAAATCTTTGGCCAATTCAGCGACGCGCTGGCGTTCCTGATTGAGTTCCTCTTGTAAGACCTGAGCCTGGTGTTGATTCAAGCGGTCGCTTTGTTGAGACTGGTCAAGGTCACGGCGCAAACCAGCGCTCTCCAAAAACAGAAAGGCAAAGCCAAAGGTCAAAATCAAGGAGGCCGTCAGCGGCACCAGATAAAGCGGACGCCAGCGTAAAAAATCCAAGAGCGAAGGCTTGCGGGTCTTTTGCTCAGAAGCCTTTTTCGCGTCCTCCTGAGCAACAAGAAGTTTGACGGCGCGAATCAATTCAACGCGCTGCCGACGGTCAGGGGATTGCAGAAACAGGCTCTCAAAATTTTGGCGCTCGGCTGCCGACAACTGGCCGCAAACATAGGCATCAATCAATTCCCCTTCGACAATCTGCAATAAAGCGAAGTAATCCGGGTCGGCGAAATATTTTTCCTCGTTGCGGGTTTGTTCAGCTTCGTCCATCTGTCCGAGCAGATAACGTCGCAACGATTCTTCGTTGTACAATGTATCGTTCATGATTCTCTATTTCTTAATGCAAAAAAACCGCGATTCATTTCACCCGGACTCTAATTTTTTTCGACACAATTCGACGCATCTTTCCAGTCGTCCGCGAATGCGAAACACCCGTATGCGTAAATTATTTAAGTTCAGGCCGAACTGTCTGGCGAGTTCCCGACGATTTTCAATCTTCGCTCCGGCCTCGCCCTGATAATACAGCCAGATCAATTTCCGGTCTTCCTCAGAAAGTTCCTGCAGACACGGTTCAAGGCAATCCAAGCGTTGCTCCATAAGGGAAGGCTCTGCGGCAAGGCCGCCACCCACAGGCGGGTTTGCCGTCCGATGCGGCGCTTCTAGAGAGTCCAGCGAGGTGGTCAGGCGTTCAGGATGATTGTGATATTCTTTCAAGACATTGCGCGCCACGCCGTATCCATAACTGGAAAGCGATTGAGCAGGAATGGTCTCGCCTTCCGAAAGACGACGGATGACGCGGTTAATTGTCTCGTCGGCCAGTTCATCAGCCCGCGTACATCTGCGGGTTTCAAAAAATTTCATCAGCCGGGAACGCAATAGTTCATACTGGTGCGCGGCGCGCTCCATATCGTCGTCCAGTTTGACGAGCAGGGCGCGAAACTTTTCTTCATCCAATTCCCAGCGTACCTTCTTAATACTCCACCTCGCTTCGTGTTGATTATCATCCGTCCCAGGTTCGCCAGTTTAGAATTGTGGAGGAAATAACCTGCAAAACGTGAGTGATTTTCCAATGCCCTGTACAGGCAACCCTGCGGTGGGCGCTCCTCTTTGAAATCATAGACCTTTCGAGGAGGGGCGACCACCGCAGTACAAGGTTGCACTTTATTTCGTCCACCGTCTTTATTGCCATTCGCCTTCCAATACGAAGGCCGCCCAGTAATAAGGGGCGCGTTTGGAAGGTTGCTGCCAAATTTTGATTTGCGCCTGTCGTAAAGCGGCAGCCGGACTTTTTCTTTCCACCAGGATGCCGCGATAAAAAGCCGCCATCAAATCCGCCGTCACTGCATCATTGACTTTCCACAAACTGGCCAGCACGCGCTTGGAACCGGCCTGCATAAAGCCGCGCGTTAAACTGATGATGCCTTCGCCGCGAAACGCTTTGCCGATGGCGGTCTGACAGGCGCTCAAGACTACCAGTTCAGCAGCCAGCTTCAGAGTCGAAATATCCTGCAAGCGCAAAAATCCGTCTTGCGGGTTTCCCTGTTCATCGAACAACGACAACACAATGCCCGATAAATAAGGGTTTTCGCTATTGGCTATGCCGTGGGTGGCAAAATGTAAATACCGATACTGCTGCAAACTCAAGCTTTTGACTTTGGCTAGACTAGCATCAAATTCAACCGCTTTCAAAGCCTTGCCGTCATTGACCAGTTGCAAAATCATTTCGGCTTCCTCACGCGAAAACGGCAGACGTTCAAACGGCTGTTGTCTGGTGGTCGAAGTACCGCCACGGCTCTGCGCTGCACCGGCGACAGGTGGTTTGTGCGCTTTGTTCTTGAGGGAGCGTTGCACATCTGCGCGGGTGAAGATCGGGTCGGCGAACACCGCTATGGAGTTGGGCGCGGGCGGGCGAGCACCAAACTCTTTTCGTAAAGCGGCAAGCACGGCTGCCGAGGGCAGATTAATAATTTCATGCTCAACCATCAAAGGCGTGGAGTTCGCAGCCGTATGCGGTACAGGCAGCACGGCAAACGGCAGTGATTGCAACATCCCGTCGCCGACAATCAACAGGCGTTTGCCCTTGATGAAGGCGGCAACGGGACCCAACAATATGGCGCTCAAACGCGCTGCAGCAGCGCGCTCATCGGCGGCGGCATGATGCAGTTTCGCCGAATTTGCGTGGCGGCCTGCGAAGGCTGTGGCATCGGGAGCAGCGCAGGCAGTGAATACTTGCAGGGCATCTTTTTCTATGGTTACGCGCGCAGGTAAGACAAAACTTTTTACCTCTTCAGCCGTGACCAGCCAGAGATAACTGCGCGGCTCGCCTAGACGATATTCCAGCAACACGGTATCGGCGTTCAGCAGTCCTTGAATCTCTTTGAGTTGAATCGGCTGGGTGAAGATGATGGTCGAGTAATTGGGGCTGGCGGCGCGAATTTGCGCTCGTGTCTGCTCATAATCCGCCAGCCGTTCATTGAAGTCGGCATTCATCGCCGCGAGTTGATTTTCGGTGTGCGGCTTGACCAATAATTGCTCGCGCAATTTTGCCTGTTCATCAAGCTGGCGTTTCAATTCGCCTTCGCGCTGCACCAGCGTCGCATCAACGCCTCGGCGTATATCTACATTGGCTTCCAGCAAGGATTCCAGCAGGGTGCGAGCGCGCGCCCGTTCACTCCATTCCAGCGCCTGTTGAGCAAATCCGGCGGCTTCATTCTGACCCTGCTGCTGCATCAGCAAATCTATGTAGAGATCAAAACTTTTTTGTACGGTGGCAAAAAACGAGGTGCGGTGTTCCGGGCCTTTCAGATTGTCGCGCAGAGATTCGCTCAGGCGTAAAGCCTCGCCGATGTAGTGCTGCGCCAGCGCCGCCTCGGCATGGTCGCGGTACAGACGCGCCAGATAGTAAAGCGTTTCGACTTTGCCGAACTGGTCATTCACCTGTTGATTGATGGTCAGTGCCGCTTGAAAACAGTCTCTGGCTTTCTCAAAATGGTGTCCATGAAAATAGAAATTGCCGAGGCTGTTGTGCATATAGGCTTCATACTGCAACTTTTCACATTGGCGGCTCAAGGCCAACGCTTCCGTAAAATATTGCAGCGCTTGGTCACGCTGTCCCTGTTGCTCATAGATTCTGCCGAGGTTCTGTTTCCATAAAGCATCCACCAGTTTATCTTCGAGCAGATGATTCATTTTTTGCGCTTGGGCATAATAGGATAAAGCGGTCTGGAACTCGCCGAGGGCTTGAAAATGCTCGCCAATTTTGATCAGCAGAAGAGGCAGCGCAGGGCGCACGCCGATCTCCTGATAGCGCGCCAAGGCTTTGCGATTATAGGCCAACGACTTTTCGGCATCGCCAAACTCTTTATAGACATATCCCAAACCGGCATAGATACAGGCTTCCCACAATTTGTCGCCAGACCACTGAATGGTCTTCAACGTGGTGGTATAGAGATCGAGCGCCTTCTGTTTATCGCCCATCTTCATGTGCATACCAGCGCTGGCAATGCGCGTCAGCGAGGCCCCGCGACTGTCGCCCAGCAGTTGCCACAAGGCCAGCGCTTTGGCTTCGTAGGCAAAAGATTTTTCCGTATCATTGAGGCTGGAATAAAGGCGACAGAGATTCAATAGATTGTGCGCTTCGCCTCTGCGGTTTTGCAGTTTCTGATGCAGCGCCAGCGACAGTTTCTGATACTCCAAAGCTTGTTTCGGATCGCGTTCAAAATGATAGTATTCGCCCAGATTGGCCAGACTTTCAGCTTCTCCCGCCGCGTCGCCAACGGTGCGGCTCAGGGTCAAAGCCTGGGTTAAATAATCTAAAGCCTTGTGCCTTTCACCCAGATACAGCGACACATAACCGCAGCCGTTCAAGGCCGCGATTTCCAATTTCGTATCCGGCGACGAACGGTTCAGCAAACGGGCGCGACTATACGCGGCAAAGGCCGCCTGCAATTCCCCAAGCGTCTGCAAGACCTCGCCCCGAGTGTTCAGCGCGGCCACAATGTTCGGCAAATTTCCAGCATTTTGCCAATAAACAATGGCTTTTTCGTAATCGCGTAGGGCTTGATATTTGGCCTCTTTCTGGCCTTTCAAGCGCAGCCGTTCGCCATTGGCAAAGGCTTCCTCGGCCTGGGTTGAGAATTTTTCCAGCGCAAGCGCAGAGCGCTTTGCCATCGTGGTTGCGGCTTTTTGCGAACGTCGGGAAAGGGCTGCGGCAAACGGCTTTGGCGTTGACATCGGCACAGACCACGCCCATGCACTGAGCGCAAGCGTCAGGCAAAAAATCAGTATGGCGGCAAGTTGTATAAACGACTTCCTATGATGGCTCCGTTTCCAAGGATGCATGATGATGCTCTTTCTTCAAGACCTTCACCCAACCTCCAGGCGCTCCACTGTCATTCCACCAAAGTGGTTTTGGTAGAACGAACATCATAAAGCAAAGCAGGAAAAAACTCACGGTAAGCTACAGCTTTTACGTTTGCACAGGGCAAAAAAAAGCGCCCGGAGAATTGAAAACCGTGGGGTATGCGGCGGTCTTCTAATGGCGCTGTGGGCGTCTCCGGGCGGCGGCTTGTCGCTTTGTTGCCTTATTCACTCTGTAGTTTGCGGGAAAGGAAAACGACTTGGGGGCGTGGTCTCAAATCCTCTACCGCCAAGTCACTCCCCACATTCATCGCGGAAGAAGACGGTCGGAGAATTTTTCACCTTCGGCATTTTGAAGCCTTCGCCCATGCTGGCAGGCTCAACCAGACGCGAATTGAAATCGGCTATGAGGGGCGAATCCATAGGGTTTTCCACTGCCGGTCGCGGCTTGGCTTGGGGATTGCGGCTTGGTCGCGGTTCCCTTTCAGTCACTCGTAGAGCGGTGTTGAGAAAATCTCCCCAGGCGGTTTGTTTGGCGAAATCCAACTCCTGATAAAGTTGGAATTCTTCGCTCTCCTTGACCCAAGGGAAATAGATGGAAACCCCGTGCGAATGTTGAAAGCTCGCGCCACTGTAACAGGACTGTAGAACCAATGGTGACTTCCCGTTGGTCTGGTTCGGGGTTTTGCCTGCGCTTGCATTCGTCCCGCCAATCAGACGTTTGACCTTGCGACAGGCGCTTTTGATTTCGGCATCGCCGTCCCCTTGCTCCAACAAATCGCAAAAATCCCAGAGGTCAACATAGTCTTCGAATTTGTAGGACTGTGCTTTCCAGTGCGCTTGAATCAAGGCATCGGTGTGAGGATGCTTGCGCTTGCCTTCCTCTTCAAGCAGTTTCACATTGAGGAGCGCCGCCAGACTTTTGACGGCCTGCAAGAGCGGTTGAATGCGCGTCACATCGCAGGCCGCTAAATCGGTAGAAAGACCTGCCACTTCATAGTTGGCGTAATAAGCCGTATGCGTCTGCACCAGAAATTGCGCCAAGGCAGCCGGTTCCAGTTGCGGTTGCTGATTCAAAGCTTCTAAAACTCGAAACAGCGGCCAGCCGGTGCGTGGTTCCAAGCCTTGCGACGCAACGAAGTAGGTCGCCTGCTGTTGCAATTCACATTGCACTTCCAAGGCATTCATCACACAGGAATCCAGGCCGATAATATCCATCGTTTTGCCGGTCTGCGACACTGTTTTCCGCAACACGTTTTGCAACTCGTCAAGGGTCAAGAAGCTCACCGGATGACGATCTTTTAACAGCACCTTGCTAATCGCTCCGCCGCCGTGTCCGGCCAGTATAAGCAGATGGTGCGCCGCTTCATATTGCTTGATTGATGCGGTAATGAAGTTCTTCAACTTATTTCCCTGTTCGGTCAGTTCCGGGTCATTCTCCTGCCCCTGTAAATTCGCCACCAACCGCCCCGAATCCATCAAGCCATCGAAACTCGACGACAAGTCTTTTTTCGGCAGTGGAATTTGATAGCGCTTGCGGTCGCCTCGACTACAGGAATCAAACTCTACGAAAACCGCCAAGGGCTTGGCGGCTCCGACTTTGAACATCTCCATCAGTGACCATACGAACTCCTCGCTGAGGTCGTTGTCACCAGCCATATAAATCATGATTGTCCAGGTTTTTGACTCTTCCATTTTCGCCATATTCGTTCTCCCATTGGTTAAAGGTTACAGGCAGAATCGCCTGCCAGGTCAGTCATCCCTTGCATAGGGACCAGCGTCGGCGAAGAAGGATATGCCTCTTTTTCCTGATATGCAAATCCAAGCCAAAGAATTAATCGGTTCCTGAAAAAGACCCCAACCGCAAACAAAGAAGAATTATTTTTCCGAAGGATTCACTACACCGTCACACTGGACGCTTAAAGCCGCGTTCGATGTCGCGCAAATCGAAGCGCATGATGATAGGTCTGCCGTGCGGACAGGTCATAGGATTTTGCGTTTTCATCAATTCGTTAATCAACCACTGCATCTTTTCATCGGTCAGCGGCATATTCACTTTGATGGCCGCTTTGCAGGCCAGCGAGGCGGCGATTTCGTCGCGTATGGTTTCAATGGTAAAGCTGCGGCGTTCGCGTTCGACTGCTGAAAGCAATTGTTGAACGATGGCCACAACATCTTTTGAGGTGATGCCCGCCGGTGCGGTTTTAATAGCAATGGTGCGCCCCGACAGTTCCATCGTCTCTATGCCTAGATGTTCCAGTTCCTCTTTGACCACTTTGAAGGCTTCGACTTCGGCGGGGGTTAAATCGAGAGTTTCGGGAATCAGCAGTGGTTGAATCTGTGTGGCGCGTGACATTCGGCCATCGCGTATCTGCTCAAACAAGATGCGCTCGTGAACGACGTGCTGATCGAAGAGCAACAAGCCTTCATCATCGGTGGCGACGATGTAGCTGTCGCGGATTTGCCCCATCGGTTTAATGCCGTGCCAGTAGGCCGCAGGCGTTTCCTCGTGTGAAGATGGCGCGGTCGTCTCAGTTTGCGGTCCACCGATGCCAAGATCGCGCCCTGCCTGACTTGCCGTTTCGCCATCAACAAAATTGCGTAAAGTTGGCAACGCCGCTGTGTATATAGACGGTTCAACGGCAGCCTGATGCAGTCGTGCGTCAACATCTTCATATGGCGGCTCACCAATTGCAAAAGAACTGTCAACGCTCTCAGCTTGCGAAGTCTGGCTCTGAAAAGATTCGCCTCGCGCAAATTCGCTTCGTGAAGATTCGCCTCGCGCAAATTCGTCTCGTGAAGATTCGCCTCGTAAAGATTCGTCTCGTGAAGATTCGTCTCGCGCAAATTCGCCTCGTGAAGATTCACCCTGCGAAGATTCACCTTGTGAAGGCTTGAATTGAGAAGGCTCATCATTCAACGGTGAACCTTCGTTCAACAGCAACGTCACATGAGTAGACGACTCATCAGGCAACGGCGAACCTTCATGCATTCGCACTCCTTCAAACTGTCTCTCACTCGCCTCTTCAAATCGTCTCTCACTTACTTCGTCAAATCCTCTCTCACTTACTTTTTCGAACTGTCTTTCACTTACTTTTTCGAACTGTCTTTCACTTACTTCGTCAAACCGTCTCTCATTCACCTCGCCACCCACAGCATTCAAGTCTTCGTTATCAGTCGCTGGTTGTGATGGCGCGGTCGGCGGCGGCGATTTTCGGGGCGTGGGCAACGCCTCCACCGGACTGAAGGTTCGCTGTGACCAGGTGGGCAGATCGCGCCAGCGCGGCGCATCAGTCTTGAGGCGCTCTTCGGCGCTTTTCACTTCGCGGTAAGTCCCAGGCAATCGCGTGATGGTTTGCGTCGCCTTCAACGACTGCGCGATGCCGTCGCGCACGAAGGCAAACAGCGCCGCTTCATGCAGAAAGCGCACTTCGGTCTTGGCCGGATGCACGTTCACATCCACTTCATCAGGCGGCACTTCGATGAACAGCACCGCTGCCGGATAGGTTCCCGAAGGCATCATCGAACGATACGCCTCGGTCAAAGCGCGACTGATTAAAGGGTCTTTGACAAAACGACGGTTGACGAAAAGATATTGCGCGTCACGCGACGAGCGTTGCTCCTGCGGATTGGAAACGTAGCCGACGATCTTCAAGCCGTTCGCTTCGTGATTCACTTCAAGCAATTTTTTGAGCAGCCCACCGCCGAGAATTTGATAAGCGCGGTCTTTCAATGACGCGACGTTGGCAACGCGAATCGAATCGCGCCCGTTGTTGATTAACAGAAAGGCGAGTTGCGGATTGGCCAAGGCGTAATGCTGCGCCAGATTGGTGATGTGAAAACTTTCCGTGGCATCGCTCTTCAAAAATTTGCGCCGCGCCGGAACATTGAAGAACAAATCCTTCACTTCGATTTCCGTGCCGCCCGGCCACGCAATATCGCGCACGTTGACCAGCTTGCCGCCATGAAATTCCACTTCCGTGCCTTCCACATCGTCGTTGGTCTTGGTTCGCAAAATGAGTTTCGCCACGGCGGCTATGGAGGGCAGAGCTTCGCCGCGAAAGCCCAAGGTAGAGATGGTTTCCAAATCTTCAGCGGTTCGCAGTTTCGAGGTCGCGTGACGCTCAAAGGCGAGAATCGCGTCATCCCGCGTCATGCCTTCGCCATCGTCAATGATGCGTATGAGCCGTTTACCACCGGCTTCCACTTCGATATTGATTTTGCGCGCCGCTGCATCCAGAGCGTTTTCCAACAACTCTTTGACGACCGAAGCGGGGCGCTCGACCACTTCGCCCGCAGCGATTTTATTGGCCAGTGAATCAGGCAGGACTCTGATTTTTGACATACCGATTTCCCCTCTTGTCGTGCAGCCGCGATTATAACATTTCCCCTACACGAACGCTTGCGGAGTTGCCGACTCGTCAATTCATCTGCTATTAACTTTGGTGTTCAACCACCCTTAAAGGAAAAGGAAATACCGATGATTCAACACGTCGTCTTAGGCAAATTCAAACCTCAAGCCGAAGCGCACGAGCGCCGCCAAGCCCTTGATGATTTACGCCAATTACCCAATAAAATCGCGGTTATACGCCGCTACGAAGTCGGTGAAGACGTGCTGCATTCGCCGCGCTCCTGGGACTTTGCGATTGTCTCGGCCTTCGATGATTGGGACGCTTTGCAAACCTATCTGCGCCACGACGATCACGTTGTTGTCGCCCAACGCTTGCAAGCTCTGTGCGAGGCCATCGCTGTCGTAGATAGCGAACAGTGATGCGTGAATACCGAATCATGATGAATGATGAATCATGATGTAACCATGAAGGCGGTCTTCGCTTGGCCTAGATTGGCTTGCTCAACCACCTATGCACGAGCCTGCGTTTGCTACGTTGCACCACTCACGCTTCACGCTTCACCATTCACGCTTCAGGTTTCATCATTCACTATTCACGCTTCACGCGGTTCACTGCGATGAGGTGTGATCGTGAATAATTTTCCAGCCGCCGCTTTGTTTGCGAAGAATCAAGGTGAAGAGGCCGCCGGGTTCGCCGTCCTTCATCTTCAAGTGCCAATGTCCGCGCACAAAAGCGGCATTCGGGCTGAGGCTTTCGATTTGCAACTCGCTGAAATCCAATTGCCCCATTTCGCGCCCGGCACTTTGATAGCGCTGGCGATAACGGTCAATAGTTTGTTGCCAGCCGAAGGTCTTAGTGCCGCCCGAATAAAAAGACAAGTCTGCGGATTTCCAATACGCCGCCATGAAGCCTGTCAAATCGCCGCGATTCCAGGCCGCTACCTGCTTGTCCAACAGTGCGCGAATCTCGTCCACGGCCTTTGTTGATGGGGTTTTCTGAGCCACCGCTGTGACAGCACCGCTCATCATCAACAGCAAAAACAGCCCCAGGCTGAGGTGTCGTTTCATCATGAGTTTCCCTTCACTTTCTCAAAAAAATTTCTCCTCATTGTCCTGAAAAATAGTATTGTACTCAAGCTATCGGCAACTTAATATGGTGATTGTTTGACCATGCTCCCGTTTGATCTGTTCACTCTCCCTAATCATCTTTCAGAGGCCCAAAAATGAATCAACTTTCTTTGAAAGCGTGTGCGACGTTTTTTCTGCTTGCCCTCCTCCTTCTCGGTTCTTTCCCCCGCGCTCAAGCCAGCGTTTACCGCGCTGACGCTCTGCCTGCGCTCCAATTTTTGCCGGTTGCCGATGGCGACGGGTTCGTGGTCTATGCTACCGATGAGGGCGCTCACTGCGTCGAAGCGACGACCGACGAAGAAAAGTTTTTGACTCGCGGCGACCTCAGCAACGATTTACATATTATTTCGCCGCCCAAGCTGCTAGCCGCCGATGGCTTGACGGTCACTTTGCGCGCCACCAGTCAGCTTGAGGGATTTCCCGATGCGAAGGCCGCCTTTCTGCGCGCCGCTGCGTCTTGGGAAGCAATTATCAAAAGTCCGATTACCATTATCGTGGATGTAGATTATGGCCCGAATCGTTTCGGCACGCCCTTTCCGACGGGCGTTCTCGGCTCGACCGCTTCGCAGAGCTTGCGCGACGCGACCGGCTATTCCCGCATTCGCTCGAAATTAATTACCTATGCGACCAGCGATGCCGAGAAGGCTTTGGTCAATGCCTTACCGTCCACGCAACTGCCCAGTGATTACGGCAACGCCACCAGCGTCACCGCGCCGTCGGCTTTATGGCGTGCGCTGGGAGAACTTCCGGCGGTCGCCAATCCGACGGTCGAAACAGATATAGGCGCGGTTCCTTCGGTGGGTTTCAATTCCGCTTTCAGTTATGACTTTGATCCGTCCAACGGCATAGATGCTGGCAAGTTGGATTTCCAAGCCGTAGCGACTCATGAAATCGGTCACGCGCTCGGCTTCACTTCGGTGGCGGGTTCGCAATCGGGAGCGCCCAACGCCACGATCTGGGACTTCTTTCGCTTCCCTACCAGTTCCATCACCTTGAGCAGTTTCACGACCGCACCGCGAAACCTGCTGGCAGGCGGTGCGCCGGTCTTCTTCAACGGCAACACGCCGCTGATGTTATCAACCGGAGCAACAAGCGCCGGTGGCGATGGTCGCCAGACCAGTCATTGGAAGGACGATCAATTGACCGGCACACACATAGGCATCATGGATCCGACGTTGCCCGACAGCCGCAAATTTGTCATCACCGATAATGACATTGCCGCACTGGACACGATGGGCTATCAACTGAAAGCCGGTGCTAGTGGCGGTGGTGGTGGAGGCGGCGGCGGTGGCGGCGATACCGGAGCCGGAACCGCGCCTTCCACTTCACAATTTGCCGCCAGTTTGAACGGCGATGTGTTGGCCTTGACCGGCGTGGCCGCCGACAACGAAGGCGATGTCAGACAAGCGCAAATCACTTTGCTTAACAGCGCCAATGCCGTAGTCAATACCGGCGCGCCGTTCGATGTCAATTTCGGCGTCTCTACGCAAAGCAGTTTTACGTTGAACTTCTCCAACCTGAGCGCCTATCCAACGGCTATGCAGGTGAGCCTGGTCTTCATTGACAGCAAGGGCAATCGCAGTCAAGCGGTGAGCGCCGATTTCAGCAAAGCCGATACCGGCGGTGCCAATCTGATGCGCGCCACTTTTGAAACTTCGGAAGGCGTGCTGACGCTCAAAGGCACAGGCTTCGTGGTGGGAATGCAGATTGAAATCAATGGCGTCACCGTCACCGCTTCAAAAGTGAAGATCAAAAGCGGCGGCGCAAAAGCCGTTATCTTTGGCTCGACCAGCGCCTTGAATCTTCGCAGCGGCGCAAATCGCCTGCGGGTTCGCACCGCCGGGTTGCGTTCCAATCTTCTGGTTTTAACGCTCTGATAAAACCGCTGCTCTCCGCTTCATGAAAAAGCCTGCGTCAGACCCGAAGCGACGCAGGCTTTTTCCTTGCCGCGACACCTTGCGTCCGCGACCTTCGCAAATTAGACTGCTTGCCGTAAACAGCGAATGAGCATTCCGATCAACAATCCTGCGGCAACGCCCCCCCGACCTTGTGAACTTTGCGGCTCTACTGACTACAAGTTTTTGTTCAACACCGAAGATAGATTAGGTCTGGCCAGAGAAGTTTTTCGCATCGTGCAATGCCGGAATTGCGGCGTCTGGCGAACCCTGCCGGACATGACGGAGGCCGAATTAGCGGCCTTTTATCCGAAGGATTATTGGGGCGGCGAACCAGCGGAAAAGTGGATACGCGCATCGCAAGCCGACAAGACCGACTTCATCAAAAAGTGTCAACTGCAAGGTGGGCGCTTGTTGGATGTTGGCTGCGGCGCGGGCTTTTTTTTGCGCGCCCTGAATCAACAGACCTGGCAAGCTTACGGCGTTGAACTTGGCGAACCGGCAGCCCACGCCGCGCAGCAGATTTTCGGCAACGCGCACATCTTCACAGGCACTTTGCTGGAGGCAAAATTTGCACCAGCATTTTTTGATGTGGTTACTTTCTGGTCAGCCCTCGAACACACCAACGAGCCGCACGCTCACTTGCGGGAAGCACGCCGAATTTTGCCGACCGGCGGCACCGTCATCATTCAACTTCCCAACGCCGCCAGTTATCAAGCGCGTTATTTCCGAGGCGACTGGTTCGCTCTGGACGCGCCGCGCCATCGTTATCATTTCACTTTGCCAACCCTGCAAAAGCTGTTGCACGACACCGGCTTTGAGTTTTATCGCAGCACCTTGCGCTCGCCGGTTCACAATGTTCATGCGCTGCGGCAAAGTTTGAAAGCGCGGTGGTGGCATCAATCTACAGCGAAGCGCGCCGCCTTTTTGTTGGCTATTCCTTTCCTCAAACCTTGCGATTTTCTGCTCTCCTCTGTGCATCAAGGCGCGACGCTCACGGTCGCCGCACGAGCCGTTTAAGTTGCCGGGAACACTTTAACGGCAGGCGGTGTCTATATACGCACTATGAAAAAAACAGCCTTAAAAATTTTGCTCGCAGCCGTGTTGCTCGTGGTATGCAGCGGCGTGTTTTATTACGTCGGCGAGCATAGCGAACAGCCTGTAGAAGTTGAACCCAACCTGCTTTCCGATGGTAGTCCGGAATGGACAGTGTGGCACAACGCCAGCGCTGGTTTGATGTTTCTGGCGACGCCTTTAACCCTGGCCGCCGTGATGATCTGGAGTCGCAGCCGCAACGAGGAAGAATGAAGTAAAAAGGCAAACGTGAAAAGCACGTCAGACAGTGCGGCAACACACTTTGCCATCGCCTGAACGCAACACGGGCTTCGGTAAACAAAAGTGGCTCATGTTGCTTTAGACTGCGAACCCGTTGCCAAAGGAATCATTATGAACTGCTTTTGCAGTCAGACAATACCTGAGCCACAAAAGTAACTATAGAGGCGGCACACCAAGATTCGGGAGATGAAACTTGGCAAACCGCATGAATGTTCATCGCGTCGCGGCGGTCTTACTGAATCTTGGTGTGCCGCGCATATAGAGGGTGTCGCAGAAATGGAGGTTCTGTCCAGATATTGTAGGTGATGGTGTAATCATCCACAACATATGGGCGATTGCTGGAATTCTGCGACACCCTCTAACTACCCAGCCCTCTTTGCCCCGCCGGGGCGTAGGAAATTAGCCAGTGCTGTAGGCACTGGAACCACAGGCACTGGAATCATGTTTGAGGGCAAACGCGGCGCGCCCTGAAAGGGTGCAGGAGCTAGATTGCCGCCGGCCTACGGCGCAAAAACGAAGCGACCGACAATTTTCAAACCGGCTAGGTAGTGATTCACTTTCCACTTTCCACTTTCCACTTTCCACTTTTGTCATAGACGGTCACCTCTGGGCGTTGGCGCAGGGCGGCAAACAGGGCAAACACTTCGCGGTCGCTGCGACGGGCTTGCTGTTTTTCGTCGCGGCGGCGTTGGCGAATTTGCGGCAGGCGCTTGACCGCTGCGCTGACAGAGAGCAGAAAGCTGGGCTGCAAACGCAACGGCGCAAGCAACGCCAACAATGCTACCCACAACAAGTGCGAAGTCAGCAGAACGCCATCGTGCAGATGAATCCAGTGATAGATGAGGCGATTGCGTTGCTCGATCATTCGCACACGCCGTTGATTGAGTTTGGCGATGGTCGAAGAGAGGCGATGACGCGCCAGCGAACGCGGCTCGTACACAATCGTGTAGCCGCGTTTCCAGGCGCGATAACTCAACTCGACATCCTCCCAGTAAAACGGCGACAACAAGTCCTCGAAACCGCCCACCGCTAAAAACTTCTGGCGGTCAAACATCGCCGCACCGCCGCCAGCAAACATGGAAAAAAACGGCGAATTTATTGGGCTTTTTGCATCTTCACGGGTCGCATAGCTTTGATGAACGCGAATAAAACCGCTGGCAAAAGCGCCGACTTTGCCGGTTCCGACTTCGCGCCCGCTTGTCAGATCAACCACTCGACAATGCGCCGCAAAGACCTTTTCATCGGCAAAGTTTTCCACCAGCGGCGCAATCGCATCGGCGGCGATTTCCACATCATTATTGAGCAAAAGGATTAATGGATAACGCGCCGCTGCGATGCCTTTGTTACAGGCGGCGCTGAACCCCTTATTGATTTCATTCTTCACCCAACGCAATTCAGCACGCCAACCGCTTTCGGTCGCTAGTGGTTTGGCAACCTGCTCATTCGCGCCATCGCGGTTTGCCGCCGTGTGCAGGAATAACGATTTCAAAAATTCATCTTGAGACGGCAAACTTTTGCTCAGACTTTCCAACCAGGCAATCGTATCATCGTGGCTGCCATCATCCACGATGAGCAGTTCGATCTGCTGGCGAGACGATTCCGCATAGCGTTGTGCTGCCGCCAATACCGATGGCAGAAATTCTTGCAGTAGAGATAGCCCGTTCCAGGTGGGAATGACGATGCTGACATTTTCTTTCATCGCTACTTTCGGTGGCGCGAAGTTCGCAGTCGGCAAAGCTTGTACCTTGGTCAGCGACCGATCAGCCAGCGCCGCCGTTCAGGAAGTTGCACCCCGCGCTTGCCAACGGTTTTTTGCCGACAGCTTCAATGGCGGTGGCGCGCCGTTGATGCAGGGTTCGCCATCATTTCCAGACCTTCCAAATTTTCATGGCTGCCGATGACGACTAGCGCATCTTGTTCTTCGATGATGGTGTCCGCCGAGGGATTGAAAATCATCTCGCCATTCTTGCGTTTGATGGCGATGACGATGACATTGAGACTGGAGCGAATGCCGGTCTCCTGCAATGGTCGTTTGATGAAAGGCGAACCAGCGGCAATCTCCACCTGCTCCATTTCCAATTCCAGTTGTTCGGTCATGGTTGCCAGTTCGATGAAGTCGGCAACCGCAGGGCGCAACAACATCTGCGCCATTTGATTGGCTCCGGTAATCGAAGGCGACACCACTTTGTTGGCTCCTGCCTTCAACAGCCGTTGAATCGCCGATTCTTCGTTGGCGCGAGCGACGATGTACAAATCCTTGTTGATGTCTCTGGCGGTCAACGTAATGTATAAATTGTCGGGGTCTGAAGACACCGCGCACACCAAGCCGCGCGCCCGTTCGATGCCCGCGCCGCGCAGCACTTCATCGGTGGTCGAGTCACCCATCAACACCAGATAGCCTTGCGCCAACAATTTATCGGCGATGGTTTCATCCATTTCGATGACCACAAAATCCTCGCCGCGATAAGCAATTTCGCGAATGATACCCGCCCCTATACGCCCCGCGCCGCAGACGATGTAATGGCCTTTGAGGTTGTTTATATCTCGAAACATTTTTCTTTTTCCGAAGGTCGAAATTAATTCCAACTGCACGACCGCCTGAGCCGCTGCGGTCAAGGCATAGCCAATGGTGCCGACGCCCAGGATAATCAGCAGCGAAGTAAAGTAGCGCCCGGCTTCGGTCATCCCGTGAGGCTCGCTGAAGCCTACGGAGGTCAGCGTAATTAAAGTGAAGTAGAAGCACTCGAACCAGGCAAGGCCGAGAATCAGCTTGAAGCCGATGGTGCCAAAGGCCAGCAGCCCTAGAATCGCGCTGATTGCAATTTGAAATTTCCGCCTTGGTGACATAGTGCTTTGCTTGCCAATACGGCTTTCATATTAAAGGGAAAATGAAAAAGGCAAAAGCGAAATCAAAAGTTTTGCCTGCGCCAGTGCAGGCTGCACTCACGATTTCGCTTTTGCCTTTCGGTAAGGAAAAGCCCGATGCAGAAAAATCTTCAAGCGGAAGCGTCAACCAACAACCAAAGTTTGGCGCTACGAAACCCTCCCGTGAGCAGCACTCGATTCATGCCCCTGCCTTTCACCTTTTTTACTTCTGCCTTTTTCCTGTTGCCTGATAGCGGCTTGCAGAGGTGGGCGACGGGTTGAGAGGCGGTCTGTGACCGCCGCATGGCGGTCACAGACCGCCTCTCAACCAGGTGTCATGGTCGTGGGCCAATGAAATTCGCTATAAATCACATTCACCGTCGGCGAAAAGAACATGGCGCGATGTTTTTTCGCTGGCAGGGCTTCGCGTTTTTCCAGTCTGACGGTGACGGTCTTCTCGTCTTTATTGCGAAGGATTTTCAACGTCAGCTGGCCTGCCGGTTTTTTCGCCAGCACCGCGAGCAGATTATGAGTGCTAACGATTTTTTGATTGTCCACTTCCAGAATGACATCCCCAGCTTGCAATCCGGCTTTCTCGGCGGCGCTGTCTTTCTGCACCTCGGTGACCAGCACGCCTTTGCCATCTTTGACGCCGAAATAATTGCCCAATTGCTCATTCAAGGATTCAACGGCAAGGCCCAGTCGTGTACCGCTCCAGAAATTCATGCCGCGATAATTAAAATTGAAGTTGCCGAAATCTTTAGGCTTTGCGCTCTGGAATTTCTCTTGCAATTCCCAGCGGCGCTGCCGCATCTCTTCGGCGCGTTCGCGGCTCACTTCACTGCGCTTCAACTGTTCTTCCATCTTCTGCAACTCTTTTTCGCGCAACTTGAAAGGCTCCAGATTGCCTTGCAACAACCCTGCATTGGCGGCGCGTTTGGTCACGGTAGCCGTCAGCGTCTGCAGCGCCCCGCCGCGCATCACTTCAAAAGTCACGGTGCGCCCGGCAGGTGTTTCACCCAGCAACCGCTGCAATTCTCTGACCGTATCCACACGCCTGCCATTGAAAGAAACGATCACATCATTCTCTTTCAATCCGGCTTTTTCGGCAGGGGAACCTTCGGCGACTTTCATGACCACCGCGCCGCGTTCTTCTTTCAACTTCAAATCTTTCATGCGTTCGGCGCTCACCTCTTCCAGATACACGCCCAGATAAGCATCACTGGCAAAGGAAAACCGCAGCGGCGCTAGTTCCGGCGGCTCCACCATCGAGTGCTGGCCTTGAGATTTTTCAGCCTTTTGAGTTTTCTCTTTCGGGGGTTCTTTAGCCGTCTGCGCCGCCTGTGCCAAAGCGCTATTGACGGTCAGCAGAAAGAGAAAAGAAAAAATCAGGTACGCTCTTTTTTGCATCGCTAGTCCTCCAAGGGAAGAATTGAGATCGGCTTAGGTAACCGTTCTAGCCCACGCCAGCAACGCAAAAAAGTTCCCGAAAGGCTTGCCTGTAGGGTGGAAAAATTAAAAGGCAGGAAACAAGAATGGGCGTTACTGGACTCGAACCAGTGACCCCTGCCGTGTGAATGCAGAAAATGTCGGTTTCCCTCTGTTTCACCTCATATCGGCTTGCTGCAAAAAACACTTATTTTACGGGACATCTTCGACAAAATGCTGCATTATATTTCAACTTATTTCCTCGCGCTAAGGTCGAAAGTGTGACCAATATGTGTGACCATTTTTGAAACCATCCCTTCCCCCAAAGCGTATTGGTACGTGACATCTCATCACACCAGGCAGGGGGAAACAATGGCAAGGCACAGAACGGGTTCGGCGGTAGCAAAGCAAGTTGAGCGTAGCGGCAAGGTAAGCACTATCTGGTATGCGCGCATCACCTGGATTGAAGGAAGCTCACGAAAGGAACGGCGCAGGAAACCGAAGCTCAACACGAAGACGGCGGCGAAGGACTTAGCGAGAAGAATGCTTCAGGAGTTGGAACAGGAAGGCGAGCAAGCCCTTGAAGGCGCGACCATGACCTTTAATGACCTCGCCCGCTTCTTTGAAAAACGCTACCTTGTAGAACCCGAATACGTGAATGGGCGCAAGGTGAAAGGCTATCGAAGCAAGTATGAAATAGAGTTGCGGCTTAACATCCTGAAAGAATACTTTGGAACCAAGAAACTGCGCTCTATCAAACACGCCGACGTTGATTATTTCAAATCCGTTCGCCTCAATACACCGGTGATCTTCGGTAAGAACACGCGCGGGACTGAGAAGAAAGGCAAGCCCATAGAGCGACAGCGCTCTATAGCAACCGTACATAAAGAATTGGGCTTGCTGCGGCGCGTCTTGAGTGTCGCCGTCTCGAATGGTTGGATATTAAAAAACCCCTTCTCTACCGGCACAGCGCTTATCAATCCAGGCGACGAACACCAGCGGGAGCGCATCCTGACCAAAGAGGAAGAAGAAAAGCTATTGTCAGCCTGTACGGGTTATTGGGCGCACCTCAAACCGATCATTATATGCGCGCTTGATACCGGAATGCGGCGCGGTGAAATCTTCAAACTAAAATTTTGCGACGTGGACTTTGAAAACGACATCATAAGTATTCGAGCGTTCAACACCAAGACGCTACGCGAACGACAGGTAGCCATTACTTCGCGGTTGAAAAAAGAGCTTGTAAGTTTGTTTGACAAGTCCGACAAAAACCCGGAGAGCCTTGTCTTCAATATCAGCGGCAGCACTAAGAAGGCGTTTGCAACTTTGCGGGCAAAGGTCGGGCTTTCTGACCTCCGTTTTCATGATCTCAGGCATACCAACGCCACGCGGTTAGTCTCAAAGCATTTGCCGCTGTCCGAAGTCGGGCGGATGCTGGGGCACACGCAACCGACAACAACATATCGTTATGTGAATGCGAACATTGAAACCGCAAAGCGCGCAGCAGCAATGCTTGATGAATTGAACGGTGAAGGGGAAAAGCGGAATGGATAAAGTCGGCTTGATGCACCAACTAATTCAAGAGCAGTTGACCCATGAGGAGCAGCAGGAGTTGGTAAAAAGGCTTGGGCTTGGGGATCAAGCCTTCGCGGATAAGATCATAATTCGGATACATGACACGGAAGGTGAATGTACCAAAAGCCCAAAGGCAGAGATAAGGTTGCCAGATGGAACAACGAATTCAATAGACATTTTCAAGACCGTCGAAACTAATCACGCCAGCATCGGACACCCGGCAGTGTTGTGTGCCATTAACAGATGGCACCATATCATCAGAGTCTATACGCGAATGCCCGATAACATTCACAATTATCTACGCGATCAACGGAATTTTGACTCTCGGAAACTGCGCGGCACGGCGCAGAAGCACCTGGAGAAATTGAGCCTTATACTAGGGAAGAACCGCAAATACCTGACCAAAGAAGATATTTATAGCCTATGTGGTGATCGCCTTTACGCCGACCATGAAGAAATATTGGCAGAAGCATTCGGGATATTCCGAGAGGTTATCAAAATAAAAAGGACGAAGACCGCAAGACTTGACGCCTTAGAATGTGAGCTTGCCAAAAGACGACATTCCCACTGGTTGCTTCTACACCTACGAGAAACGCAAGAACTCAACCGAGAGGACAAGGAGATTCTACAGGAACAGGGAGCGAAGGATCATGAACTACAAACTATTATCCGTTTTTTCAAAGACAAACATGACGATATTGTGAATGTAAAGAACAATACGCCGGGCGCGAGGAAAAACCTTTTTCTTGCGTGGTTGTTCAAGTGGAAAAGAAGCACCTTTAAGTCTTATGGCAGCCGGCGCAAAACGCCCACAGAGAAGCTGAATTTCCATGACCACGGCATTTTACTTGAACCAAGTCCTATCTATTTTGGCAACCACCTGGAAGCCTTGGGCAATCTCCCAATCAGTTATACTCGATTGGAGGGCTTATTGCGTTCGGCAAATTACTGGTGGCATTTGCCGACTTGCAAATGATCCTTCTCGCCCGAGGCGACACCGCCAAGCGTTGTTTCATTCACGAGCAACTAGACAACGCTTAAGAACTCGAATTCGTGGTTAACTCTCCCTGTAGCGAAGATTAACAATTAGAAGGGAGCCGAACTTGAAAGAAGACTTGGTGAAAGACGAAAAAATATTCAATGAAAACGAAGTTTGCAGGTGGCTTAAAATTAGCCGCGTTACCGCTTGGCGTTTACGTGCTGCCGGGCTATTAGGCTATTACCGCATCGGAAAGAAAATCGCTTACGGGCACAACCACGTCAATGAATTCCTGGCCAACTGTGAGGAAAAGGGAGAACCCTCGGCATGACAAGAATCAACAAAGAAACCATCGAACGGGCGCGAAAAGCGATGCGGTTTGTCGAAGTGCTAAAAGCCAGGCGCCACACTCTGAGCAAGGGCGAAGCGCTGTTCGTTGATGAGAGGGACGACGAGCTAGAGCGCTTTGACGACGCCGCAATCATCACGCTCGAAGACGCAGCTTATCTTGAAGAATTGGCAGTCGTGCACCAATAGCCGATTCGTGCAATCGCGCAGCCCCTTTAGGATTGCATGAATGCACGAATCATTCTGGAGAAAAAACCTGATGAATTTAGAAAACGAAAGTTCAATACAGATGGAAGGCTTCTATCCGTCGCTAGACGATTTCTTTGCTGCCGAGCTATCACCCGGCGAAGAAATATTTTCCGCCGTCTGTCGGGGTGATGTGGGTTGCATTGCCGCCGTAACAAACTACGGGAAAACCACACTACTCTTTAATTTGGGGCTGAGTCTTGCCGCCGGGGTGATGTGCCTGCCGCTTGCTCCTGTCGCTTCGACACCGCGCAGGGTCTTGTACATAGATGCCGAGTCGCCAGCGTACCAACTACGCGAAGACCTGAAAATCATGCTGGAGCAGATTCCCAACGCCGATACGGCCTGCCAAAACTTTTGCTTGGTGACGCAGCCCGAACTTGACGACGAGCCATTGGACATGAAAGAACCGGCACACTTCAACTTCATTGCTCGTTGCGCGAAGGGGTATGGTGCAGATTTGATTGTCTTCGATCCAATAACGCTTTGCTTCGAATTAGACAACGAAAACGACAATTCAGAATGGGCACGCGCCGTCGCGAAGCCGCTTAAAAGGCTCGCCAAGAAGTGCAATGCCGCCGTAGTTTTCTCGCATCACCTCGGTAAAGGGAATGAGTCACACACAACAGAAGCGGCCTATAAATCGCGCGGTGCGTCCGCCATCGGCGCTCTATCGCGGACGGTTTACTTGATCGAGAAGGAAGCTCAAAGGGGAGAGGGCTATGTGCGGTTGTGGTGCCCTAAAAGTAAGACGCCGAGTATCGCACCTACTATTTTAAGGCTAAACCGAGAGACGCGCTTCTTTGAGGCGTGCCCCGAACGCCCGGTAATTGTAAAAACTGTCACAGCCGAAGAAATCGCGGCCTTTGTAGCCACTTGTGAAACCGGCGCGTCAAGCGGAGAGATTGTCAAATTCTTCGCCGGTAGAGAATCCGAACGCTCAATCAATGACAAAATACAATTAGCCGAATCATCTGGGTTAATCGCCAAGCCTTCAAGAAAAGCTAGATGGATGGCGTCAAACGCCACCATCAATAAAGCGGCGTAAATAAAAAGATTCGTGCATTCGTGCGATCCTAATAGCGCTGCGCGATTGCACGAATCCGCCCCCGTGCCTACACATTCTCCGTCAAACGCAAATAAACCCAGTGATTGCGCTACCTCAACAAAATTATACCCCCCGTCAGATATGCCGATTCACACAGGGATATACTTTGTAAACAAGTATAGGTGACAGAATGCAAGGTAAGATATTGAGGAAATGCGCGGGCATTCTCGCGGGAGGGGTGAGCGCCTTAGGCCAAAGGCTATTTTCCACAATATGATTATACAGGAAATTTCACTGCAAACCCTATATGCTTTGCCTTCTGCACATAAACAAAATTATTCCACTGACTGCGCCAATAGTGAAATAAAATCTCGCTATCTATTGACAGTTTGCTAGATTAGTGATACTCTCTTTTTAGTTCTTTGATAATCAAGCCGAAAGTCAAAAGGGTCTGGTCTTAGATGCCGTGCTGATTGACGAATAAAGCAACGTGGCCGAATGAAAGAGTAGGCGGCGTTTGATGTAACGCTAATGAAGCACCCATGAAAAGGTAAAGGCTCAAGTGTTGGTAGCACCTGAGCCTTGAATTTCCGCCGGTGATGAAACCGGCAGAAAGGTATCTAGCAATGAGATCATACGACGAAACAGCAGTCGCAAACAAGACTGACCGA